>NZ_QARE02000009.1 GCF_003052515.2 Pseudomonas sp. RIT409 | reverse complement strand
AGCAACGCAGCTCGCGGCGTCACGGACGATACCGCTGTGAGCGGGTCGGGCGATCTGCACTTGCCCAAACAGCTGGAGCCCTATCGCAGCGACATCATGGACGCCTCCAACGCCACCGGTGTCCCTGCCAACATTCTTGCGGGCCAGATCTGGGCTGAGTCTCGCGGTCAGCTAGGACAGGACACCACCAACGTCAACGGCAAGACCGACGCGGGCCTGATGCAAGTCAACGCTGACACCTTCGCTGGGCTCAAAAAGGAAAACCCCGATTTGTTGGGCAATGCTGACGTGAACAATGTCCACGACAACATCATGGCGGGCGCGCTGTACATGCGTGACCAGCACCAGGCCTTCGGCGACTGGGGCTCGGCACTGCGCGCCTATAACTCAGGGCCGGACAAAGTGGTCAAGGGTGACCTTGCCAACGTGGGTGGGGTGGGCGATCCCAACTATGTAGACAACGTGATGAATTTTGCCAAGATCATCGAAAGCGGCCAGGGCCAACTGCCAGCCTGATCTTAACCGCTGCCGCACCCGGCAGCGGTCCCACACCCCGCCCAAGCCGCTGATGGCACAAGCAGTGGCTTGGGCTTCTTCATTGTTGCGGCTTCAGCCTGTTCGTCGTTTCAACATGCACTGTCCCAAGTATCGGCAAATCAATCGGTTAACGCATCTTGCTCGTCCGGTTATTACCGGTTTAACACGGCGTGCACTTAATTGAGGCATGTCGAGCGTTGCATTATTACTGAATCGTCAATGGCGTTTTTCGAAGTTGCAGCGGCGGCAACTTGCACAATTGTGCTTTTATTGCGTTCCGACGAACTAATGGGCGGGGTTTCGCTCGAATCTTTCGGTAAGGTATGAAACCCCATTCGGCGGACAACCTGGAATTGCCGGGCACGCCTGGAGAAAGGGTTCTACCCTGAGCAAGTGTGGGCACAAGCCTATCAGGCCAGTGCATTGATCGTGATCGACCACCGGCTGTTCTGGCCGAGTTCGTTAGTTGCAAAAAAACACCTGATTATTGAGTTCAAGTGCATCGTTTTATTGTCGAGTCAGGCAACTATCGGGCCGTGGGCTCGTACCGACCGACATGACATCTGGAGCATCGGTTATGAAAAGACGATTGATAGTGGGCCTCACGGTTTCCGTGCTGGCAGTGGGTGTATCCGTTGCTTTTGCAGCGTCCGACGTCAATGACAGCAAAACGGTCGCCGAATACGGCTCTGAGAAAGTCGGGCCCAACAGGACCGCCTCCGACGGCGCCGATCATGTCGGCGCCAATGCGACAGCGTCCGATGGTTCGGATCGTGTAGGCGCCAACCGTGTAGCGGCCGATGGCGCTGATCGTGTCGGTGCCACTCGGGTGGCAGCGGACGGCGCTGATCATGTGGGTGCTAATTCGGTAGCCGCGGATGGAGCGGATCGCGTGGGTGCCAATCGCGTAGCCGCCGATGGTGCGGATCGCGTGGGCGCCAACCGTGTAGCGGCCGATGGAGCGGATCGCGTCGGTGCCAACCGTGTGGCAGCGGACGGCGCCGATCATGTGGGCGCAAATTCGGTAGCCGCCGATGGAGCGGATCGCGTGGGCGCCAACCGTGTAGCGGCCGATGGTGCCGATCGCGTGGGTGCCAACCGTGTAGCGGCAGATGGTGCGGATCGCGTCGGTGCCAACCGTGTGGCAGCGGACGGCGCCGATCATGTGGGCGCAAATTCGGTAGCCGCCGATGGAGCGGATCGCGTGGGCGCCAACCGTGTAGCGGCCGATGGCGCTGATCGTGTCGGCGCCAACCGTGTAGCGGCCGATGGCGCTGATCGTGTCGGTGCCAACCGTGTGGCAGCGGACGGCGCCGATCATGTGGGGGCAAATTCGGTAGCTGCCGATGGAGCGGACCGCGTGGGCGCCAACCGCGTCGCGGCCGATGGTGCGGATCGCGTGGGTGCCAATCGTGTAGCCGCCGATGGTGCGGATCATGTGGGTGCAAACGCCGTGGCCGCGAATGGTCAGCCTGAACGCGGTTTGGCGTCCGACGGAGCCGACAGGGCCGGTGCCGCGCGTCTGGCCGAGCAGAGTAAAAAACTGGACCACATGAATTTCCGGGAAGTGGCCGGTGAAATGGATTATGACCGTCTGACCAAATAAGCGCGTCGCCAGTGCAACTGAACAGCGCCCTCTGCAGCACAACATCTGCCGAGGGCGTTGCCGTTTTCCGGGCCAGTGCGGGCCGAAGGTGCTAGATTCGCAGTTTTCACCCCGGACAGCCCCCGATGTCGGACCGCACGATTATCACTCCTCCCTTTCAGCAAATTATCGCGGACCGCGCCGGTTACGCCCCGGCCGTCATGGTGGGCGACACGCTTTATTGCGCGGGTCAGGTCGGCCGCACCGCGGACCTTGAGGTGATCCAGGACCCCGAACGCCAGTTTCTCGCTGCGTGGGACAACCTGCGGCAAGTGTTGGAAGCGGGTGGTTGCACCTTCGCTGACGTGGTCGACATGACCACCTATCACGTGAACATGTCCGAGCACATGGCAGTCTTCCGCGCGGTGAAGGACCGAGTTTTTCCGCGCGGCCTGTGTGCGTGGACATGCATCGGCGTGAGCGAGCTGGCTCGCCCGGGGCTGTTGGTAGAGATCAAATGCGTGGCGGTACGGCGTTCGACGTGAAGGGTGGGCGCTGATCGTGAAAGGCTGAACTAACCGTTTTCGCGGCAGGTCGTTTGACAGAGTCTCATACAGCCTGGAGTGTTCCATGAAGCCCTATGTCATCTGCCACATGATGTCCTCACTGGACGGTCACGCCCTCACTGACGGCTGGGACCGTGCCTTCAAAAAGGCCGCGGGCGACCTCTACGAGCGCCTGGCGCAAACGTTCGAATTCGATGCCTGGATCTGCGGCCGCGTGACCATGCAGGAAATCGCCCACGATGAAGGCTACCCCACCGGCCTGGCCAGCTCACCGATTCCACGCACGTCGCACATTGTCGAGCGTAATGCCGAGACCTACGCGATCTCGATCGATCCACAGGGCAAGGTGGCCTGGAAGTCCAACGAGGCGCTGGGCTCCCATGTCGTGGAGGTTCTGACGGAGGCGGTCGCGGACGATTACCTGGCGTACTTGCAATCGGTGGGGGTGTCCTACGTGTTCGCGGGCAAGCAGACGATCGATCTCGCCCAGGCAGTGGAACGCTTGAGCGAGGAACTGGGCTGCCAGCGCTTTATCGTGGAAGGCGGGCCGCATGTCAGCGGATCCTTCGTCAACGCCGGTCTGGTGGATGAGGTCAGCGTATTGGTGTTGCCGCTCATCGATGGCCGTGGCGAGCATCCGGCTTCCTTCGAAGTCTCGCCCCAGGCGTGGCAGCAGGCCGCACACCTGAAACTTACCAGCGCCGAAGTGCAGGAAGGCGGCGCGGTCTGGCTGCGTTACAACTGCGCTTGATTTGCGTGTAACGAGGGCGTCCGGCCAACAGGCGCCGTGCCGACGGCGCCTTGTACCAGGTCGATAAAGGCATTGAGCGCAGGCGAGCGAACACCGCGGCGCCACGTCAACCAAATGTTGAGGTAGCGGAATTCTTCGTTCAGAGGATACGCATTGACGTTACGACTGCCCGGCATGCTTTCCAGCATGCTGCGCGGCACCATCGCCACCCCGGCGCCCGCCGTCACGCAGGCCAGCATTCCATGGTAGGACTCCATCTCGAAAATCTTGCCCGGCGTCGCCATGTCCGCCTTGAACCACGCCTCGAAGTGCCGGCGGTATGAGCAGTTCTGGCGAAAGGCGTAGACCGTCTTGCTGCTGACATCCTGAGCACGGGTTACCGGCATGTGGCTGGCGGCGGTGATCAACAACATCTCTTCTTCGAATAACTCGATCCCTTCCAGATCAGGATGGCGCAGGGGGCCATCGACGAACGCGGCACTGAGCCGGCCGGACAGCACGCCATCGATCATGTCGCCTGACGGGCCGGTGGACAGGTCCAGCTCGACCTTGGGGTAGCGTTGGTGAAAGGCCGCCAGCAGCGAAGGAATCCGCACTGCCGCCGTGCTTTCCATTGATCCGAGGGAAAACACGCCTTGGGGTTCGGAGCCGGACGTCGCCTGTCTGGCTTCCTCGACCAGCTCCAGAATGCGCCGGGTGTATTCCAGAAAGGTCCTGCCAGTGGCGGACAGGCGCAGCCGCAGCTTTTCACGGATGAACAGGTCGACCCCCAGTTCCTGCTCGAGTTGCTTGATGCGGGTGGTCAGGTTCGAGGGCACGCGGTGCAGGCGCTGGGCGGCGGCGGTGATGCTGCCTTCCTCGGCGATGGCTTTGAACAGTTCGAGTTGTGTCAGGTCCACGGGAGATTGCCTTCTTTCTCTTTTAGAGAATGTATTTTTGATAATTATTCATTATCGGAAAATTCTTCCAGAGCCTATCGTGGCGCCAGGACTTCAGCAACGGGCAGCCGCTCGCGGTTGAAGATCAACCCTTATTGGAGGCTATCGCCATGTCCGTACACGCATCGTCGACCCATGCCATCTCCCTGAACCCGGCCACCGGTGAGGTGTTCGCTGAATACCCTTTCGAGCAGGCTGCCGATCTGGAACGCTCGCTGGCGCGCGCTGCGGCCGGTTTCAGTCAGTGGCGCAGGCAACCGGTCAGCACACGCGCCGCACAACTGCGCGCCATCGCCCAGGTGCTGCGTCACAAGGCCGACGCCCTGGCGCGGATGATGACGGCGGAAATGGGCAAGCCTATTGCCCAGGCGCGCGCCGAAGTGGAAAAGACCGCCGTGACCTGCGAGTGGTACGCCGAGCATGGCCCCGCCATGCTGGCCCCTGAAAAGACCCCGGTGGAAAACGACAAGGCTTACATCGACTACCTGCCACTGGGGCCGATTCTGGCGGTCATGCCGTGGAATTTCCCCATCTGGCAAGTCATGCGCAGCGCGATTCCGATGATCCTTGCGGGCAACACCTACGTGCTCAAGCACGCCCCCAACGTCATGGGCAGCGCCTACCTGCTGCGCGAGGCCTGGGCTGAAGCCGGGCTCCCCGAGGGCGTGTTTGAAGTGATCAACGTCGGCAACGAAGGCGTGTCCAGCGCCATTGCCGATCCGCGCATCGCTGCGGTAGCGGTAACGGGCAGCGTCCGGGCGGGCGCTGCCATTGCCGCACAGGCCGGCGCTGCGTTGAAGAAGTGTGTGCTGGAGCTGGGCGGCTCCGACCCGTTCATCGTGCTGGCCGACGCCGATCTGGACGAGGCGGTGAAGGCGGCCACTGTCGGTCGCTACCAAAACAGCGGCCAGATCTGCGTCGCGGCCAAGCGCATCATCGTGGAAGAAAGCGTGTTGCCGGTGTTCACCGAGAAGTTCGTTGCGGCGGTCAACGCACTCAAGGTTGGTGACCCTTTGGATGAAGCGCACTATATCGGCCCGATGGCCCGATACGACTTGCGCGACGAGTTGCACGGCCAGGTCCTCAAGACCCTGGAGGAGGGCGCGACGCTGTTGCTCGGCGGCGAGAAGCTGCCAGGAAAAGGCAACTACTACGCGCCCACTGTCCTGGCGAACGTACGCCCGGGCATGACCTCTTTCAAGGAAGAGCTGTTCGGCCCGGTGGCCTCGCTGATTGCCGCCCGCGACGCCGACCACGCGGTGGCCTTGGCCAACGACAGCGAATTCGGCCTGGCAGGCAGCGTCTGGAGCGCTGACGTGACCAAGGCGCGCGACATCGCGGCTCGGCTGGAAACCGGTGGCGTATTCATCAACGGCTACACCGCGTCCGACGCACGGGTGCCGATTGGCGGCGTGAAGAAAAGCGGTTTTGGCCGCGAACTGTCGCATTTTGGCATTCGTGAGTTCTGCAACGCCCAGACGGTGTGGCTGGATCGTCGCTGATCAGTGGACGCCTCGATCCTGTGTCAGGGCGTCCTTCGATTTTTTTCGACCGGTTGCTTGACTTCCCTTTTTCAATCAGTAAGATAGCTCGCATTCCGCGATAGCTCAGTTGGTAGAGCAAGTGACTGTTAATCACTGGGTCCCTGGTTCGAGTCCAGGTCGTGGAGCCACATAGAAGACGGAAAAGGCCAGCTAAATAGCTGGCCTTTTTTGTGGGCGTCTACCAGCGATTGTCCCTGCGGTAGTCGACGTGATAGTCATGGCCCCGCGGGTGCCAGGCGTGTGGCGGCGGAGGGGGTGGCGGTGCGAACCGGCGTGGCGCGACGGGCACGTAGGCCACCGGCTGATACACCGGCTGGTAACGCGGGCGAGGCCGATAATCCCGATAATCGGGGCGGTGGTGATCATGGCCCGAGCCGCTGATCACCGTGGCCAATACCGCACCCACTGCGGCCCCGGCGATGACCGGCACGACGACGTCGCGATCGGCGGCCGATGCGGCACCCGCAGCGACCAGGCAACCGGACAGGATCAGGGCTTTTGTCATCTTAGAAATCATGGTGTCTCCTCAGGCGAGGTATTGGGTTCGCCATGGAGTCATGAAACCCCGAATCGCTGTAAAGGAACGTCTGCGTTCCGTAAAAGTTGAGTAAAGGGTCAGGATCGACCCCTCCAGGAATATGCCCATGAACGAACAGCTATTGTCCGCCCGCCTCGAGCGCGTTGCGCAGTGCGTGCCAAGGGGCGCGCGCCTCGCCGACATTGGCTCCGACCATGCGTATCTGCCGGTGGCCTTGAAGCGTCGCGGGCTCATCGAAGCTGCCGTGGCGGGGGAGGTAGCGCAGACGCCTTTCGCTGCCGCCCTGCGGACCGTGCGTGATAACGGCCTGGAAGGGACCGTCCGGGTGCGTCTGGCCGATGGACTGGCCGCCATTGAACCGGGTGACGGTATCACCGCCGTCAGCCTGTGCGGGATGGGCGGCGAAACCATTCGCGACATCCTCGACCGCGACCACGAGCGGCTGACCGGCCAGGAGCGCCTGATTCTGCAACCCAATGGCGGCGAGCAGCCCCTGCGCCAATGGCTGATGGATAACTGCTACCGCATTCTTCACGAAGAGGTCTTGCGGGAAAACCGTTTCGATTACGAAATCATCGTCGCCGAGCGCACCGGGCCCGTTCGCTACAGCCCCGAAGCGTTGTATTTCGGCCCGCTTTTGCTGCAATCCCGCCCCGCGGCATTTCTGCTCAAGTGGCAGCGCCTGCTCGAAGGCCGGCAACGAACGCTGGCCGATTTCGCTCGCGCCCGGCGGCCGGTGCCCGGCGAGAAAGTGGACGCCATCGAAAGGGAAGTGCGGTGGATCAGCGACATGCTCGGCGTAGGCAGCACGTCAGGAAACTGAAGGGTCTACAGCGTCATGACCATTTCATGCCAGGCCATGCCGCCATGGTCCGATTCGGAAGGTTTCACGTACTGGTAGCCCATGCGCGCATACAGCTCGACGTGCCGTTCCTTGCACATCAGGTGGATCGTGCGTTTGCCCAGCGCACGCAGGCGCTCGACGAAGGTGCGCATCATCAGGCTGGCGTAGCCTTTGCCTTGATGGGCTGGGTCGATCACCACGGACATGATGACCGCGTTCGGCGCCGCACTGTCATGACCGACCAACTCCTTGAACGCTTCATCGGACATCACTACTTGATGGGCGCAGCCACAATTGATGAAGCCGATGATCTGCCCGGCCAGCTCCATGATCAGAAAACCTTCCGGGTATTGGGCGATGCGGATCGCGATCTTCTCACGGGTGGCGGCTTCATCACCCTCATAGGCCGTGGTTTCGATCTCGAAGCAGCGCTCGACATCGGCCAGGGTGGCGGTGCGAAAAACGGGGGCGGTCATGGCAGTCTCATCGTGCGGGGAGGACGGCATGATAAAAAAAACCGGCTGACTGCGCTGCTTTTTTACGGCGGGGCAGACGCGCGCATTTGTAGTCGATCGCTTGGCCGCTACGAATGGGCCCCCCGTCCGCCGCTTCTGAAGGGGCGTGCCCCTGGGCAGGGGCACGAGAGGGCATCAGTCGATGCGAGGATGCTGCTGTGCCAGTTCCTTGCGCTTGGCCTCCAGTTCGGCGATTTGCGCGTCGATGTCTTCGATCTTCTGCTCGATGTTGTCATGGTGCTCTTGCAGCAGTTCTCGCGCCTCCTGGATATCCGAAGCCGCAGGCGCGGCACCCCGCAGCGGTCGGTTAGCGGTTTCTTTCATGGTGACACCCGTGACCAGGCCGATGACCGCGATGACCATCAGGTAATACGCTGGCATGTACAGGTTATCGGTGCTTTCCACCAGCCACGCCGCGGCCGTCGGGGTCAGGCCAGCGATCAATACCGACACGTTGAATGCGCTGGCCAGCGCGCTGTAGCGAATGTGGGTGGGAAACATCGCAGGAAGGGTGGAGGCCATCACGCCGATGAAGAAGTTGAGCACCACGGCGAGGATCAACAGGCCCGCGAAGATCAAAGCGATCTTGCCACTGATGATCAGCATGAACGCCGGGATCGACAGAACGAACAGCGCGATGCTGCCCACGATAATGAAAGGCTTGCGGCCGATCTTGTCGCTGAGGAAGCCGATCAGGGGTTGAACGAACAACATGCCGACCATGATCGCAATAATGATCAGCACCCCATGGTTCTCGCTGTAATGCAGGTTGTGCGAGAGGTAGCTCGGCATGTAGGTGAGCAGCATGTAATAGGTGACGTTGGTTGCCACCACGATCCCGATGCAGGTCACCAGGCTGCGCCAGTGTTGGGTCGCGACCTCCTTGAACGACACTTTCGGGCCACCGGACAGACCTTCCCGATCGCCTTGTTCCAGCTTGTCGACGTGCTGTTGAAACGCAGGCGTTTCTTCAAGGGCGTTGCGCAGGTAAAGCCCCAGCATGCCCAGCGGCAACGCCAGGAAGAACGGCAGACGCCAGCCCCATTCCTGGAACTGGTCCTCGCCGATGACAGCCGAGATCAGCACCACGACGCCCGCGCCCAGAACGAAACCGGCGATGGAACCGAAGTCCAGCCAACTGCCGAGGAACCCGCGTTTACGGTCGGGGGCGTATTCGGCAACGAAGATCGAGGCACCGGTGTATTCGCCGCCGACCGAAAAGCCCTGGGCCATTTTCGCCAACAGCAAGAGGATGGGCGCCCAGATCCCGATGGACGCGTAGGAGGGAATCAGGCCGATGGCGGTGGTGCTCAACGACATGATCACAATGGTGGCCGCCAGGACTTTCTGGCGACCGTACCTGTCCCCTAGCGCACCGAAGAATACGCCCCCCAGCGGCCGAATCAGGAACGGCACCGAAAAGGTGGCCAAGGCTGCAATCATCTGCACGCCGGGGCTTGCGTCGGGGAAAAACACTTTGCCCAGCACGTAGGCGACGAAGCCGTACACGCCGAAGTCGAACCACTCCATAGCGTTGCCCAATGCTGCGGCGGTGATCGCCTTGCGCATCTTTGCATCGTCGACGATGGTGATGTCTTTGAGCCCAATGGGCTGGACTTTTTTCTTGCCTGATTTCATTCGGGTCACTCGATTGCTGATCGGTATCGCAGGACGTCGATGCTGTCGGTGTGATGGCATCGCTCTTGGTTCAGATACGAAGGGATACAAAAAAATTCAGTATCGCCAGGTTTTTTCCCAGCAGGACCCGCGATGGCGTCCGTCCGTTTGCCCGGTGAACGCAGGGAGACCGGACGCGCATTTGCGTGCCGATCCCGTAGAATCACGGCTTATTCATCGGTTTCTTCAAGGCGGTAGCAGTGGATGTGCAGCAGGGCTTTGTCCTGACCCGACATTGGCGTGACACGGAGGCAGGGACCGAGGTCGACTTCTGGCTGGCCACCGACGATGGGCCACGCCACCTGCGTCTGCCGCCGCAGACATCGACGGCGTTCATTCCAGCGGTGCATCGCGAGCGGGCCGAAGCCGTGCTGCGCCAGGAACGCCACGTCGAACTCAAGCCGCTGGAACTGTGTGATTTCCGCCATCGGCCGGTGCTGGGGCTCTACACCCGGCAGCACCGGCAATTGATGAACCTGGAAAAGGAACTGCGCAAGGCCAGTGTGGACGTGTACGAAGCCGATGTACGGCCTCCCGAGCGCTACCTGATGGAGCGTTTCATCACCGCACCCGTGCAATTCAGCGGTCAACCGGATGCCAGCGGCGTTTGGTTCAATGCGCACCTCAGGCCCGCACCGGATTACCGACCCAAGTTGAAACTGGCCTCACTGGACATCGAAACCACCGAGCGTGGCGAGCTGTACTCCATCGCCGTGGAGGGCTGCGGCCAGCGTCAGGTGTACATGCTCGGCCCGCCCAATGGCGATGCGTCGGGCGTGGACTTCTTGCTGGAATACTGCGACAGCCGAGCCGCGCTGCTAGAGCGCCTCAACGGCTGGATGGCACGGCATGATCCCGACGCAATCATCGGCTGGAATGTGGTGCAGTTCGATCTGCGGGTGCTGCATGAACATTCCCGACGCCTCAATGTGCCGCTGCGCCTGGGGCGTGATGGCGAGGCCATGGGCTGGCGGGAGCACGGTCAGGCCCATCATTACTTCGCCTCGGCGGCGGGACGGTTGATCATCGACGGCATCGAGGCGCTACGCTCGGCGACCTGGAGTTTTCCTTCGTTCAGCCTGGAAAACGTCTCCCAGACGCTGTTGGGCGAGGGCAAGGCAATCGACAACCCCTACCAGCGCATGGACGAAATCAACCGCATGTTCGCTGAGGACAAGCCTGCGTTGGCCCGCTACAACCTCAAGGATTGCGAGCTGGTCACCCGGATTTTCGAAAAGACCGAACTGCTCACGTTCCTGCTCGAACGGGCCACGGTGACCGGATTGCCCGCCGACCGCAGCGGCGGCTCGGTCGCTGCCTTCGAGCATCTGTACCTGCCGCTGATGCACCGTCAGGGCTTCGTCGCCCCCAACCTCGGCGAGCGCATGCCCGAAGCGAGCCCCGGCGGCTTTGTCATGGACTCTCGCCCCGGCCTCTACGAATCGGTGCTGGTGCTGGATTACAAGAGCCTGTATCCCTCGATCATCCGCAGTTTTCTGATCGACCCGGTTGGATTGATCGAAGGCTTGAAGCACCCCGACGACAGTGAATCGGTCGCCGGATTTCGCGGCGGCCGTTTTTCCCGGACCCGGCATTGCCTGCCTGCCATCGTCGAGCGCGTGGCGCAGGGGCGCGAAGCCGCCAAGCGGGAGCGCAATGGGCCACTGTCTCAGGCGCTGAAGATCATCATGAATGCCTTCTATGGCGTCCTGGGCTCCAGCGGGTGTCGTTTCTTCGATACCCGTCTGGCTTCATCGATCACCATGCGTGGCCACCAGATCATGCGCCAGACCCGTGAACTCATCGAGGCCCAGGGCTACGAAGTCATTTATGGCGACACGGATTCCACTTTCGTCTGGCTCAAGCGCCCCCATGGCCAGGACGAAGCCGCGCAGATCGGCAAAACCCTGGTGCAGGGCGTCAATGACTGGTGGCGCGAGCACTTGCGCGCCGAGTTCGGCCTGCAGAGCGCCCTGGAGCTGCAGTTCGAAACACACTTCAAGCGCTTTCTGATGCCGACCATCCGTGGCGCGGAGGAGGGCAGCAAGAAGCGTTACGCCGGGCTGGTCACCCGCGCCAACGGCGAAGACGAAATGGTCTACAAAGGCCTTGAAAGCGTGCGCACCGATTGGTCACCGCTGGCCCAGGCCTTTCAGCAGGAATTGTACAAGCGCATTTTTCAGCGCCGCCCTTACCAGGATTACGTCCGCGACTACGTGCGCAGGACGCTGGCGGGGGAGATGGACGACCAGTTGATCTACCGCAAACGCCTGCGCCGTTCCCTCGATGATTACGAACGCAATGTGCCACCTCACGTTCGCGCGGCTCGCCTGGCCGATGACTACAACCGTCGCCAGGGCCGCCCGCTGCAATACCAGAACCGCGGCTGGATCAGCTACGTGATCACTGTGGCCGGTCCTGAGCCGTTGGAATGCCGCAGTGCACCGATCGATTACGACCACTACATCACGCGCCAACTGCAGCCGATCGCCGACGCGATACTGCCCTTCGTCGACGACAACTTCACGACCTTGATTGGCGGCCAGATGGGGTTGTTCTAAGCAAGCGCCTGGCCTGCGGGGCGGTGTCGCTTCATGCTCCATGGACAAGCGCAGCCGAAAAATTTTCGAGTGGCCAACGAGGGGCGCTCATGCCTCGGGAGGCTGCGCGCCAGAGCCTTCCAAGCGATTCGACAAGCGATTGCCACCGGTCGCTTGTTTTAAACTGCCCTTCGTCATTTTCCGGACAATAAATCTCAGGTGTCTCGATCAGCTTAGCCTAGCTCTGACTTTTGATTTTTATTGGCTTTTGATGCCAAGACCCACAAGTTCTTGGTGCTCCTGCTCCTGCTCCTGCTCCTTGTGATGGTCTAATGAAACCGGACACCTATATAGGCGAGAGTGTTCGCCAGATAGAGGTGTCTGATGACCAAACAACGTCGTTCCTTTTCCGCTGAATTCAAACGCGAGGCCGCAGGAGTCGTACTCGGTCAAGGCTACAGCCATATCTAGGCCTGCCGTTCGCTCGGGGTCGTTGAGTCCGCGTTGCGCCGTTGGGTTGATAAGCTTCAGCAGGAGCGCACCGGCATTATTCCGCAGAGTAAAGCGCTGACGCCAGAGCAGCAGAAAATCCAAGAATTGGAAGCTCGAATCGCTCGACTTGAGCGAGAAGTCCATTTAAAAAAGGCTACCGCGCTCTTGATGTCGGAAGAGCACGGGCGTACGCGCTGATTGATCAACTGAGCACTCGGCAGCCGCAGCATCGTCTCGATCATGCAGGAAGATGGCGAGCACATTGGCCGTTTCAAGGTACGTGGCTTGATGCGAGAGCTGGGATTGGTCAGCAAACAACCGGGCTCGGATGCTTGTAAAAAAGCGACGGTGGAGCGACCAGATATTCCGAATATTTGAATCGAGAGTTCAATGTTCCCGCGCCCAACCAGGTTTGGTGCGGCGACATCACTTACATCTGGGCACAAGGGAAATGGCATTACCTGGCCGTAGTTATGGATATCTTCGCGCGCCGAGTGGTGGGCTGGGCCTTGTCGAGCAAACCGGATACGGATCTGGTGATCAAGGCGCTGGATATGGCCTATGAGCAACGCGGTAAGCCCCAAGGTCTGCTGTTCCACTCGGATCAGGGGGCCCAATATGGTAGCCGACAGTTTCACCAGCGGCTCTGGCGGTATCGCATTCGCCAGAGCATGAGTCGCCGTGGCAACTGCTACGACAACTCGCCGATGGCGCGAGTATTAAAAACCGAGTGGGTACCGACTGTGGGATACATGGCTGCCCAGGAAGCTCAGCGGGACATCAGATCATTATCTGATGCATCGCCACGACTGGATTAGGCCACATCAGTTCAATAACGGACTGCCACCAGCTCAGTCCTAAAAAAGACTTAATGTCGTGTCCGGGATCAGTTGACCACTACAATTGTGAATCAAAAACACCGCCTATGAGCGTGTTTCCTCAGATGAGTGGGTAACGCTCAGAGCGTGGATTTGGAGAGGGTGTGTAAGGTGCCTTTCGGATACGGCTCAATACACGCGTGTTCTACGCGTCTCAATTGGAGATCGGCTAGCGGCGATCTTAAATATTCTTGGATCCTATTTTGTCACTAATTAATGGCTAAGTGGTATCATCTGGTGCGTATCTGCCCTTGCACTTGAAAATAAGTCGCATGAGCGAGCACTTTGGTATGGCGAGGACTGGAATACGGGATGGGGCGATGAGGGATCCAGAAGGAAGTGCCAGCGCTGCTGGCTATGGCTATCAGTACGAACGTGCTCTTTACCGCATCTACACTGCTCCAAACGCACAGACATGGTTCGGCATCGAAACGGCTGACGATGTGGAAGAGATCAGCCAGACCTCATCCGGGTCACGTCGGGTTTCGGAGCAAGCTAAGCTGTCGGTTCAGCCGCGCAAGAACCCCCTACAGGACAGCAGTCAAAACCTCTGGAAAACTCTACGGATTTGGTTGGCCGGGATGGCTGAGGCCCGCCTGAAATATGATCACTTGGAGTATTTACTGGTGACCAATAAAGTCCTGAAAAAGGGCACTTTGGTCATGCGGTTGTCGGAGGCTCAGTCAAAGGACGAGATTGCTCAGGTACTCATCGATTTACGAACTCAAGCTCACGGGATGACGGGGAAGGGCGGTGAGATTGCAAAGGAAGTAGCGGCATATTCTGATGCTGACCTGGAATTTCTGATTGGGCACATGCGCGTCGAGGATGGTCAGTTCAATGCGCAGATGAAGGAGCGGATCATCTCCTCGCTGCATCTGCCAGAAGATGCCCTTGCGTGCAGCGAATCGATCTATTCGGGATTGGTGGGGTTCCTGTTCACCCAGTGCCAGGAAACATGGAAGTCCCGTGGACAATTCTGGACGTGCGCTCAACCGTTTTATAACCATCGCCAGGCTTTGGTTAACAGGTTTCTGGATGGCCCATGGGAGCCCATGCCATTCGAGGAAACCAAGTTTGCAGAATGGGCGGAAAAAATTGATCCCTCTGACATGCGCTTCATGGCACAACTCGACAAGCTGAGTGTGCCTGGCGATCTGCTTATGGAGCAGTTCAGTTACTTCTGCGCCGCCTACTCAGAGCGGGTTCGACTGCTTGAGTCGGGACGTGTGTTGCTCAGTGATTTCGACAAAGCTGAAGGTGTTTTGAGCGATCGATGGAAATCGATTGGCAGTGCTCACCGAATCGTATCCAGCAAGACTCTCGACCAGTTCGACATCTCGGATTACAACGCTGTCCTGGCCAAGACGCTGTTCCCGGAAACGTTTCCGATGAAAGTCGGGCGGATGAGTTCGTCGGCGAAATACCTTTTTTGTGGGACGTACCACAGGATGGCAAATGCGGTGGAAACCCTATCGCCTATTCATTGGCACCGCGACGTTTCGGCAGGTGACGCATGAGTGAGCCTTACCTAGATCGCCAATTGATTCATAACTCATCACTGGCTTGCTTTCTCCTCGCGCACTTCATCGAGCAATACCAGGACGCAGCCTCTGGCCAACCTCCCGATCTACCGAAGTTGATGCTCGTGCTTCCGCTGACCTGGAGTGAACGATCGCGCGAGGCACTCAGCAAGCGCAATTCCCGATCAACGATCGCGAATGTGATGAGGGAAGCTCCCGTATTGAAGATTGATCTTGCGCAGCGAGTAACGGGGCACATGCCTACCACGCTGCAAGGTCTCAACCTCGCGGTGTCCTCACGTTTGGTTGGCAAGATTGGTAGTGGTGACGTGGCGAGCTTTCAATCACTGGCGGATCGTTGGCCAAGGGGTATTCGGAACACTATTCCTACCGCGATGCTTAAGACCGTCGAGAAGTTGGCTAAATGGTTCGCTGCGGAGTCCACCGAAAATCTGTACAAGCTCTTGTTTGGAATTCCTAATGAAATTCACAATTGACGCTGTAGTCCTCTGGCCTCGTTTTCAGGGCATGGAGCCACGAGTCATTCCCTTCGTTGAAGGCAAAATCAACATCATTCACGGGCTGAGCGGCACGGGTAAGTCGTCGATTGTCCACATCATCGACTACGTCCTCGGTGCGAAGAAATGCCAGATCCCAATCGGGATCATTCGAGACACCGTCGAATGGTTTGGCCTCAAAATCCGCATCCTGGACGCGACGCATATCGTTGCTCGGCGCACGCCGGGTTCTTCTCAGGCATCCAGCGACTTCTTCATGCTCGTCTCTGAAGAAGGAGACATTCCCGAAACCGTTACCAGGACTCATACCCAAAGTCAGTACCAGGCAGCATTCAACGCCATGGTAAGGGTGAGTGACCTGCCACATTCAGATGATGAGGAACCGTCCAACTTCGACCGACGCAGCACGTATCGTGATATGGCAGCGTTCAATTTTCTTCCGCAGCACATTGTCGCGAACCCCAACACATTGTTCTTCAAAACCGACTCCTTTGCGCACAAGGAACGCTTAACTCGTGCGATGCCCTACGCCTTGGGGATGGTCGACGCTAACTACGTGATGAACGCGCGCCGCCGAGAAGAGGCCCAAAGGGAACAGGACAAGCTGCGTAAACTGATGGACGTGCATGCCGCCGCGAAGGCAAGTCATCACGCTGATGTCGACCAGCTGTTTGATCGATGTGTTCAGCTTGGATTGCTATCGAATGCCAACGCGTCGATGAACGCTGAGAAGGTGATGCAGCTCAAACGCATACTGTCTGCAACCCATGAGGGTCGGTTGGAACAGACCCTGTTAGAGCCTCAGCGTCTTCACATCTCCCAAAAACTCAAGGAGGTGATAGAAGCGGTCGGTAAGCAGCAAGGGGTTGTCGACGAGCTTGATACACAGATCGACGGTTTCTCTCATCTTGCACGTACTAGTCAACGTTTCGTTGCAGCGATCGATACCGAAAAGTCTCATGTGATCGGGCTCGAATGGCTAAAAGAGAGTGTCGCTGACGGCGGGCACTGCGTCGCCTGTGGCTCCTTTACCAATGCACTGCCTGTTGTGATCGAAAACCTCGAAACGAGGGTCAACAAGGTCACTCGAATCTCAGATGCACTGAAGGACAACCCGGTCGTCGATCAGCAACTTGCGGTTCTCAAGCGCAAGCGTGCGAAAGAAGAGCGCGAACTATCTTCGCTGCTTAAGGAGCGAAATCGGCTGATCCAGGACGATGAGCGTACTCGCGATGCGATCGGCCAGATCTATTTTGTAGCGGGCGAGATCAGCAGGCTCGTCAAGCAACTGGACGGATCCACCGCCGATGAAAATCTTCTGAAACGTCTTGCTGAGCTAGACAAGATCATCAGGGATTACAGCGATGCCATGTCAGCTACCCACTTGGCTGAGCAGGAGCGAAAAGTTGATCGTCAGCTCACCCCGATGATCGAGGAGTACGCTGACAAATTTGGTCTGAATGGCACCCCGGATTCTCGGATTCTGCTGGACAGAAAAGAGCTCACACTGCGCTTCGACTCCGACGACAGAAGGGATTTTCTCTGGGAGATTGGCAGTGGTGCGAACTGGATGGGGTACCACATCGCGACTTTTCTTGGCATCCATGAATACCTATCACGAGAAGAGAACAGGAACCTGCCTCCTTTCAGTTTCATCGTGATTGACCAGCCGAGCCAGGTGTACTTTCCAAGTAACTCCGGTGGCTTCAACGCCCTAGATGATGGCTTTGAGGCAATCAGCAAGGCGCGCCCCGCAGACGTAATTGCCACTCGACGAATCTTCGAGGTGCTTTCCGAAGGGTTGAAACGTGCGGGGCATTTCGTCCAAATCATTGTGCTGGAGCACGCCGGGCCTGATATCTGGGGAGAGGTTGAGCACACAGTGGAGGTCGAGGCCTGGGAGCGCCGAGGTGATGGTTTGATCCCGGCTCATTGGATTAATGCCGCCTGATACCGGCGCGTAGTTGTATATGCGGGTCGTGAGTATCGCGTTAGGGCACGTGCGATTTAGCGACTAAACACGTGTCCAGTCTTTTAGGTACCACTCGTGTCGCGCCAGCTTGATTGCGCTCATGTGAAAGGCCTTTGAAGAATTGCCAGCCCAGCCAGAGCCTTCGGAGCGATCCGAAGAGCGACTGCCACAGGTCGCCTTTTTTAATTAGGTGCGCGCAAGCGCTTGCGTGAATCGTTTCAGCTCTTCTATTGTGTTTCAACGTACTTCCCGAGAGCGGCCTCTGCACGCGGTGCACGAGGCGGCCCAGGCATAAAAACAAGAGCCTCGGAGACACTGATGAACAGCCCATACGCTGTGCCGCCCGTTACAGGCATGCTCGTTGACGCCCCCTCTCCATCGATTGCGCAGGGGCGACCATGAGCGCCGTCCTCGCTGAACCCCTCGATCCCGTGCTGGAAATGAAGGCCATTTCCAAGACCTTCAACGGCCTGCGCGTGCTCAAGGAAGTCTCGTTGAAAGTCTATGCCGGTGAAGTCCATGCGCTGATGGGTGAAAACGGGGCGGGCAAATCCACCTTGATGAAAATACTCTCCGGCGCTTATCAGGCCGACACGGGAGGGCAGATCCGTATTGCCGGCAATGACCTGTCGGCCTTCGACCCGCTGACGGCCAAGGCGCAGGGTGTTGCGGTGATCTACCAGGAACTGAGCCTCTGCCCGAATCTCAGCGTGGCGGAAAACATCTATCTGGGCCGCGAACTGCGCCGCGGGTGGAGCATCGATCGCAAGGCGATGGAGGCCGGCTGCGTCGATGTCCTCGTGCGCTTAGGGGCGGATTTCAAGCCGTCCACCAAAGTCAGCCTGTTGTCCATCGCCGAACGCCAGTTGGTGGAGATCGCCCGGGCCTTGCATGCGAAGGCGAAAATCCTGGTCATGGACGAGCCGACCACCCCGCTGTCATCCCGCGAAACGGACCGCTTGTTCGCGTTGATCAAGCAACTGCGCGATCAGGGGCTGGCGATCATCTACATCAGCCATCGCATGGCCGAGATTTATGAGCTGTCCGACCGCGTTTCTGTCCTGCGTGACGGCGAGTACGTCGGCATGCTGCGTCGCGACGAGCTGTCTGCCGAGGCGCTGGTGAAAATGATGGTGGGCCGCGACCTGTCCGGGTTCTACAAAAAAGAGCACGCGCCTTACGATCCCGGTGAAGTGGTGATGCGGGTCCGCGATATGGCGGACGGCAAGCGCGTCAAGCCCTGCAGTTTTGACCTTCACGCCGGCGAGGTGCTGGGCATAGCGGGGCTGGTCGGAGCAGGGCGCACGGAGCTGGCGCGGCTGATTTTCGCGGCCGATCCGCGCCGCTCAGGGACCCTGGAAGTTGCGGGCAAACCGGTGACGGACCTGCACACCCCAGCGGATGCCATTCGCGCGGGAGTGGTCTACCTCACCGAAGACCGCAAGGCGCAAGGGCTGTTTCTCGACATGAGTGTGCGCGACAACATCAACGTCTGTGCCTGTGTGCCGGATGCCCATGCCGCGGGCGTGCTGGACCGTGGCAAAGGCGCGCAACGGGCCGCGGAGGCTATCCGTTCGCTGTCGATCCGGGTGGCGTCGGGCAAGGTCAATGTCGGTGCGCTGTCCGGCGGCAATCAGCAGAAGGTGCTGCTGGCGCGACTGCTGGAAGTGAAACCTCACGTGCTCATCCTGGACGAGCCCACGCGTGGGGTGGACATCGGCTCCAAATCGGAAATCTACCGCATCATCAACGAACTCGCGAAAGCCGGGGTGGGCATTGTGGTGATCTCCAGCGAGTTGCCGGAAATCATCGGCACCTGCGACCGGGTGTTGGTCATGCGCGAAGGTCAGTTGGTGGCGGAAGTCGGCGGCGCTTCGGGGCAGGCGATTTCCCAGGAGCGGATCATCGACCTGGCCACGGGCGGCCAGGCTGCGCAACCGGGTTCCGACGCCATCGGCGCTGCGATATGAAGGCCTGAACCTCAACGACAATAATAAGGAGCCTGGACGATGAGTCTGCCTCTGCAAAACTCGCCCGCCGTCGCCGCGATCAGTAAGCGCGAGCGTATGCGTGACCTGATGCGCACCTTGGGTATGTTGCCGGTGCTTGTATTGCTGGTGCTCGGTTTCGCGCTGATGACCGACAGTTTCATGACCTGGCAGAACCTGTCGATCATCACCCAGCAGGCTTCGGTCAATGTGGTGCTGGCGGCGGGAATGACGTTTGTGATACTCACCGCCGGTATCGACCTGTCGGTGGGGGCAATTCTCGCGGCCTCGGCGGTCGTGGCCTTGCAAGCCTCGATGTCGCCGCAGTGGGGCATGCTGGGGATCTTCGCCGGGGTGGGCTTCGGTTTGCTGCTGGGGTTGGTCAATGGCGGGCTGATCGCCTTCATGCGCTTGCCGCCCTTCATCGTCACCCTGGGTGCGCTCACCGCCATGCGAGGGCTGGCCCGATTGCTGGCGGACGACAAGACGGTGTTCAACCCCGACCTGCCGTTCGCCTTCATCGGCAACGATGCATTATTCGGCGTGCCCTGGCTGGTGGTGATCGCCGCAGCGGTCATCGTGATTTCCTGGTTCATCCTGCGGCGCACGGTCATGGGCGTGCAAATCTATTCGGTGGGCGGCAATCCTGAAGCCGCCCGTTTGTCCGGTATCAAGGTGTGGAAAGTCCTGCTGTTCGTCTACGCCGTTTCAGGTGCACTGGCGGGGCTCGGTGCCGTGATGAGCGCATCGCGCCTGTTCGCGGCCAACGGCCTGCAGCTCGGGCAATCCTATGAGCTGGACGCCATCGCTGCGGTAATCCTCGGCGGCACCAGCTTCACCGGGGGCGTGGGCACCATCGGCGGCACCTTGATCGGGGCGCTGATCATTGCCGTGCTGACCAATGGCCTGGTGCTTCTGGGCGTCTCGGACATCTGGCAGTACATCATCAAAGGCATCGTGATCATCGGCGCGGTGGCGTTGGACCGCTATCGCCAGTCCGGTGCACGAACCTGAGGGCCTGCCGCTGAGCACCGTGGCGCCTTGATGGAAAGGCTCCGCCACACCGATCACGAACTGGATACCCGTTGAACGCGTCAATCACAAGAGAGAAAACATGAACGTCAAACGCCTATTCCCCACTGCCGTATCGTTGTGTCTGGCTGCACTCGTGGCCCAAAGTGTCGAGGCCCGCGAGCTGAAATCCGTGGGCATCACTCTGGGTTCGCTGGGCAACCCCTATTTCGTGACCCTGGCCGAAGGCGCGAAAGCCAAGGCGCTGGAGATCAACCCGCAGGCCAAGGTGACGTCGGTTTCGGCCGATTACGACTTGAGCAAACAGTTTTCCCAGATCGACAACTTCATTGCGGCAGGCGTCGACCTGATCCTGATCAACGCAGTGGACCCGAAAGCCATCGCTTCGGCGGTCAAGAAAGCGCAAGCCGCGGGTATCAAGGTGGTCGCCGTCGATGTCAGCGCTGCCGGGGTGGATGCCACGGTGCAGACCGACAACGTCGAGGCGGGCAAGCTGGCGTGCCAGTTCATCGTCGACAAGCTGTCGGGCAAAGGGAACGTGATCATCGAGAACGGCCCGCAGGTCACTGCAGTGACCGACCGGGTCGCCGGTTGCAAGTCCGCGTTCGCCGCCGCTCCGGACATCAAGATCCTGTCCGATGACCAGGACGCCAAGGGCTCCCGCGACGGCGGCCTGAACGCCATGCAGGGTTATCTGACCCGCTTCCCGAAAATCGATGGCCTGTTCGCGATCAACGATCCGCAAGCCATTGGCAGCGACCTGGCGGCCCGCCAGCTCAAACGCAGCGCAATCATCATTACATCGGTCGATGGCGCACCGGACATCGAACACGCCCTGAAGTCCGATTCGCTGATTCAGGCCTCCTCCAGTCAGGACCCTTGGGCCATGGCGCAGCAGGCGGTGGTGATCGGCAATGACCTGCTCAATGACAAGCCACCGGCACAAGCGGTGACCCAACTCACGCCGAAGTTGATCACCCGTGACAATGTCGGCACCTACACCGGTTGGTCGAGCAAACGCTGAAGCGCCATGCCGAGGGAGTGTACGCCGTGGTCAAGATGGAGGACGTGGCGCGCCGCGCGCGGGTGTCGACCTCGACCGTGTCCCACGTGCTCAACGGCACGCGCAAAGTCAGCGCGCAAACGGTGGACGCGGTGCAGCAAGCGGTGCGGGAGTTGGGTTACATCCCCAACACCCTCGCGCGCTCGCTGGCCCGTTCGCGCACTTACACCCTCGGCGTGGCGATTTCGGCGCTCTCCAACCACTACTTCAGCGAGACCGTCCACGCCATCGAAACCGAATGCGCCCGGCACGGCTTGATGATGCTTTTCGCCGACACCCACGATGACCCCGTGCAGGAATTGCGCGTGGTGGAAGCGCTGCATCACCGCCGGGTCGACGGCATTCTGTTGGCACCGTCCAGCGATCCAGAACGGGCAGCACTCGGCTACCTGCGGACCCATGCCATTCCCACAGTGCTGGTGGACCGGCTGGCGGCGGAGGGCTTCGATCAGGTGGGGGTAGAGAACCGCGCGTCGACCCAGGCGCTGGTGACGCATCTGATCGGCCACGGTCACCAGCGCATCGGCATGATTGCCGGGCACCGTGGCCTGAGCACCACCGAAGAGCGCATCGAGGGGTATCAGCAGGCGCTGTCGGACGCGAACCTGAAGTTCGACGACCGCCTGCTGGTCAACGGCCAGTCCAATAGCGAATCGGCGCGCCGGGCGGCCCTGAGCTTGCTGGCATTGCCGGTGCCGCCGACGGCGATCATGGCGGCCAACAACCTGATGACCATCGGCGCCATGCAGGCCCTGCGAGAAGCCGGTGTACAGGTGCCGGATCAGATGGCGCTGGTCGGCTTCGACGACTTCGACTGGGCGGATTTCTTCCTGCCGCGCCTGAGCGTGATCGCTCAGCCGGTGAAGGCCTTGGGCGAGCGGGCGGTGCAATTGTTGTTGCAGCGCATCGACGACCCCGACGGTGAGCGCCAGTCTGAACGCCTGCCCGCCACGCTGCGCATCCGAAATTCGTGTGGATGCCCCTTCGGCGTCCCGTTGAAAGGAATTGAACCGACATGAGCGACGCCGTTTCGCTGGGCATCGATCTGGGCACCTCCGAACTCAAGGCGATTCTGCTCGACAGTCACGGGCACGTACTGGCAAAAGCCGGTGCTGGGCTGACCACGGCTCGCCGTCAACCGGGCTGGTCCGAACAGGATCCGCTCCACTGGTGGCAGGCCTGCACCGATGCGCTTGAGCGCCTGCGCAGCGACGCCCCCATGGCGTGGGCCCGGATCGCTTGCATCGGCCTCTCGGGGCAGATGCACGGCGCGGTGCTGCTCGATGCCGAAGGGCAGGTCCTTTACCCTGCGGTGCTCTGGGATGATTCACGCGCCGTTGAAGAGGCCGAGCAGCTGAACCGCGACTTTCCCGGCTACGCGCAGGTGACGGGCAGCCTGGCCATGGCCGGCCTGACGGCACCCAAGCTGGTGTGGCTCAAGCAGCACGCGCCAGCGGTGTTCGCCCGCGTTGATTGCGTGTTGTCGCCCAAGGATTACCTGCGCCTGCGGTTGACGGGAGCGCGAGCCAGCGATGTCTCCGATGCCGCCGGCACACTGTGGTTGGATGTGGCCAATCGCACCTGGTACGAACCGATGCTGCGCGCCTGCGGCCTCACCCTCGCGCAGATGCCTCGCCTGCTGGAAGCCAGCGAGCCGGCGGGGTGCCTGACGTCCGAAGCGGCCCAGGCGCTCGGGCTACCTCGGGACCTTGTGGTGGCGACCGGCGGCGGCGACAACCCGGTCGCGGCGGTCGGCATTGGCGCAATCCGCGCAGGCGATGCCTTCATTACCCTGGGGACCAGCGCCGCGCTGGTGGCGATTACCGAGCACCCCGCGGGTAACCCGGCCCGTGCCGTGCACAACTTCTGCCATGCGCTGCCGGACCGCTGGTACACCATGGGGGCGATGTTGGCAGGAGCCAGTTGCCTGCGCTGGGTCACCCGCCTGCTGGGCCAGCCGGATGAGCGCGTGCTGCTGGAGCAGGTCCGCGCGGCCTTGCCGCTCGATCGGCCAGTTCCCTTGACGCACCCCTTGTTTCTGCCGTATCTCGCGGGCGAGCGAACGCCACACAACGATCCGCTGTTGCGTGGCGGCTTCATGAACCTCGGGCACGACTGCACCCCGGCGATGCTCGGCTACGCCGTGCTGGAGGGGGTGGGCTTCGGGCTGCTGGACGCGATGAATGCGGTGTTGTCGGCGGGGGCCACCGTCAACGCCTGTGCGTTGGTGGGCGGGGGCGCACGCAGCGATTACTGGGCACAGTTGTTGGCCAACATTGTGGATCGCGAAATCTTCACCTTGCAGGGCAGCGAACTGAGTGCCTGCATTGGCGCCGCGCAGTTGGGATTGCTGGCCATCGGTCACTCCGAGGAACGCCTGTCGGCAGGGCTGCCGATCCAGGCCCGCTTCCAGCCAATGCCCGCCGTGCAGCCGGCCTTGCAGGCGCGGTATGCGAAGTTCCGCAGCTTACTGAGCGCAGCCCGGGGGCTGCATGAATGACGGGCGCGTGCCCCTATAGACTCACTCAGGCGAGGGCCTATCAGGGCCTCAGCCGCCGCGTGCCAGCCCCATCTGATCGGCAATTTCATTCCAGAGGTGCATCGCCACATAGGCCCGCCATGGCTTCCAGCTCTGCGCGTGCTTGAGTTGGTCGGCCTTGCGGGTCAGTTCGGGCATCCGCCGCGCGATGGCCTGCATGAGCACCAGATCGGTGGCAGGCCAGGCGTCGGCGTCACGCCAGGCGCGCATCGCGGCGTATTCGACGGTCCAGGGGCCAATTCCCGGCATGTCGAGCAGTTGCCTGCGAAGCGTCGCGATGTCGGGCTCGTCGTTATCGATGTCCACCTCACCGTCGGCCACGGCCTGGGCAAAACGTTGCAGCGTGGCGACGCGTTTGCCCGGCATGCCGATCTTGTCGAGGTTCACCTGCGCCAAGGCATGCGGTGTCGGGAAATGCCACGGCGTCAGGGGGTGAGAGGGCTCAGTCGCAGCGGTACCGGCGCGTTGCACCAGGCGGCCAACGATGGTCGTCGCCGCTTTGACGCTCACCTGCTGCCCGACGATGGTTCGCACCACCATTTCGAACCCGGACCAGGCGCCGGGGACGCGCAGCCCTGGCGCATTGTCGAGCAGCGAGGCGAGCCATGGGTCCTGCGTCAGGCCTTGCCGGACAGCGTCCGGGTGCGTCTTGAGGTCAAACAGGCGAACCAGGCGTGGCGTCATCCGGTCCAGATGATGCCGCGCCTCACCCTCGACTCGCACGATCAGCACGTCGCGCTGCGGATCACGGCGTACGCTGAGCAAGCCGGTCGCATCGTCGACCTTCACAGTCCGGTAGTACACCTGTTCATGCACTGCTTCTACGCCGCCGGTGGCCCGGCCGCTGAAAAATCGCAGCATTCGGGTCCAGTCGAATGGTGGGATGAATTCGAGCTCAAGCTCGTCATAAGCGGCAGCGGCGGCAAGTGTCATCACATCCTCATGGAAAAGCACGGCTTGGGGGAGCAGGGTAGCGCATCGAGCCACCGTTTGAAGCCGTTCCACGCAGCGTGCGCTCACTGCGCGGCTGGTGCGGCGCCCAGGCAGAAATAGCTGAAAAGCGCGTAGAGCCGACCCACTGGCGCGCCTGGCCAGGCGTCAATCCCTGAACAATTAGGTAAGCTTTCTCTACCCCATGACGCACCCCATGACGCCACGGCCCCGCCTGGCCTCGGGTGCAGACACAGGAACAGCCATGAAAAAATCCAAAGCCGAGACCGCACAGACCCGCAAACGGATAGTTGACGTCGCGTCGCGGGAATTCAAGCGAACCGGCATCCAGGCGACACGGGTCTCGGACATCATGGCCGCCGCCGGTTTGACCCATGGCGGGTTTTATCGCCACTTCGATTCCAAGGAACAACTGCTGGCCGAAGCCTGCGCGACGGCCATGCAACGGATCGCCGAGAAGGCCAGCGCGGCGGTCGGCGGCGGGGAGCGCGGGCTCGCCGACTATTTCAACGACTTTCTATCCCTGACTCAGCACGACGACTGCGCACGCAGTTGCACCTTCGTCACGATGGGCAGCGAGCTGGCGCGTGCCGACGAGCATACGCGGCATGCGATTTCGGAAGGTTTTCGCACCTGGATCGACATCCTGGCCAGGCAGGCCGAGGAGCAGGGCTCGACCCACGCCCGTGCCGACGCAATGTTCAGGTTGGCCGCGATGATCGGTGCCGTGACCTTGGCCCGTATGCTCGACGATCCCGAACTCGCCAACGAGGTGCTGGCCCAGGCCCGTCAGCGGCTGGCCGAGCCTGCAGGGAATCGCCCGACTGCCGACTGATCCTCGCCCTCGGCCAGGCTCGACGGGTGAGACACACCAGAGAGAGCCAAGAAACCGCTTTAGATTGCAATCATCATCTAACAAATGTTAGATTCTGTTTCGACGCGCTTTGCATGACGGTCGACCTATCATCCCGCAAGGCTCATTCCCACCTTTTCGTTCAATGATTACTGAGGCTCGGCTCCAGGAACGGCGCCTGCACGCAACGCATGACGTTCCGCAGGCCGTGGCCGGGTGCTGCCGCGGTGATTCAAGCGAAGCCCATTTGATCGAGGTAATCATGCTGTCTGAATGGCTTTCACACGCCCTCACGCGTCGAGGTATCCACTATGGCTGGGCCATGGTGGCGGTGACGTTCCTGGCTTCGTTGGTCAGCGCGGCGGCGGTCGGTGCGCCGGGCATTTTCATCGTGCCCATGCAGATGGAGTTTGGCTGGAACACGGTGGACATTTCCTCGGCGCTGTCGATTCGCTTCATTCTGTTCGGCCTGACCGCCCCCTTCGCAGCAGCGTTGATGAGCAAGTACGGCCCGCGGAACGTGACCATTTCCGCGATCATCGTGATCATGACCAGCCTGTTGCTGTCCCTGGGCATGACACAGGTCTGGCAACTGATGGCGCTGTGGGGGATCGGTGTAGGGGTCGGTGCCGGGATGACCGCGTTGGTGCTTGGCGCGGTGGTCTCGTCACGCTGGTTCAATCATCGCAGGGGCCTGGTCGTTGGCGTGCTCACGGCCAGCAATGCGACGGGCCAGCTGATCTTCATGCCACTGCTGGCCAGCGTGTCCGACCATTATGGATGGCGCTGGGCCCTGGTGGTGCTGTCGACGATGTTGGCGGTGGCGGCGGTCGCGGTGTTGATGATCATGCGCGACCGTCCCAGTGATCTGGGGCTGCGGCCTTATGGCGATACCGGCACAGCGCCAATCGCTGAACCGGCGCAAAACGGTCATTCGATTTTCGCCGCCACCCTCACAACGCTTCGCGACGCTGCCAAGACCCGCGTGTTCTGGATTCTGTTCGGCACCTTCTTCGTCTGCGGCGCCAGTACTTCCGGCCTGGTGCAGGTGCACCTAATCCCACTGTGTGGCGGCTTCGGCATCAGCCCGCTGCAGGCGTCCGGTCTGCTGGCGGCCATGGGTTTCTGCGATTTGATCGGGACGGTCTTGTCAGGCTGGCTGTCCGACCGCTTCGACAACCGGTACCTGCTGTTCTGGTATTACGGCCTGCGGGGTTTGTCGCTGATCGCCTTGCCTTAATCGGATTTCTCCCTCCTCGGTCTGTCGGCGTTCGCGGTGTTCTACGGCCTGGACTGGATCGCCACGGTCCCTCCCACCGTGCGCCTGGCCATCAGCCGCTTCGGGCCGGAGCGGGCAGGGTTGGTGTTTGGCTGGGTGTTCGCAGGCCATCAGATCGGCGCCGCGTTTGCCGCTTTCGCTGCCGGCTGGTCGCGGGAGAACGTCTCCAGTTACCTTCCTGCTTTCATGGCGGCGGGCGTGTTGTGCCTGGTGGCCTCTGCCGTGATCATGACCGTGCGCCGTGAAAAAACTGCACCGGTGCTCGCCACGCCTTGAAACCGCAGGGCTTTCAAGCCCTCAAGCACAGAGTGCCCGGAGACTGGAAACCGCCTGAATCCGGGCACCGCATAGCGCTTGATCGCTTGCGCATCCCTTGCGCTGTTCCACACGGCGCCCGCCGCTCGCCCCCGAAGTTCCCTAACCGCTGGCTGCATACAGCTGCTAGGCGATGTCCCGCACCCGATGGGCGGCCGGGCGCGGGGTGTCAGCGCTCGAGACATGGAAGAAGCTGACCTTGTCCATCAGTCCGCTGGCGACGTTGGCCAGTTCCTCGCTGGAGCTGGCCACGTCGGCGGAATTGACCGAGGTCCGCTGGGCCGCAACGTGGATGCGCGCGATGTTCTGGCTGGCGTCCTGCACCGCCGCACCTTGTTGCGCCGAAGCGCTGGCAATGTGGGCGTTCATGTCGCTAATGGCGCTGACCTCACGGCTGATGGTGGTCAGCGACTGCTCGGCAACCCGCGTTTGTTCCAGCGTCTGCTCGGCCATCTCGCGGCTGTTCTGCATGATCGACGCCGCATGACTCGAACCGCTCTGCAACTGGCCGACCATGTTTCGAATCTGCTGGGTGGATTCCTGGGTGCGGGTCGCCAGAGACCTGACTTCCTCGGCGACGACCGCGAACCCGCGCCCGAACTCGCCCGCTCGGGCCGCCTCAATGGCCGCATTGAGCGCCAGCAGGTTGGTGCGTTCGGCGATGGAGTTGATCACCCCGACAATCGTTTCGATCGATTGACTGTCGTGGGCCAGTTGGACCACCGAGGACGATGCATCATTGAGCAGGTCCGACAGATCGCGCATGGCAACGCTCGCGTTTTCGACGACTCGCTTGCCGCTTTCCACCTCATGGTCAGCGGTACTCGACGCCTTCGCCGCGGTCTCGGCGTAACGGGCAATCTCGCTGCCGGAGGTGGCCATTTGCGAGAGAGCGGTGGCGATCTTTTCGGTTTCTTCGGCCTGGATACGCAACTGCTGGTTGTTCAACTCCGAACTGTTCTTGAGCTGGCGCGACGAGCCTTGCAGCTCGATGGCCGCGGATGTCACGCGGGTCAGCGTATCGGAAAGGCGTTGATTGCTCTCCCGCAGGGCGCCCATGACGCTTTGCGGGTACCGCGTTTCGATGGCGTTGTTGATCTCACCGTTGGCCAGTTCGCGAATGTGTTCGGCCACGGCTTCGGGCTCTGCACCCAAGGTCGATTTGATGTTGCGGATGATCAGGATCGAAGCGAGGACGCAAATCAGGGCGGCGACGCTGGTGCTCAACAGCATCAGACGCGCGAAGCTCCCTGCGGTGTCCCGAATGATCTGCACGTTTTTGCCGGTATCGGCTTCCTGCAAATCGATGAAGTCATTGATGCGCTTGAGCCACTCCCGGTATGCGCCGGCCACCTGCTCGCGCAACAACGCCTGGGCCTGGTCGGTCTGGTTGTCGCGACGAAGCCCGAGCAACTGTCGGGTCAGCGGTTGAGCGAGATTTTCCTGAGCGATGATCGCCTCCAGTCGGGTCTTGTCCAACTCGGAAGCGCCTTTGCCTTGCACCACTTCATGCAGTGGCTTGGCCGAGGTCTGGTAGAACTGGTCCAATTGCTCGATGGTCGCCACGTAGCGTTTAAAGGCGGCGTCGTCGTTGGCCAGAATGGCGTCCCGAATCGCGATCGCCCGGTCGTGCACGCTGCCGCGCAGGTTAATGGCATAGCGTTGCTTGACCGTCGAGTTTTCACTCACTTCGGTCAGCTTCGCTTCGATCATGTTGACGCGATAAACCCCGATCAGTGTGACCACGATCATTAAAGCCAGCATCAGTCCGAAGCCAAGCCCGAGCCGCTGAGCGACGGTCATTTTGTTGGCCATGAAACACTCCGAAGTCCATCAGGACGCGATTGATTGAGATAGGTGCCTTTATGGCACAGTGCAATCATCGCTGAGCCCACGCTATCGAGCTCATGAAAACAGCTAATTCGTCTCATCAGTAATAACGATAGTGGGGTGTGAACCGAGAGCGATACCGAGTGGTCTCAGAGCGCTTGCGCGGTATCCGTGTGATCTGAACTCAAGGAGGTCGGTAGTTCAGGTCCTACACGGGGTTCAGAACAGTCGCACCGGGCGCGAAGCGCTTGTAGCGCGATTCGCCCGCGAAAATAAGCGAGGGTGCCAACAGGAAACTCTGTTCTCCCCGGTTGCTCGTAACCTGTTGTTGCCGAGCATGGCGGTAGCGTTGTTCCCCATGCCTCCAAGGAGATACACATGTCGATGGACCTTGCCGCGTTGTTCACTCCCCAGAACCGGCGTCTATTCAAGTTCAAGAATTTGGCCAACCCCGAGCAGCAACTGCTCATCGAGTCTTTCAAGGGGCGCGAAGGGTTGTCGCAGGCCTACAGCTTCGAGCTGCTGCTGGTGTGCGAAGATTCCGGGGTCGAGCTCAAGTCGATGATGGGCCAACACGTGACCATCGAGATCGAGCTGGCCACCGGCTCGCCGCGCTACATCGCGGGCTACCTGACCCGCTTCGCCAGCATCGGCAGCGATGGTGGCATGGCCCGTTACACTGCGACCCTCAACCCCTGGTTCTCGATGCTGAAAAACCGCTTCGACACGCGGATTTTTCAAGGTAACACGGTCGAGGAAGTGGTCACTCAGGTCTTCGCATTGTGCACCGCATTCTCCCGCCACGAGTTCCGCCTGACCAAACCCCAGAAGCGCTACACCTACATCACCCAATACCGTGAAACGGACTTCAATTTCGTCCAGCGCTTGCTGGAAGAAGAGGGCATGTTCTATTACTTCGAGCACACTGCCGAAGGCCACACCATGATCATCTGCGATGACTCCAGCACGCTGGTGGCATTGCCTGAACAGCCTCAGATCCGCTTTCACACCGCCTCTGTCACCGAAACCACCGACTCCATCACCCAGTGGAGCGGCAACCGCCAGCTTCAGTCAGGCAAGATCGCCGTGCAGACCTTCGACTACCGCCAGCCGAAAAACCGCCTGCCGGTGACGATGAACAGCCTGAACAAGCAAGGTGACGTCGAGAACTTTGAAATCTACGACTTCCCCGGCCAGTACACCCACGGCACCTACGACGAGGGCGAAGCCTTGGTCCGCCTGCGCGTCGAGGCCCTGGAACTCAAGGGCAAGACATTCAGCGGCGCCAGCAACTGCCGGGCGATGAAGCCTGGCTACACCTTCGAACTGCTGCAGCACTACGACCACGATCAGGGCTCGGCCGAAGACCGGCAATTCCTGCTGATGAGCATCGACAGCGAAGGGCACAACAACTACCTCAACGGCCACCCGGCAAGCTACGACAACACCTTCACCTGCGTGCGCAAAAAGATTCCGTTCCGCCCGCAACTGTCCACGCCGCGCCCGACGATTGCCGGTCCCCAGACCGCCCTCATCGTCGGCCCGCCGGGCGAAGAAATCTTCACCGACGAACTGGGCCGCGTGAAGATCCAGTTCCACTGGGACCGCAACGGCCAATACAACGACCACAGCTCCTGCTGGGTCCGCGTCGCCCAGTCGGGTGCCAGCGGCGGATTCGGCAGCATCCAGATTCCACGTGTGGGGGATGAAGTCGTGGTCGTCTTCCTCGACGGCAATCCGGACCGCCCCTTGATCATGGGCAGCCTCTACAACAGCCAGAACACGCCCCCGTGGTCACTGCCGGCGAACAAGACCCAGAGTGGGTTTTTGACGCGGTCGATGAAGGGCAAGGGGTCCAATGCCAACTTCTTCCGGTTCGAAGACAAGGCCGGCGCCGAGCAGATTATTCTGCACGCCGAGCGCAATCTGGACACGGAGATCGAGGCCGATGAAACCCATGAAGTCGGTGGCAACCGGACGATCAAGGTCGACGGCAAACACGCCGAGACCATCAAGCTGGAAACCAGCATCGCAGTGTCCGACGGCTCCTATTACGTCACCGTCGATCAAGGTGAAGTAAAGATCAAGGCGGCGACGTCCATCACCTTAGAGGTGGGTGCCAGCAAGCTGATCATGAATTCGGATGGGACGATTACCCTGTCTGGCAAGGTGGTCGACGTCGAAGGCTCGACCATCATCAACCTGAATAAATAAGCTGACGGACAAGGACCGCCCTCATGGAGATGTATCCCAAGCGAACCAGCATGTACGATCGGATTTCGGAAAAGCGCATCCGTGAACAGCAACGTCAGGAAGAAGAACGGCTGGCACAAGAAGCGCTTGAAGTACCCCCACCACCGCCCGAACGGTTTCTGACCAACGAGCTGAGCTTCATCAGGCCCGTTGGGTTCAAGGACAAGACCTTTCATGTGTTCACGCTCACTGATATCGGACCCAGTCCCATGTCGGTGGTGGTGGGCCGATCGGCGGTCGAGGGCGATGCTGATCTGGAAACCGTCGCGCAGCAATTGCTCAAAGAACTTGGAAAGTCTCTTTCACACCTGCAGTGGGTCGAGCCGCTTTTTCCTACCCAAATCGCGGGCGTCGAAGCAAGGCAGGTGGAGTTCAAATGGCGACAGCAAGGCCAGCCTGTGCATCAGCTGCAAGTCATTTTTCTGCATCATGACGAGCAGCAGCAGCCCTTGCTGATGCAAATCACCGGGACCAGCAACAACGCAAAAGGCATGACCCCAGAGGAGCGCGCTGCGTTCTTTTCCATCATCGACACGCTTGAGTTACGGCGTGTGGGTGACCCAGAGGATAAGGGCAATGGAGAGGCTGTGGCCGTATGAGTGCCGCAGCTGCACGGGACGACGATCCCATTGAGCACTCCAGAGCACTCGGCGGGCTCCTGGCCGGACTCGCCATTGGCGCTGGTGCAGTACTGGTCGGTATTGCAATTGTCGGGACCGGTGGATTCGGCGCAGTGGCGCTGGCCGCTATGGTCGGTGCAGGCGCAGCCACGGGCGCCGGGATCGGACAATTGATCGGAAGCCTGTCGTTTGCCTGCCATGACGCGGGGAAGATCTTGACGGGGTCGCCCAACGTCCACATCAACGGCAGGGCCGCGGCTCGCGCGCATGTCGATACCGGTCATTGCGACAAGCACAGTTCCTCGCCGCAAATTCTTGCGCAAGGCAGCAACACCGTTCATATCAATGGTCAGCCAGCGGCGCGAGTGGGCGATCGGACGGTCTGCGACGGGAAGATCAGTGCCGGTTCGGGCAATGTCAATATCGGGGGCGGGACTGAAACGACCGATGCTATCAACCCAGAAGTGCCGGGATGGCTCGAGCGCGGCATTCTCGGGCTGGGCCTAGCCAGCGCCTTCGTATTGGCGAGCCCGGTGATCGTCATCGCTGGCCTGGTGGGAGGGATAACTGGCGGCCTGGGCGGAAACTGGGGGGGAGGAAAGTTATTCGGCGAGGGCTCTGATGGTCAGAAACTGATGGCCTTCGGCGGAGCGTTGCTGGGCGGTGGGCTAGGCGGTAAGGGCGGGAAGTGGTTTGATGCGCGGTATGAGATAAAGGTTCAAGGAGTAGGATCTAATTTTGGGAATGTGGAGATTGTTCCGAGAGGCAAGGTCGCGGTGGTTCCACTTCCGCGACCCGCGTCTTATAGCAGGGATGCTGAGTTTTTTAGCAAGAATCCAGTGGACTGGAGTGCGACCCGACCTGCTGGAACAAAATACAACTATAAAGTTTTTCAGAGGAACGACATCAATTGGAGTCAGATCAGAACATCCGGGGATAAAAGATTTATTGGAAAATCTAACTTGGAAGCTTCAGCTAAAGGATTGCCTCCTCAGCTGCCTGATGGTAGCTTTGCAACCTTACATCATCTTGGTCAAAAGGCTCCCGGGCCGCTCGTTGAAGGTAGTACCCGCTATCATGGAGTTGGAAAGCCTGGTCAAGATATATTGCATAGTCAGTACGGAAGAAGTAAGCCTCATCCAACCATACAGCCCGATAGGAAAAAATTCGACGTGGATACTCGCGAATATTGGAAATGGCGATCTGAGAACAATTAGGAGTAGTGATGACTGACATTGCGAAGCTGAAAGACAAATACATTGCAATATATGGTTTTGAAGGATGTTCTGCTGAAGAACTACGCCAAATTGAGGATGCTCTTGGTGTAAGACTTCCAGATGACTTTAAAATAATATCGGAATTTTATAGTGGCGGCTTCCTCGGGGGCATTAGCCATCATGAAATCGCGGCCCATGGCGAGGCAACTAATATTGTCCAAGAGACCCTAAGGATAAGAGCAGCCACCGGCCTGAGTCAGGACTATGTAGTTCTAGCTGAACCGTCCGGAAGCTTGATCGTGCTTAACGTTACAAGACCTCCATCAGTTATCTGGTGCGACGCCGTTGAGGTAAATAAGCTGAATACCATGGAATTTGTCAATGAGCCCGACAGTTGGAGTAGCTACGCGAGTTTTTTTGAATATCTATTGAGTCACGAGGATGAGGAATAGATATGCATGGCCAGGTTTTTCCTTTGCTATTTTTAGTATTGGCTAACCATCACTTAAAGAGTTTGATTTTGGCAGTTGTTGGAGTTCGTGCTTGATCTTATCATTCGACGGTCATAGGCTAAGTGTCAGTGCCTCCTAAGAATCTATTAAGATGCACGCGGCATGAAGGCTATTGCGGGTTTGATGAAGAAGCTGCATCTGTAGGTGGGATTGATCAACCTCGGCACAGATTAGCATCTGCAACACACGTCTGGTCTAACGAGAACATTCCCTCTGGCAAAACTGGCTAATGCTGCTCAACACTTGCTGAACCAAGAAACTGAAATTGATAAGAGGGTCGGGGCGCAGATTAATCTGCCACTTACAGACTGATGGAGCAGAAAATGTTTTTTTTCATAGAGCCCGAAGTGGCTGGCGGATTGGGAGACGGCACTGTGATGGATACCGGTTCCCATCCTCCCATCGTTAGTCGACTTGATTACAAATTTGAGGGTTGGCTCGGTGATGAAATACTTGAAAGCTTTCCTTGTTTTATTATTACAAAATCGCTTGGGCAAAAACATTCTTCTAAAATTCTGTCGGGATTTCGTCTAGCGCCTGTACAGATCAGTAAGTCTGAGGTGTTTTTCAATATCCATGGTCATCAGGAGTTACCAGAATTTGTCTGGTTTCAAGTAACGGGCGATGCAGGTGCTGATGATTTCGGTATTGCAGAAGATCACAGGATGGTTGTTTCGGAAAATGCCTTGGCTGTCCTGCGTACTGCTCAGATGAATCATGCGGATTTTGAACATTTCAGCGAGTGATATAACACTATCTGAAAAAACATTCAGCTAGTCACGCCATTGTGTGTGCCGTGATGAAATCTTATAACTTGGATAATGTCATCTGGGCCTCACGGATAACCTTTCCGTTTCTGTGGAAGGATGGCAATTTTACAGAATTGACTCACGGTGACGTGAGAATCAATTGGGTGCAATGCATAGCGATTTCGGAGTCTGAAAGATCTCACACAAGGCGTCATAGTAGCGATGCGTTCGAGCATTTGCTTGTGGACCAGGAAGCTAAGGTTATGGAACCTGGTCGAAAGCCCGTAAGTTTCCAATCCTGAGGAGTTTCCGCTGCGCTCAAGTTAGGGTATTGGGTGACCGTTGTTGATGAGCCTCGGGTATTGGGCGCAACGGTGTTGAGGAGTCGGTGCAAAGTTCGTTCGGAAGCATTCACTGAATTTCCAACCCGTGCCTTCACTCTTCAGGACCTTCCTGGCTGTTGATGGAATTCCATGTCTTAGGTAGCGCCCGCTCGTTCTTTCAGTTCCGCGCCTGAACCCGGACATTCAAGACGGCCACCATCCCTCTGACGATCAGCGTTGCGCTGCATCTCGCCGTCAAATCGAGTGGGCCAACCGCCACGTCGGTCAGGATTAATCAAGGAACAGAGCAACTAGCTCGCCAAGCCCAGCCCACTCACCCACGCCACCCGCGCCTCAATGCACAGCCCAAGAGCGCGGCGCAGGGGTGTGGGCGAATTTGGAAATGCCCTTTACCCAGAATCGGCGATGCGGGGTTTGGTCCGGTGGGAGCAAGGGTTGGCTGGTCCATTGATGGTGGCGTTTCGAAGCCTCGCGCCAGGCCTTCCACTCCATGGCTTCGGCGGTTTCTTTGGCGGCGTGTTCGTCGTCGAACCAGCCCAGAACGGACACTTCCCCTTGTTCGCGACCGTGTTCCACCAGCAGATAGATGTCGTGCATGTTCAAGCCTTTCGTTCAGCAATGGCAGCCCAGGGTTTGGGCTCTACTCCCACGTTATCGACTTGTGATGGCAAAGGTTGAATCCGCGCATCGACGCCTAGCGCTACGCGCCGCCTGACACGACGGCGCGGGATCCTGCCTCATAGCACGGAAATCGGGTAGTCGACGATCAGGCGAAACTCGTTTTGATCACCCTCGGCCTGATCGGCGTTGCCGCGATGCCAGGCCTGGCGGATGCGAAACGACAGGTCTTTGGCCGGACCGCCCTGGATGACGTATTTGGCTTCCAGGTTGGTTTCGTGGTGCTTGCCGTCCTCGCCGTAGCCGTAGGCACGGTAGGGGCTGTCGGCGGCCATTTTGGTCCCATCGATGTCGCGGCCGTTGATATAGCGCGCCATGAAGCTCAGCCCCGGAATGCCATAAGCACTCATGGCCAGGTCGTAGCGGGCCTGCCAGGATTTTTCCCCTGGGCCATTGAAATCCGAATACTGGACCGAGTTGGCGAGGAAGATGGAATCGCCGGTGGTACCCGGCCCGTTGTCACCGAATGACACGTAGTCGAAGGGCTCATCGCCATGCACCTTCTGATAGGCGAGGGTAAAGGTGTGACCGGCCAGGAAGTTGTACGCCGCCGCCAGCGACCACGTGGTGTTGTTGACCTCGCCAGCCTCGGCTTGCCCTTCGTCGTTGGTGCGGTAGAGGTTGAAATCGAACGTCAGCGCCTGTTCGCTTGGCAAGGCCATCGCATAGTTGGCGTTGACGTAGTACTGGCGCCACACAGCCTTGAATTCAGAGCCGTAGAGCTGCACTGAAAGGCTGTCATTGATCGCGTATTTGCCCCCCACAAAATCCACCTGCCGGGTAGTGACGCCTGCGTAACTGGCGTACAACTCGCCGCTGGCGCTGGTGTGTTGCGGGCCATTCCCTGCGGTGAAATGGCCGCCTTCCAGGTCCAGGCCTGTAATTTCGCTGCTTTGCAGGCTGAAGCCCGTCGCGGTCTGTGGGAAAAGGCGGGTACCCCCAGCAGCGAAAACCGGAGCGGTGGGTTGCATCGTTCCCCATTTGAGTTCGGTTTTCGAGACGCGGATTTTGAGGGCGCCCCCTGCGGTGCCGAATTCATCTTCCGGGCTACCGCTGCTGTCCACTGGAATGTTGCCGGTGCCGGAATGCCCCGCGCCGCCATCGAGCTTGAGGCCATACCAGCCAAACGCATCCACCCCGAAGCCGACCGTGCCAGGGGTAAAACCCGAACTGAAATTGGCCAACGCCGCTTGGGACCAGTCTCGCCGATCACCGGCACCCTCTTTGCCGTCGCGGTTGAAGTAATAGTTGCGCAACAGCACATTCAACTGGGCGTCTTCGACGAAGCCTTTGGCATCGGCTTGGTCACTGACGAAGGCTTCTGCTTCTACGGATCGGACATATCCCGCCGATACCGCCAACGCGATCAGGCTTAGGCTTATCACTCTCATAATGGCATGACCTCTGGAGAATTGAGGCAAGCCGCCATTACCGCCGGGTGCAATAACCGCGCTTGCCGCACGTCGCAAAGCGTAATCCCTGAGCATGAGTTCGCCACCGCGCACCCGCAATTGCCTTCCCAACGGTTATGAATCAGACGATTGGTTTACTTAACAGGCAATTAAAGCGCTTGGTTAAAGTGCGTTGTGCAGTCGTACCGCCTCAGACGGCGCCCGGCAATTCGCAGCGTTCAACGTCGCTGTCGAACACCACCTGACGCACGAAGCAATTGCTGAGCAGTCCATTGAGGCCTTCGTTGCTGGGTTTGGCGAAGTGCTCCGACATGGCTTGGCAGGATGACCAGTGCACATCGATGACCCACAGGTCGCTGTCTTGGGCGTCTCGGTTCAGCCCACAACTCAAGCAACCGGGGAGGGAGGGTAAGCGCTCTACGACGCTGGCGAGGTACTCCCCAAGTTCCTCGGAACGTCCATGCGCGGCGTAGATTTTTACGGTGTTAGAGGCTACTTCTTGGGTCATGCGGGTGTCTCCGTCGCAACGAGATCGTCATTTCAACCGTTGCCATAGTAGTGGGGACTTGTGCAATTGCCAGTATCCAATCAGGTGATTGACGAGTAGGCCAATTAAAGGAAGTAAGGCGAGGAAAACGAGCGGCGAGCCAGACGATCGCGCAGAAGATGGGAGGAAAGCAGAAGAAATGCCGTGGCATGAAGGGCGGTGCGGATGGGCGATGCCTGATTCAAGCTTCGACAGCCATCCACACTGCCAGGGAACACATGACGGGAGCTTATTTCGACCCGCTCGAACCCGTCGAGCTGCTGCCGGTGCCGCTGCCGTTGTTCATCCCACCCTGACCGGTACTGCCATTACCGTCGGAGCTGCCCATGCCTTTAGTGCCGGGTGTCGAGGTGGTCGGCGTTTTCGGCGTGCCGTCCGTATTCGGGCCCGCGCTGCTGGAGCGAGGCCCGGTTGTGGTGCTGCTGTCGACCGGGTCGGTGGGGCCGGTGGAGCCGGCGAACGCCGAGCCGGTGGCTGCCGTCATCAGGGCTGCGAGGGTCAGGGCAGTCAATCGGGTCTTGATCATGATGTGAATCCCTTTTCTGTTGTGGATACCCATTGGTCAAGCGACGGTGTTCAGAGGTGCCCTTCTGCCGACAAGCGGTAGAGTCGGGAAGGCGATCAGGTGCTATGCGGAGCGCTGCACACTCACAATCCCGTGCTCGAGCATCGTCGCCAGAAACACATCGATCTTGTTGCGCAGGTGATCTTCCATCAGGGCGCGCAGTTTCTTGCTTTCGCCCTTTTTCAGATACGTCAGCATTTGCTCGTGCTCATTGATCGCTTGCTGCCAGCGGCCGGGGGTCGGGTTCAACCGGCGACGCACGTGGCGCAGCCGGGCGTTGAGGTTATTGAACATTTCCGACAGAACCCGGTTGTCGGCCACCTGCAGGATTTTGAGATGGATCTGCTGATTCAGATTGAAGTAGCTGCTCAGGTCGTTCTGCTCATGGGACAGCCGCATGGCGGCCTGCAAAGCCTCCAGCTCGGCGATTTCACTGGCCGATATTTTCTGACAGGCCTGTTCACCCGATAGACCTTCCAGCGCGGCTAACAGGGTCAACATGTTCGCCGCTTCTTCCAGGCTCACGCTCGCGACCCGTGCACGCCGGGTGGCGGAGATTTCCACCAGCCCTTCGCGGGCCAACATTTTGATGGCCTCACGTAACGGCGTCCGGGAAACGTCCAGTTCCTCGCACAGGGCTCGCTCCGACAGCGGCGCCCCCGGCATCAGCTCGCCACTGATGATGCGATCGCGCAGGGCAGCGTAAGCGGCCTCGTTGATATTCGTCAGCTGACCGGTTTCGGACATCCTTCCCTCTCTTGGTATCCCATACATCATTTTCATCGTGCGAGCGATTATCGCGATGACGCCGATTTTTTTCTATGGGAAATCCACGTTTAGGGGGCTGAAGGTCGAAATCGCTGGCGTCCGCGTTCATCTTTGCCCATCAGCGGCTGTCATTTTATGCAAAAAAAGCCTTGCGCATAAAAATAGTCGTCCTATATTTGGGATGCCAAACCTGTGAAATGGTATCCCAAAAATAAAAAGGTACACCTATGAACCCTCCTCATTTCCGCTCGCCAGAAGTGCTCGTTGAGCGCGACGGCGGCATTGCCACCGTTATCCTCAATCGCCCGGAAAAACTAAACGCCACCACGCTGTCGATGTGGCAGTCGCTCAATGACACGATGGCCATGCTCGATACTGACGACCAGGTACGCTGCATTGTCATCCGGGGGGCCGGGACCCGGGCGTTCGGTCCCGGCAATGACATTTCCGAATTCGAAACCCATCGTGGCAACCAGGCGCAAGCACGGCACTACGGACCCGTGATGCACGGTGCCTTGCGCACCCTTGCCCGATGCCGCCACCCGCTCGTGGCGATGATTCACGGTATCTGCGTGGGGGGCGGGCTGGGCATTGCCTCGCTCTGCAACCTGCGCATCTGCGGTGAGTCGAGTCGCTTTGGCGTACCGGTCAACAAGCTGGGCCTGGCCATGTCCCACGACGAAATGGGCGGCCTGATGCGCATTGCCGGCCCTGACGTCACGCTGGAAATGCTGTTGGAAGGCCGGGTGTTCGGCGCGCAGGAGGCGCTGCAAAAACGCATCGTCAGCCGGGTGGTGGCTGATGACGAAGTCGAAGAAGCGGCCATGCTCGCCGCGCGACGCATCGCCGATGGCGCGCCCTTGGTGGCGCGCTGGCACAAGCGCTTCGTCCAGCGCAGCCTCGACCCGTCGCCATTGAGCGCGGAGGAATACGACGAGGCGTTCGACTGCTTTGCCACCGAAGATTTTCAGATCGGCTACCAGGCCTTCCTCGCCAAACGCACACCTGTTTTCGGAGGCAAATGATATGGCCGGTCCATTGCAAGGCATGAAAGTCATCGAGCTGTCGCACATCATGTCCGGCCCCATCTGCGGGATGATGCTCGCCGACATGGGGGCCGACGTGATCAAGGTGGAAAAAATGGACGGCGACGACTGCCGGCGTTTTGCACCGATTCTCGATCACGGCGAGTCGGCGTCGTTCATGATCCTCAACCGCAACAAGCGTGACATCGCACTGAACTTGAAGACCGAAGGCGGGAAGGAGGTCTTGCGACGCATGCTCAGCGAGGCCGATGTGGTCACTGAGAACTACCGAAAAGGCACCATGGAGAAGCTTGGCCTGGGTTACGAGACGCTCAAGCAACTCAACCCGGGGCTCATTTATTGCTCGGTATCCGGGTACGGGCGTACAGGGCCGTATGCGGACAAGGGCGGTTTCGATCTCATCGCCCAAGGCTTGTCTGGTTTGATGAGCGCCACAGGCGAGCCGGGCCAGGCGCCGATCAAGGCGGGTTCGCCGATTGCCGACATCAACGCGGGCATTCTCGCGGCATTGGGCATCGCCGCCGCGTATGCCCACAAGCAGAAAACCGGCCTGGGTCAGGTCGTCGACACCTCTTTGCTGGAGGCGGGGTTCCAGCAGATGTACTGGCCAGCCGCGAATTATTTCTCCGAAGGCGTGATCCTGCCGAAGATGGGCTCGGCCAATTCCACCAGTACGCCGTATCAGGCGTTCAGGACGCAAGATGGCTGGATCAACATCGGTGCGGCCAACCAAGGCAACTACGAACGGCTGTTGCAGGTGCTGGATGCGCCCCACATCAGCGATGACCCGCGTTTTGCCACCAATGTGCTGCGCATGACTCACCGCGACGCACTGGTCGAATTGATCACGGCATGCCTGGTTCAGGACACCACGGACAACTGGGTCGCGCGGCTCGATGCGGCGGGCCTGCCGGTTGGCGCGGTGCTCGACATCTCGCAAGCCGTCGAGCATCCGCAGATTCTGGAGCGCGAGATGATCGTCGAGACCCATCATCCGGTCACCGGCGCGGCGCGCAGCATTGCCTTGCCGATCCGTTTCTCCGAGACGCCCAAGCAGGTCAACCGGCCTTCGCCCTTGTTGGGTGAGCACACTCGGGAAATTCTTGCCGAATACGGCTATGACGCCGGCCAAGTGGCCGAGTTGCTGCGAGAGGGGGCGATTCTCGCGTCCTGAAAACCTGAAAGCGCGTTAGTGAACAACTATAAAAAGCACTGAGGACCGCACTCATGAACCGTCTCAAAATCAAGGCTTCCACTGTCGTCATGGCGCTGTTGTGCCTGATGTATTTCATCACTTACGTGGACCGCGTCAACGTCAGCACCGCCGCCGGGCAGTTCAGCAGCGAGCTGGGCTTGAGCAATACGCAACTGGGTTTCATCTTCTCGGCCTTCGCGTACCCCTACATGGTGTTCCAGTTCATCGGCGGTTGGGTCAGCGACCGCTATGGCGCCAAGCGCACCCTGATCGTCTGTGCCTTTATATGGGCCGGGGCAACGGTGCTCACCGGTATGGCCGGTGGATTTTTGAGCCTGGTGGCGGCGCGCATGTTGCTGGGGTTGGGGGAGGGCGCGACCTTTCCAGCCTCGACCAGCGCGATGGCAGCCTGGGTGTCGAAGGACCGGCGCGGCTTCGCGCAAGGCATTACCCACGCAGCGGCTCGGCTGGGTAACGCCTGTGCGCCGCTGATCGTGGCGGCATTGATGACGGCCTATGACTGGCGCTTTTCGTTTTACCTGCTCGGTGGCTTGAGCTTCGGCTGGGTGGTGCTGTGGTACGTCACTTACACTGAAAAGCCCGCCGACCATCCGCGCATCACAGCTGAAGAACTGGCGGCGTTGCCAGTGCCGAAGCCCCGGCGCATCGATGCGCCGGGCACCTATGGTCGTCTGTTCCGGCGCATGTTGCCGGTGTCCAGTGTGTACTTCTGCTACAACTGGATTCTCTGGCTGATGCTCAGCTGGATCCCGATGTACTTCATGCACAACTACCAGATGAACATCAAGAATGCCGTGTTGTTCACCTCCGGGGTCTTTTTTGCCGGTGTCGTGGGTGACTTGCTCGGCGGGATGATCAGTGATCGGCTGCTGCGCAAGACCGGCAATGTGAAGGTGGCACGCAGCTACTTGGTGGCGGTCTGCATGGCGTGCACCGGGCTGTCCCTGATTCCCGTGCTGCTGTTTCAGGAGCCGATGTACTCGCTCGTGTTTCTGGCCATGGCGCTGTTTTTCAACGAGATGACGGTTGGGCCGATGTGGGCCGTGCCGATGGACATTGCGTCCGATCGCGCCGGAACGGCAAGCGGGATCATGAACGGGACGGCCGCCACGGCGACCATCATCAGCCCCGTGCTGGCCGGCTACCTGATCGATCAGACTGGCAATTGGGCATTGCCATTTCTCATCTCCATCGGGGTGCTGGCGTTCGGCGTGTTGATGACGTTCACGATGCAGCCGCAGAAAACCTTCGTGGCCGATGAGATGGACCCTGGGCAAAACTTTGAAACACATGATGCAAAGGCATCCGCCGCCAAATGACTGCCCTGAACCTCGCTTTGCCACGTAACTGACATCTTTACGTCATAAACCCCGCTGAAATCCTGTTGACGCGGGGAATAGGCGGTCGCGATGTGGCGCATTGACACTAATTCTGCGTCGTCTAGACAACCCCCGGATTCTCCAGTGAATTCGGGGGTTTAGTGTGCACAGGCTGTCAGCATCGGCCTACAAAACCAGGGGGATTTTCAGGCCTGTCTAGAGATTGTCATCAAACAGAAATGTTTGGGGTTTTAAATCTGCATCGGGTCTCGACTCTGACCACAAACCCACACTCTCTTGTTGAGGTATTGCCGTGAATCTGCTGACAAAAACACGCCTGTCACTCCTGCTGGCTTCCATGGCCCTGTCCGGAATGGCACACGCTACGGACGTCACTGGTGCTGGTTCGAGCTTCGTTTTTCCAGTCATTTCCAAATGGGCGACCGAGTACAGCACAAAATCCGGCAACAAAGTTAACTACCAATCCATCGGTTCGGGCGGTGGTATCGCGCAAATCAAGGCAGCCACCGTCGATTTCGGTGCCTCCGATGCCCCGCTGAAAGCTGAAGACCTGCAGGCCAGCGGCCTGGGCCAGTTTCCAAGCGTGATTGGCGGCATCGTGCCGGTCATCAACGTTGAAGGCGTAGAAGGCGGCAAACTGGAACTGGACGGCAAGACGCTGGCTGACATCTTCCAAGGCAAGATCACCAAATGGAACGACCCTGCGATCGCCAAGCTGAACGCCGGTCTGAAACTGCCAGAAACCAACATCACCGTCGTTCATCGTTCGGACGGCTCGGGCACTTCCTTCAACTTCACCAATTACCTGAGCAAGGTCAGCCCTGAGTGGAAATCCGCCGTGGGCGAGGGTTCCGCCGTGCAGTGGCCGGTCGGTGTCGGTGGCAAGGGCAACGAAGGGGTGGCCGCCTACGTGAAGCAGATCAAAGGCTCGATCGGCTACGTGGAGTTCGCTTACGCCAAAACCAACAACATCGCTTACGCCAAGCTGCAAAACGCGGCCGGCAAAGTGGTCGAGCCTAGCGCCAAGAGCTTCGCGGCTGCCGCGGCCACCGCTGACTGGGCGAGCGCCAAGGACTTCAACCTGATCATGACCAACGCACCGGGCGCCGAGGCATGGCCGATCACGGCAACCACCTGGATCATCATGTACAAGCAGCCGAAGAAAGCCGATGAAAGCAAGGCCGCTTTCGATTTCTTCAAGTGGTCCCTCGAGAACGGTCAGGCTCAGGCCGAGTCGCTGGACTACGTGCCATTGCCCAAAGAGCTGGTGAGCAAGATCGAGACTTACTGGAAAACCGAGTTCAAGTAACAGCTCGATGCAACCCGGCTTACCCCTGTCATCGAGCGCTCGGTGACAGGGTTTCCTTGCGAGTGGACCCAACATGACTGAGAACACCCAATATATGTCCGCTGTTATTCCGGATGTGGAATCCGAGAGCGAAAAACGAGCGGCCCGCGATCACCGTCACGATGCCTGGTTCAGGCGCGCGATGCTGGGCGCGGCTCTGTTGGTTCTGCTGTTGCTGGCGAGTATCGCTGGCTCGACGCTGTGGGGCGGAGCCCTGGCGTTCAAGACCTTTGGTTTCGAATTTCTTACCAGTACCGAATGGGACGCGGTAAACGGCCACTTCGGCGCACTGGTGCCGATCTATGGCACCCTCGTCACGTCCTTTCTCGCCTTGCTGATCGCCGTTCCGGTGAGCTTCGGCATTGCGATTTTTCTGACTGAAGTCGCCCCGCCCTGGTTGCGTACACCGATCGCGTCGGCCGTCGAACTGCTCGCGGGCATCCCTTCGATCATCTACGGCATGTGGGGCCTGTTCGTCTTCGGCCCGTTCATGGCGGCCTACCTGGCGCCGTGGATCAACGACAACCTGGGGGCGCTGCCGCTGATCGGCCCGGTGTTTCAAGGCCCGCCACTGGGCATCGGGATGCTGACGGCCGGCATCGTCCTGGCGATCATGATCATTCCGTTTATCACCTCGGTCATGACCGAAGTATTTCGCACCGTGCCAGTGGCCCTCAAAGAGTCGGCCTATGCCTTGGGGGGCACGACGTGGGAAGTGGTGTGGGACATCGTTTTGCCCTACACCCGCACGGCCGTCGTGGGCGGGATTTTTCTCGGTCTCGGTCGCGCCCTCGGTGAAACCATGGCGGTGACTTTCGTGTTGGGCAATGCGCACCAGTTCTCCGCATCGTTGATGATGCCCAGCAGCTCGATCGCCTCGGTGATCGCCAACGAATTCAGCGAGGCGTACACCGATTTGCATCGCTCGTCGCTGATCGCGCTGGGCTTCCTGTTGTTTGTCGTCACTTTCATCGTGCTGGCCATCGCCCGTCTGATGCTGTCTCGTCTGTCGCGCAAGGAGGGTGTATGAGCAAGGCCGATAATGAAAATCTGTACCGGATGCGGGCTTTCAAAAACAAGCTCGCCATGGTGCTCAGTTGTGGCGCGACCGTGTTCGGTCTGCTGTGGCTGGTGTGGATTCTGTTCACCACAGTCATCAATGGCTTTCAAGCGCTCAACCTGCGCCTGTTCACCGAAATGACCCCGCCGCCGGGCGCCGAGGGCGGGCTGGCCAACGCGTTCTACGGCAGCTTCCTGATGTCCGGCCTGGGCCTGGTCATCGGCACGCCGATCGGCCTGATGGCCGGGATCTGGCTGGCCGAGTTTGCCCGTCACACCAAGCTGGGCAACGCCGTTCGCTTCATCAACGACATTCTGCTCTCCGCGCCGTCGATCGTCCTCGGGCTGTTCGTCTACACCGCGGTGATTTTGCCGATCAGCGCCGTCACTGATCATCGCGTCGGCTTCTCGGCCTTCGCCGGTGCCTTGGCCCTGGCACTCCTGGTGATCCCGGTGGTGGTGCGCACCACCGACGAGATGCTGCAACTGCAACCGGCGACCATGCGGGAAGCCGCCCTGGCGCTGGGAGTCCCCCAGTGGAAGTTGACCTTGCAGATCGTGCTGCGTGCCGCTCGAGCGGGCGTGATCACCGGGATCCTGTTGGCTCTGGCCCGTATTACCGGTGAAACCGCGCCCCTGTTGTTCACCGCGTTCGGCAACCAGTTCTGGAGCGGCGACCTGCTCAAGCCGATCGCCAGCATTCCAGTGGTGATCTTCCAGTACGCCATGAGCCCCTTCGATGACTGGCATTCCTTGGCCTGGGCTGGCGCACTGATCATGACTCTCTTCGTACTGGTGCTGAGCCTCAGCTCCCGTCTCCTTCTTTTGCGCAATAAGGCGTCCTGATGAACAACCTTTCCCTTGCCGACGAAAAAACCAAGATCCAGGTGCGCAACCTCGACTTTTTCTACAACGGCCATCAGTCGTTGAAGAACATCAACATGACCATTCCGGAGAAGCGCATCACCGCGATCATTGGCCCTTCGGGCTGCGGTAAGTCGACCATGTTGCGCGTCTTCAACCGGATCTACTCGATGTACCCGAAGTTGGAAGCCAAGGGCGAGGTGCTGCTCAACGGCGAAAACATCCTCGCTCCGGGCTACTCGATGAACCGTCTGCGCAGCCACGTGGGCATGGTCTTCCAAAAGCCTGTGCCGTTTCCCATGACGATTCGCGACAACATTTCCTACGCCGTCAAGCATCACGAGAAGCTCAACCGTCGGGAAATGGAAGACCGCGTCGAGGAGGCCCTGCGCGGTGCAGCCCTGTGGGACGAAGTGAAAGACAAGCTGGACAAGAATGCCCAGGGTTTGTCGGGTGGTCAGCAGCAGCGCCTGTGCATTGCCCGCACCATTGCGTTGCGTCCGCAGGTGTTGTTGCTCGATGAACCGACCTCAGCGCTGGACCCGATCTCCACCGGCCGCATCGAACAGCTGATCACCGAACTCAAAGAGCAGTTCACCGTGGTCATCGTCACCCACAACATGCAACAGGCCGCGCGCTGCTCGGACTACACCGCGTTCATGTTCCTGGGCGAGCTGATCGAGCACGGCGACACCGACACCATCTTCACCAAGCCCACCAAGACCCAGACCGAGGATTACATCACCGGTCGTTTCGGCTGAGGTCCGTCACATGACCGATCGCCAGGCGAGGGGCGGTCGGTCAAGGCGCGTCGCTCATCCCTTGGGCAAGGGCGGGAGCGTGCTGTGGTCCCCCATGAACTGCTCCAGGCGTTTGCGCAGCCAGCGCTCTGCCGGATCGGTATCCATCACGCTCAGCCAGACCATCGACAGCTCCAGGTTCGGCGTGATGAACGGCAAGGGTTCTCCGCGCAGCAAGCCCGTCTTGCCCATTGCCAGCGTCAAGTGATCCGGCAGGTTGCACAGCAGATCGGTACCGGCCATGAGGGCGGGCAGGGTGCTGTATTGCGGAACCGACAACACCGCCTGACGCTTGCGCCCGATCGCGGCCAGCCACTCATCGGCAAAGCTCGAGATATTCGCGACATGGGACACCACGACGTGGGGCCGCGCGCAGTATTCGTCCAGGGTCAAAGGCTCGGGTGACTCATCGGAACGCACCACCATGGGCTGAACGCTGCGCAGCAGCTTGCGCTTGGCGTTGGCGGGCAGTTCACGGGTCAGGCAAACGCCGACGGTGATCTCGCCGGACATGAGCAATTCCGAAACATTCCAGTAGTTGACTTGCTTGATCACCAGAATCACCCCCGGCGCTTCCTCGCGGATCGCACGCAGCAGTGGAGGCAGGAGGCTGTACTCGACATCGTCCGACAGGCCGATACGGAAGGTCATGTCACTGCTGGCGGGGTCGAACTCGCGAGTCAGGCTCAGCGCCACCGACATCGCATCCAGTGCAGGGGAGAGGTGATGAATGATCTCGTTGGCCCGCGCCGTGGGCTCCATGCGGTGCCCGACGCGAATGAACAGCGGATCGTTGAACAACGCCCGCAGCCGGTTCAGCGCGGCACTGATGGTGGGCTGACCCAGAAAAAGCTTTTCGGCGGCACGGGTCACATTGCGCTCTTGCATCAAGGTCTCGAACACCACCATCAGGTTGATATCCGCCTTACGCAGCTCATTGCGGTTCATGCCTGGCCCCCGTTACCCAACATTCGTACCCCTGCTCTCAACGCCTGAGAAATGATGCGCGACAGTGTATGGACCGGGTTTGCCCGACGTCCAGCGCAACCGCTATCCAGCACAAGGTCGCGCGGGGCTCGCTGAACGGCGTGCGGTCCAACTGAACTTCCTCCGCACCCGATCAGTCAGCATTGAAACGCTTACCTGAGGCTCGACATTCCATGCTGATTTCCTTGAAAGGCCAGGTCGCTCTGGTCACGGGTGCCAGTTCCGGTCTCGGTGCTGGCGCCGCCAGAGGCCTGGCAGCGTCCGGCGCGGCGGTAGTGGTCAATTACCACTCCCAACCAGAGCCCGCCGAAAAACTGGTGGACGAGATCCGCGCTGCGGGTGGTCAAGCCATCGCCGTCGGTGCTGATGTCTCCAAAGAGAACGAAGTCGAAAGACTCTTCGCCGCGACCCTCGACGCTTTCGGGCGGCTCGACATTCTGGTGGCCAATTCCGGTCTGCAGAAAGACGCCGCGATCGCCGAATTGACCCTCGAAGACTGGAACACCGTCATCAACGTCAACCTCACGGGCCAGTTTCTCTGCGCCCGAGCCGCGTTGCGTCAGTTCGCAAAACAGACCATCCGATCCGACATTTCCCGGGCGTTGGGCAAGATCATTCACATGAGCTCGGTTCACCAGGTGATTCCCTGGGCCGGCCATGTCAACTACGCGGCCTCCAAAGGCGGTGTCGACTTGCTGATGCGCAGCATCGCTCAGGAAGTGGGTGAGCAGCGGATTCGCGTCAACAGCATCGCCCCTGGCGCCATTCGTACGGCCATCAACACCGAGGCGACCACAGGCGACGCAGAAAAGAAACTGTTGAAACTGATCCCCTATGGTCGCGTGGGGGAGGCCGAAGACGTCGCCAACGCCGTCGTCTGGTTGGCCTCAGACGCCTCGGACTATGTACACGGCGCGACGTTGTTCATCGACGGTGGCATGAGCCTTTACCCGGAGTTCCGCAACAATGGCTGAGCGCCCGCACACTGAAGCCGATCCGCGTGACGAAGCACAGAACGCCATCGAGCATCACGGCATCATTGGCGACATGCGCAGTGCGGCACTGATCGCCGACACCGGCAGTATCGATTTCTGCTGTTGGCCAGACTTCGACAGCCCGACGATTTTCAGCGCGCTGCTCGACACCCCGGAGGCAGGCATTTTCCAACTGTCGCCCGTTCTCCCGGATGCCCGGCGCCAACAGCTCTACCTGCCCGAAACCAATGTGTTGATGACCCGCTGGATCGGCGAAGATGCCGTGGTGGAGGTCACCGACCTGATGCCGATCGCCTCGGATGTGGACGAACTGCCCCGCCTAGTCCGGCGCATTCATGTCCGCCACGGCGCTGCGCGGGGGCGAATGCTGTGCCGCGTTCGTCACGATTACAGCCGCGCCGAGACGAAGGCGACCTTGGACGGCGAAGACGTGCGTTTCGAAGCAAAAGGCCAACCGGCCTTGCGCTTGTCGGCGACCATACCCTTGAAGCTCGACGGGAATGCCGCCGTTGCCGAATTCAGAATGAAGCAGGGCGATATCGTCGAGTTCATGCTTGGCGGGGCGGATGACGTCAACGTGAAAGCCAGCCAGTGCGATGGCGACCTGAAGAATACGGTGCACTTCTGGCAGCGCTGGAGCCGTCATGCCAACTACCGCGGGCGCTGGCGAGAGACGGTCAACCGCTCGGCACTGGCGCTCAAGCTGCTGACCTCGCGCAAACACGGCGGTATCGTTGCCGCTGCGACGTTTGGCTTGCCGGAGGAACAGGGCGGCGAGCGCAATTGGGATTACCGCTACACCTGGATACGCGACGCCTCCTTCACCGTCTACGCCTTCATGCGTCTGGGCTATACCGAAGAGGCCAACGCCTTCATGCAGTGGGTGCGCGGGCGTATGGGGGATTGCTGTGAGGAATCGCGCAAACTGGGCATTCTCTATTCGCTGGATGGCCGGGAAGAGTTGCCCGAGGAAACCCTCGATCACCTCGCCGGTTACGGCGGCGCCACCCCTGTGCGCATCGGCAACGAGGCTTACAAGCAAACGCAGTTGGACATCTACGGCGAACTGATGGACGCCGTCTACCTGGCCAACAAATACGGCGAGGCGATCTCCCATGAGGGCTGGAAAAACGCCACCCGGCTGGTCGATGACCTGTGCGAAAAATGGCAGAGCAAGGATGTCGGCATTTGGGAAATGCGTGGCGAAGATCAGCACTTCCTGCATTCGCGGCTGATGTGCTGGGTCGCGCTGGACCGCGCCCTGCGCCTGTCCCTCAAACGCTCCCTGCCTGCGCCGTTCGACCGCTGGGACAAGGCCCGTCAAGCGATCCACGACGACATCTGGGAGAACTTCTGGGACAAGGACCTTGGCCACTTCGTCCAGTACAAAGGCAGCAAAAACCTCGACGCGTCGATGCTGTTGATGCCGCTGGTGCGCTTCGTCGGCGCCAGCGACCCCAAATGGTTGGCCACGCTGGATGCGATCGAGCGCACATTGGTGCGCGACGGCATGGTTTACCGCTATCGCAACGACGACAGCTACGGTGATGGCCTGGAAGGAGAAGAGGGCGCGTTCGTTGCCTGCTCGTTCTGGTACGTCGAATGCCTGGCCCGCGCCGGACGCGTCGAACAGGCCCATCTGGAATTCGAACAGTTGCTGCGCTATGCCAATCCACTGGGCCTGTACGCCGAAGAATTCGACAGCCGCGGCCACCATTTGGGCAACACCCCTCAAGCCCTCAGTCACTTGGCATTGATCAGCGCGGCGAGCTTTCTAGACCGCAAACTCGAAGGCACCCAGACCCTCTGGCAACCATGAACCCAGGAGAAACCCATGACGCATAAATTCAAAAAAGGCGACCACGTCCGCTGGAACTCGGAGGCCGGGCATGTGAAAGGCGTGGTGACCCGCGTCGTCACCCACGACGTGGAATTCATGGGGCGTCAGCGCAAAGCCTCAAAGGATGACCCCCAATATGAGGTCAAGAGCGACAAGACCGGGCACTTGGCGATGCATAAGGAAGGCGCGCTGGAAAAGGCTTGAACGCGCCCGCCAGGCGCTGAGGCCAGGCGCACTGGCCTATTTGACCCTCAACTCGTACCCCACCGGCAATGTCTCCAGCGCAAAGCGTTGGCCGATCACGTCGCAATAACTCGTGCGTGCCAGGTAGGCGCCAGGCCCGTTGAGGTAGTGGTCGATGTCTTGCACTTCTTCGCACAGCTCGAAGGTTCTGCCCTTGAGCAGGCCACTGGCCTGGGCCGAGCGCAGGGCGCCGTTGGGGGTCCAGTCGCCGATGATGAGCGAGCCCTCGGGGGTGGACGCTTCATAACTGCGGACGAACTGTTCGGCAGAGCGGTCATTCAGATAGGGCGTCATGAAGTAGTGAATGTCGTCGCGAAATGGCAACGTCTCCTTGTGAACGGGCAATTGGATCGCGCCGCTGGCATAAACCGCGTACACCGCCAGGATCGCGACCGGAGCGGCAAGCGGAGAGGCCATGACCAGCCCCGCCACCTTGCGTGGCAGCAGGGCGTACAGCTGGATGACGCCCAGGATGCTCAGTAAGACCGCGCCTGGGAGAAAGAAGGTGAAGCGGTCAGTGACGTTGTAGGACACCGCGAAGATGAAATTCATCATGGCCGCGCACCACAGCACCCTCAATGCCGGTGTTTTAGGGAACAGCACCAGGCCGGCCAATTGCGGGCCGATCAGCGATAACAGCAGCAGCCCTACGGAATTCTTTTCGTGCCACATGTCGTCGAAACGGAACAACGCGCCTTGCCAGCTCTGCTCGCTGGTTTTGTCAGGAATGCCGATCAGGTAGCGGTGGCCGATGTCGATCAGGCTCATGCCCGTCTGCAGCTCGTTGCGGATGCTGGGGAACGCGACCGCGAACCCCAGAACGAAGCCGGGCAGCGTCAGCAAAGTGCGCGTTTTGTGCTGCCACAGCAGTTGCACGTAAAGCGGGAACAGCACGATGAAGGTCAGTTGGTGAATGGCCGCCGCCAGCCCGGTCAGCAGCCCGATCAGCAACAGCGCAGGGGTCGCCCCGAGGCGGGGCTTGTCATTGAACTGCACCATATAGGCCAGGGTCACCAGCAGCGTGTGCAGCAGGTAGACTTCCGCCTTGGTCGACACCCAGAACACGCAATGGCTCAGCACCGCCGCGGCAATCGCCAGCAGTGCCTGGGTCGTGGTGGCGCCCACACCACGGGCCAGGCGGAAGATCGCCCAGGCCAAGGGGATCAGCAGCAGTGAATTCATGAAGCTCAACACGTGCGGACCGAAGCCGTCGAACAAGGCGGTGGTGACGAACAGGTACAGCGGATGGTCCAGCGGCGTGAGGGTTTGGCTGAAATACTGACCCTGCGCGGCGTCCGCGAGAAACATGCCATTGTCCATCCACTGGACGGGTCCGCTGGATGCAAGAAAGCTTGCAATGATGGCCCCTATCACCAGCAGCAGGGGAATTGATGTCGAGGGGCGATTACCAACAGCTGCCACCATGAAATGCACTCCAGTCCGTGTTTTGTCCGTAGGTCAAGGTTGTTGAATGGGGTGCGGCTCGGGCGCGTTTTCACCCTTGAGCCGCAGCAGCATCAAGGCGCCGATGGCCACCGCGAACCACAGCGTGGCCAGGCGAATCAGCACCGTGGCGGCGACAGCGTCGGCGCTGTTCATGCCTTTCCACACCAGCAGCCCGACCATCACGGCCTCCGCGCCGCCGAGCCCGCCGGGCATGAAGCTGATCGCGCCCGCGAGCATCGCCAGGGCGTAAACGAAGACCGCGAACGGCAGCGGGATGTCGGCGCCCATCCAGCCGAGAATCCAATCGAAGGCCAGCGCCTCGGCACTCCAGGCCACCACGCTGAGCAGCGTCAGCCCCAGCATCAGGCGCAGCCGATGGCAGTGTTGGGCATGAATCAGCACTTGCAGCAGGTGACGCAGCAGTCCGATCAATTTGCCACCCTCACCGGGCACGGCGTTCATCAGCCGTTGCATCAGGCGGCGCTGCGACAAGACCAGCAGCCCGGTGAGTACCAGACCCAAGCCCACTACGATCACTGGCATTGCTTCGGGGTACAGCGTCAGGCCGAACAACGTCAGCAGGACCACGGCGAACAGGTCCGACAGCCGTTCGCTGAAGAACGCCGCGAAGCTTTGCGGATAAGGCACGCCCCAACGTTTGAGCAGTACGCCGCGCAGGGCCTCACCGGCCTTCCCAGGGGTGGTCGTCAGCGCAAAACCCGCCAGATAGATCCTCAGGCTCGGGCGCCACGGTATCGGATGGCCCAATACGTTCAGGTACGCCTGCCAGCGTAAAAACCGCAGGCCGTAGTTGACTGACGACATGAGCAGCGCGATGACGATACCCACCAGCCCGACCTCAGCCACCGCTGCGCCGACCGCCTGCCATCCGCCCCAGAGCGAAAAACCGAGATAGCCCAGCGCCGAGCCCACCACCGAGAGCATCACCGCGCGGTAACGCCAGCCGGACAGCCGCACGGCATCGGTCGACGCGGCATTCACAGGTTCAGCCTCTTGAACACCGGTTGCGGTATCGAGCGGATGATCAGCATGATCAGTGCCCAGAAGCCGGGTGCGTATAACGTCGGTGCCTTCTGCGCGATGCCGTTGACGATGCGCTGAGCCACCTGGGCCGGTTGCGCCAGCAGCGCGGCTGGCAGCGACAGGCCCTGGGTCATGGGCGTGTCGACAAACCCTGGCTTGATGGTGGTGACGTGAACGCCCACCTTGAACAGACGCGCTTGCAGGCCTTCGCAATAGGTGGAGACGGCCGCCTTCGCGCTGCCGTAGAGGTAATTCGAAGGGCGTCCTCGGTCCGCCGCCACTGACGAAATGATCGCCAGGCTGCCGCAACGTTGAGTTTCGAACTGTTGTGCGAGGATCGTCAGTAGGGCGATGACAGAGGTACCGTTGTTGGCGAATTCGCGCATGGCCAGCTGTACGTCTCGTTCGCAGGCTTTCTGGTCAGGCAGGGTGCCATGGGCAATCAGAGCGATGTCGATCTGGCCCAGGGCCGTCAGTCCACGGCTGAGCATCAATGGATGGGCGTCGATGTCGGTGGCGTCCATTTCGTGCAGCGTTACGTTTTTCGCTCCGCGCGCCTTGAGGTCGGCGGCGGTCTGTTGAAGTTTGTCGACGTTGCGCGCAACGAGAAAGAAATCGCTGCCCTGGCTCGCCCAGAGACGGGCACAGGCCGTGGCAATGGCCGAGGTCGCACCGATGATGAGGATTTTCTTTGCGGTGGGAAGGGTCATGACAGCACGCGGCTCCAGAAACGGGACATCAGGGAAGGATCGCGCAGCGCTTCCAGTCGCTCCCAGGCGGGGTAGGCCTGGCGAAAGTCGGCGCCGCTCATGTGGGCATCCTTGGCCGGGTACAAGCGGCCGCCCGCAGCGCGAACGATGGCGTCCAGTCGGGGAAATAAAACGTTCTCCAACTGCTCGCTGTGCGGAAAGTCCAGCGCCAGAGAGGTGCCAGGCATCGGAAACGACAACAGGCCCGGCGAGCGAACATCGCCACAGCGCTTGAGCACCGCCAGAAACGAACCCTGGCCGGCATGGGCGATGGCCCGCAGCAACTCAGCCATTGCCGCCTCGGCGTTGGCGGTCGGGATCACGCACTGGTATTGCTGAAAGCCTCGACGACCGTAAATGCGGTTCCAGTGCAGCACGCGGTCGAGCGGGTAGAAAAACGGCTCATAATCGCTGCGCCCCAGCCTGCGTTGACTCGGATGCAGGCGCCAATACAGGGTGTTGAACACGCCCAATGAGACGCTGTTGATCAACGACACTGGGGGCGTGAGCGGTACGCTCAGCTTCGTCCGGCGCCCCACATCGAGCGATCCGTAGGGCGCGTGATCGCCCACGATGAACACCCCACGGCCGGTATCGGCGCCCTTGGCCAGGCAATCGACCCACGCCACGCTGTACTCGTGCTGCTCATCCAGTTCATCAGACAACGCGAAGAACTCCGCCAGGTTGGCGAAGCGTACGGTCGTGGTGTCGATCTGGCTGGCGCGGATCGGCATCAGTTGTAGCTGTGCCCAATGGATGATCCCGGTCAGACCGAGCCCCCCAATGCTCGCCGAGAACAGCGAGGCATTCGCGTCGGGCGAGCAGGTGATGCCGGGTTGGCCGGGGCGCAGCAGGCCGAAGCTGCGCACATGGCGCCCGAACGTGCCGCGCACATGGTGGTTTTTGCCGTGGACGTCATTGGCGATGGCGCCGCCGACGGTGGCGAACTGGGTGCCGGGCGTGACCGGCAGGAACCAGCCCCGGGGGATGCTCACTGTCAGCACCTCGGCCAGCGTGACACCGGCCTCGACCGTCAGCACGCCATCGTCCCAGTCGGCGTCGATCAGGCGATCCAGCGAGCGCATGTGCAGCACTTGATTGCTGGTCGCCAGGCAACTGTCGCCGTAGCTGCGGCCGTTGCCGTACGGCAGGCTGCTGCGGTGCGCCTCGATCACCTTGTCCAGGTGGCCGGGCAGCTCGTCGAGCCATACGCAACCGTGGCCACGCTGGGGTGTGCGCGGAAACCGCCCCCAGGAATACAGCGGCGCGCTCATGCGGCGATCCAGAACATGAGGAGGAAAATCGCGCCGATCAATTGGCTGGTACGGTCACGGATGGCGAACACCACCGGGTCCTCGTTCATCTGTCCGCGATGGGTCAGCATCCATACGCGGGTGACCCAGAACAGCAACAGGGGGCAGGCCAACCAGATCACGTGGGGGGTCACGTACAAAGCAGTGGTCTTGGCGTCTTGGATGTACAGCGCCAATACCATGACCGCCAGATAGCCCGAGGAGGCGCCCAATGAAGCGATCATGTCTAGATCGCCCGGGTAATAGCCACGGCCCCGGGCAAAGGTGTTCACTTCGCGGGCTCGCGCATCACGCAGTTCGGCGTAGCGCTTGACCATCGCCAGGCTCAGGAAGATGAACATCGAGAAGGCCAGAATCCAGAAGGTCAACGTCAGGTTGAACGCCGCGACACCGGCGATGATCCGGGCGGTGTAGAGCATGGCCAGGGCAATCACGTCCCAGGCCATCAGCCGTTTGAGCTGCAACGAATAGGCGAGCGTCAGCCCGTAGTACGCGGCCATGACGGCCGAGAATTGCCAGGGCAAGAGCGCCAGGGCGACACCGAAGGCCGTCAGCAGCAGGGTAGGGACCAGAATCAGCCCGGACTTGATCGACAGGCGACCGCTGGCGAAGGGGCGATGGCATTTGCTTTTGTGGTGGCGGTCATCGCAGAGGTCCAGCAGGTCGTTGAGGATGTAGACACTGGATGCGCACAGCCCGAAGCAAAAGAAAGCGAAGACGCCATCACGCAGCAGATCCAGCTGCACGAACCGGTGAGAGGCGAGCAGCGGGACGAAGATCAGCGTGTTTTTCAGCCACTGGTGAAGCCGCAGGGCCTTGCGCCAATCGCGAACACCGGAGGCGTTGGTGCGGACGGTGGGCTGAACCTGATGCATGGCTTTGACCCGGGATTCCACACCCGAATCCGGATTGACCACATACGCCTGGCGAGACACTTTCCAGATCGGCAAGTCATCTTTGGAGTTGCCGATATAGTCGAAACCCCCTTCGCCAAAGTGGGCAACTAACAGATCGCGCTTATTATTGCCGGACAAGTTACGGTTGGCATTGGACGCCAACACCAGATCGAATAACTGCAAATGTTCGGCAATGCGCTCGGCCAGACTGACATGGCTGGCAGTGGCCAGCACGATCATCCGGCCGCTGGCTTTCTCGGCCTGAATCATCTCGATGATGTGCGAATCGTAGGGCAACACCGACACGTCTATTTCGGTTGCCTGCGCCAGCGCTTCCTTGAGTGCCGCTTTGCCCTTGAACAACCAGCGCAGCATCTGGAACGCCTGCGTCGGCTGGCTTCTGACGAAGGCCATCGCAGTTTCCATCAGCAGATCCGAACGCAATAGCGTGCCATCCAGATCGACGACCAAGGGGGGGAATGTCTCGAGAACTCTTCCCTGAATTCTTGCCATGTCGGATGCTCCTTTCGGGGACCATCCGACTATAAACAAAATAAAATTTTCACCACTTCATTTAAATTAAACATGCCGGTCATTCTTGACGACCGCTTGGCGCCAGAAGTTGAAGACGTTCCACAAAACGCCCAAGACAGTGCGGCGTATCATTATTGAAACGCTGGACCGCTCATTATTTGGCGGGGTATTGCTCACTGAAAATTGACATGCCCCTTTTTGTACAGGGGTTCTTTGACGCTCGGGCTGTCGTTTATCTCGGCGATGCGGTCATAATGACCACATTTCTCAACCGGAGCGGTCATGACTCATCCTTTATTACTGGCCCTGGTACCGGTGGTGGCTGACCTCACTCGCGAGCTTTCCGACGAAGAGCGCTATCGACGACTCTTGCGGTCCCTGCGCCAATGGCTGCCCTGCGATGCAGTCGCGTTGCTCAGGCTCGAAGGCGACGTGCTGGTGCCGTTGGCGGTCGAAGGCTTGAGTCCGGACACCCTCGGGCGCCGCTTCAGGCTCGGTGAGCACCCTCGGTTGGACCGCATCGTGCAGCACCCCGAGCCGACCCGTTTTTCCACCGATTGCGAGTTGCCCGATCCCTATGACGGCTTGGTAGACGGCGTGCACGGCGATCTCGAAGTGCATGATTGCCTGGGCTGTCCGCTGTACGTGCAAGGCACACTGTGGGGCGTGATGACCCTCGATTCGCTCGATCCATCGCGCTTTGGCGACGTCGATCTGGGCAATCTGCAGGCGTTCGCCAGCCTGGCGGCAGCCACGGTCATGGCCAGCGAGCGGATCGACCATTTGGCGCGCAGCTTTGAAGATCAGCGGCAATTGGCGGAGGTCTACAAGCGTGCGGCGGGAGCACGCGGGCCGCGCGAGCTGATCGGTCAAAGTGCGGTACACCGGCGTTTGCAGCAAGAAATCGAGTGGGTAGGCAACAGCCCGCTGACGGTGTTGATTACGGGTGAGACGGGGGTAGGCAAGGAGTTGGTGGCCGAAGCGATCCATCTGCATTCGCCCCGCGGGCACAAGGCGTTGATCAGCCTCAACTGCGCGGCATTGCCTGAGTTGCTGGTGGAAAGCGAATTGTTCGGTCACGTCAAAGGTGCTTTTTCCGGCGCCGTCAGTGGGCGCAGCGGCAAATTCGAGCTGGCCGATGGTGGCACGTTGTTTCTCGACGAAGTCGGCGAGCTGCCGTTGCCGGTGCAATCGAAGCTGCTGCGGGTGCTGCAGAGCGGTCAGTTGCAACGGGTCGGCTCGGACCAGGAACACCGGGTGGATGTGCGGATCATCGCAGCCACCAACCGCGACTTGGCCGAAGAGGTGCGGGCCGGGCGTTTCCGTGCAGACCTCTACCATCGACTGAGCGTCTACCCGTTGGTGGTTCCTCCGTTACGGGAGCGCGGCAAGGACGTGGTGTTGCTGGCGGGGTATTTCCTCGAAGAGAACCGTGCCCGCATGGGGTTGCGCAGCCTGCGCATGGGATCGGACGCACAGAAAGCGTTGCTGGGGCATCCATGGCCGGGGAACGTGCGTGAACTGGAACACCTCATCAGCCGAGCCGTGCTCAAAGCGCTGTCGGTCCACAGGGAGCGGCCGAAGATTCTGACCCTGGAAGCCCATCACCTGGGGCTGGAGCAAGACCCAGCACCCTTCGTACCAGGCGTCGCTGCACCCCTTGGCCCCGACGCCGTGCCCACACCGGGCGAGGGCCTGAAACAGACCGTCGATGATTTTCAAAAACGTCTGATCATCGAAGCCCTCAGCCGACACCAGGGTAAATGGGCGGACGTGGCGCGCGAGCTGAAACTGGACCGGGCCAATCTCAGTCGTCTGGCCAGGCGGTTGGGGATCCGCTAGCGGCATTCGACACTGCACGTTCGAACTGCCGAAGGCCGCTGACCGCAGGTGGCGGACCTTCGCTGGCCGCCACCTCGCTGCATTACCGATGCGCGATGTCTTCCAGCGCCAGATTGCGCGTCTTCGGACCAAATCCACCGATGGTGATCATCACGATCAACATGCTGATGACGATGAAGGTCAGCACGCCGGGCGTGCCGAAGTGGTCCAGAAACAGGCCGATCAGCAGGCTGCTGAACACCGTGGACAGGCGGCTGAACGAATAGCAGAACCCCACCGCCCGCGCACGGATGTTGGTGGGGAACAGTTCGCTCTGATACGAGTGGTAGCTGAAGCTGAGCCAGGCGTTGCAAAAGGTGATCATCACCCCGCAGACGATCAGGCCAACCGCACTGCTTTGTTGCGCGAACAGCGTGCCGAAGATCATCGCGCCCAAGGCCGACCCGACAATCTGCCATTTGTTCTCAAAACGGTTGGCGAACTTCACGAACAACAGCGGCCCCAGCGGGTAGGCGAGGGTGATGATGAACGCGTAGGCCAGGCTATGGGTGACGCTGACGCCCTGGCCGGATAGCAGCGCGGGCAACCAGTTGCCGAAACCAAAAAAACCGATGGCCTGAAATACGTGGAATACGATGAGCATCAACGCACGGCGTCGATAGGGCGGTTGCCAGATGTCAGCGAAACGGCCTTTGCCTTCGACGGCCACGTCGTGGGTTTCGGGCGGGTCCAATGGCTTGCCGTGGTCGCTCAAGCAACGGCTTTCCAGACTGTCCATGATCGCTTCGGCTTCGGCGAAACGTCCCTGTTGGGCAAGCCAGCGTGGAGATTCGGGGAGTCGTGAGCGCAGCCACCAGATGAACAGCGCGAACACCGCACTGGCGATCACCACCCAGCGCCAACCGGCAATGCCGAACGGATCCTGTGGGACCAGCCACCAGGACATGAGTGCCACCGACGGCACGGAGAGAAACTGCACGAAGAATGCGAAAGCGAATGCCGAACTGCGCATCCGCTTGGGCACGAGCTCTGAGAGGTAGGCATCGATGGTCACCAACTCGATACCCAGCCCGATCCCCACCACGAAGCGCATGCAGATGATGCCCAGCGCTGAGGTTTGCAGGCCCATCAGCACGGTGGCTACGGTGTACCCGATCAGCGCGAACGTGAAGATGGCCCGGCGCCCGAAGCGATCGGCGATCGGACTCAACAGGCTGGCCCCCAGAAACAGGCCCAGGAATGTCGCCGAGGCGAAGGCGGCCTGGTCGGAAAAGCCGAACACGCCCTGTGCGCCGGTGGCGAACAGTCCGTCACGAACCAGCCCGGGGCTGATGTAGGCGGTCTGGAACAGGTCGTATAGCTCGAAGAATCCGCCAATCGAAAGCAGCGCCACCAGTTTCCAGATCGTGGCCACGGCCGGCAGGCGGTCAATACGGGCAGAAATGTGCGCGGCGCGGATCGGATCGATTCCGTCGCGGGGCATGTCGGTTGCGGGGGAAAGCGAGGCCATTATTATTTTTCCGTTGCGTGGGACGGGGCATGTTAGAGCTTTTGACGAGATTCAAGACAAAATATTTCCTTGCGATTAAGCTTCAAGGCTGTTCGCAACCAGCCTTCGGATCCCCGTGAAATACAGACTCCCGACCACGGCCACCGCGCCGTTCTGCCCCTCCGCCGTGACCGACAGCGTCGCGATCCCGCCTAACGCCTCGCTCCTTCGCAAACTGATGCTGTTTGTCGGTCCCGGCCTGTTGGTTTCTATCGGCTATATGGATCCGGGCAACTGGGCCACCGCCATCGAGGCCGGCTCGCGGTTCGGCTACGCCTTGCTGTTCGTGGTGGTGCTGGCGAGCCTGTCAGGCATGGTGCTGCAAAACCTCTGCTCGCGCCTGGGCATCGCCACAGGCCGCGACCTCGCGCAATTGTCTGCCGAACGTTACAGCCGCCGCGTCGGCATGGGTCAATGGGTATTGGCGGAATTGTCGATCCTGGCCACGGACCTGGCTGAAGTGCTCGGTGCCGCACTGGCCTTTCACTTGTTACTGGGCGTCTCGATCACCACCGGGGTTGCGTTGACCGCCTTTGACACCGTCATTGTGCTCGCCTTGCAGGGGGCCAACTTCCGCCGCCTGGAGGCCATCGTGCTGGGCCTGATCGCGACCATCGCTACCTGCTTCTTCGTCGAGCTGGTGCTGATCAAACCTTTCTGGCCGGACGTGGCGGCAGGCCTCAAGCCGTCGTGGGATGTGCTCAGCCAGCAGGAGCCGCTGTACATTGCCATCGGTATCCTCGGCGCGACGGTCATGCCGCATAACCTGTACTTGCATTCTTCGGTGGTCCAGACCCGCGTCAATGGCGCCTCACGGGAGAGCAAGGCCAGCGCGATTCGTTTTGCGCGCATCGACACCATTGCTTCGCTGAGCATGGCGCTCGTCATCAACGCCGCGATCCTGATTCTGGCTGCGGCGGCCTTTCATGGCACCGGGCATGCGGATGTGGTGGAAATCCAGGATGCGTACCACCTGCTCGACCCTCTGGTGGGCGGCGCGCTGGCCAGCGTGTTATTCGGCATTGCACTGTTGGCGGCGGGGCAGAGCTCGACCTTCACCGGGACCATCGCCGGTCAGGTGGTGCTGGAAGGGTTTCTCAAGGCCAAGATTCCTTGCTGGCAGCGTCGCTTGATCACCCGCGCCCTAGCATTGATCCCGGCGTTGGTGGGGGTGATCTGGTTTGGCGATGGCGCGGTCGGCAAAATGCTGGTCTTGAGTCAAGTGGTGCTCAGCCTGCAACTGCCATTCGCCCTGTGGCCATTGATTCGTTTCACCAGCGACAAACAGCTCATGGGCCCGTTTGCCAACAGCCGGTTGACCAAGGCGCTGGCCTGGAGCCTGTTTGGCCTGATCTCAGGGGCGAATGTGACGTTGATGGTGCTTTGGGTGATGTGAGTCTGCCGTTTGCTTCGTCGATGCGGCCCACCCAGGGGCGGGCGGCACGGCGCGCGGCGAAGCGATCAGCTCAGCAGGATGCCCCGTGCCATGCCGGTCGCGGCGATGACGATGATCACCATCAACGCCGCCTCCATGTGGCTGATCCGCGCGAAACGACGGGACAGGGAGGTGTCGACAGGCTGTTGTTTCTTGAATGCGATGCGCCATTTGATGAGCGCGAACATCGGGACGACTTCCAGCGCCAGGATCGCCACGAACGCGGTCATCTTGAGGTGGAACAGCGGTTGATGCAGGTAGTAGAAAGAGCCTTTCTCCAGCCCGCCAAACGCTCGAAAGGCGCCGGTGATGAGCAGAATCCCCGCCGAAACGCCCCAGATGTTATCGACCACGAACACGTCGCGAAACGAGCGGGGGTCGTCCTTGCGCAACCGCCGCAAGGCGCGGCCACGAGCCAGTACCGCCGCCAATGCAAAGCCGAAGGCCAGTAAATGCAGCGCAGCCACTATCCACTTGACGACCATGATTGAACTCCCCCGAGCCTGTCTGAAACGAGCATTGACGTTGCAAGCTTAGCGGGTCACGGGGGTTCTGCTGGATGGCGCGGATGAAACTGTTGTCAGAAAAGGCGCTGGCCTTCCAGGAGAACGGCCAGGGACGACCCGCGCGAGGTCAGTCCGATGCCTGCAGGCCTTTCTGCTTCATCACCAGGTTCTTTTCCTTCTTGTACTGCAACGCGACTTCCGGCGCCGGACCGCTCTTGCCGGTTTCCATCCACAACCGCATGCGGCTGGCATCGGCGAAGTGGGTGTACTTGCCGAAGGCGTCCAGAATCACCACCGAGACCTGACGATTGGCCATGCTGGTCAACAGCACCAGGCAATGCCCGGCCTGGTTGGTAAAGCCGGTCTTGGTCAGCTTGATGTCCCAGTTGGATTTGCGCACCAGGTGGTCGGTATTGCTGAACCCGAGGCTGTACGTGGGTTTGCGGAAAGTAACCGTCCGTTCCTGCGTGGTGCTCAGCTCGCGCAGCAGCGGGTAGTTGCGCGCCGCCAGCGCCAGCTTGGTCAGGTCCCGCGCTGTCGAGACGTTGTACACCGACAGGCCGGTGGGCTCCATGTACACGGTGTGACTCATGCCCAGCGCCTTGGCCTTGGCGTTCATGGCCTTGATGAACGCCGGGTACCCGCCCGGGTAACTGTGAGCCAGACTCGCTGCGGCGCGGTTCTCCGACGACATGAGGGTGATCAACAGCATGTCGCGGCGATTCAGCTCGCTGCCCAGCTTGACCCGCGAAAAGACGCCTTTCATTTCGGCGGTTTGGGAGATGTCCACCTTGATCATCTCGTCCATGGGCAGCTTGGCATCGAGGGTGACCATGGCAGTCATCAGCTTGGTCACCGAGGCAATCGGCACGATGACATCCGGGTTACTGGAATACAGGACCTGGCCGGTTTGCAGGTCGGTGATCATGGCGCTGCCAGAGGCCAGGTGAAGATTGGCCGGGTCACGATTGAAAGCAGCGGGTTCGTTCGCAAGGGCACCGGTGGACAGTGCCGCACCTGTAAAAGCAAAAAACAGGCTGATGAGGGAGGTGCGAATGTTCAAGAGCAACGCTCACTAAATGAAGATACGGAAAGAACGGTCGACTTTTTCTAAGCACGACAACAAGATGGGCGCATTTTAGGAGCATGTTTCTGAAGATGTCGATGGGCTGGATAGGACGTTTTGATATTAAAAGCCGCTCGTATGGCATCCGTTCAGGTTAACGCAGCAAAAAGGGTGTATTTGCCGGTTGGAGTGCTGATAACAATGGCACTGCGCTCATGCACCGATTAGCATTCGACGCCACTGACCCCCCTCATTCGAAGTGACCTAGGAGTTGTGCAATGCCCAAAGGGTTTATCAGCAAAGACTACGCCTCGGTGGTGTTCGCTGCGGCGGTCGTTGCAGGGCTCTTGCTCGTTGTCGGCCTGTTTGCCCGGCCTTCGGACTGGGCCGGCTGGATTCAAGCGATCGGCCTGATCGTCGGGCTGATAATGGCCATCGCGATACCGGCAATTCAGAGGCGCCAGGAATTGGCGTTCCAGCAAAAGCAGGTGCGCGACCGGGAAACCGGCTACGCGCGCCGCATGCAGTATCTGTGCGGTGAACTCAACGAGCTGCTGGCGAAAATCACCGTCAATCTGGTGCACCTGCGCGCGGCCGACCGTCACCGCCTGCAGCGGGGGCTGGACGATTACCTGCACCGGCTGTTCGAGTCGCACAAGCTGGATCAGAACGACGACCGCGTGGTCATCGCCCACGAGTTGCGGTTGGTCGCCAATGACCTGATCGAGGAACTGGAAAGCGGGCGGTCCGACCGAGTGGTATTGAACGCCTTGGAGAAGCGCCTGCAGAAACTGGCCCATCGCTGCCAGATCAACGCGACCATGGCCGAGCGCGTCTGACCTCGATTTCGTCACGCAAAAAAAAGCCCGCGTCAGGGGATGCGGGCTAAAGGGAAGTGCGGAGCAACGCACGATTCCAGGGATGAGCGGTGACGGAATCAGCTGTTGAGCTGACGATCCTCCAATTGCCGAGAGAGGGCCTTGGCCGCTGGCAACGAGGAGAGAGGACCGCTGACCGGCTCACCGTTCTGCATGAGGTACCAGCAAGCCAACAGACCGCGCTCACGAAGCGACGCGGGAACGGCGCTGCCGACGACTGACATGATTTGAACCTTGGTCATAAGTGCCTCCATCCATCTATGGGGGCTACTTTAAGGCCCGATGACTTCGCGTAGAAATCACTGCTTTCGATAGTCGTCATTGATGGTGCAGGGGGTCAAGAATCTGCACACGAAGAAGGCAGGCGTGTGCGGGCTTGCGCATTTTGGCGAACGGTGGGCTCAAGCGATGCCCGCGCGTGATGGGCTGCACACAAAGAAAAACCCCGCTTTGGCGAGCGGGGTTTTTTCGTTGAACGGTATCAGCCGGGCTGTCACCAGCGGCCGCCGCCATGGTAGCCATGGTAGTAACCGGGTGGCGGGCCATAATAGCGGGGCGGGCCATAGTAGCGGGGCCCATAGATGACCGGGCGTTCAACGACATAGGCTGGCTGTACGTACACCGGTGGTGGCGGTGGCGGTGCGTAATACACCGGCGCTGGCGCCGCATACACCGGTGCCGGTGCCACATACGTAGGGCCGGACGCCACGGCCGCGCCGACGACGCCGCCGACCACCGCGCCGATCACTGCTGCTCCACCCCAGCCTGGACCGCCGCCATGGGCTTCAGCCTGGCCAGCGAGGGCGAGGGCACCTAACAACAAGGCAACCTTGGGGATGTGACGAATCATGACTGTTCCTCGGTGTTCAGTCCCGTTGTCGCGGGCCTGCGTTACGCTCAGGCACTGCCACGGGATAACTGATCAGACAACGAATTCCAAAAATCTGCGAGAGCCGTTGCGTAAATTTTGTGTAAGGTATTCGAAAAGCCTTATTGATCACGTTGCTCGCGCTTACAACCGCAAGCGCCTGAATTCTACGCTTTTCCTGTGAGGCGACCTAATACCGTTCGGGAGATTTCATGTTCGTGACAGCCAGTAAAGAGACCCGCCTATGCATGTCGCTGGCGGGCCGCCCCGGCAACTTCGGTGTGCGCTTTCATAACCACCTGTATCAACAACTGGGGCTGAATTTCTACTACAAAGCCTTTTCACCTAGCGATCTTTCGGCGGCCATTGCGGGAATGCGCTCCCTCGGCATTCGCGGTTGTGGTGTGTCGATGCCTTTCAAGGAAGCTTGCATTGCACTGGTCGATGAAATGGACCCGTCCGCAGCGGCCATCGACTCGATCAACACCATCGTCAACACGGACGGTCACCTCAAGGCATACAACACCGACTACATCGCCGTGGCGCAATTGGTGGAAACCCACGCGGTGCCACGCACCCGTTTTGCCTTGCGGGGTAGCGGTGGAATGGCCAAGGCGGTGGCCTGTGCGTTGCGCGATGCCGGTTTTACGGATGGCTTGATCGTCGCGCGCAACGAGGTGGCAGGCAGGGCGCTGGCGCGCACCTGCGGTTTCGAATGGCAGCCCGAGTTGGGTGCGGAGCGTCCGCCGCTGCTGGTGAACGTGACCCCTTTGGGCATGGCGGGGGACCAGGCGCAAGTGCTGGCGTTCGAGGCTGAAGCGATCGAGGCAGCGGACACCGCGTTCGATGCAGTGGCTACGCCTGCGCTCACGCCCTTCGTTCTGCAAGCGCAAAGGTTCGGAAAGCGGGTGATCACCGGTGATCAGGTTGCGGCGATACAAGCGCTCGAACAGTTCATCCTGTACACCGGGGTGACCCCTAGCGAGGCGCAATACCAGGCAGCTGCCGCCTTTGCCCGCGAGCCGGTCTGACCCGGCCAGTGACGCCGATGACCCTGATGGCCTCGTCGCCGGGGCCATCAAGGTCGAACACGGCCTCGACTCACCTCCCCGATGACCGTTTGGACACAGTGAATGTCAGAGACCAGCACCAAAATCATCACCACCGAAGGCCATGAAACGCTGAAAAAAGAGCTGGATTATCTCTGGCGCGAGCACCGGCCGGACATCACCCAGAAGGTTGCCTGGGCGGCTTCCCTGGGCGATCGCAGTGAAAATGCCGACTATCAGTACAACAAGAAACTGCTTCGGGAAATCGACCGCCGTATTCGGTACTTGCGCAAACGTCTGGAAGATATGCGCGTGGTGGCTTACTCACCGGAACAGGAAGGTCGAGTGTTTTTCGGTGCCTGGGTAGAAGTCGAAGACGAAGAGGGCGAGACCAAGCGCTTCAGGATTGTCGGTTACGACGAGATCTACGGGCGCATGGATTACATCTCCATCGATTCGCCCATGGCCCGCGCGCTGCTCAAGAAGGAAGTCGGCGACGAGGTGACCGTGCGGGTGCCCGCCGGGGAAAAGGTCTGGTGGGTGACGAAGATCGACTACCGGGTCGCGGGTTGAAACGTGGCCGACAGCAGCGCTTTCGGCCACACCCATCTAGCCTTCGCGCAACACGGTCAACGGGCTCGCATTCAGTGCCCTGCGTGTGCCGAACACCCCCGCTGCACCGACTAACGCCGCGCCGATCAGCGGCAGCAGCAATAGCCAGGGGTGGGGCGACCATTCCAGATTGAAGGCATAACGGTACAGGACAAGGCTCACCAACTCACACCCCAGCGCAGCCAAGAGTCCACTGACCGCGCCCAGCAGGCCGAACTCGATCCGGCGTGCTTGCGTCAGCAACCTGCGGTTGGCGCCAAGCGCCCTCAGCAGGCCCCCTTGCCGGATGCGCTCGTCCAGCGTGGCCTGCAAACCGGAGAACAGCACCGCCAGACCCGCGGCCAGCACGAACAACAGCACGTATTGAACCGCAAGGGTCACTTGATCGAGGATGCTGCGCAGTTGTGCCAGCAAGGCCTCCACCTGAAGGATCGTCACTGCCGGGAAGGCTCGGGACAACTCGACGATTTGCTGATCATGGCCGGGCGGCAGGTAGAAACTGGTGAGGTAGGTGGTTGGCACATCTTTCAGGCTGCCTGGCTGGAAGATCACGAAAAAGTTCGGCTGGAACGTGTCCCAGTTGATGTCCCTCAGGCTTGTCACGGTGACATCGTACGTCGCGCCGCCGATCACGAAACTCAAGGTGTCACCCAGTTTCATGTTCAGGCTCTTCGCCAGCTGGCTTTCCACCGACACGCCGGGAAGGCGCTGCCCGGCGGGGAGTGGGTCGCCCCACCACTGGCCTTCGGTGACGGTATTGCCCTCGGGAAGGTGAGCGGACCAGGTCAGGTTCAGATCCCGCTGGGTGGCGTTCTCGCCCCGGGAGTCCTTGGTGACGAACTTGCTGACCGGCTCCGCGTTGATACTCATCAACCGCCCGGGAATCATGGGGTACAGCGGCGCAGTGTGGGTCGACAACTGGCCCATGCGCTCGGCGAAGTGATCGCGCTCGGCGGGCAGTATGTTCAGCGCGAAGTAGTTCGGCGCGTCCTTGGGCAACTGGTTCTGCCAGGTGTCGAGCAATTCGCCGCGCAGCAGGGCGATCAGCCCCATGGACAGAAGAATCAGGCCGAATGCTAAGGACTGACCGGCCGCCGCCAGCGGATGGCGCAACAATTGGCCCAGGCCCAGGCGCCAAGGCAGCGAGGCACCTGCCAGCAGGCGACGCAGGCTGCGCAGCGCCAGCAAAAGCAAGCCGCCAAGGACCAGCGCGGCGATCAGACCGCCACCGAGCAGCGCGAATGTCAGCACCAGATCGAGGCTCAGGCGCCACATGATCAGCCCGAGCGCCAGCAGTGCCGCCCCGTAGACCAGCCAGGTGCTGGCGGGCACCGGCAGCATGTCACGGCGCAACACGCGCAGCGGCGGTATGCGGCCCAACGCCGCCAGCGGTGGCAAGGCAAAACCGGCCAATGCCACCAGCCCGGTGCCTACGCCCGCCACTGCAGGTAACCAGCCGCCCGGTGGCACGGCAGCAGGCAGCAGGTCCTGGAGCAGATAGAACAGGCCCAATTGTGCGAACCAGCCGAGGAGGGCGCCGATCATGCTGGCGGTTACACCGAGCATCATCAATTGCAGACTGAACAGCACCAGCGCTTCCTTGCGTGACAGGCCCAGGCAGCGCAGCAATGCGCTGGCATCGAAGCGCCGCACCGCGAACCGCGCCGCCGACAAGGCCACCGCCACCCCGGCGAGCAACACCGCGACGAGGCTGGCCATATTCAGGTAGCGTTCGGCTTTGCCCAGTGCCCCGCCGATCTGCTGGTTGCCATCGCGTGCGTCGTCGACCTTCTGATTGGGCGCCAACCCGGGTTCGACGGCTTTGCGATAGGCGGCCAGGCTTTCGGGGCTACCGCGCCAGAGGTCGCGGAATGACACGCGACTTCCCGGCTGTACGACCTTCGTGGCGGCCAGGTCCGCGAGGTTGATCATCACCCGCGGCGTCAGGCTGTAGAAATTGCCCGCCCGATCGGGTTCATAAGTCAGGACGCGGGTCAGCTTCAAGGTGGTCGAGCCCACGTCGACCTGATCGCCCACCTGAAGGTTCAGTGCGACGAGGATACGCGGTTCAGCCCAGGCTTCTCCGGGCCCGGGTTCGCCACCGGTGGTTTCCGCCCCATAGGGAGCTGCGGCGCTCTTGAGTTCCCCGCGCAAGGGGTAGGCGTCATCGACCGCCTTGACGCTGGCCAACTGGATGCCGTTGTCCGTGGCAACCACGCTGGAAAAGACCACCGTCTGGGAGTGGTCGAGCTTGAGTGAAGTCCCTGCTTGAATCTGTTCCGGGCTGGCTGGAGTCGAACCGCTCAGGATCAGGTCCGCGCCGAGGAATTCGGTGGCGCGCAGCAGCATGGCGCTGTTCAACCGCGCGCCGAAATAACCGATGGCCGTGCTGGCGGCGACGGCCACTACCAAGGCAAAGAACAGCACGCGCAACTCGCCGGCGCGGGCATCGCGCAGCAACTGGCGGGTGGCGAGGCTGAGCAGACGCATGAACGGCAGGCGGGCCATCAGGGCTCCATAGGGGCGACCAGACGTCCCCCTTCAAGACGGATCAGGCGACGGCAGCGGTGGGCCAGACGCTCATCATGGGTGACCAGCACCAGCGTCGTGTTGCGCTCTTGATTCAATTCGAAGAGCAGGTCGCTGATGCGTTCGCCGGTGTGGCTGTCAAGGTTGCCGGTGGGCTCGTCGGCAAACAGGACGTCGGGCTCGGCCGCGAACGCCCGGGCAATGGCCACGCGTTGCTGTTCGCCGCCGGACAGTTGCTTTGGCGTGTGGGTCAGACGTTTGCCCAGCCCCACCCGTTCGAGCAGGTGACGGGCCTGGTCACGCGCGTCTCTGCGGCCTTCCAGTTCCATGGGCAGCATGACGTTCTCCAAGGCGTTCAGGCTGTCGAGCAACTGAAAGGACTGAAACACGAAACCCACATGTTCGGCGCGGACGCGGGCGCGCTGATCTTCATCGAGCTCACTCAAATTGCGCCCTGCCAGTGTCACCGAGCCCGCACTGGGCAGGTCCAGCCCGGCCAGCAGGCCCAGCAGCGTGGACTTCCCTGAGCCGGACGCGCCGACGATGGCCAGTGTGTCGCCCTTGTTCAGTTCTATCGAGAGTTCGTGCAGGATGGTCAAGTCACCTTCGGTGCTGGGGACCACTTTGCTGAGGGCCCGGGCACTGAGAATACTTTCGCTCATGGAGAGTCCGATGCGTGCGTGGTTATTAAGTGCTGGCCTGGGGTTGCTGCTGTTGTCTCAAGGAGCCATGGCAGGCACGGTGTTGATCGTGGGGGATAGTATCAGCGCGGCTTTCGGCCTGGATACCCGCCTGGGTTGGGTCAGCCTGCTGGAAAAGCGCTTGGCGGAGCAGGGTTATGCCCACAAAGTGGTCAACGCCTCGGTCAGCGGCGACACCAGTGCGGGCGGCCTCGCGCGTCTGCCTGCGCTGCTTGCAGCACACAAACCGGAATTGGTGGTGCTCGAACTGGGTGGTAATGACGGGCTTCGCGGACAACCGCCTGCCCAATTGCAACAAAATCTTGCGTCGATGATCGACAGCGCCCAGGCGGCCGGGGCCAAGGTACTGTTATTGGGCATGCAGATTCCGCCCAATTACGGCGCGCGCTACACCGAGGCGTTCAAGGCGGTATACACCCACCTGGCGACCGAGAAGAAGGTGGCGCTGGTGCCATTCATGCTCGAGGGCGTGGGCGGCGTTCCTGAACTGACTCAAGCGGATGGCTTGCACCCGGCAGCCAATGCGCAGCCCAGGCTGCTGGATAACGTCTGGCCGCAGCTCAAGCCACTTCTGTAGGTGCGGATCAGCCTTCGGTGGCGATGCTCGTGATCATTGATGCCAGCGGTTTGCGGCAGGCCTTGAACGGCCCTGCCGCACGCGCCGCAATAATCTTCCCAGCCATCTGAATTAAAGGCTTTCAGCCCTTTTCTGGATGCTGGCTTTCGGCTAAGGTTGCGCCCCCGATTTGGAGCTCTCCATGCCCCGCCGTCCCGCCTGGTCCCTTTTTGCCTATCAACTGATCGAACCCGACGAGCAGCTTGACCTGTTCGCCTGTCAGGAAGTGCGTGTGCATCTGGTCGCCCGGCAACTGGAACTGGCGGGCTCCGCCGACCGTACGCTATGCGGCACGCTGCTGCCCGCTCAGCCGCGTTGGTCCGGCGTGGAGCAGGCGATTTATCAGGATGAGCGGTTGTGCCCGTTGTGCCGCGCGATCATCGACGCGCAGCGCCGCGGCATGCACCCGATCTGGCCCGAGATCGACGCCGGGTCCTAAGCCGTCGCGCCCACTCCCGAAGGCGCTGGCAGGCGTGTACAATCGCGCTCATTCACGCCTTCGCTTACCCAAGGATTCCCTCGGATGTTGTCGCGCATTTCAGCTTTCACTCGCTGTCTGTCGCTCGCTGCACTGTGTGCGGCCGGCCCTGTTTCTGCCCTGGAATTTCCGTTGCCGCCGCCGGGCGAAGACATCATCGGCCAGGTGCAGACCGTCACCGCCAAATACGAAGACACCTTCGCCGACCTGGGTACCCGCTACGACCTGGGCTATCTGGAGATGATCGCGGCCAACCCTGGCGTCGATGCCTGGCTGCCGGGCGCCGGCACCCAGATCATCCTGCCGACCCGCTTCATCCTGCCACCCGGCCCGCGCGAGGGGATCGTCATCAACCTCGCCGAGTACCGTCTCTATTACTACCCCAAGGGCCGGAACGTGGTGTACACCTTCCCGTTGGGCATCGGCCGTGAGGGCTGGGGATCTCCAGTGTCAACCACCAAGGTCACCGCCAAGACGCCGAACCCGACCTGGACGCCACCTGCATCGATCAAGGCCGAGCACGCCGCCGACGGTGACATCTTGCCCAACGTCGTGCCAGCCGGTCCGGACAACCCGTTGGGGCCGTTCAAATTCGGGCTGGGCGTGCCGGGCTACCTGATCCACGGCTCCAACAAGAAGTTCGGTATCGGCATGCGCACCAGCCACGGCTGCTTCCGCATGTACAACAATAACGTGCTGGAAATGGCTGACATGGTGCCGGTGGGTACCACCGTCCGGATCATCAACGAGCCCTACAAGTTCGGGGTCAGTGGTGGCAAGGTGTACCTGGAAGCCCACACACCACTGGACGAAAGCGGCAATCCCTCGGTCGTCGACAAGCACACGGCGGTGATCAACGCCTTGCTCAAACGTGAAGACCTGGCCAACAGCCTGCGCATCAACTGGGATGAAGTGCGTGATGTGGTGGCGGCCGAAGACGGCATGCCGGTGGAAATTGCTGTACCGGGCGCCCCTGCACCGGCGAGCAATGCCACGCAAATGACGCTGCAGTAATCACGTCGGTCGCGCCAATACCCGTTCACCGGGCCTGAGGATAGGGCAGGGTGAGCGGGTTTTTTATCGCCCGGAAACAGTGCCCAGGCCGCGGGCAATAAAAAAGCCGGTCCGAAACCGGACCGGCTTTATCAACAATCCCGAGGGATTATTACTTGCGGCTAGCCTTGTCCAGCATGCGCAGTGCACGCTCGTTGGCTTCGTCGGCAGTTTGCTGAGCTTTCTGAGCAGCAGCCAGTGCTTCATCAGCCTTGCGATAGGCTTCGTCAGCGCGAGCTTGTGCACGAGCAGCAGCGTCTTCGGTAGCAGTCAGACGAGCTTCGGTTTCTTTGGAGGCGCTGCTGCAACCGGTAGCCAGAACGGCGGCCAGGGCCAGAGCAGAGAATTTCAGAACGTTGTTCATCGTGTTCCCCTTAAAGGACTTCTTTCAAGTTAATCATCTCTCGAAAATGAGAAAATGACCGGCGTACATAGTACTCATTGTTTGTAGTAAGTAAACGGACCAAGCGCAAGAACCGCATAAAATTCTTTGCTTTGAAAGCGTTCCGTGCGAATCCTCACGCTTTTTCTGCGAAAAAAACCAGCCTTTTCAGGCCACTACGTCTGCCAATGAGTTGCAAGCAGGCCCCATGAAGTGCACGTTGACAACACCAGGCAACAGGTCGGCCACGTCCTTTTCAGTGCCTAGCCGACAGAGGTCAAACTCCCGCGGCTTTTCTGTTTATAGACGAAGTTCGACCGGCATGCTGGTTCGGCAGTATTTAACGTGACTTCGCCGGGCCGTTCGCGTCTCAATGGACATTCGTCAGCAATGACAGGTTCCACGCACAGTGCGTCGGATGTGCGGCAGTGCATTTGCCGTTGATTCACTTGAGCAGACGCGAGAATGGCGCCTACTATTTGCAGGTGCTCATTTGATGGAGAAGCGAAACCTTCTCGTGTCCAAATCAGGCACGGGGCGGCGCAGAGGTTCCTTCGCCGAATAAAGATGGGTAAGGTAGGGGTCCAATTCCAAGACCCGCGAGGAGCAGTGATGAGCGAGGCGTTGTCTATCCACCATGACGAGGCCGGTCACCAGTTCGAAATCAATATCGACGGTCACCGTGCTTACCTGACGTACATGGACCTGGGGAAGCAGACCCTGGACATCTATCGTACGTTCGTCCCCAATGCATTGCGGGGGCGAGGCATTGCGGCGGCGCTGACCAAAGTGGCCCTCGATTATGCCGAAAGCAATGGCTACACCGTGATCCCGTCGTGCTCGTATGTCGAACGTTATATGGAGCGCCATCAGCGCCAGGCAGCCCGGATCTGATCGATTGCTGCAATGAAAAACGCCGAGCCTAAGCTCGGCGTTGTTGTTTTCATGGCTTGTACGCCGGGTGACAGAGCTTGCGCTCGGCAAATCCAGTCGACGTGGTGCTGACGGCGGAAGCCTTGACCGTCAGCCGCGCTTGCGCTTGGGCAGCACGTCCTTGAGCTTGGCGTACATGCTGCGCAACGTCTTCTCGGTGGTTTCCCAGTCGATGCAAGCGTCTGTGATCGAAACGCCATACTGCAGATCGGCCAGATCCTTGGGAATCGACTGCGCACCCCATTTCAAATGACTCTCGACCATCAGGCCAATGATCGACTCGTTGCCTTCCAGGATCTGGTTGGCGACGTTTTCCATGACCAGGGGCTGCAAGGCTGGGTCCTTGTTGGAGTTGGCGTGACTGGCGTCGACCATGATATTCGGCTTGACCTTTGCCTTTGCCAGCGCTTGTTCGCACAGGGCGACACTGACCGAATCATAGTTGGGCTTGCCGTTGCCACCGCGCAGCACCACGTGGCCATAGGCGTTGCCCTTGGTGGTCACGATGGACACGCCGCCTTCCTGATTGATGCCCAGAAAACGATGCGGACTGGAGACCGATTGCAAGGCGTTGATCGCCACGGTCAAGCCACCGTCCGTGCCGTTTTTGAAACCTACCGCCGAGGATAGGCCAGAGGCCATTTCGCGGTGAGTCTGGGATTCGGTCGTGCGCGCACCGATTGCCGACCAACTGATCAGGTCCTGCAAGTACTGCGGAGAGATGGGGTCCAGCGCTTCAGTGGCGGTCGGCAGGCCTTTCTCGGCCAGATCCAGCAACAACTGGCGACCGATGTGCAGACCGTCCTGAATCTTGAAGGAATCGTCCAGATACGGGTCGTTGATCAGCCCTTTCCAGCCCACGGTGGTGCGCGGCTTCTCGAAGTAGACGCGCATGACCAGATAGAGGGTGTCGGACAGTTCGGCAGACAGGGCTTTCAGGCGATCGGCATAGTCGTGGGCAGCCTTGATGTCGTGGATCGAGCAAGGGCCGATCACGATGAACAGGCGGTGGTCCTTGCCATCGAGGATGTTGCGGATCACTTCGCGGCCCTTGCTCACGGTGGCCTGAGCGGCCGCGGTGAGGGGAATTTCGCGCTTGAGCTGGTCCGGAGTGATCAGGGTCTCGTTGGAGGAGACGTTAAGGTCGTCGATTGGTAAATCAGCCATCGTGTTACTCATCAGGTCACGGTGCCGACCGCCAGGGGACGTGGCGTGCGGCAGGGTTAGGGCAGCGGGGAGCGGAACCTTAGCGCGTTAACCCTTATTTCCACAATGGGCAAATGTGCGATCCGGGCCGGGTGGACGGTGCAGGCGCGTGAGGTGGCGAACGTGAATGCCCCATCGATGCCGCCGCCCTCCACCAGCCCGCCAGTTCGTCAGCGGGCTCACGCCCGCGGGTTTTGCGGATATAGTGTGCGTCAGACCTTGGGAGAGCGGCGTGGATCAACTGAACCTGACGGACTTCGATGTCGATCAGCAACTGCTGGCGCTGCCGGGCACGTCGTTGCTCATTTTTACCAGTGTGGGCTGTTCCAACTGCCGATGGGCGCGCCAGCGGTTGCCGGAGCTGGCGCTGCCGGTCGAACGGTTGTGCTGGATAGATGCCGAGGAAAACGGCGGCGCGGTGCAGCGCTATGGTGTTTTTCACCTGCCTGCGCTGTTCGTGGTCCGCGATGGCGAATTCCACGGTGCCCTGCGCAGCGAACTGTCGGTGGGCGCGATCAGCCAGGGATTGACCCACGCTTTGAGCCGAGTCCCGGACGATCTACCCTGAATGTCGAATGAGGAAGCCATGAGCCACACCCCTGAAAAGCCGCGCATCGGCATTATCGGCACCGGTGCCATCGGCGGATTTTATGGCCTGATGCTCGCACGCGCCGGCTATGACGTGCATTTTCTGCTGCGCAGTGAGTTCAACGCCGTCTCGCAACGGGGCCTGAACGTAGACAGCCACGTGCATGGCCCCCTGCGCCTTGACGCCGTTCAAGCCTACGCTTCGGCAGCCGACATGCCGCCCTGCGATTGGTTGTTGGTGGGCGCCAAGACCACCGGTAACGACAGCATCGGACCTGCCATCGTGGCCGCTGCCGCCCCGGGTGCCAAGGTGTTGAACCTGCAAAACGGTTTAGGCGTGGAGGAGGCGCTGCGCGCCGTGCTGCCCGATTCGCTGCATTTGCTGGGTGGTCTGTGCTTCATTTGCGTCCATCGTACAGGGCCTGGGCAAATCACCCATCAGGCCTTGGGCGCGGTGAATATCGGCTACCACAGCGGCCCGGCAACCGACACTGCCGCGAGCCAATCCCTCGTGGAGCAGGGCGCCGCATTGTTCCACGCGGCTGGCATCGATTCGGTGGCGATGGACAATCTCGACAAAGCGCGCTGGCAAAAGCTGGTCTGGAACGTTCCTTATAACGGCCTCTCGGTGCTGCTCAACGCCAGCACAACACCGCTGATGGCAGATCCTCACAGCTGTGAGTTGATTCAGGCCCTGATGGCCGAAGTCGTCCAAGGTGCCGAAGCCTGTGGTCATGTGCTGCCGGAAGGGTATGCGCAACAGCTGTTTACGTTGACCGAAAAGATGCCGGACTATCGTCCCAGCATGTACCACGACTTTATCGAGAAGCGCCCGCTGGAGCTCGACGCAATTTACGTCAGGCCCTTGGCGGCCGCGCTGGCCGCAGGGCAGGACATGCCCAGGGTCCGCGCGCTGTTTCAAAGCCTGGCCTTCCTCGACACCGCCAATCGACGGGCGTTTGGCTGAGGCCGGGCGCCTGGCTTAGCGCGTACGAACGGGAGCCTACCGATGGCCAATGACCTGACTTTGAAAGCCGCCAGCAACAAATTGGTACTGGCCATATCGTCACGCGCACTGTTCGACCTGCGCGAAAGCCACGCCATTTACATGGCAGACGGCGTTGCCGCCTATCGCAAGTACCAGATCGATCACGAAGACGAGGTGCTTGAGCCGGGGGATGCGTTTTTGCTGGTGGAGAAGCTGTTGAGCCTCAACACCAGCCTGAGCCAGTCTCGGGTCGAAGTGGTGCTGGTGTCGCGCAACAGCGCCGACACGGGCCTGCGGGTGTTCAACTCGATTCAGCACTACGGGCTGGACATTTCCCGTGCGGCGTTCGTCGGTGGTCGCAGTCCTTTCCCCTATCTGGCGGCCTTCGGCAGCCATCTGTTCCTTTCCACTCACGCTGACGATGTGCGCAGTGCGCTGGACGCAGGCTTCGCCGCTGCGACCATTCTGTCCGGCGGTGCCCGGCGCGCGGCCAGCGCCGAACTGCGAATTGCGTTCGACGGCGACGCAGTGCTGTTTTCCGATGAGTCCGAACGTATCTACCAGTCGGGTGGCCTTGAGGCTTTTCAGGCAAGTGAACGCGAGGCCGCGCGCCTGCCGCTGCCGGGCGGCCCGTTCAAGCCGTTTCTCGCGGCCTTGAACCTCTTGCAGCGTGAGTTTTCCGAAGAGGCCTGCCCGATTCGTACCGCCCTGGTGACCGCGCGGTCGGCGCCGGCCCACGAGCGAGTCATCCGCACCCTGCGCGAATGGGACATTCGACTGGATGAGTCGTTGTTTTTGGGTGGGCTCGATAAGTCCGCCTTCCTGGAAGCCTTCGCCGCCGATGTATTTTTCGATGACCAGCCTGGCCATTGCGAAAAGGCCCGCGAAGTCGTCGCCACTGGCCATGTGCCCCATGGCATCAGCAATGAGCTAAAACAGTGAACCGTTAGACCGAAAAGCTGTATCCAAGCGGCTGAATCCTCTGCGCGCTGCTACGCTCATGAGGTCTGCGCCTGCCACGGGTCGCCTGGAGGTCACATGATTCGCTCGATGCTGTTTGCCACGGACCTAGGCCTTTACGCCCCTGTTGTCCTGCAGCATGCGCTGGCACTGGCCCGGACGTTCAATGCCGAATTGCACGTCATCCATGTGGTAGAGCCGATGGGGTTGTTCGCCGAATCGGTCCTGCAGAGCTATCTGGCCGAGGATGTGCTTCGGGAGTTGCAAAGTGAGGGGGTCAACACCGTCATCGAGGGCATCGAGGCTCGGGTGCTGGCGGGGTTTCGCGACGAATTGGGCGAAGACAACCAGGATCTCGCGCTGATTCGCAACGTCCGCGTGGTGCAGGGCGATCCGTCCAAAGTGATTCTGGAGCAGGCGCAACGATTGGCTGTCGATCTGCTGGTGCTGGGCAGCCACAGTCACGGGGGGGAGGGCGACACGCCCATCGGGCGAACGGCCGCCAGGGTTCTGCAGTTGTCCGAGGTACCGGTGTACATGGTGCCCATGCAGTATCGGTTCGGGCAGTGAGCGATCTTCAGAAAATGGCCGACGCGTTGAAAAGCAGCGTGCCATTACTGAATAAAAATGATAAAAAGTTCTAGCTTCGCCTTTCAGACCATTAATCCAGTTATATACCGTCGCGGACGCGCGAGCGTCTTCCGGCTTTGAGGGATACCTATGAAGCTTCAACAACTGCGCTACATCTGGGAAGTGGCGCACCACGACCTCAACGTTTCGGCGACGGCGCAGAGCCTCTACACCTCGCAGCCGGGCATCAGCAAGCAGATTCGCCTGCTGGAAGACGAGTTGGGCGTCGAGGTCTTCGCGCGCAGCGGTAAACACCTGACGCGCGTCACACCCGCGGGCGAGCGGATCATCACCACGGCCGGCGAGATCCTGCGCAAGGTCGAGAGCATCAAACAGATCGCTCAAGAGTTCTCCAACGAAAAGAAAGGCACCCTGTCGATTGCCACCACCCACACCCAGGCGCGTTATGCGTTGCCGCCGGTGATCAGCAATTTCATCAAGCAGTACCCGGACGTGGCATTGCACATGCACCAAGGCTCTCCGATGCAGATTGCCGAAATGGCTGCCGACGGTACGGTGGACTTCGCCATCGCCACCGAAGCGCTGGAGCTGTTCGGCGATCTGGTGATGATGCCGTGCTACACGTGGAACCGTTGCGTGGTAGTGCCTCAAGGGCATCCGCTGACCAAGGTGCCCAAACTGACCCTTGAGGTCCTCGCTGAATACCCGATCGTGACCTACGTATTCGGTTTTACCGGGCGCTCCAAGCTCGATGAGGCGTTCAGCCACAGGGGCCTGACGCCCAAAGTGGTGTTTACGGCGGCCGATGCCGACGTGATCAAGACCTATGTCCGCCTGGGGCTCGGGGTTGGGATCGTCGCGAAAATGGCGGTGGACCCGACGCTGGACAGTGACTTGGTGGTGCTCGACGCCAGTGATTTGTTCGAGGCCAGCGTGACCAAGATCGGCTTCCGCCGTGGGACCTTCCTGCGGGGCTTCATGTGCGATTTCATCGAGAAATTTGCGCCGCACCTGACCCGGGATGTCATGGCCAAGGCCATTCAGTGCCACAACAAGCAGGAATTGGAAGAGTTGTTCGAGGGCGTTGTGCTCCCCGAGCACTAAGAGCAGCCGCACTCGTCGAGCGACAAGCCAGCGCGGCCCTTTTCAGAGCCGCTTTTGCGGGTGCGCCTGTTCCTTGATAGGGCGTTCAGGCTTTGGTGATCAGGTTGCCTGCGTGCAACCCGCATTCTTTCTGGGTGGCTTCTTCCCACCACCAGCGACCCTCACGTTCATGCTGGTTCGGCAGGACCGGGCGGGTGCAGGGCTCGCAGCCGATGCTGATGAATCCGCGTTCGTGCAGGCTGTTGTAAGGCAGTTCCAGCATGCGAATGTAATTCCACACTTCGGCGCTGGTCATCTGCGCCAATGGGTTGAATTTGTAGAGTGTGCGCTCGGGGGCCGAGAACGCACCGTCCATTTCAACCACGGCCACGTTGTTGCGCGTGCCCGGGCTTTGATCGCGACGCTGGCCGGTGGCCCAAGCCTTGACGTCCGTCAGTTTACGGCGCAGGGGTTCGATCTTGCGCACCCCGCAGCATTCCCCGTGACCGTCCCGATAAAAACTGAACAGGCCCTTCTCCTTGACGAACGGTTCGAGCTTCTCGCGATCGGGAGAAACGATGTCGATGGCAATGTTGTACTGCTCGCGAACCTGATCGATGAAGCGGTAGGTCTCGGGGTGCAGACGCCCGGTGTCCAGGCTGAACACCTTGACGTTCTTGTTGATTTTCCACGCCATGTCAACCAGCACCACGTCTTCGGCGCCGCTGAAGGAGACCCACAGCTCGTCGCCAAAATGCTGGAAGGCGAATTTGAGAATGTCCTGGGCGGACTTGTCGGCATACGTCGCGGCGATGTCAGCGACGTCGAAGGGATGGCTCATCAGGCGGCTTCCTAATCAAGGGTGGCGCTTAGGCGCTCGTAATGGCACAGATGGTAACAAAAACCGCCGTCGGTTTGCCCGAAAGCTGCAGGCGAGCGGCGATTCCAAAGCGGGCTGGTCACAGCCCCTCGAGTGTTTCGAGCAGTACCCGAACCTTGGTCATGGACTCCTGGTACTCGGCGTTCCAATCCGAGTCGGCTACGATGCCGCCGCCACCCCAGCAGGCGATCTGGCCGTGTTGGGCGAGGAGGCTGCGAATCGCGATGGAGCTGTCCATTTCGCCGCGCACGTCCAGATACAGCAATGAGCCGCAATACAACGCACGGCGTGTGGGCTCCAGCTCGTCGATGATCTGCATGGAGCGAATCTTCGGAGCGCCGGTGATCGAGCCTCCGGGGAAACTGCTGCCGATCAGGTCGAGCGCATCCTTTCCGTTGGCCAGTTCGCCGGTCACTGCACTGACCAGATGATGAACATTGGGGTAGCTTTCCAGGCTGAACAGCTCGGGCACCCGCACTGAGCCGGTCCGGCAGGTGCGGCCCAAATCGTTGCGCAGCAGGTCGACGATCATCAGGTTCTCGGCGCGGTCCTTCGGGCTGGCGAGTAACGCCTCGGCATAGGCTCGGTCTTCGGTGGCATCCCGACCGCGGGGGCGCGTGCCTTTGATCGGTCGGGTTTCGACCTGGCGCTGGCTGACCTTGATGAAGCGCTCCGGGGACAGGCTCAGCACCGCATCGCCATCAGGCAGGGCGAGGAAGCCAGCGAAGGGTGTCGGGCAGGCCGCCCGCAGCGCCTGGTAGGCCGTCCATGGATCGCCGCTGTAACCGGCACGAAACCGCTGGGCGAAATTGACCTGATAGCAGTCTCCGGCCTGAATGTAGGCATGAATGCGCTCGATGGCCGCTCGATACTGCTCGGCACTCGTGTCCGCGGAAAACGGGCGGGTGAGCTGGAAGGACGTTTCACCCGACGGGGCGGGGGTGTCGAACAGCTCGATCAGCCGCTGGCGTGCTTGCAGACTCATCGAAGGATGGAACATCAACTGCGAAGTGCGTTGCTGATGGTCACTGATCAGCGCCCAATCGTACAGGCCGAGTTGCGCCGAGGGCAGGTGCAGGTCATCGATGGCCTGGGCGGGCAACGCCTCGAACAATCGACCAAAATCGTAGGCCAGGTAACCCAGCAGCCCGCCGGCGAATGGCAAGGTGAGGTGTTCGGGCAACGCTGCTTCTGGCAATTGAGCCAGGCCTGCGCGCAGGCGGTCCAGAAACGCTGCACCTGTTTCGTCCGTTTCGGGAACGAACACCTGCAGCGGCCAGGCACTGAGGATGTCGAACCGCCCCCGGTCCGCTTCCGGGCGGCCGCTGTCCAGCAGCACGGCGCCGGGCGCGTGGCGAACCGCAGAAAAATACCCGGTCGGGTTGGCGTGGTAGGGGATCGGGTGTACAGAGCAGATTGGCATGCGGAAGCGGTCAGTCATGGCGCGGACGGCGATTGTAGTCCTCTGCTGATCAGCCTCCTAGAGGTGTGTCGGAATTTGACGCCTGCGCGCCGCTGTATCGCGGGTCACAGTCCCCGGACAAGACCCCGGTCAGGCGTTGAAAGGGGTTGGGCACGGCCAGAGAACGCTTTGGCAAGTGATCGCGTGGCACCGGGCCCGACCGCTGAAAGTTTGCCTCAGACGTGCCCGAACAGCGCCTGGACGAACTGGACGCGCTCATCCGGGCTGTCGTGACGGCCTTCAGCGGCCAGCTCTTCAAGGCGCTGTTCGACTGCGCGGGTGCGGTGGGTCAGGCCGCAATCGTTGGCAATCTGAATATTCAGACCGGGGCGGGCATTGAGCTCGAGGATCAGCGGACCGCGATCCTGGTCGAGCACCATGTCCACGCCGATGTAGCCAAGGCCGCACAAGTCATAACATTCGGCGGCCAGCTTCATGAACCCATCCCAATTGGGGAGTTGCACGCCGTCCACGGCGTTGGTGGTGTCCGGGTGTTTGCTGATGATGTTGTTGAGCCAGGTGCCGCGCAAGGTTTGCCCGGTGGCCAAGTCGACCCCCACGCCAATCGCGCCCTGGTGCAGATTGGCCTTGCCGCCGGACTGGCGCGTGGGCAAGCGCAGCATCGCCATGACCGGGTAACCCATCAGCACGATGACCCGGATGTCCGGCACGCCCTCGTAACTGATGCTCTTGAAGATCGGATCGGGCGTTACCCGGTATTCGATCAATGCCCGATCGCGATGGCCGCCCAGCGAATACAGGCCGGTGAGGATGCTGGAAATCTGATGCTCGATTTCGTCATGGCTGATGATGCGCCCGGAGATCGTGCGAAAGCGCTCCTCGAAACGATCGGCAATGACCAGAATGCCATCGCCACCCGCGCCCTGTGCGGGTTTGACGACGAAGTCGTTGCGGGCGCCGATGATCTCGTCAAGCCGCTCGATTTCCTTCTCGGTCGAAATGATCCCGTACATCTCCGGCACATGAATGCCTGCTGCGATGGCCCGCTCCTTGGTGATGATCTTGTCATCGACGATGGGATACAGGCTTCGTTTGTTGTACTTGAGCACGTAATCGGCATTGCGCCGGTTGATGCCCATGATCCCCTTGGCCTCTAGGGCTTTCCAGGTCTTCCACCAGCCGATCATCGGGCGTTTTCCCGCTCAGCGTCTTCCTTGAGGAAAGCCTTGAAGCGCACCAGTTCGGTCAGGCGGTAGCCGCGGTAGCGTCCCATGGCCAGCATGAAACCCACCAGAATCAGCAGGATCGCCGGGAAGGTGAAAACGAAATAGATCAGTTCCGGCACGGTCATGATGATGTGTGCCAGCGAGGCGGCGAAGAGGGTGCCGATGGCGACCTTCATTGCGTGGCCGCCGCCGCGCTCTTCCCAGGTGATCGACAGGCGCTCGATGGTCATGGTGAGGATCACCATCGGGAACAGCGCCACCGACAGCCCGCGTTCAAGGCCCAATTTGTGGCTGAACAGGCTGATGGCGGCGATCAGCACCACGACGAAGGTCAGCACCACCGACAGTCGCGGCAGCATCTGCAGTTTCAGGTGCTCGAGATAGGAGCGCAGCGATAGCCCGAGCGCAGTGATGATGGTGAACAGGACGATGCCGAAACCCAGTTGGGTTTCGCGAAAGGCCAGGGCGATCAGCACCGGCGTGAAGGTACCCAGTGTCTGCAGGCCGACGAGGTTGCGCAGGATCAGGATGACCAGCACGCCGATCGGAATCATCACCATGATCATGAAGGTCTGCTGGGTCTGCAGCGGCAGGCCGTAAAGTGAGTATTCGAGGAAGTCGGCATCGGTGCTTTCGTCGGTCAGCTTGGCCAGGCGGATGGCGTTCATTTCGCTGTTGTTCAGGCTGAAACTGACGACCGCTTTCTTGCCCCCCTCGACCGTGATCAGATTGTCGTCGCCGATCCACCACACCAGGCGGTCTTCGGGGAGCCCGGCCTCGCCCGTTTCGGGGTTGAAATACAACCAGTCCTTGCCATTGAAGCTGCGCAGCCAGAGCTCGGGCGCCTGGGGCTGATCGGCGACCAGCCGAATGGTGTGCACCTTTTCCACCGGCACGTGGGCAATGGACAGCAGCAGTTCGGTGACGCGGGCCTTGTTCTGTACCGAAGGATCGCCCGCCAGAAGCAGCTTGACGTTGTCGTCACTCAGGTTGTTGACCCGCCGTATTGCCTCGCTGACGAAGGTTTCGACATCCGCGGAATGCTGGCGAATGGGGGCGAGCAGAGCGTCGGCAGCGATTTTCTCGGGGCCTTCCACGGCGATGCTATCGCGGAAGATCGGGCCTTTGACCTTGGCTTTTTCGGCGCTGTAGCGCTTGGTCAGCACCAGGCGGTAGTAGAGGGTCTGGTTGCCCGTGGCGCGGCGCGCTGACCAGGTCACCTTGCGGTTACCGTCGGCCCGGTTGACGTTCACGCCGTAATTATTGGAGATGAAACTTTCATTGAGGCTGATGTAATCCCGGGACAGCGGTGGGACGTACATCTGCACCTTGACCGAGTCCTTCGGATTGGCGACGAACTCGACCTTGGCGTCGATGTTCCACAAGTCGTCTGTTTCGTCTTCGGTCACCGGGATGCCCAGCACCAGTATCTGATAGGCCGTGATCGCGATGCCCAGGGTCACCAGGGTGGCGATCAGGATTTTCAGATGGAGGGTAAGAGAGCGCATGTCGTTACTCTGCGGTTTGAGCATCAGTGATGCAGGCAGGCTTGCCTGCAGCAAATTTAAGGCTGGGGTCGACCAGTGCGTCGAAGTGCTTGAGGGCCTCGGAGCCAATCAAAAGCGGGTATTGGAATGCACTTCGGTCGGTCAAGTTCACTTCGATGGTGCGAGAAACCTTGCCCATGCAGACATCGAGGCTGATCACGGGGCGCGAGGTGTATTTTTTCTCGTCGTCCGGATCCACGTCGCCGGCGCGGCGCTTGATCTTGCTGACCCGGGACAGAGGGCGTTCGATGGGGTGCTCATGGGCATCGTCGATCGCCAGATAGAACCGCACCCAGGATTCGCCGTCACGCTTGAACCGCTTGATGTCGCGGGCGCTGAGGGACGCGGTCTTCGCGCCGGTGTCGAGTTTGGCCGCCACCTGAAGATCGATCCCGGCCACGTCGGCGTACTCATTCAACCCGTAGACCGTCTTGCCCGCAGCCGCGGACGAATCGCTGAAAAACAGACCCGGCAAATACAGGCAGAGAAGGCAAAGAAGGGGGTGGCGGCTCATAGATCCTGGTGCGGTGAAAGTGAGTACAAAGAGCGACGACGGCGTCGGCTCGGCAGTCCGGTTCTGGCCACACTCGGGTAGACATGCTTGGCAGGCTGATGCGGTCGGCATTCTAGCATGAAGGTTTTCTGGCGCCAGCGAACGGCAACGCTGGTGTCACCGGCGAACCGTGGGTCAAGTCGAGCGGTAATAAGACGATTGTCGACAGTCCTAAAATTATCTTTGACGAAATGTGCCGATAGTGACTAGATTTGACGTACTGGAAACACAAGGTGTCGACAATGTTGGATAGCCCTGAACTCGCGCCCACGGCTTCGCTCGATTCGGAGACCTTGTCCGAAAACGTTTTTCGTCGCATTCAGGCGGCGATCGTCAAGGGCGACATCGCGCCGGGAAGCAAGATTTCCGAGCCTGAACTGGCACGTACCTATGGCATCAGTCGCGGGCCACTGCGCGAGGCCATCCACCGGCTGGAAGGCCAGCGCTTGTTGGTGCGCGTCCCGCATGTCGGGGCCAGGGTGGTTTCGCTGAGCCATGCCGAACTGGTGGAACTCTACGAAATTCGTGAATCGCTGGAAGGCATGGCCTGCCGTCTGGCCGCCGAACGCATGACGATCGAAGAGATCGAGGAGTTGCGCCATGTGCTGGACACCCATGAGCGCGATTGCGCCTTCCAGGCCGGCGTGGGCTATTACCAGCAGGAGGGCGATTTCGACTTCCATTACCGGATCATTCAGGGGGCACGCAACGGCACCTTGACGCAAATGCTGTGTGGCGAGCTCTACCAACTGGTGCGGATGTACCGCATCCAGTATTCCACCACGCCCAACCGGCCCCGCCAGGCGTTCGCCGAACACCATCGCATTCTGGACGCCATCGCAGACCGTGACGGCGAACTGGCAGAGCTGCTGATGCGTCGCCACATCGGCGCCTCGCGGCGCAACATCGAACAGCACTATCAAGGTGCTTCTGACCGAGGTGAACAATGACTTCAAGAAAGACTCCCGGCCAACGCTTCCGTGATGCCGTGGCCAGCGAGCATCCGCTGCAAGTGGTCGGCACGATCAATGCCAATCACGCCTTGCTGGCCCAGCGCGCCGGCTTCAAGGCCATCTACCTGTCGGGTGGCGGGGTCGCGGCGGGCTCCCTGGGGGTACCGGACCTTGGCATTACCGGCCTCGATGATGTATTGACCGACGTGCGCCGCATCACCGACGTCTGCGACTTGCCCTTGCTGGTGGATGTCGACACCGGCTTTGGCGCCTCCGCGTTCAACGTGGCGCGCACGGTGAAATCAATGATCAAGTTCGGCGCGGCCGCCATGCACATCGAGGATCAGGTGGGCGCCAAGCGTTGCGGTCATCGTCCGGGCAAGGAAATCGTCTCACAGCAGGAGATGGTCGATCGCATCAAGGCGGCCGTCGATGCACGCACCGATGAAAGCTTCGTGATCATGGCGCGTACCGACGCGCTGGCCGTCGAAGGGCTGGAGTCGGCACTGGATCGGGCCGCAGCCTGCATCGAGGCGGGCGCAGACATGGTCTTCCCCGAGGCCATCACCGAGTTGCAGATGTACAAGCTGTTCGCCTCGCGCGTAAAAGCACCGATTCTGGCCAACATCACCGAGTTCGGCGCAACGCCGCTGTTCACCACCGAGGAACTGGCCGCGGCCGAGGTGGCGCTGGTGCTGTACCCGCTGTCGGCATTCCGCGCCATGAACAAGGCGGCGGAAAACGTCTACACCGCGATTCGCCGTGACGGTACGCAAAAGAATGTGGTCGACACCATGCAGACCCGTATGGAGCTTTACGAGCGTATCGACTACCACGCTTTCGAACAGAAACTGGACGCGCTGTTCGCGCAGAAGAAGTCCTGAGAGCTTTCGACAGCTTGTTAGGAGCGCGCTTGCCTGCGATTGCGGTGTGTCAGCCACTGCGTTCACAGGCCGATCGCGTCGCGGGCAAGCGCGCTCCTGCAGCGACTTACGAGTCACGGAATTGCCGATTCCCTTAAAACGACAAGATTGGAGACAGCAATGGCTGAAGGAAAAATATTGAGCGGCGCGGGCCTGCGTGGCCAGGTTGCCGGGCAGACTGCCTTGTCCACCGTCGGCCAGGCCGGCGCCGGGCTGACCTATCGAGGTTATGACGTGCGCGAGCTGGCCGCTGACGCTCGCTTCGAGGAAGTCGCCTACCTGCTGCTGTACGGCGAGTTACCGACCCAGGCGCAATTGGACAGCTACCTTGAAAAGCTGAAGGGCCTGCGGGACCTGCCGCCTGCGTTGAAAGAGGTGTTGGAGCGCATTCCCGCCGAGGCCCATCCGATGGATGTGATGCGCACCGGTTGCTCGATGCTCGGTAATCTGGAGCCGGAAACGAGTTTCGACCAGCAGCGTGACGCAACCGACCGCCTGTTGGCCGCGTTCCCCGCCATCATGTGTTACTGGTACCGCTTCAGCCATGACGGCAAGCGCATCGATTGCATGACCGACGAACCTTCCTTAGGTGGGCACTTCCTCAAGCTGCTGCTGGACAAGGCTCCCAGTGACCTGCACCGCAAGGTCATGGACGTTTCGCTGATCCTTTACGCAGAGCACGAATTCAATGCGTCAACCTTTACCGCCAGGGTCTGCGCCTCGACGCTGTCGGACCTGTTTTCCTGTATCACCGCGGCCATCGGCAGTCTTCGCGGCCCGCTGCACGGCGGCGCCAACGAAGCGGCCATGGAGATGATCGAAAAATTCTCGTCCGCCGAAGAGGCGGTCAAAGGCACGCTGGCGATGCTGGAGCGCAAGGACAAGATCATGGGCTTCGGCCATGCGATCTACAAGGACAACGATCCACGCAACGAGGTGATCAAGGGCTGGTCGAAAAAGCTCGCCGATGAGGCAGGTGATACGGTGCTGTTCCCGGTTTCCGAAGCCATCGACAAGACCATGTGGGAACAGAAAAAACTGTTTCCCAACGCCGATTTCTACCACGCTTCGGCCTACCACTTCATGGGGATCCCCACCAAGCTGTTCACGCCAATCTTCGTCTGCTCGCGCCTGACGGGCTGGGCCTCCCACGTGTTCGAACAGCGCGCGAACAATCGCATCATCCGCCCGAGTGCCGAGTACATCGGCGTCGAGCAGCGCACGTTCGTGCCCATCGAGCAGCGCTAAATTTGGCTCAGGTCCCGAGCGGCAGGAGTACGCTTGCCGCGACCGCGGTGTGTCAGACGACATCGTCGTCGCAGGTACGACGCGGTCGCGAGCAATCGGGCTCCTACACCATGACAGGGATCAAGGCCTGCCCTTTGAACCAACCGTGACCGAGTTCTGACGATGAACACTGAATACCGCAAGCCATTGCCCGGCACTTCGCTGGATTATTTCGACGCCCGCGAGGCTGTCGAGGCCATCAAGCCTGGCGCCTACGCCACCTTGCCGTACACCTCGCGGGTGCTGGCGGAGAACCTGGTACGCCGCTGCGATCCGGCGGCCCTGCAGGCTTCGTTGAAACAGTTGATCGAGCGCAAACGCGACCTCGACTTTCCCTGGTTTCCCGCCCGGGTGGTGTGTCACGACATCCTTGGGCAGACCGCATTGGTGGATCTGGCGGGTTTGCGCGACGCCATCGCTGAGCGCGGCGGGGACCCGGCACAGGTCAACCCGGTGGTCCCGGTCCAATTGATCGTCGACCATTCACTGGCCGTCGAGTGCGGTGGGTACGATCCCGACGCCTTCGCGAAAAACCGTGCCATCGAGGACCGTCGCAACGAAGACCGTTTTCACTTCATCAACTGGACCAAACAGGCCTTCAAGAATGTCGAAGTGATCCCGCCGGGCAACGGCATCATGCACCAGATCAACCTGGAGCGAATGTCGCCGGTGATCCAGACCCTCGAGGGTGTGGCTTACCCCGACACCCTTGTGGGCACTGACAGCCACACGCCGCACGTCGATGCGCTGGGCGTGATCGCCATCGGCGTCGGCGGGCTGGAGGCAGAAAACGTCATGCTGGGGCGCGCGTCCTGGATGCGCCTGCCGGATATCGTCGGCGTCGAGCTATCGGGTCGGCCTCAGCCTGGCATCACCGCCACCGACGTGGTGCTCGCGCTCACGGAATATTTGCGTCAACAGAAAGTCGTCGGGGCCTACCTTGAGTTTTATGGCGAAGGGGCCCGTGCCCTGACGCTGGGGGATCGCGCCACCATTTCCAACATGGCCCCGGAATATGGCGCAACCGCCGCGATGTTCGCCATCGATCAGCAGACCATCGACTACTTGACCCTGACCGGGCGCGACGATCAGCAAGTGAAACTGGTCGAAACCTATGCCCGGCAGACCGGGCTGTGGGCGGACAGCTTGGCCGAGGCGCACTATGAGCGGGTGCTGCACTTCGATCTATCCAGCGTCGTGCGCAACATGGCCGGGCCGTCGAATCCTCACGCCCGGGTGGCCACGACCGATCTCGCTGCAAAAGGCATCGCCGGCGCCTGGGCACAAACCCCTGGGCAGATGCCGGACGGTGCCGTGATCATTGCGGCGATCACCAGTTGCACCAACACCAGCAACCCACGCAATGTCATTGCTGCGGGGCTGTTAGCACGCAACGCCAACGCGCTAGGGCTGACGCGCAAGCCGTGGGTCAAATCTTCCCTGGCTCCGGGTTCCAAGGCCGTTGCGCTGTACCTGGACGAAGCCGGATTGACCGGTGAGCTCGAGCAACTGGGCTTTGGTGTCGTGGCGTTCGCCTGCACCACCTGCAACGGCATGTCCGGTGCGCTGGAGCCTCGGATCCAGCAGGAAATCATCGACCGCGACCTGTACGCGACGGCCGTTCTGTCGGGCAATCGCAACTTCGATGGGCGCATCCACCCGTACGCCAAGCAAGCCTTTCTGGCCTCGCCGCCGCTGGTGGTGGCCTATGCCATTGCCGGGACCATCCGCTTCGACATCGAGAAGGATGTGCTGGGCATTGGGCCGGACGGGCATGAGATTCGCCTGAAAGACATCTGGCCAAGCGATGAAGAAATCGACGCCGTGGTCAAAGCGGCTGTTAAACCGGAGCAGTTCCGCCAGGTATACATCCCGATGTTCGCCGTTCATGAGGACACAGGTCCAAGGGTCGAACCGCTCTACGACTGGCGCCCCATGAGTACCTATATTCGTCGCCCTCCGTATTGGGAAGGTGCACTGGCAGGCGAGCGCACCCTCCGGGGCATGCGCCCGTTGGCGGTGCTGCCGGACAACATCACCACCGATCACCTGTCGCCGTCCAATGCAATCATGCTCGACAGTGCCGCAGGCGAATACCTGGCGAGGATGGGTGTGCCGGAAGAGGACTTCAACTCCTACGCCACTCACCGCGGCGATCACTTGACCGCTCAGCGCGCCACCTTCGCCAACCCCAAGCTGTTCAATGAAATGGTACGAGAGGACGGCAAGGTCAAGCAGGGTTCGCTGGCCCGCATCGAGCCGGAAGGCAAGGTGGTGCGCATGTGGGAGGCGATCGAAACCTACATGGACCGCAAACAGCCGCTGATCATTGTCGCAGGTGCCGACTACGGCCAGGGTTCCTCCCGTGACTGGGCGGCGAAAGGGGTGCGTCTGGCGGGCGTGGAGGCGATCGTTGCCGAAGGCTTCGAGCGAATCCACCGTACCAATCTGGTGGGCATGGGGGTATTGCCGCTGGAGTTTCAGCCCGGCACCAACCGTACGACACTGGGGATCGACGGCACCGAGCTGTTCGACGTCATCGGAGAAAGAACGCCCCGAGCGACGTTGACACTGGTTATCCAGCGAAACAACGGCGAGCGCATCGAGGTGCCGGTGACCTGTCGCCTCGACACGGGGGAGGAGGTCTCGATCTACGAAGCCGGTGGTGTGCTGCAGCGTTTCGCCCAGGACTTCCTCGAATCGGCCGCCGTGGCATGACGGCCTCTCACGCCAGGGGCACGGTCTGCACGTGGCCCTGGCGCTGAGGAGCGGTTCCGTACCTGTCTCAGAATGAAGAAGGAAACGATTCCATGGCTCACACAGCCCAGATCAAGATCCCTGCCACTTATATGCGCGGCGGGACCAGCAAAGGGGTGTTTTTTCGACTTGAGGATCTGCCCGAAACCGCTCAAGTACCGGGCCCGGCACGCGATGCCCTGCTGTTGCGGGTGATCGGCAGCCCCGATCCCTATGCCAAGCAGATCGATGGCATGGGGGGCGCCACGTCCAGCACCAGCAAGGCGGTGATTCTGTCTAAAAGCATCAAGCCCGAGCACGATGTCGATTACCTGTTCGGTCAGGTGTCGATCGACGCGCCGTTCGTGGATTGGAGCGGCAACTGTGGCAACTTGTCGGCTGCCGTCGGACCCTTCGCCATCAGCAATGGGCTGGTCGATGCGGCGCGGATTCCTCACAACGGTGTGGCTGTGGTGCGGATCTGGCAAGCCAACATTGGCAAGACCATCATCGCCCATGTGCCGATCACCGATGGCCAGGTTCAGGAAACCGGCGATTTCGAGCTCGATGGGGTGACCTTTCCCGCCGCCGAGGTGCAACTGGCGTTCATGGATCCGGCGGCAGAGGAAGAGGGCACGGGCGGTGCGATGTTTCCGACGGGCAATCGGGTGGACGACCTGGAGGTGCCCGGCGTCGGGACACTCAAGGCCACCCTGATCAACGCGGGTATCCCGACGATCTTCGTCAACGCCAGTGACATTGGCTACACGGGCACCGAGCTGCAGGACGCGATCAATGGCGACCCGCAGGCGTTGAGCCGACTCGAGACCATCAGGGCGCATGGTGCCGTGCGCATGGGCTTGATCGCCAGCGTGGAGGACGCTGCAAAGCGCCAGCACACGCCCAAGGTCGCTTTTGTCGCAAAACCCAGTGACTACCTGTCTTCAAGCGGCAAGCGCGTATCGGCGAACGACACCGATCTGCTTGTGCGGGCGATGTCCATGGGCAAGCTGCACCACGCGATGATGGGCACCGCCGCCGTGGCGATCGGCACGGCCGCAGCGATTCCCGGAACCTTGGTGAACCTGGCGGCCGGCGGCGGCGAACGCACGGCTGTGCGCTTCGGGCATCCTTCGGGAACGCTGCGCGTGGGCGCCGAGGCGGTGGAGGTCGGAGGTGAATGGAAAGTGAAGAAGGCCATCATGAGCCGCAGCGCGCGGGTATTGATGGAGGGGTGGGTGCGCGTGCCGGGTGACTGACCGCACATGCCATCGTCGTAGGCGTGCGCGTGCCCGCGATTGCGATCTGTCTGCCGAATCCGTGCTGAATGAGACGACGCCATCGCGGGCAAGCGCGCCTGCGGTTACGCAGTGCTATTTGAATCTGCGTTCTACCCCTTTTTCCACCAGCACTTTCGCCGAGATTTCCTCGACCGAAAAGTGCGTGGAGTTGATGTGCGGAATGTTCTCGCGGCGGAACAGGTTTTCCACTTCGCGCACTTCGAATTCACACTGCGCAAAGCTGGAATAGCGGCTGTTGGGCTTGCGCTCATGACGAATCGCCGTCAGGCGGTCCGGGTCGATGGTCAGCCCGAACAGCTTGGCGCGATGCTGTTTGAGCGCGGCGGGCAACTGCAGGCGCTCCATGTCGTCTTCGGTAAGCGGATAGTTCGCGGCGCGTATGCCGAATTGCATGGCCATGTATAGACAGGTAGGCGTCTTCCCACAGCGCGATACACCCACCAGAATGATGTCCGCTTTGTCGTAATAGTGCGTACGGGCCCCGTCGTCATTGTCCAGCGCGAAGTTCACCGCCTCGATCCGCTCCATGTAATTGGAGTTGTGACCGATGGAGTGGGATTTGCCCACCGAGTACGACGAGTGTGAACTAAGCTCCTGTTCGAGCGGGGCGAGGAAGGTCGAAAAGATGTCGATCATGAAGCCATCGGAGGTCGCCAGGATTTCCCGAATGTCCTGATTGACGATGGTGTCGAAGATGATCGGCCGAACTTCGTCTTTCTCGGCGGCCTTGTTGATCTGCGCCACCATGGCCCGGGCTTTCTCGACGCTGTCGATGTAGGGCCGCGTGAACTTGTTGAATGTAATGTTTTCAAACTGCGCGAGCAGGCTCTGGCCAAGGGTTTCGGCAGTGATGCCGGTGCCGTCGGAGATAAAGAAAGCGGATCGTTTCATTTGCGCCCTGGGCCTTAAGCTGATGACGATTCTTGGATATCATAGGCGCGCTTGCGGGCCATGATTGGCCGCATTCTAACGAGTTTTACGCGTCAGGCTTCAAGATCCGAACCCCGTGCGCAGAATCCGTTCCCTGTCATTGCAGCGCCAAAGCTTTTCCCAACAACAAATCGGTTAGTGGAGAGATCACCTTGGTAGAGTACGTAGTTTCCCTCGATAAGCTCGGCAAACAAGATGTTGAGCATGTGGGGGGCAAGAACGCATCCCTCGGCGAGATGATCAGCAACCTGGCGGGCGCAGGCGTATCCGTCCCCGGTGGCTTCGCCACTACAGCTCAGGCCTATCGTGATTTTCTTGAGCAGAGTGGTCTGAACGATCAGATTCACAAGGCACTCGATGCACTGGATGTCGACGACGTCAACGCACTGGCCAAGACCGGCGCGCAGATCCGTCAGTGGATCATGGAGGCCGAATTCCCCGAGCGGCTCAACAGCGAAATCCGCACCGCATTCGCCGAACTCTCGGCGGGCAATCCGGACATCGCCGTCGCCGTGCGCTCTTCCGCCACCGCAGAAGACTTGCCTGACGCGTCCTTCGCCGGTCAGCAGGAAACCTTCCTCAACATTCGCGGCGTCGACAACGTGATCCGTGCGGCGAAAGAAGTCTTCGCCTCGCTGTTCAACGACCGCGCGATTTCCTATCGCGTTCACCAGGGGTTCGATCACAAGCTGGTCGCCCTGTCCGCTGGCGTCCAGCGCATGGTGCGCTCGGAAACCGGCACCGCGGGCGTGATGTTCACGCTGGACACCGAATCCGGTTTCCGCGACGTGGTGTTCATCACCGGAGCCTATGGTCTGGGCGAAACCGTCGTTCAGGGCGCGGTCAACCCGGATGAATTCTACGTGCACAAAAGCACGCTCGAGGCGGGTCGCCCGGCGATCCTGCGGCGTAATCTGGGCAGCAAGGCCATCAAGATGATTTATGGCGACGAGGCCAAGGCAGGGCGATCGGTCAAGACCGTCGATGTCGACGCCGCCGATCGCGCCCGTTTCTGCCTCAGCGACGAAGAGGTCAGCAACCTGGCGCGCCAAGCGATGATCATCGAGAAGCACTACCAGTGCCCGATGGACATCGAATGGGCCAAGGACGGTGACGACGGCAAGCTCTACATCGTTCAGGCGCGCCCCGAAACCGTGAAGAGCCGCAGCTCGGGCAACGTCATGGAACGCTACCTTCTGAAAGAGAAGGGCACCGTTCTGGCCGAAGGCCGTGCCATTGGCCAGCGCATCGGCGCGGGCAAGGTGCGCGTCATCAAGGACGTCTCGGAAATGGACAAGGTCCAGGCGGGCGACGTGCTGGTCTCCGACATGACCGACCCGGATTGGGAACCGGTGATGAAACGCGCCAGCGCTATCGTCACCAACCGCGGCGGGCGTACCTGCCATGCGGCGATCATCGCCCGCGAACTGGGCATCCCGGCGGTCGTCGGTTGCGGCAACGCCACCGAATTGCTCAAGGATGGCCAGGGTGTCACCGTGTCCTGTGCCGAAGGCGACACCGGTTACATCTTCGAGGGCGAGCTGGGCTTCGACGTCAAACAGAACTCCGTCGACGCCATGCCGGAGTTGCCGTTCAAGATCATGATGAACGTCGGCAACCCCGACCGCGCCTTCGATTTCGCCCAGTTGCCCAACGCGGGTATTGGTCTGGCGCGTCTGGAGTTCATCATCAACCGCATGATCGGCGTGCACCCCAAGGCGCTGCTGAACTACCCGAATCTGCCTTTGGACATCAAGGAAAGCGTCGATAAACGTATTGCCGGTTACGGCGATCCGGTCGGTTTCTACGTCGAAAAGCTGGTCGAGGGCATCAGCACGCTCGCCGCAGCTTTCTACCCGAAGAAGGTCATCGTGCGTCTGTCGGACTTCAAGTCCAACGAGTACGCCAACCTGATCGGCGGCAAGCTGTACGAGCCGGAGGAAGAAAACCCGATGCTGGGCTTCCGCGGGGCTTCGCGCTACATCAGCGAAAACTTCCGCGACTGCTTCGAGTTGGAGTGCCGTGCGCTCAAGCGTGTACGCAACGAGATGGGCCTGACCAACGTCGAAATCATGGTGCCGTTCGTGCGCACGCTGGGTGAGGCGAGCCAGGTGGTCGATTTGCTGGCGGAAAACGGGCTGGCTCGTGGTCAGAACGGCCTGCGCGTCATCATGATGTGCGAGCTGCCGTCCAACGCCTTGCTGGCGGACGAGTTCCTGGAGTTCTTCGACGGATTCTCCATTGGCTCGAACGACCTGACTCAACTGACGCTGGGCCTGGACCGTGACTCCGGCATCATCGCGCACCTGTTCGACGAGCGTAATCCGGCGGTCAAAAAACTGCTGTCCAATGCCATCCAGGCCTGTAACAAGGCGGGCAAATACATTGGCATCTGTGGCCAGGGGCCATCGGACCATCCGGATCTGGCGCGCTGGTTGATGGAACAGGGGATCGAGAGCGTTTCCCTGAACCCCGACTCGGTGTTGGAAACCTGGTTCTTCCTGTCCGAGCAGGATGCTCCAAAGTGATGTAAAGCGAGTAAGATGCGGGCCCGTTCCCCGGGCCTGTCTTCTGGAACAGGGCGGTCTTGATGATCCGCCCTTTTTTATGCGACCTGCTCAGACATTTATTAAGGCGCCACGGCGTTCCCGGACTCGCTTCTCGGGGCGCTGGTCATTCTTGAATCAAGCAAAAACGATCTATGCAAAGCAGCAGCAACCTTTTTCCCGTGGCCTTGATCAGTGCCGAGCGGCGTGGCGATCTGGTCGAGGACGTCTACCGTCTCAAACCCGGCAACAGCCTGGATTTCACCGTCGAGCTGGCTGTGACCCGTCTGGGGCGGGCGGCGGCTCCCGACGTACGCGGCGTGCCCGTGATCCTGCTGCACGGCAGTTTCTCCAATCGGCGCTTCTGGTATTCCCCGAAAGGCATCGGCCTGGGCGCTTATCTGGCGCGCGCCGGGTTCGACGTGTGGATTCCCGAAATGCGTGGCCACGGATTATCCGCCCGAAACGAGGCTTACCGGACTAATCGCGTTGCCGATTATGCGCAGTATGACCTTCCCGCGATCGCCGACTTCGTCGTCGAGCAGACCGGGCAGGTGCCGCATTGGATCGGCCATTCGCTGGGCGGCACGACCCTGGCCGCTGCGCTCGGCGGTCATTACCTGGGAGCCAGGCAGGCTGCGTCGGTGGCACTGTTCGGTAGTCAGGTGACCCGCACCTACTGGCCCTTGAAAGTGCCCGGACTGGCCTGGAGTGCCCGCGTGCTGCTCAAGCGCTTCGAGCATGTATCCGGCCCGCGTCTCAAACGGGGCCCCGAGGACGAGCCGATGGGCATCCTGGTGGAAAGCCTGCGCTGGCATGGGCCGTTCGGCCGTTTCGGGGACAAAAAGGACGATTGGTGGTCCGGCCTGCGCCATGTCAACGTGCCCACCCTGTGCGTCGCCGCCGTGGGGGATACGCAGGACCCGCCCTGGGCGTGCCACGAATTGTTCGAGCAGATCGGTGGCGAAACCAAGGCGTTTCTGCTGCTGGGGCGCGAGCAAGGTTTCACCGAGGATTTCGGGCACGTACAGATGCTCGTCAGCAAGGCAGCTCAGGTGCAGGTCTGGCCCAGGGTCGAGGATTGGTTGAACCGCCAGCTTCAACCCGTTGCGGCTGAATCAACGCTGAACATGTTGGCAACTTCCTGAGTTTGGCCGGTGCGAGGCATTCCTATGCAGGGGGTAGAGGGCTAAGCTAGCGCTGGTCGAATGGCGGGCCGCCTTCCATGGCACTGAATACTCGTCGGTCAGGTTTTTGTTCTATATAAGGAAGCAATGTGATGCGCCGCGCGGTCAGACGTGCGACCCATCCGAGCCCGCCAAAAGGCGGATTCCTCTCGAGCGACAGCCTCACTGACAGGAGTTGACCATGCATTACATCACGCCGGATCTGTGCGACGCCTACCCTGACCTGGTTCAGGTGGTCGAACCGATGTTCAGCAATTTCGGTGGTCGTGATTCGTTCGGGGGGCAGATCGTGACCCTGAAATGTTTCGAGGACAACTCACTGGTTCGCGAACAGGCGGAACAGAACGGCAAGGGCAAAGTGCTTGTCGTCGATGGCGGCGGTTCGCTGCGGCGCGCGCTGCTGGGGGACATGCTGGCTGAGAAGGCCGCTCGAAACGGCTGGGAAGGCATGGTCATCTACGGTTGCGTGCGGGATGTCGACGTTCTGGCGCAAACCGACCTTGGGGTGCAAGCCCTGGCCAGCCACCCGCTCAAGACCGACAAGCGCGGATTGGGTGATTTGAATGTGATCGTGAGTTTTGGCGGCGTGACGTTCCGCCCGGGTGAGTACGTGTATGCCGACAACAACGGCATCATCGTCTCGCCAAGTCCATTGGAAATGCCTCAGTAAATGGCGTTTCCGCCGTATGGGACTGCAAGGAAAGTAAATGGTCGATGATTCGAACGCCCAGTGGGGCCTGGTGCATGCGCTGGTGTTGAATGGGAAGGGTGGGGCGCGCTCCATCGCGCGCACCGACCTGGATACGTTGCAGTTGGAGGCCCATGAGAGCCTTTGGCTGCACTGGGACCGCAGCCATCCGCAAACCCAGACATGGTTGCGCAAGTCCAGCGGGCTGACGGAGTTTGTCTGTGACCTGATGCTGGAAGAGAACACCCGGCCGCGGCTGTTGCCCTTGCCGGATAACCAGTTGCTTCTGTTCCTGCGCGGGGTCAACCTCAACCCGGGCGCCGAACCGGAAGACATGGTATCGGTGCGGATTTTTGCGGCAGCCCAGCGAGTGATCTCCTTGCGCCTGCGTTCGTTGCGGGCCACAGACGAATTGATTGCTCTGCTCACCGAAGGAAAGGGGCCGAAAACGTCGTCCGAGTTGCTGGTGTACCTCGCTCAGTTACTGACGGACAAGGTACAGGCGGTGGTCAGTGAGTTGACCGATCTGGCCGATGATATGGAAGAACGGATAGACGCCGACGAACGGTACATGCCCGAACACGGCAACATGGTGCATATCCGCAGACGGGCGGCAGGCATGCGGCGCTTCCTCGCGCCACAGCGAGACATCTACGCTCAACTGACACGTAGCAAGATGCCGTGGTTCGTCGAGGACGACGCCGACTACTGGAACGAGTTGAACAACAGCCTGACCCGTTATCTGGAAGAGCTGGAGCTGACGCGCGAGCGGGTAGGGTTGGTCCTCGAGGCTGAAGACAGGCGCCTCAACGAACGCATGAACCGAACCATGTACCGGTTCGGCATCGTCACCGGGATTTTTCTGCCGATGAGCTTCCTTACCGGATTGCTGGGGATCAACGTGGGCGGGATCCCGGGAGCGGACAATAGCCATGGTTTCATGCTGGCGTGCGCGCTGATGATTGTGGTGGCGGTGGGGCAGATCTGGCTGTTCAAACGCCTGCGGTGGATGTGACCGGTAGAAAAAGTGTCATTTTGTGCGTTACGGCGTGTGACTTGTTTGCGAAGGGCTGCGTCTTCCAGTGACATCACGTGAGGTGCCCATGCACGATCCGTTTGAAGAATCACTGCGAGACATGCTCAATTCGTCGTCCTCCAGCCGGGATGACGATGCGGTGCTGGGCCGCGTGCTCAAGACAGCCAACCGGCAAGTCGGCGCTGGCGATTTGTTCGGCCTGTTGGGGCGTTGCATCCAGGGGCTGATGATCGCGGTCAACAACGGCTCAGCTCACGTTTCACCCGTTTCCCGTCGCAAGGCGACGATTGCCGGCACCGACCTGTTCGGCGCTCAAGACAAGGCTGATTGAATATGGAATTGGATCTCTGGACGCAGAGTCTGGTTACCGCAATGACTGCGTTGTGGACCAAAGTTGCAAACTTCATCCCGAATCTCTTCGGGGCGTTGGTGGTGGTGCTGTTGGGTTTCGTGGTCGCCAAGCTGCTCGATACCCTGCTGTCCAAGCTGTTGGCGAAGTTGGGCCTGGACCGTCTGATGGGCGGGACGGGGCTCACCAAACTGATCAGTCGTGCAGGCGTCCAGGTGCCGATTTCGACGCTGATCGGAAAGATCGTGTATTGGTTTGTGCTATTGATTTTTCTGGTGTCGGCGGCAGAATCCCTCGGCCTTGAGCGGGTCTCGGCGACACTTGACATGCTGGCTCTGTACCTGCCGAAGGTCTTTGGAGCGGCGCTAGTGTTGCTGGTGGGCGTATTGCTGGCGCAGGTGGTCAACGGTGTGGTGCGTGGCGCGGCCGAAGGCGTCGGGCTGGATTATTCGGCAGGTCTGGGGCGCGTGGCGCAGTGGCTGGTCATTATCATCAGCATTTCGGTCGCCATCAGCCAGTTGGAAGTCAAGACCGACCTGCTGAACCATGTGATTGTCATCGGCTTGATTACCGTTGGTCTGGCGGTTGCGCTGGCGATGGGGCTTGGCAGCCGTGACATCGCGAGCCAGATTTTGGCAGGTATTTATGTACGGGAGTTGTACGAAGTAGGGCAACAGGTGCGAGTTGGAGAGGTTGAAGGGCAGATCGAGGAGATCGGCACGGTGAAGACCACGCTGCTCACCGACGAGGGTGAGCTGGTGAGTCTGTCGAACCGGATTCTGCTCGAACAGCGCGTGAGCAGCCGCTGAACCGGCAAATCTGATAATGTATGCCGCCGCAAAATTCGGGTGACCCCTGAGCGCGGTGGATATTGAACTGACTGTCGGCACACTCTGTTTTGAACAAACCCCAATCGCACTCACTGCGTTACGACCCCCGCGAGCTCTCCGATGAGGAGTTGGTGGCGCGCTCGCACGCCGAGTTGTTCCATGTGACTCGGGCCTACGAGGAGCTGATGCGTCGCTACCAGCGGACACTTTTTAATGTCTGCGCGCGATATTTAGGGAACGATCGCGATGCTGACGATGTCTGTCAGGAGGTGATGCTTAAGGTGTTGTATGGCTTGAAGAATTTCGAGGGAAAATCGAAATTCAAGACCTGGCTCTACAGCATCACCTATAACGAATGCATCACGCAGTATCGAAAGGAGCGGCGAAAGCGTCGGTTGATGGATGCTTTGAGTCTCGACCCCCTCGAGGAGGCGTCCGAAGAGAAGTCGCCAAAACCGGAAGAAAAGGGCGGGCTCGATCGCTGGTTGGTTCATGTGAACCCGATCGACAGGGAGATTCTGGTGCTTCGATTTGTCGCGGAACTGGAATTTCAGGAGATCGCAGACATAATGCACATGGGCTTGAGTGCCACGAAAATGCGCTACAAGCGGGCACTCGATAAATTACGTGAGAAATTTGCAGGCATTACCGAAACTTAACTCGGAGCAAATATCTCTAACGGGCAGGCAAGTTCTGATAGACTTGCCGATGAGTTGCCCCCCGATTAGGGGGGCTGCTTTACAATCACCAGATGGGGATTTAACGGATGAAACTGAAAAACACCTTGGGCTTGGCCATTGGTACTATTGTTGCCGCAACTTCGTTCGGCGCTCTGGCACAAGGCCAAGGCGCAGTCGAAATCGAAGGCTTCGCCAAGAAAGAACAGTTCGACAGCGCTCGTAATTTCAAAAATAACGGCAACCTGTTCGGCGGTTCTGTTGGCTACTTCCTGACTGACGACGTTGAATTGCGTCTGGGCTACGACGAAGTGCACAACGTTCGCAGCGACGACGGTCGTAACATCAAGGGCGCTAACACCGCTCTGGACGCTCTGTACCACTTCAACAACCCAGGCGACATGCTGCGTCCTTACGTTTCGGCTGGTTTCTCCGATCAGAGCATCGGTCAGAACGGCTCCGGCGGTCGTAACCGCTCCACCTTCGCCAACATCGGCGGCGGTGCCAAGCTGTACTTCACTGACAACTTCTACGCCCGTGCTGGCGTTGAAGCTCAGTACAACATCGACCAAGGTGACACCGAGTGGGCACCTAGCGTCGGTATCGGTGTGAACTTCGGTGGCGGTTCGAAGAAAGTCGAACCTGCTCCAGCTCCAGTGGCTGAAGTCTGCTCCGACAGCGACAACGACGGCGTTTGCGACAACGTCGACAAGTGCCCTGACACCCCAGCCAACGTCACTGTTGACGCCAACGGCTGCCCGGCTGTTGCCGAAGTTGTCCGTGTTGAGCTGGACGTGAAATTTGACTTCGACAAGTCCGTTGTCAAGCCAAGCAGCTACGGTGATATCAAAAACCTGGCTGACTTCATGAAGCAATACCCACAAACCACCACCACTGTTGAAGGTCACACTGACTCCGTCGGTCCTGACGCTTACAACCAAAAACTGTCCGAGCGTCGTGCAAACGCCGTTAAACAGGTTCTGGTTAACCAGTACGGTGTTGGCGCTAACCGCGTGAACTCGGTTGGCTACGGTGAAACCCGCCCAGTTGCCGACAACGCCACTGAAGCTGGCCGCGCCGTTAACCGTCGCGTAGAAGCACAAGTCGAAGCTCAAGCTAAGTAATTAGCCTTGCTTTGCGAAAAACCCGGCCTCGGCCGGGTTTTTCTTTTTGGGCCCTATAGCGAGTTGACGTTGAGCGCCATCTCTGGCGCGATCTCAACGTTCTTGCATCAATTTTCATTACCCCATGTCCTGGGCGTGTTCGGTGCTGCTCAGTGTTTCAAGAGCCAGATCCACAGAATCCCGTTCAGCACCATTGAACACAGTGCAAGGGTTCGCCATGCTCTGAGCGGGTCGCGCTCCAGCAAGGGCGTGCGTCGCGTTCGCAACGTGGCCAGTTCACCCTGCTGTAAGTGCAATATCCATTCTTCTGCCGTTTCGAAGCGCTTGCGGGGATCGGCTTCCAGCGCCCGTTGCAGGTGCAGATCCAGCCACTCCGGGACCTCGGGACGATAACGGGTGACCGGTATGGGGCGGCTGTATCGGCGGTGCTGAAAGGCTTCGATCTCCCCATACGGATAGTGGCCACTGAGCAGGATATACAGGGTCACGCTCGCGGCATAAAGGTCCAGCGCCGGAGAAGGGGCTGCACCCACGAAGGCCTCCGGTGCGATGAAGCTTGGCGTGCCGGGGATGTCACCGGGTGTGTCGCTGGAAAGCCCCGGGCAGAACGCCAAGCCGAAATCCAGTACCTTCAGTTCACCCTGATGATCGATGAGCAGGTTTTCAGGTTTGATATCCCTGTGCACGATGTTGCGCCTGTGCAGCAGGCCTACGGCGCCAATCAGCTCGCGCGCCAGGCTAAGCCACCGACTCATCACCATCGGGCCATCCTGCGTGAAGGTTTCCGCCAATGTCTGGCCCGTGCACTCCCGCATGACGTAATACAGATGCTGACGATCCGGCGCAGGGTGGATCTCGGGAAAGAAGCGTCCGGCAACGCGTCGCATGAACCACTCTTCCAGTAACAGCGATGAATCCGCCCCAGGTTCATCGCGACGTGCTTCGGGCAGCGTCTTCAGTAGCCATGCCTGACCTTGGGCGTCCCGCACGCGATACAGCAGCGACTGGCGTGAACCCGCATGCCGCTTTTCTATCTGCCAGCCTTCAAAATGCTGCCCGGGGGTCAGGGGAGCAGGCAGCTGCCACTGTTGCAAATGAGCCAGCGTGTCGCCCAGCGCGTCGGAGCCCAATTGCAAAACCTCGACGAGCACGGCCGTAGCGTTGTCCCGGCTGCCCGCCAAGTGTGCAGCCTTGACCAGGGTCCGCACTGCACTGTCCAGATCGTCCTGTTCGGCGAGAATGGATCGAATCCGCTCATCACCCAGGGTCGTCCAGACACCATCACTGACCAACAGCAGCCGCTCGCCTTGGCTGAGCTCCCCGTCCAGATAATCCATCACCACATGCTGGTCCAGCCCCAGCGCGCGCTTGAGGACATGCTGCATGTCCGGCTGTTCCCAGACATGATCCTCCGTGATGCGCTGCATCTTTCCTGAATGCCAGCGATACACGCGGCAGTCTCCAACATGGGCGAGGGTGAAGCGGCGTCCGCGCAGGACCACCACACTGAGCGTGGTCAGGAGCCCATTGGCCAGCAACCACCGATTCTGAGCCGACAGCAGGCGATCCAACGCGTCTGCGATGCTCCAGGTCTCGGGGGTGCCATAGTAGTCGAGTGCAAGTGCCTGCAGGGTGGCCCGTGACGCGAGTCCACCATCTGCGCATTGGCTGACGCCATCGGCCAGGGCGAATAGGAAGCCTTTGCTCGCTGCCAATGTGGCAGCAGGCGTCACCAGGCGCGTGGCGTCCTGATTGTCCTGTCTGGGCCCGCTGGCGCTGTGTTCCGCGAAGCGCAGTTGCAACTGGGGTGCAGAGAGAGCAGGTGGCAGCGGGCGGTTCACTGGGCAGTCTCCTCCTGCGTCAGACGCGCGCTGCGGTGACTGCTGTCGAACCCCAAGTGGTCCTCCAGCGGCGTTTGACGTTCATCAGTCCGAACCAGGCCAGGACGCCGAGCAGGGCGAACAACCACAGGCCCAACTGATAGTCGCCTGTGTGCTGCTTGATGGCGCCCAGACCCGCTGCCAGCAAGAAACCGCCAATCCCTCCTGCCATCCCGATGAGGCCCGTCATGACGCCTATTTCCTTGCGAAACCGCTGAGGCACCAGTTGGAACACGGCACCGTTACCCGCACCGAGCCCAAGCATGGCAGCCACGAAAAATGCCAGCGCGGCCCAAGCGCTGGGAAGATTGAAGCCGACGGCTGCAATGCAGATGGCAGCGACCGCGTACATGCCTGACAGCGTCCGGATGCCTCCGAACCGATCCGCCAATGCGCCGCCTAGCGGCCGCATCAGGCTTCCGCCGAAAACGCACGCTGCAGTGTAATAACCCGCAGTGACTGGACTGAGGCCGTATTGATCGCTGAAATAGCCGGGCAACGCGCTGGCCAGCCCGATGAACCCGCCGAACGTCACGCTGTAAAAAAACATGAACCACCAACTGTCTCGGTCCCCCAGTGCCTTGAAGTAGTCGCCCATGGACTTGGCTTTGGGCCGTTCCGGTGCGTTGCGGGCCATTAAAGAGAAAGCGATCAGCGTCAGTACGAGCGGCAGCACGGCAAATCCGAAGACGTTGCTCCATCCGAAGGCTGCGGCAAGGACGGGTGCGATCAGGGCGGCGAAGACGGTTCCCGAGTTGCCGGCCCCCGCGATGCCCATCGCCTTGCCTTGATGTTGTGGGGGATACCACTGCGATGCCAGGGGCAAAGCCACTGCGAAAGAGGCGCCCGCCATGCCCAGGAATACGCCCAGCAGCAAGGCCTGTTCGTAGCTGTGGATGCCCAGTTGCCAGGCGCAGAGGAGGGCGCAGATGACAATGACCTGACCGATGATACCGGCGGTCTTGGGGGAAAGCTGATCCGCCAGCATACCCATCAGGAAGCGTAGAAACGCCCCGGCGAGGATGGGCGTTGCGACCATCAGCCCGCGTTGCTGAGTGGTCAGGTGCAAGTCGGTGGCAATCTGGACGGCCAAGGGGCCCAGGAGATACCAGACCATGAAGCTCAGGTCAAAATAGAGAAATGCCGCGAACAGCGTGGGCTTGTGGCCGGCCTTCCAGAAACTTGTAGTCATGTCACACCTCATCTGCAGGAAATCGTTGTGGTGGTCAATTGCACCGCCACGGGTCAGGTCTTGCAGGTGGAGCAGCCGACGGCGCTCCACCCGGTTCTTTTGTCGAGACCAGAACGAAAAAGACGTCGCCACCGATTCGCGCAGGGCGAAAGGGTGAGCGACGTCTTTGTCGTGAGTGGGGGCAACCGCCGTTGGCTACCTGTGTGTTCTTTAAAGCAAAGTGTGGACCAAAGGCGCGTAACGGGGCATCAGCCCAACAATTCGTTCATGGCAATGATCTGTTCCGCGACTTGAACAAGCTTCTGCTGTCGGCTCATGGCTTGCCTGCGCATCAAGGTGTAGGCCTCTTCCTCGTTGCAGTTTTTCATTTTCATCAGCAAGCCTTTGGCCGTCTCGATGCGTTTGCGCTCAGCCAATTGCTGGTCGCGCGCCTGCAACTGGGCGCGCAGATCCTGGTCGCTCTCGAAGCGGGCCATGGCCACGTCGAGAATCGGTTGCAAGCGTTGCGCGTGAATGCCTTCGACGATGTACGCGCTAACCCCCGACTTGATGGCCTGGCGCATCACACCAGGGTCGTGTTCATCGGTGAACATCACGATAGGCCGGGGCAGATCGCGGGTGACCAGCACCACTTGCTCCATCACATCGCGGCCGGGAGATTCGGTGTCGATCAGGATGACATCGGGTCGCACCGCTTGAACGCGTTTCGGCAAATCGATGATCAGACCGGACTCGTCGATGACGTCAAAACCCGCCTCGACCAGTGCGGCTCTCAGGCGGCCGACTTTTTTCGGCGTATCGTTGATCAGCAGGATGCGCAACATATCCCGCCCTCAATGTTCGTTGGCGTCAGGCGCGGCACCGGCCAGCGCGTGAAGTGTGAAGCTGCGGGCATAACCTGCCGGATCGCGGCCGTCCCAAACCTTGCCATCGATCAACTGGCTGCTGCGCAGGGGCGAAGAGGGCACTTCTATGCTCAGGGCGCTGGCGGCTTGACGATACAGGTCCAACTGCTGGACCTGGCGGGCAACTGTCAGATAATCCGGGTCTTCGCGCAGCAACCCCCATCGGCGGAATTGCGTCATGAACCACATCCCGTCAGACAGATATGGCATGTTCACCTCGCCATTGCGGTGAAAGCTGACCGCGTGGTGATCCTGCCATTCATGACCGAGCCCGTCACTGTAGTGGCCGAGCAATCGTGCTTCGATATCCTCGACCGGCGCGTTCACGTAGTCGACGCCGCTGAGCATTTGCGCAGCACTGCGGCGGTTGTCCAGGCTGCCCTCGATGAAGCGACTGGCCTCCAGCACTGCCATGACCAGGGCTCGTGCGGTGTTGGGGTACTGCTCGACAAACGCCAGGCTGCAGCCCAGCACCTTTTCCGGGTGGTCGGGCCAAATGGTCTGGCTGGTGGCAAGCGTAAAACCGAGCCGCTGGTTGACGGCGCTCGCCCCCCAGGGTTCGCCCACGCAGAACCCATCGATTCGCCCGGCCTTGAGATGCTCGACCATCTTGGGTGGCGGCACCACGACGCTCTCGACATCCTCGAGCGGGTGAATGCCTTGGCTGGCCAGCCAATAATACAGCCACATCGCGTGATTGCCGGTGGGCAGGGTCTGGGCGAAGGTCAGTTTTGTCCCGCTTTGGTGCGTATGGCGGTCCAGTGCTTCAGGAGTGATCACACCTGCCTGCTGCAGCGCCGTGGACAGGTTGATGCTCTGGCCATTCTGGTTCAACCCCATGAGCACTGCCATGTCCTGGGCCGCCAGGCCAATGCCCAGTTGCGCTGCGTAGACCAGGCCATACAGGCTATGGGCGGCATGCAGTTCGCCATTGACCAGGTTATCGCGCAGGCTGCTCCAGGACGTCTGGCGCCGTAGTTGGATGTTGAGGCCGTATGGCTGGGAAAAACCCTGAGTGGCGGCGACGATCAGTGATGCGCAGTCAGTCAACGGCATAAAGCCTACGTCGATGCTGTTCAATTCCGGCGCGTCGCTGCCGTTGACCCAGGCCAATGCCGTAGGGAGGCTGTCATTCATGTGCTCGGTTCCGCGTGAAAGCGCGTTGGGGGCCATCGACCTTCCAAAAAAAAAACGCCGCGCCCTCCGGGCTTTCGTCCAGAAGGTCGCGACGCCATTGTCAAATGCAGCCCGCCGTTGGACTGCACGTTTGACGCTATCCGAAGCAAGCCATATGCCAGCGAGTTCTCCAAGACGGCAAACTTAACGACATGCCTCGCGCTTGACCCTCGCGCACGTCTATAATCCGCGGCTGACTTCAGCCTCTCACGAGCCATGCCTGCCCATGTACAACCTGGCCCGCCAGTTACTGTTCAAACTCTCCCCTGAAACCTCTCACGATCTGTCCATCGATTTGATCGGCGCAGGGGGTCGGTTGGGTCTCAATAGCGTGTTCACCAAGGCACCCATGCGCCTGCCGGTGACTGTGATGGGCTTGCAGTTCCCCAATCCGGTGGGGCTGGCAGCCGGCCTGGACAAGAATGGCGCGGCCATCGATGGTTTCGCCCAACTGGGTTTCGGTTTCGTCGAGATCGGCACCGTGACGCCACGCCCTCAGCCAGGCAACCCGAAACCTAGGATCTTCCGCCTGCCTCATGCGGAGGGGATCATCAACCGCATGGGGTTCAATAACCTGGGTGTCGATCATCTGGTCAGCCGCGTGCAGGCGGCCCGTTACAACGGCGTGCTGGGCATCAATATCGGTAAGAATTTTGACACCCCGGTGGAGCGCGCCGTCGACGACTACCTGATCTGTCTGGACAAGGTCTATGCCCACGCCAGCTACGTCACGGTCAACGTCAGTTCGCCCAACACGCCGGGTCTGCGCAGCCTGCAGTTCGGCGACTCGCTCAAGCAACTGCTCGAAGCGCTGCGTGTGCGCCAGGAAGCCTTGACGCAGACCCATGGCAAACGCGTGCCGCTGGCGATCAAGATCGCCCCGGACATGAGCGACGAAGAGACTGTGCTCGTTGCCCATGCGTTGCTCGAATCGGGAATGGACGCCGTCATCGCCACCAACACCACCCTGAGCCGTGAAGGCGTCGAGAGTCTGCCACACGCCGACGAAGCGGGCGGGTTGTCGGGCGCGCCGGTGCGCGAGAAGAGCACCCACATCGTCAAGGTGCTGGCCGCGGAGTTGGGCGGCAAACTGCCGATCATCGCCGCCGGCGGGATCACCCAAGGTCGCCATGCTGCGGAAAAGATCGCGGCTGGCGCGAGCCTGGTGCAGGTGTATTCGGGCTTCATCTACAAGGGCCCGGCGCTGATTCGTGAATCGGTGGATGCGATCGCGGCGATGGGCCGTTGAGGTTCAAACGAAAAGAGGGGTCCCCATAGGGACCCCTCCTGGGCGTTGGCCCGCCGTCCGGATGGGACGTGCATGGTGCAGGTGTGAAGCGAATCTGATTGTCGAATCTCTTTAAGAAACCTTAATTAGGTCGGTCACCCGAGTGAAAAGGGTGTCAGCCGACTGCGTGAAGTTCGTTGAGTCTGTGTATACCCGCAGTGCCGGTCATACCGTCCCAGTTGTCGCCGCGTCCCTCTCGCCAGCCGTTGATCCAGGCTTGACGTACCGACGGTAGAGTAAATGGGCAAAGCTCACGGGATTTACCAGTTACGCCGTATTGATATCCGCGCGAAAAAGCTCTTTCCAACGGATCACGCTTAAGTCTTCTCATAGGGTGTTGCCCTCGTTTGTTGACTGTTATGTCCCTGGAGACCTCAGGTTGAGGCCAGGCAGAAATCATCTGCCGTTTCGTCGCCCGCTGCCGGCGTCGCGGGCTCTGCACCCCCGTCATTGCGTCGGAGGTTGAGGTGATTTCTAACCAATGAACCGAAGGGTGTGAATGACCGTTTTGTCATAAGAACGTAACGATTGAAGCTTTAAGGCCATAAGTGATGGGTGGATTCGCCGGGCTTTTTGCCGCCGAGCCCCTGATATGGGGGGCCCTGATCGAATGTGCGACGCGTTCTCATGCGGCCGTGATGGCTGATTGACGTCAGATTTAAAGCGACGAAGGGTCGCCTCTGTGGCTTCTTATTCCCTTTGTTGTCGTGCTGAATCGTGTTTTCAAATCAGATTTCGCGAACCCGGTGGTAGTTGGACCACGGGCTTCGCCGCCGCCTTCGACCTGTATCGTTGCGGCAAATGGGCACAACGGGTGTGCCACGCAGGTGTCCTCTCGGAAAGGCACCTGTTTGAAACAGGGCGGGCAACGCGTTGCCTGGCCACATTACGCCTCATGGCTCTGGAATTCTTATGTCGGACCGCTACGAACTCTTCCTCACCTGTCCCAAAGGGCTGGAAAGCCTGCTCGCTGAGGAGGCCACTGCGCTTGGCTTGCAGGACACCCGCGAACATACCTCGACCATTCGCGGCATCGCCGACATGGAAACCGCCTACCGGCTGTGCCTGTGGTCGCGTTTGGCCAACCGTGTCCTGCTGGTGCTCAAACGCTTTGCGATGAAAAACGCCGATGACTTGTATCACGGCGTCCATGACATCGACTGGGCAGACCATCTGGAGCCCGACGGTACTCTGGCGGTGGAGTTCAGCGGCCATGGCTCGGGCATCGACAACACGCATTTCGGCGCTCTCAAGGTCAAGGATGCCATTGTCGACAAGCTGCGGACCCCCGATGGCGAGCGGCCTTCCATCGATAAGCTGAACCCGGATCTGCGTGTCCACCTGCGTCTGGATCGCGGTGAAGCGATTCTCTCCCTTGACCTGTCCGGCCACAGCCTCCACCAGCGGGGCTATCGCCTGCAGCAGGGCGCCGCGCCGCTCAAGGAAAACCTCGCCGCTGCCGTGCTGATCCGCTCGGGCTGGCCGCGTATCGCTGCCGAAGGAGGCGCGCTGGCTGACCCGATGTGCGGCGTGGGGACGTTCCTCGTGGAAGCAGCGATGATCGCCGCGGACATTGCGCCCAATCTCAAGCGCGAACGCTGGGGTTTTTCCGCGTGGCTGGGCCATGTCCCTGCGCTCTGGCGCAAGCTGCACGACGAGGCGCTGGCCCGCGCCGAGGCGGGGCTGGCTCGTCCACCGTTATGGATACGCGGGTATGAAGCCGATCCGCGGTTGATTCAACCGGGTCGCAATAACGTCGAAAGGGCCGGGCTGTCGGACTGGATCAAAATCTACCAGGGCGAAGTGGCCACCTTCGAGCCGCGTCCGGACCAGAACCAGAAAGGTCTGGTGATCTGCAACCCGCCCTACGGCGAGCGCCTGGGGGACGAAGCGAGCCTGCTGTACCTCTATCAGAACCTCGGCGAGCGTCTGCGTCAGGCCTGTCTCAACTGGGAGGCTGCCGTTTTTACAGGGGCGCCGGACCTGGGCAAGCGCATGGGCATCCGCAGTCATAAACAGTACGCTTTCTGGAACGGTGCGTTGCCCTGCAAACTGTTGCTGATCAAGGTGCGACCGGATCAGTTCGTCACAGGTGAGCGCCTCAGCCCCGAACAGCGTCAGGCCGCCCGTGAACAGGCCGTCTCCGATCCACTGCCAGAGGGGCTGCAGGCGCGCGCGCTGAACAAGAACGGCAACCCCATCAAGCCCGCGCCCGCGCCGGCGGTCGAGCAGCCACGCCTCAGCGAAGGCGGCCAGATGTTCGCCAACCGTCTGCAAAAGAACGTCAAGGGCCTGAGCAAGTGGGTCAAGCGCGAAGGCATCGACTGCTACCGCGTCTACGATGCCGACATGCCTGAATACGCGATGGCCATCGACCTGTATCACGATTGGGTGCATGTTCAGGAATATGCAGCGCCCAAATCGATCGATCCGCAAAAGGCTTCGATCCGCATGTACGACGCCCTGGCGGCTATTCCTCAGGCCTTGAACATCGACAAGAGCCATGTGGTGGTCAAACGTCGCGAGCGCCAGAGCGGGACGAAGCAATATGAGCGTCAAAGCGCGCAAGGCAAGTTCAATGAGGTCAACGAAGGCGGCATCAAGCTGCTGGTCAACTTGACCGACTACCTGGATACCGGGCTGTTCCTCGACCACCGGCCAATGCGCATGCGTATTCAGCGGGAGGCGCAAGGCAAACGTTTTCTCAACCTGTTCTGTTACACCGCCACCGCGACGGTGCATGCCGCCCGGGGCGGTGCCCGCAGCACCACCAGCGTTGACCTGTCGAAAACCTACCTGGATTGGGCGCGTCGTAACCTGTCGCTCAACGGCTTCTCCGACAGACAGCGTCTGGAACGGGGCGATGTGATGGCCTGGCTGGAAAGCAGCCGTGACGAATACGACCTGATCTTCATCGACCCGCCCACTTTCTCCAATTCCAAACGCATGGAAGGGGTGTTCGATGTCCAGCGCGATCACGTGCAACTGATCGACTTGGCCATGGCGCGTCTGGCCAGTGGCGGGGTGTTGTACTTCTCGAACAATTTCCGCAAGTTTCAGATGGAAGAGCATGTGCCTCAGCGCTATGCCGTCGAGGAAATCACTGCACAGACCATCGACCCGGATTTCGCCCGCAATGGGAAAATTCATCGGGCCTGGAAGATCACTGCGCGTTAAGCTGACCTTCCCTGACGGTTAGGCCAGGCCGCAGAGGGCAATGCCTGAAGCGGCCTGGAGTACGCGACATGTAGCACTAGGCAAACTAATGGCTAATAGCTATAACTGAGCTCTGGCCACGGGTCGCAGCAACACTGTGGCGCCATGAGTGCTGGCTATGTCGTCAAATCGGACCCGCGCCAAGATTCTTGGCTTCATCAATGAAGACACCTCGTCCTGGGTCTTGGCCACGTTAGTGTTTTCCGCAGGTGCGGTACTCACGGCGTTATTGGCGCTGGCCAATGTCGAGCTGTATCAGCGCCAATTGCGACAGCGGTTCGAGCTGCTGGCCGCTGAGCGGATCAGCCGTGTCCAGGATCGTCTCGAAGGTCAGATCCGTCGCCTTGACGGCCTTCGTCGCTTTTTCATGTATTCCAATGAGGTCTCGGAGGAGGGCTTCAATGGCTTCTCGCGCCCGTTGTTGATCCTGACGCAAGCTTATTCCTGGGCGCCCAAAGTGCTTGATATCGAACGGTCTCCCTTTGAGCTGCAGGCCCGAGAAGACGGGCACGCCGGTTATTCCGTTCGTGAGCTTTCCAGCGCCGGTGAGTTGGTGTTGGCAGGACGCCGCCCGGTGTACTACCCGGTCCGCTTCAGCCAAAGTCGCAGTACGCTGGCATTGCCTTTCGGTTTCGACCTCAGTTCCGAACCCGTCCGCCGGGCGACGCTGGAGCGTGCGTTGCGGTCCCGCACAATGGCGGCTTCCCCGCGCATCGATCTGGTGGGCCTCGACGCTGAGAACCGCAAGGGGATTCTCTTGGTCGCCCCGGTTTTTCCACGCACCCTTTCCGATCTCGGGCAACCCGGCACGTTCGAGGGGTTTCTGATGGCGGTGATCAGCATGCGCACGATGATGACCGAAGGCTTGCCACCCATCGAACAGGACAACCTGGCGCTTACCTTGGACGACGTCACCTCCTCATCGGAGCCGACACGGCTTTATGATTCGGCCGCCTCTGCCATCCCCAGTGAGTTGTCGATTGTCCGAACGCTGGATTTCGCCGGACGCAGGTTCCAAGTGCAGCTGCGGCCAACGGCCGTTTTTGCGGGCGCCAACCCCTCGTCCAACGAAAGCGTGATCATCCTGGGCGCGTTGCTCAGTTTCATGATCAGCGCGTTGCTCTATGTGCTGATCAGTCAACGTCAGCGCGCGATCCGGCTGGTCGAGCAGCGAACCTTGCAGTTGCGCCAGCGGGAACAGGAGTTGCGCAGCGCTCACAGCCAGTTGACCAATGTCCTGGAGGCCACGACCCAGGTGGCGATCATTGCCACGGACCTGGATGGTGTGATCACGACCTTCAATATCGGCGCGGAAAAGATGCTCGGCTACAGCAGCGCGGAGGTGAGCGGCGTCCTGACGCTGCGTCAGTTGCACCTGTTTTCTGAGCTGGCCGACCACATGTCCGAGCTGAGCCAACGCTACGGCCGACCGATCAAGGCCTGCGAGGCGATGCTGGTGGAAGCCGTTGAAGAACACAGCCACCAGACCAACGACTGGACGTTCGTGCGCCGCGACGGCAGTCACTTGCGCGTCAATATGCAAGTCAGTCCGATGCTCAATGAACACAATCAGTGGGTCGGTTACCTGGCAGTCTGTGTCGATATCACCGAGCGCAAGCGGGTGGAAGAGGAACTGCGCACGATGTCCGTGACGGACGCGCTGACCGGGGTCTTCAACCGACGGTATTTTCAAGAGCGTCTGCAGGCCGAGCTGTCGCGTGTCGGGCGCTACGGTGGAGCATTCGCGGTGGTCATGCTCGACATCGATCATTTCAAGCGCATCAATGACCAGTTGGGTCATGCGGTAGGCGATCGCGTTTTGCAAGCAATCTGCCAACGGCTCAGTCATCGTCTTCGGGGCAGCGATGTGTTTTGCCGCCTTGGTGGCGAGGAGTTCATGATCCTGTGCCCTGACACCGATGGGGCGCAGGCCTATGGGTTGGCCACGGAGCTTAGGGCGGCATTACGCGCCGAGCCGGTGGACGGCGTGGGGCAGGTCACCGCAAGTTTCGGCATCGCGAGCTGGCGCGAGGGTGAAGGTGGCGATTCACTGCTGGTCCGGGCGGATGCCGGGGTGTATGCGGCAAAAATGGCCGGTCGCGACCGGATCGGACCGGAACGGGTGTAGCCGTACCCGCCGTGACCTGGCGTCGAGTCGTTGCATCACTCGGTTACATAACCTCGGCTGAACTATTTTTTTCCACCGGAACTCCAAAAAGTCGCCTGTATAAAGCCCGAAAAGGGAAATGGAGTTCTGAAATGATCAAGACACTGACTGCCGTCGTCCTTGCCACCGCCTCACTGGCCGCCGCACCTTTTGCGTTGGCGGACAAACCTGGCCCTGGCTGGATCACCATCGAGAAGGCCATTGAAAAAGCCAAGTCTGCGGGCTACACGCAGATCTATAAAATCGAAGCCGATGACAATGGCTACTGGGAAGGCGAGGGGCGTAAAGCCGACAGCCTGACGTATGAATTCCGTATCGATGGCACCTCCGGCAACATTCTTCGGGACCAGAAAGACTGATTCCCAGCGGGGGCGTCGAATCCGACGCTCCCTCCATCTCCCTCGCCAGGCTTTACTCCTCCCCACATATCCAACACCCTTGCCACTCTTTTCTCACCCCAGCAGGAAGCGGTGCATGAGTGTGCGTATCGAGTTCAAAAGCAATCCCGACGAAGACGAACGTCTCCAGATTCTGGAACCGCTTCGAGCGTATAACGCCTCGAAAGCGGGGGATGGAATGTCAGAAAAATTTGCCTTTTTTGTACGAGACGAGGAAACCGACGCCGTACTGGGTGGGCTTCACGGGCGCATTCTGTATCGCTGGATGTTTATCGAACTGCTCGTCGTGCCCGAGCGTGCGCGGAGCCAAAAGTTAGGCAGTCGGCTGATGGCCATGGCTGAGGATTTTGCCCGTGAGCAGCAATGCATCGGAGTGTGGCTGGACACCTTCGAATTCCAGGCACCCGGTTTTTATCGCAAGCAGGGTTATCAAGCCTTCGGCCAACTGAGTGATTACCCGCCCGGGCATTCTCGGCTGTTCTTTCAGAAACGACTGGACACAGTCAACGGCTGATCTTCGACGATGCAGGTTGGCGCGGGACTTGCGTAAGCGAGCTGGACGGGAAGCGAGCGTGCGGTTTACCGAATGAAACGCACGCAGTAATCTCCGAACGCATTTCACATTCTGTTCGGCTTCCCCACTTCCAATAATCACGCCGGAGCTTCAGATGCCTTCACCCCGCGACACGGCTGCCACCGAAACCATCTCTTTTGTCGAACTGACCGAGCTGCTACAGCGCATTTTCCTGCGTCACGGAACGTCGCCGGCGGTGGCGCAAGTGCTGGCCGAGAACTGTGCCAGCGCCGAACGGGATGGCTCCCACAGCCATGGGATCTTTCGCATCAAGGGTTACCTGGCCTCATTGGGGGCAGGGTGGGTGGACGGCCAAGCGGTGCCACACGTCGAAGATGTGGGGGCGGCGTTCGTGCGAGTCGACGCTGGCGGTGGCTTCGCTCAGCCGGCGTTGCACGCTGCTAGAGCACTGGTGGTCGAGAAGGCGCGTCACGCAGGCGTCGCGATCCTGGCCATTCGTAATTCCCACCATTTTGCAGCGCTGTGGCCAGACGTCGAACCCTTCGCTCAGGAGGGGCTCGTGGCGTTGAGTGTGGTCAACAGCATGACCTGTGTGGTGCCTCACGGTGCGCAACGGCCCTTGTTCGGCACCAACCCTATCGCCTTCGCCGCCCCACGCGCCGAGGGCCCGCCCATCGTTTTCGACATGGCGACCAGCGCCATTGCCCATGGTGATGTCCAGATCGCGGCGAGGGAAGGGCGCGCCCTTGCACCCGGCATGGGGGTCGATGGCGCGGGCCAACCCACGCAGGACCCCAAGGCCGTGTTGGACGGCGGCGCGCTGCTCACCTTTGGCGGGTACAAAGGATCGGCCCTGTCGATGATGGTCGAGTTGCTCTCGGCTGCGCTCACGGGAGGGCATTTTTCATTTGAGTTCGATATGTCCACCAAACCAGGCGCCCAGACGCCTTGGACCGGACAGTTGATCATCGTGATAGACCCCGACAAAGGCAGCGGACAGTCGTTCGCCCAGCGCAGCGAAGAGCTGGTTCGGCAAATGCACGGCGTGGGGCAGGAGCGGATGCCTGCTGATCGACGTTATCGCCAGCGCCAGAAATCCCTGGCCGAGGGCATCGTGCTGTCTGCGACGGACTTGGCCCATCTTCAAGCGCTGGCGGCGCGCTAGGCCGCTGGCGCTGGAACCCTGCCCGCCAGTTTGACCGCCATCGGATGCTGCAGCGCAATGTGCAGCCGCTGAAGATGGCGGCTGTCCAGTGTTTCGTCCGATGATCGGACTTTGTTCGCACAGGGCATGGCCAGTGCACTGGCGCTGATCGCGGCCAGCACCGACACGAATAGCAGGGCAATGAGCGTCTTCATGGTCGTGTCTCGACGGTAAAGGGAGAATGGGCTACCTCGTTGCACCCTACCTCTGGCAATGGCTGCGCCGGTATCCCGTTACTGCCCCGTGCTTGCCCGATGCTGTTGGATGGCCGCGCAAAGGCGGACGACCGTTCTTCAAGACAGGGCTTGCATCCGTCGTTAAAGAAAAAGTACTGTATGCATGAACAGTATGTGAATAGAGAGATTGACCATGCAGATGAATCACGCTCAAACCGCCTCGCCGTTCATTTCTGAAGTGACAGACGTCACATTCGATAGCGTTTGGGGCAACGCGATGCAACGAGAAGACTTTCTGGCATTGGCGGCCGGTGTCCGGCAATTCAGCCAGGAGCTGGCCGGGCTGACGCTCGTTTCCACTGCTCACCGTGCCGCTGCCGAGCAGGCATAGCCGAGAGAATGCCAGCGTTGCCAACGTTGGTGGTGAGTGGGGTTTCAGTGTTTATAAGTGGAGCGGGCCACGCGGGTTCGCGTCGAAAGATCTTCGGCATCGGGCTGACGCCGTTTGCCCATCTTGATCAGGCTCAACGCGAACAAAGTCCCCATGAGCGACAAGGCACACCACGCCAGGATAAATGTGATCACGTCTGGTTCTCCGAACTGCATGAATCGGGTGCCCGCTACAGGCCGGCATTCCATCCGAATCTATCGGCCATGTTGACGTATTCCTGAGGCCGTAAGGGCAAATCTTGAACAATCGTCGAAGCAATCGCAACTCCCCCGGACCAGTGGGGTCTGGAACTTAACAGCTTACGTTTGAGGCTATTGATCATGAACATTGGCCGACGATTGAAGGAAGAGCGAAAACGTCTTGGGTTGTCTCAGCAGGAGTTTGGCGCTGTGGGTGGTGTTGAAGCCAATGCCCAAGGCAAGTACGAAAGCGGGGAGCGTATTCCTCGCGCTGATTACCTTGCCGACCTGGAAAAGCGAGGCGTCGACATCCTTTATGTGCTGTCAGGCAAGCGAACGCCGTTGGCGATCGATGCGCTCAGCGAAGCGGAGCGAGCAATCATCACGCACTATCGCGCATTGGGCGAAAAGGATCGGTACGCCATTTCGCAATTGGCCGATTCCCTGTCTGAATGTGCACCGGAACATTCCACTGCCTGAAGTGCACTCACCCGTGGTTGTGGTCGAATATATGAAACGTTTATGATTCGTATATTCACGACGAGGGTTACCCATGGGTCTAGTCAAGATTTCCGAACAGATGCACGCCAACATTCGCTCGGCCAGTGCGGCTCTCAGCCGCTCCATCAATGCGCAAGCTGAACACTGGATGCGCATTGGCATGCTGGCCGAGCTCAACCCGGGTCTGACCTACAGCGATATTTCCCAGATGCTGATCCGCGCTGAGTTGACGGGAGACGCTTTGTTCCAGGGGCAAGCCGACTCATCCGAGGGTGGCGACTTCAAGATCGGGGTGGCGACTCGATGAGCATCACTCTGAAAAGCGAAGCCGATATGGTGGGTCTGCGAGTAGCGGGTCGTCTGGCCGCGGACGTACTCGCGATGATTGCGCCCCATGTCAAACCTGGCATCAGCACCGAAGCGTTGGATGACCTGTGCAACGACTATATCGTCAATGTCCTCAAGGTCACGCCTGCCAATGTGGGCTACCACGGGTTCACCAAAACCACCTGCATATCGCCCAATACTGTCGTATGCCACGGCATCCCTTCGCCAGATGACATCCTCAAGGATGGCGATATCGTCAACATCGACGTCGCCGTTATCAAGGATGGCTGGTATGGCGACACCAGTCGCATGTACTACGTCGGCGAGGTGAGCCCGTTGGCAAGGCGTTTGGTAGAGACCACCTACGAGGCGACGCTGGCGGGTATCCATGCCGTGCGCCCAGGCGCGACCCTGGGCGACATCGGGAATGCCATTCAGACGGTCGCTTACCGCGAGGGCTTCAGTGTCGTGCGCGAATATTGCGGCCATGGCATCGGACGTAAATACCATGAAGAACCGCAGGTACTGCATTATGGCGCCGCAGGGAAGGGGCTGAAGCTCAAACCTGGGATGGTGTTCACCATCGAGCCCATGATCAATGCTGGCAAACCAGGAACCCGAGTGCTTGACGACGGCTGGACGGTGCTGACCCGCGACCAGTCACTCTCCGCTCAATGGGAGCACATGGTCGCGGTCACCCCGACTGGTTTTGAACTGCTCACGCCGTGGCCTGACGGGACAGGTGCGTTTCCGCCGGTATGACAGCTTCTTCCCGGACGAATAAAGTCACAATTGATCGAGTGACGAAAACTCGATGGGGCTTGTAGGATTTGTCTCGTTCCCCTGGAGTGCTGCGGCCTGACCGGCTCATGGATGATCAGGCATGCAGCACTTGGGGAGAACACCAGACTATTTCCCCAAAAAGAAACCGGCCTAGGCCGGTTTCTTCGCAGATGCGAGTCAGCCCTGCAACTGCTTCGCCGCATCGACTCCGGCCGAGCTGAGCTTGACCGGGTATTTCAACGATCGCTCGCCCTTGTCGGGGTGATCGACACATCCATCGTGTATCAGACCTGCCTGCTGAAGATGTTCGAGCGTGTCGGCGACGGCATTCTCGCCTCGGTAATTGTCCAGGATTTCCTTGCCCAGCCCGGCAGGGTGGGCGTGCAACAGCCGGGTCAGCACCTCGTGCTTGAGTGCGTTATCGATGGTCATGTTCTTCCTCGCTTTGCTGGTTTGATGAGCGCTGCTTGTAGATACCGACCATCTGCCCCTCGGATCGTTTTGCGTTTCTGCTCAATTGGCTATCAAGTGCGTTTCCATTGAACTTGAGTCACCCCCAGTGCTTCGGCGTAAAGCATCGCCAGGCGCAAGGGGGCAGTGGCCACGCTGCCTTCGAGATTACCGACGCCGGCGTGCAGTGTGGCGTAATGCAGCGCCTCGCTCTCGCACAGGTGCCGGGCATGGTGGGAAAACTGTCGCGGTTCGCCTCTGAATCGGTAATGAATTTCAAAATCCTTAGAGTCATTCATCATGGGCCTGTTGGGCGTCTGATACGCCGGTCTGAAATTGGAGTACTTCCTGATGTACCTGACAGCGTCGCCGGAGGTTGTTGCAGCGATGCTGTCACTTCATTTCGGGATCGATACAGGCTGCTGGAGGGTATCCTGCCTTGGATCGTAATGCGGTTCTCTGCCTGAGAGGCGTCACTGGGTGTCGCTAAAATCGATACTGCCCGACAGAGAATTGCACTGTTTGCCGGTCGTTTGAACTGCGCGCCGATAAGCGGCGATGTGCCATATCTTTTTGAATGGTCCAGCGGTGGTGAGACCCTCGCTCTCTACGCGATTCAATGCTTTTAGAGGAGTCAGGCTATGGTCAGGCCTCCATCGGGCAGGATCGGCTGCATGGCCCTTCAATGATGAAAAAAGGCAATCTGATGGCCCGCATGTCCACCCTTTTCTGAAAAAATCCTTACCTTTCAGGGTATTCCGGGACGTAGCGTATGCGAAGTGTGGGGCTAGGTGTGGCGGCATGGGTCTTGATGATGGCAGCGATGCCTGCGCAAGCCCGTGATATCAGCAAGAACGATCTTCAAGTGTGCAAGTGGGGTTCGGACGTCGCAAAGACGGCTCAGCAATCCAAGCTCGCAGGCACGACCCTCTCCAGCGCTCGCAAGCACCTGCAAAAGCGCCATTATTCACAGCCGTGGATGCGAAAGATGGCGCTAGGCATCACTGAGCAGACCTATAAAAGTCCGTCCCGCCTCAAGCCTGTAGCGGTCAAACAGGCCTATTACGAAGGCTGCGTTCAGCATGATCTGGCGCGCAAGTGAGCAGGGGGCAGTGACGCCGACATGGGCGTCTCTGCCTGGATTGAGTTCAATGGCAATTGCCGGCGAGGTGGTAATGTTGCGCTTCTGCAGCGGCTGCGCTGATGAACTCGACGCGGTTCTTCTCTGACACGCTGTTGTAGGAAGGGCAGTCAGGGCGATGGTAGACCATGGTTTTCTTGTTTCCACGGATCGCTACCGTAAGGGGCTTGGTGCTGCCAGGGTTCACAGCGGCAGGCCGCATCGGGTTGGGCGCATTGGGTCTGGCAGCGCGCGCACTGTTGGCCGTGACGCTTTCCATCAGGCTGGCGCGGAGGAAAATGGGCGCGTGGTCAGAAACCTTCTCCCGCCCTTGGGCATGGGTCAGTCCGAGAAATTTCGGGTAGTTGAATACCTCCACGGCCCTGACCTTGATCGCTGAATCCTTACTGATGAAGATGTTGTCGTACAGGTTGGAAAATTTGCCGTCAGTGGTGGACAGTGTGCTGGCACCCTGGAGCATCAGCGGGCGAGCGCTGTCATCGAGCTTTTCCCAGGCAGAAGAAGTGGGCGGTGTGTTGAAGTCACCCACCAGCAGGATCGCGTTATTGCCCGGGTAGGTCTCTTTCAACCAGGTCCAGTAACTGGACAGCGCTGTAATCTCTGACGCACGATCCGCCTGATTTTTGCCGTAGAGAATGTGCACGGTGGCCACCACGAAGGTGGTGTCGTCCTTGAGCGATCTGAAGCGCGCGGAGTAGGGCTCGCGCTCGAAGGTGTCGCCGCGATCCAGGTAGGTTACGGCGCCATCTTCATAGCTCACTGCATCATCGCGCCAGATGAAACCGTACATCTCTTTATAAGAGGAACGGCCCACGGCATGGGAAGCCATTGCGCTCCAGTGTTTGCCGGTCTGGCGCGTCAATTCTTGCGCAAGGGTTTGGAGCGCTTGCTCGCTCATCAGCTCTTGTATCGCAAGGAAATCGACACGTTGCGCGACTTTGGCAATCGCCTGAAAGTCCTTGGTCGGGCGCACATTCAAGTGTTCCAGGTTCCAAGTGCCCATGTTGAGGTCAGCGTGAGCGTGGGGCAGGAGGGCGAAGGTCAGTACAAGCGAAGCGAACACTCTAAACATGAAAGACAGCCAGGCAAATTGAAACGAAAATGAGCCGTTCGTACCGACTCGTGGGTGGTGCGCAGACCGAGGGGTCAATCTTCTCTAGGCACGGTCCAGAAAATCTGTACGCCTCCATCGTCACGCCACGCCAGGGTCACGTTATCGTTCTCGGCGATTTCCTCCAGCAGTTGGCTCCAATCATCTTCCTGTTCGTTGGCGAGCCGGAAAAGCAACGCCGATCGTGAGCGCTGGGCAGTGGGTGAGTTGATGATTTTCTGAATGCGCGAGGCCAGTTGCTCATAAGAAGCCGGCGCGGGAGCGAGACTGTCGGACACGAATGAATCCTTTTGTTTTAACTGTATGCGCATACAGTATTTTATCGTGGGGGATTTCGCAATGGGACTTAGGAATATTCATCAACCCGGCCAACTCCTTGATTCGTATAGGAGAGCGGGCAATCTCGAACCAAAAGCGCTCGCGCCGATCAGATGCTCTGTCGGCGAATCAGTTCGCACCGGCCATGAGAACGAGGAGTCAGCATGAAGATGAAAAGCGTGGGGCCGCTTCTGGCGTTGGTAAGTTGCGTGTGGCTGGCAGGGTGCTCTACTGCGACCGTGGTGACGTTGCAGAACGGTACGCAGTATGTGACCAAGGACCTGCCGAAAACCAAGAACAAGGATGGCTTCTATGAGTTCGAAGACATCTCGGGCAAAAAAGTGAAAGTTCGGGCTGATGAGGTCGCAACGGTCAAGGAAGAAGATTGAAGACCAGCCCCTGATCGAACACCGTTCGATCAGGCATCCTGACGCGCATCGGATGGTGGAGCAGGGCAGCGTCAACCGTGATCCCTGAGTCGGGAGGGATAGGTGGACAACCCACTCGAACGCCGGCCGGAGGCTGATCGAATCCGTGTGATCTCCTCCCGCAGCCTGTCTCGCACCACCATCTGCTGCTCTGGCGACAGCGACTCGTACCACTGGCGCTGGGCCTCTCTGTCTCGCCCCACAGGACTCGCCCCCGGCAGGGACGCAATCATGGAGTGCACGAATTCCGAGGCAGGATCGGATCCTGCCTCCGCTGGGATTTCGTTTGTAGCCGGGCTTGTCATTATTACTCCCGCAGTTCATCGGTAAAGCCATGGGGAATGGCGATGTCAGATAGCCTCTATCTTAGCGCATCTATAGGTTTTACAGAGGATTAGCACACGGATTTAGCGTACTGCTTGAGGTGTAAGGGGGCGATTGCCGCCGTTGGCGTCATACAAGAGGGCGGCTGCGCGCCGCAGGGATCGAGCGAGCAGTTGACAAAGGCCTGAAGGATTACCATAGTTCGGCTCACGCAAACGTTTGCGGTCCCATCGTTCCTCGACCGGGATTCAAACGGTGCCGATACAATAATCATAATGTCGGAGTGATCCCATGAAGCTGCCCTTCGCTGCACGTCTTCTCGCTGTCGCCATGCTCACCGCGAGCTCCCTTTCCCTGCCTTTCTCGTCCGCTTACGCCGACGAAGCCAAAAAGCCGACCGTCGCGCTGGTGATGAAGTCCCTGGCTAATGAGTTCTTCCTGACCATGGAAGACGGCGCCAAGGACTATCAGAAGCAACACTCCGCCGACTTCGATCTGATTTCCAACGGCATCAAGAACGAATCCGATACCGCCGCGCAGATTGACATCGTCAACCAGATGATCGTCAAAAAGGTCGATGCCTTGGTCATAGCCCCTGCTGATTCCAAAGCGCTGGCGTCGGTGATCAAGAAGGCCATCGACGCCGGGATCAAAGTCGTCAACATCGACAACCAGCTTGATCCCGAAGTGCTGAAAAGCAAGAACATCGAAGTGCCGTTCGTAGGGCCGAATAACCGCAAGGGCGCGAAATTGGTCGGCGACTATTTGGCCAAACAGCTCACGGCGGGTGATCAGGTCGGGATCATCGAAGGTGTTCCGACCACCACCAACGCGCAGCAACGCACTGCCGGTTTCAAGGATGCAATGGACGCTGCGCAGATGAAAATCGTGTCCACGCAATCGGGTAACTGGGAAATCGATAAAGGCAATGCCGTCGCCTCGGCGATGCTTAACGAGTACCCGAACCTGAAGGCGCTGCTGGCCGGAAACGACAGCATGGCATTGGGCGCCGTGTCCGCGGTCAGGGCGGCGGGCAAAGCGGGCAAGGTGCAAGTCGTGGGCTACGACAACATCAATGCGATCAAGCCAATGCTCAAGGATGGTCGCGTACTTGCGACCGCTGACCAGTTCGCCGCGCGTCAGGCCGTGTTTGGCATCGACACGGCACTGAAGATGATCAAAGGCGACAAGCTCGACATCAAGGACGGCGTCATCGAGACCCCTGTCGAATTGGTCACCAAGCCGCAATAAGCCGTTTTCCTATCATCCGTAACGACCGCCTGTTCTTTAGGGAGCAGGCGTGTGGAGAGCGCTATGCCAGCGTCTGCTCAGACCGCTGTTCTATCTGTCAGCGGCATCGGCAAAACCTACGTCCAACCTGTTCTCGGCGATATCGACCTGACGCTCGTGCGTGGCGAGGTACTGGCGCTGACCGGAGAAAACGGTGCCGGTAAAAGCACCCTGTCGAAAATCATCGGCGGCTTGGTCACGCCAACCACGGGCCACATGCAATTTCATGGGCAACCCTATGCGCCTGGCAGCCGTAGCGAGGCAGAGAAGCTGGGGGTGCGCATGGTGATGCAGGAACTGAACCTGCTGCCCACTCTGTCCGTTGCCGAAAACTTGTTCCTTGATCACTTGCCCAGCCGCGCGGGCTTCATCAACCGCAAGAAGCTCCGTGAGCAGGCCATCAAGGCCATGGCCCAGGTGGGACTGGATGCGATCGACCCGGATACGCCGGTCGGCGAGTTGGGCATTGGCCACCAGCAGATGGTGGAGATCGCGCGAAATCTGATTGGCGATTGCCATGTCCTGATCCTCGATGAGCCGACGGCAATGTTGACGGCCAGGGAGGTCGAGATGCTTTTCGAGCAGATGTCTCGCCTTCAGGACCGGGGCGTTTCCATCATTTACATTTCCCACCGTCTGGAAGAACTGGCCCGTATCGCCCAACGCATCGCTGTACTGCGCGATGGCAAGCTGGTGTGCGTGGACGCGATGGCCCAATACAACAGCGAACAGTTGGTTACCTTGATGGTGGGGCGTGAGTTGGGGGAGCACATCGACCTGGGTCAGCGTGCTATCGGAGAAGTGGCCCTGTCGGTCAAGGGGCTTGGTCGATCCGACAAGGTGCGTGATGTCTCCTTCGACGTGCGTGCCGGGGAGATTTTTGGCATTTCCGGACTGATCGGTGCGGGCCGGACTGAATTGTTGCGCCTGATTTACGGTGCCGACGTCGCCGACAGCGGCACGGTGTCGGTTGGCAATCCTCTACGCCCGGTGCGTCTCAGTTCGCCGGTCGACGCCGTCCGTCATGGCATCGCCCTCATCACCGAAGACCGCAAAGGTGAGGGGCTGCTGCTGACGCAGTCCATCAGTGCAAACATCGCGTTGGGCAACATGGGCGCCATTTCCACTTCTGGCGTGGTCAACGGCGGCGCTGAAATGGCATTGGCCCGTCGCCAGGTGGATGCCATGCGTATCCGCAGTTCCAGCCCGACACAGCTCGTTTCCGAGTTGTCCGGGGGCAATCAACAGAAGGTGGTCATCGGACGCTGGCTGGAGCGCGACTGCCAGGTGATGCTGTTCGACGAGCCGACCCGCGGAATCGACGTCGGCGCCAAATTCGACATTTATGCGTTGCTGGGCGAATTGACCCGCCAAGGCAGGGCGTTGGTGGTGGTCTCCAGCGACCTGCGCGAGTTGATGTTGATCTGCGACCGGATCGGTGTGTTGTCCGCAGGCCGGCTGATCGACATCTTTGATCGCGACACCTGGACCCAGGACCAACTGCTCGCCGCTGCCTTCGCTGGCTATCAAAAACGTGATGCGCTGCTGTCAGACGCTGCGCTCGGGGATTCTCGATGAAGACTTCAACCACTCCTGCCGCGTTGCCTTCGCCCGCTAAACGCACCGGCCATTATTTCGGCCTGGGCACTTACTTGGGGTTGGCGGGCGCTTTACTGGCGATGATCGTGCTGTTTTCGCTGCTCAGTGATCATTTCCTGTCCTACGAAACGTTCAGCACCCTGGCCAACCAGATTCCAGACCTGATGGTGCTCGCCGTCGGCATGACGTTCATCCTGATCATCGGCGGCATCGACCTGTCGGTCGGCTCGGTGCTCGCCCTTGCCGCGTCGGCGGTCAGCGTCGCCATGCTGAGGTGGGGATGGGGTGTGCTGCCCTCTGCGCTGCTGGGGATGGTGTGTGCCACTGCCGCAGGTACCTTGACCGGATCGATTACCGTCGGATGGCGAATCCCTTCGTTCATCGTTTCGCTCGGTGTGCTGGAGATGGCTCGAGGCGTGGCGTATCAATTGACCGACTCACGTACGGCCTATATCGGTGATGCCTTCGCCTGGCTGTCGAACCCTTTCGCCTTTGGCATCTCCCCTTCTTTCATTATCGCCCTGGTGGTGATCCTCGTCGCCCAGACTGTGCTGACCCGCACGGTATTCGGGCGTTACCTGATAGGCATCGGCACCAACGAAGAGGCCGTACGTCTGGCAGGCATCAATCCCAAACCCTACAAGATTCTGGTGTTTTCGCTCATGGGGTTGCTGGCGGGACTGGCAGCGTTGTTTCAGATTTCCCGCCTGGAAGCAGCAGATCCGAACGCCGGTTCCGGCCTTGAACTGCAGGTCATCGCGGCCGTGGTCATTGGTGGCACCAGCCTGATGGGGGGGCGTGGTTCTGTCATCAGCACGTTTTTCGGGGTGTTGATCATTTCGGTGCTGGCGGCCGGATTGGCGCAGATCGGCGCGACCGAGCCGACCAAGCGCATCATCACGGGGGCCGTGATCGTCGTCGCGGTTGTTCTGGACACCTACCGCAGTCATCGCGCACGGCGGCGTGGCTGATATGGCAACCATCAAAGATGTGGCTGCAATTGCGGGGATTTCCTACACGACGGTTTCCCACGTCCTGAACAATACGCGACCGGTGAGCGACGAGGTGCGCAAAAAAGTCGAAGCGGCCATTGCCCAACTGGATTACGTTCCCAGCGCGGTGGCACGCTCGCTCAAGGCGAAGTCGACTGCCACGATAGGCCTGTTGATTCCCAACGGCATCAACCCGTATTTCGCTGAATTGGCCCGGGGCATCGAGGATTACTGCGAGCGCAATGGGTTCTGCGTCATTCTCTGCAACTCGGACGACAATCTGGAGAAACAGCGCAACTACCTGCGCGTGTTGCTCGAAAAGCGGGTCGATGGCTTGATCGTTTCGTCCGTGGGCGGAGGCGACAGCCTCGCCGACAGCCTGTGCGCGGTCCGGACGCCGATGGTCATCGTTGACCGGGATCTGGAGAATGTCACTGCGGACCTGGTGCGCATCGATCATGAGCTTGGCGGGTATCTCGCCACCTCGCACCTGCTTGAATGGGGGCATCGTCACATCGCCTGTATCTGTGGTCCGGAGCACACCAGCGTGGCGCGCATGCGCCTGGCCGGGTATCGGCGGGCAATGTTCGAGCGTGGCGTGCCCGTGCGTGAGCACTGGGTGGTGGAAAGTGATTTCACCGGCCCCAGCGGTTATCAGGCGGCTTCTCGGCTGCTGGAGGGCGAGCGCCCGACGGCGATTTTCGCTGCCAACGATATGGTCGGCATCGGCGTGTTGCGCGCCGCGGCCGAACGAAACCTCAAGGTGCCTGCAGACTTGTCGGTGATCGGTTTCGACGACATCCAGATGAGCCAGTACGTCTACCCGGCGCTGACGACGGTCGGGCAATCGATCCTGCAACTGGGCGAGCGTGCGGCGGAGGTTCTGCTGAATCGAATTTCAACGCGCGCCGCGGTGCCGATTCAGAGGCTGATCGTGGCACCGAGCATCGTGCTGCGCGAGTCCACGGCAGCCCCGGCTAACGCCTTCACTGAATTTCGCTGAACCGGCCGCGAAGGTGCCGGAGAGAAGAGTACGACGTCATGCAAGCAAACGTAGTGATAGTGGGCAGTCTCAACATGGACCTGGTCACCCGGGCGCCCCGCCTGCCACGGGCGGGGGAGACGCTGGCCGGGCAATCATTCGTCACGGTGCCGGGCGGCAAGGGGGCGAACCAGGCCGTCGCCGCTGCTCGTTTGGGCGCCCGTGTGGCGATGATCGGTTGCGTCGGTGACGATGCTTATGGCGAACAGTTGCGCTCGGCCCTGCTCAGCGAAGGGGTCGATTGCCAGGCGGTGACGACCGTGCCAGGCATCTCGACGGGCGTTGCGCTGATCGTGGTCGATGACAGCAGCCAGAATGCGATCGTGATCGTCGCTGGAGGCAATGGTTGCCTCTCCGCCGCGGTGGTGAACCGGTTCGATACGCTTCTCAGCCAGGCCGAGGTCATCATTTGTCAGTTGGAGACGCCGACCGAGACGGTCGGGCATGTCCTCAAGCGCGGCCGAGAACTGGGCAAGACCGTCATCCTCAACCCGGCACCCGCGACCGGTCCGTTGCCTGACCAATGGTGCGGGTGGATCGATTACCTGATCCCCAACGAGAGCGAGGCGGCCCTTTTGACCGGCCTGCCGGTCGACAGTATCGCCTCCGCGCAAGCCGCCGCGTCGGCATTGATGAGGGCAGGGGTTGGCAAGGTGGTCGTCACATTGGGCGAGCAGGGGGCCGTCTTCGCCACGCGGGAGGGGGCACAGCACTTCGCTGCGCCCCGCGTTCAACCGGTCGACACCACGGCAGCCGGAGACACCTTCGTGGGTGGTTTCGCCGCGGCCCTGGCAGCAGGGCAGTCCGAAGCCGAGGCCATCCGCTATGGTCAGATCGCCGCTGCGCTGTCTGTCACGCGGGCCGGTGCCCAGCCTTCCATTCCCAGCAGACAAGACGTTCAGGACTACCGACCATGAAGAAGACTCCGCTGCTCAACATTGCGCTGTCGCGCGTCGTGGCGTCCCTCGGGCACGGTGATACCCTTCTGATCGTCGACGCCGGCATGCCGGTACCGCCTGGCGTCGAGCTCATCGACCTGGCAGTTACCCAGGGTGTACCGGATTTCATGACGGTCCTGGCCACGGTGCTGGCCGAGATGCAGGTGGAGAGCCATGTGCTGGCAGACGAGATGCTCGCTCGGCAACCGCCAGCCCTGGCAGGCATCCAGGCACTGCGTGCAGCTGGAAGCCTAGGCCAGCAGCGCTTGATCAGTCATGACGCCTTGAAGCAATTGAGCCGTAACGCGCGGGCGATCGTGCGCACAGGTGAATGCCAGCCTTACACCAACATCGCCCTGGTGGCGGGTGTCGTTTTCTGACAACTTCGACCAGGCTTACACCGAAGAAACAGGGAGTTTCCAATGCCGAAATATCGTCGTATTGCCATTCAACTCATCAGGAGTCTTGCACTGTTGGCCATTTTCTCCGGTACAGCGGCTCATGGAGCGGAAAGGCGTGATGTGATCATCGACACCGACCCAGGTGCGGATGACGTGGTGGCACTCCTGCTGGCTCTGGCCTCTCCTGAAGCGTTGAATGTGCTGGCCATCACAACCGTGGCCGGTAACGTGCGGATCGACAAGACCTCGCGCAATGCGCGCCTGGCCCGTGAATGGGCGGGGCGCGACGAGGTGCCGGTATATGCGGGCGCGGGCCAGCCGTTGGTCCGAACGCCCATCTACGCGGAAAACATCCATGGCGCGGAAGGCTTGCCGGGTGTCGCGGTGTACGAGCCGAAACACGGCCTGGCCAAAGGCAATGCTGTGCAGTACCTGATCGATACGCTGGGCAAGGCGGCCCCTCACAGCGTCACCGTCGCCATGCTGGGGCCGCAGACCAACCTGGCATTGGCATTGATTCAGGCACCTGAGATCACTCGCGGGATCAAGGAAGTGGTGGTCATGGGAGGTGCGCACTTCAACGGCGGGAACATCACGCCGGTGGCGGAATTCAACCTTTTCGCCGACCCTGACGCGGCGAAAGTCGTGCTGGCCAGTGGCGTCAAGCTGACCTACGTGCCGCTCGACGTCACTCACAAGATGCTGACCAGCGATCAGCGCATCCAGAAAATCAAGGGCTTGAACAACCGGGCCGGGGAGCGGGTTGCTGACATTCTCAACGAATACGTCAAGGCCGACATGGTGCACTACGGGCTCCCCGGCGGGCCTGTGCACGATGCCAGCGTCATCGCATGGCTGCTCAAGCCTGACCTGTTCAGTGGCAGGCAGATCAACCTCGCGATCGATAATCGAGAGGGCGTCACGATGGGCCAGACCGTGGCTGACTGGTACGACACGCTAGGGCGACCCAAGAACGTCTACTGGGTCGAAAGCGGTGACGCTCAGGGCTTCTTCGACTTGCTGACGGATCGTCTTGCGCGCTTGAAATGAGGCCTGTCCCCCTCCCACCGCAGGGGCGGAGGCAGGTTCCTTTCAGTCGGGCCTGCCGACCGTCTCGCTGCCTGGAAGCTGCGATTGTGATGACCGTCCCAAACGTTTTGTGACGATTTGCTTGCCGGCCGGGCCGCTGGCTCGGGCAGACTTCTTGCCTCAATCAAGCAACGGCATGGCCGGTCGACAGCATCCGCGCGAAACCATGTCATCCGGGTGCTGTCGCACACAGGCTTGTCTATGTAAATCTCAAGGAGGCGGTATGCCCTGGAAATACGCGTCATCGGGTCTGGTTCTGGTCGCTGCGGTACTGGCCGGTTGCAGCAGTACGTCGGAGTCGACACAGCCCTCGGCGAATGCTTCGCCTTCGGATTCAGCCTACTCCCGGTGCGATGCGGCGGCCGCGCAGTTCGCCCTTGGTAAACCGGCTTCTGCAGCGTTGCTGGAGCAGGCGCGAGTGAAGGCGGGCGCGCAGACAGCCCGTGTGCTGGGCCCCAACGACATGGTCACCCTGGAATATCGCTCCGATCGGCTGAATCTGAACACCGACAAGAGCGCAACGGTGAATCGCGTGAACTGTGGCTGACGCTTTGTAACAGGCGTAAAAAACCCCGTCGAAGACGGGGTTTTTTGTTGCGTTCGGATTACTCCGGACGAACTTGAGCGGCTTGCATGCCCTTTTGGCCTTTCTCAGCCACGAAGGAAACGGTCTGGCCTTCTTTCAGGCTTTTGAAACCGTCGCTTTCGATAGCCTTGAAGTGTACGAACAGGTCGTCACCGCCACCTTGTGGAGTGATAAAGCCGAAGCCTTTTTCATCGTTGAACCATTTTACGGTGCCGGTTTGGCGATTAGACATGGTGAATCTCCAGAAACATAATTTTCAGTAGTACTGTGCTGCTCAGGCCAACTGGGCACACGCGGGCTATCATAGTCGAAATGTGTGACGGCTGGACTTTTTCGGTAAGAACTTTGTGCCAGTGCCGTACATCGTTCCGTCATATGGCCGGATTATTTCCTGTCGGTATCAGGAAGAAGGCTGTCAGTGCTCTTGCTTCAAATGGGCCGAGGCCCCCTGTTTAAGCGGCTTTGAGCGGATCGAGGCAGCCAGGAGCGAAGGCCGCCTCATTGCGCTGATCGGGGGCAATGTAAATTTTTTATTTTTTGCCTTTGAGGCAGTTTTCACCCACCGCTTTTTGCAAACGAGCGGTCATTTCAGTGCTGGGTGTCTTGTTTTTGTCGCTCAGGGAAGCGATTTCCTTGTCGGAAAAGTTCTTTTCGATCTGCTGAGCACCACATTCGCAATGCGCCTTCGCCGCATTGGCATCCATCCCAGGGTTATTCTGAGTTGCCGCCGCGGTGCACTCACTCATGTAGGTGGATCGGGTCTGCGCATCCATGGCGGCGTGGGCGCTCAATGGAAGCGCCAATGCCAATGGAGCGAGCAGGGCGGCAACATGTAGAACCTTCATGGTGGTTTCCTTCTTGTCTGTGTGGCTGCCGTTGGCAGGCCTTTAAGGGAGGGTATCGGTTCATCTGACGGCAGTGAGCACAGCCAGTTCAGTATCGCGGCAAATCCTACAGTCCCAGTCTGATGCTTTATTCGCAATCGAGTGCCCGCGACGTGACCTCAAGCGCAATGGCTGTGCTAGCATGGCCGCCCGCAGATTCGCTCGCGTCTCTCGGGGCAGGCCGCTTTCAGCCAAAGGCCTGTCTATTTTGCTTATCCAGTCACTCTGGTTCGGTCATTGGTTGGCCCTTGGGCTCCTGCCACTGTGAGGCAGGTACACCGCCGAATCGCGTACTGGCCCTATCCCAACCCACGTGACCTTTGGTAGGGGTCACCACTAGGAGAGGAGGCGCCATGCCAACTATTACTCTTCCCGACGGCAGTCAACGTTCTTTCGATCACCCGGTATCCGTAAAACAGGTCGCCGAGTCCATCGGTGCAGGCCTGGCGAAGGCAACACTCGCGGGCCGGGTCAATGGTCAACTGGTCGACGCCAGCGATCTGATCGAGGCCGATGCAACCCTGCAGATCATTACCCCGAAGGATCAGGAAGGTCTCGAGATCATCCGTCACTCCTGCGCGCACCTGGTCGGCCATGCGGTCAAACAGTTGTACCCGACGGCGAAGATGGTCATCGGTCCGGTCATCGATGATGGTTTCTATTACGACATCGCCTACGAGCGTCCTTTCACGCCGGACGATATGGCGGCGATCGAGCAGCGCATGCAGCAGCTCATCGACAAGGATTACGACGTCATCAAAAAGATGACGCCCCGTGCCGAAGTCATCGAGGTGTTCAAGGCGCGCGGTGAAGACTACAAGCTGCGCCTGGTCGAGGACATGCCGAATGAGACGGCCATGGGCCTGTACTACCACGAAGAATACGTCGACATGTGCCGCGGCCCGCACGTGCCGAACACCCGCTTCCTGAAGTCGTTCAAGCTCACCAAGCTGTCCGGTGCCTACTGGCGCGGCGATGCCAAGAACGAGCAGTTGCAGCGGGTGTACGGCACTGCCTGGGCGGACAAGAAGCAACTGGCAGCGTACATCCAGCGCATCGAAGAAGCGGAAAAGCGCGACCATCGCAAGATCGGCAAGCAGCTTGATCTGTTCCATCTGCAGGAAGAAGCGCCAGGCATGGTTTTCTGGCATGCCAATGGCTGGACGATTTACCAGGTGCTCGAGCAGTACATGCGCAAGGTGCAGCGCGAGAATGGCTACCAGGAGATCAAGACCCCGCAAGTGGTCGACCGCATTCTCTGGGAGCGTTCGGGTCACTGGACCAACTATGCCGAGAACATGTTCACCACGTCGTCCGAGAGCCGCGACTACGCGGTGAAGCCGATGAACTGCCCGTGTCACGTTCAGGTGTTCAATCAAGGGCTGAGGTCCTACCGTGATTTGCCGCTGCGGCTGGCGGAATTCGGTGCCTGCCACCGGAACGAGCCATCCGGCGCGCTGCATGGCATCATGCGCGTGCGCGGCTTCGTACAGGATGACGCCCATATCTTCTGTACCGAAGATCAGGTGAAGAAGGAAGCGGCTGACTTCATCAAGCTCACGCTGGATGTCTACAAGGACTTCGGCTTCACCGACATCGCCATGAAGCTGTCGACTCGTCCGGTCAAGCGTGTCGGCTCCGAGGAATTGTGGGATCGCGCTGAAAGCGCCCTGGCCGATGCGCTCAACGAATCTGGCCTGGAGTGGGAATATCAGCCAGGAGAAGGGGCGTTCTATGGGCCGAAGATCGAGTTCACCCTGCGAGATTGCCTCGGACGAAACTGGCAATGCGGCACGTTGCAGTACGATCCCAACCTGCCGGAGCGGCTGGACGCCAGTTACGTGGCCGAAGACAACAACCGCAAGCGTCCGGTGATGCTGCACCGTGCGATCCTCGGTTCCTTCGAACGGTTCATCGGTATGTTGATCGAGCATTATGCCGGCGTGTTCCCCGCCTGGCTCGCGCCGACTCAGGCCGTGATCATGAACATCACCGATAAACAGGCTGATTTCGCCCTCGATGTTGAAAAAAATCTCAACGAAAGCGGGTTTCGTGCCAAGTCCGACTTGAGAAATGAAAAAATCGGCTTTAAAATCCGCGAGCATACTTTGCTCAAGGTTCCTTATCTCCTCGTGATAGGAGACAAGGAAGTTGAGGCCAAAACTGTCGCTGTGCGTACCCGTGAAGGCGCAGACCTCGGCTCGATGCCGGTCGCGCAATTCAAGGAGCTCCTCGCACAAGCGGTTTCCCGGCGTGGTCGCCAAGATTCGGAGTAATTATTATTAAGCGTGAAATGAGACAGGATAAACGAACTGCACCGAAGGCCCCGATCAACGAGAATATCTCGGCACGCGAGGTTCGGTTAATTGGCGCTGACGGCGAGCAGATTGGCATCGTCTCGATTGATGAAGCGCTTCGAATTGCTGAAGATGCGAAGCTGGATCTGGTAGAAATTTCCGCGGATGCCACCCCACCGGTTTGTAAGGTGATGGACTACGGCAAGCATCTTTTCGAGAAGAAGAAGCAAGCCAGCGAAGCGAAGAAAAACCAGAAGCAGATTCAGATCAAAGAAATCAAGTTTCGTCCAGGGACGGAGGAAGGGGATTACCAGGTAAAACTACGCAACCTGGTACGTTTCCTGAGTGACGGGGACAGGGCCAAGATTTCCTTGAGATTTCGTGGTCGTGAGATGGCCCACCAGGAGCTGGGGATGGAGCTGTTGAAGCGGGTTGAAACTGACCTGCTCGAATACGGTTCGGTCGAACAGCATCCTAAGATGGAAGGACGCCAGCTGATCATGGTCATCGCCCCGAAAAAGAAAAAGTAACCTCCAGGGCACGGCAGGCCTTGCGGTTATGTTTATCAACTGAATGCGGAGTATCCGAACATGCCAAAGATGAAAACCAAAAGTGGTGCAGCTAAGCGGTTTCTGAAAACCGCGAATGGCATCAAGCACAAGCACGCTTTCAAGAGCCACATCCTGACCAAAATGTCGACCAAGCGTAAGCGTCAACTGCGCGGCAGCAGCCTGCTGCACGCATCTGACGTGGCAAAAGTCGAGCGCATGCTGCGCCTTCGTTAATTTTGATCAAAGATAGAGGAAGTAACTCATGGCTCGTGTAAAGCGTGGCGTCATTGCCCGTAAGCGTCACAAAAAAATTCTGAAACTTGCTAAAGGCTACTACGGCGCGCGTTCACGCGTGTTCCGCGTTGCCAAGCAAGCGGTAATCAAGGCAGGCCAGTACGCCTACCGTGACCGTCGTCAGAAAAAACGTCAGTTCCGCGCTCTGTGGATCGCTCGTATCAATGCGGGTGCCCGCACCAACGGTCTGTCTTACAGCCGTCTGATCGCTGGCCTGAAAAAAGCATCGATCGAGATCGACCGCAAGGTTCTGGCTGATCTGGCAGTGAACGAAAAAGCGGCGTTTGCTGCGATTGTCGAGAAAGCTAAAGCCTCGCTGGCTTAAGTCCCCCGGCAATCACCAGGCCTCTCTCGGGGTCTGGTGTTAAACGTCTTGAATAGGGGAAGAGCCTTGTAAGCTCTTCCCCTATTTCGTATCTGGAGTCTGTAAATGGAAAACCTGGACGCGCTGGTTTCGCAAGCTCTTGAGGCTGTGCATAGCGCCGAAGATATCAACGCCCTGGAGCAAATCCGGGTTCATTACCTTGGCAAGAAGGGTGAATTGACCCAGGTGATGAAGACCCTGGGGAATTTGCCGGCTGAAGAGCGTCCGCAGGTCGGTGCGCTGATCAACGTCGCCAAGGAGCGTGTCACAGAGGTCCTCAATGCCCGCAAGGCGTCCTTCGAGGAAGCGGAGCTGGCCGCTAAACTGGCCGCCGAATCCATTGATGTGACCCTGCCTGGCCGCGGCCAGACCACAGGCGGTCTGCACCCCGTCACCCGGACTCTGGAACGTATCGAACAATTCTTCACCCATATCGGCTACGGCATCGCCGAAGGCCCTGAGGTGGAAGACGATTACCACAACTTCGAAGCGCTCAACATTCCGGGTCATCACCCGGCGCGCTCGATGCACGACACCTTTTATTTCGATGCACGCATGCTTCTGCGGACCCACACCTCGCCGGTGCAGGTCCGGACCATGGAGGCCAATAAGCCGCCGATTCGCATCGTATGCCCCGGTCGCGTTTACCGAAGTGACTCCGATATCACGCACTCCCCGATGTTCCATCAGGTTGAAGGCCTGTTGATCGACCGCGATATCAACTTCGCCGATCTGAAGGGCACCATCGAAGAATTCCTGCGCGTGTTCTTCGAAAAAGAACTCGCCGTACGTTTCCGCCCTTCGTATTTCCCGTTCACCGAGCCGTCTGCGGAAGTCGACATGGAGTGCGTGATGTGCAGCGGCAAAGGTTGCCGTGTCTGCAAGCAGACCGGATGGCTGGAAGTCATGGGCTGCGGCATGGTGCACCCGAATGTGCTGCGCATGTCCGGCATCGATCCGGAAGAATTCCAGGGCTTTGCTTTCGGTATGGGCGCCGAGCGCCTGGCCATGCTGCGTTACGGCGTCAATGACTTGCGCCTGTTCTTCGACAACGACTTGCGGTTCCTCGCGCAGTTTCGCTAGGTCGCCGTCACGAACTTATTAGGAGAGCAGGATGAAATTCAGTGAACAATGGCTGCGTGGCTGGGTAAGCCCGCAAGTATCCCGTGACGAGTTGGTCGCTCGTCTGTCGATGGCCGGTCTGGAGGTCGACAGCGTGACCCCGGCTGCCGGCGTTTTCAGTGGTGTCGTGGTGGGCGAGGTGCTGAGCACCGAGCAGCATCCGGATGCCGACAAGTTGCGAGTCTGTCAGGTCAGCAACGGTGCGCAAACCTTTCAAGTGGTTTGCGGTGCGCCGAACGTGCGCCCAGGGCTGAAGATTCCGTTCGCGATGATCGGGGCGCAGTTGCCTGGCGACTTCAAGATCAAGAAAGCCAAACTGCGTGGCGTTGAGTCCAACGGCATGCTCTGCTCGCAAGCCGAGCTGCAGGTGGGCGAGGGCAACGATGGGCTGATGGAGTTGCCGATCGATGCGCCGGTCGGGAAGGATTTCCGCGCGTACCTGGAGTTGGACGACGCGAGCATCGAGGTCGATCTGACGCCTAACCGCGGTGACTGCCTGTCGGTCGCGGGCCTGGCGCGCGAAGTGGGGGCTTTGTACGATGCCCGCGTGACCCGCCCTCAGATCGCGTCCGTGCCTGCGGTCCATGACGAGGTGCGTCCGGTTGAGGTGCTGGCGCCCGCCGCCTGTCCTCGTTATCTGGGCCGCGTGATTCGCAATGTCGATCTTTCTCGTCCCACCCCGCTGTGGATGGTCGAGCGTCTGCGTCGCTCCGAAGTGCGCAGCATCGATGCCGCGGTCGACATCACCAACTATGTGATGCTGGAACTGGGCCAGCCGCTGCATGCGTTCGACCTCGCTGAAATCAATGGCGGCATCCGTGTCCGCATGGCGGAAGAGGGCGAAAAACTGGTGCTTCTGGATGGCCAGGACGTCACCCTGCGCGCTGACACGCTGGTTATTGCCGATCACCAGCGTGCGTTGGCCATCGCTGGCGTCATGGGCGGAGAGCACAGTGGTGTGAACACTTCCACCACCCGGGATATCTTTCTGGAAAGTGCGTTCTTCGACCAGATCGCAGTGGCCGGTAAAGCGCGCTCCTACGGGTTGCACACAGACGCTTCCCATCGCTACGAGCGAGGCGTGGACTGGCAACTGGCTCGTGAAGCCATGGAGCGTGCCACAGGCTTGCTGCTGGAAATCACTGGCGGCGAAGCCGGCCCGATCATCGAGGCGGTCAGTGAACAGCATCTGCCGTCCATCGCACCTGTCACTTTGCGTGCGGATCGTATCGAGCAAATGTTGGGCATGACCCTGGAGGCTGCGGAGGTCGAGCGTTTGCTCACCGCATTGGGCTTGAAAGTGTCTCCTGAAACGGCGGGGCAGTGGCAAGTGGAGGTCCCTAGCCACCGGTTCGATATCAGCCTGGAAGTGGACCTGATCGAGGAGCTGGCGCGCCTCTACGGCTACAACCGTCTGCCCGTTCGTTATCCGCAAGCGCGTCTGGCACCACAGGCTCGTGCCGAGGCGCGTGGTGACCTGCCGGCACTGCGCCGTCTGTTGGTTGCGCGCGGTTATCAGGAAGCGATCACTTACAGCTTCATCGATCAGAAATGGTTCGAGCTGTTCACGCCTGGCGTCGAGCCGCTGTTGTTGGCCAACCCGATTTCCGCGGACATGGCCGCCATGCGCGCGTCGTTGTGGCCGGGGCTGGTCAAGGCGTTGCAACACAACCTCAACCGCCAACAGGATCGCGTACGTCTGTTCGAAAGCGGCCTGCGTTTTGTTGGTCAGCTGGAAGGTTTGAAACAAGAGCCTATGCTGGCAGGTGTGATCTGCGGCAGCCGCCTGCCGGAAGGCTGGGCGCAGGGGCGTGATGCGGTTGACTTCTTCGACGTCAAGGCCGATGTCGAAGCGGTGCTGGGCTTCTCTGGAGCGCTGGGCGATTTCCGTTTTGTGCCCGGCAAGCATGCCGCTCTTCACCCGGGCCAGACGGCTCGTATCGAGCGCAACGGTCGTGAAGTGGGCTATGTCGGTTCGCTGCATCCGGAATTGGTCAAGACGCTGGGGCTCGATCGCCCGGTCTTCGTATTCGAACTGGTGCTGGCGGAAGTGGTGGAAGGGCGCCTGCCAAAATTCCATGAGCTCTCGCGCTTCCCGGAAGTCCGTCGGGACTTGGCTTTGCTGGCAGACCGCGAGGTTTCAGCGACGTCGGTCCTCGACGTTATCCGTGAAAATGCAGGGGAGTGGCTGACAGACCTCAGGCTGTTTGATGTGTATCAGGGTAAAGGCATTGATCCGCTTAGAAAAAGCCTCGCCGTTGGCTTGACCTGGCAACATCCATCGCGCACTCTTACTGACGATGAGGTAAACGCTTCGACGCAGCAAATTCTCACCTCGCTTGAGGAAAGGTTAAACGCCACGTTAAGGAAGTAGCGTATGGGGGCTCTGACGAAAGCTGAGATGGCCGAACGTCTGTACGAAGAGCTTGGCCTGAATAAACGAGAAGCCAAGGAACTGGTTGAGCTGTTCTTTGAGGAAATCAGGCACGCTCTGGAGGATAACGAGCAGGTCAAATTGTCCGGTTTCGGCAACTTTGACTTGCGCGATAAACGCCAGCGACCGGGTCGAAATCCCAAGACAGGGGAAGAGATCCCGATTACCGCTCGCCGTGTGGTCACCTTTCGTCCAGGGCAGAAATTGAAGGCCCGAGTTGAGGCTTATGCTGGAACCAAGTCATAACGACGAGCTGCCGCCCATTCCGGGCAAGCGTTACTTCACCATTGGTGAGGTCAGCGAGCTCTGCGCGGTGAAGCCCCACGTTCTGCGCTATTGGGAACAGGAGTTTCCTCAACTCAACCCGGTCAAGCGCCGCGGAAACCGGCGGTATTATCAGCGGCAGGATGTGCTGATGATCCGCCAGATCCGCGCGCTGCTGTACGATCAAGGCTTCACCATCGGCGGTGCGCGTCTGCGCATGTCCAGTGATGAAGTCAAAGACGATTCTCTGCAATACAAGCAGTTGATCAAACAGATGATCGTAGAGCTGGAAGATGTGCTGGTGGTGCTACGAACGTAGCACTCGATAAAATACTTCCATCTTTCAAAAGCTTAGGGTATATTCCTCACCGCTTTCGCAAGAAGCCAAAAGTTTCACGCCTAGTCGGGGCGTAGCGCAGTCCGGTAGCGCACTTGCATGGGGTGCAAGGGGTCGAGTGTTCGAATCACTCCGTCCCGACCATATTTTGATAAGGGAATCAGCCACTTACAGGCTTGATTCCCTTTTTCATTTCTGGCCGGCGCAAAATCCGCGCAAAACTGGCGCAAAACTATACGGCGAACTCGCTGATGTCGAGGTCTGGAACTGCGTCAGACCAGACCACCTCGGCGTGGTCTTTCTGATAGTTTTTCGTCATCTCCTCGCGGGCGTGACCGGCGATTTTCTGACCGTCCTTCCCGGCTTTTTTGTACAGGTGCAGTGATAGCGCCCTGACTTCGTGGAAGCCCGGCATCTCTTCCTCCTTCCATCCCTTGTAGCAATCTGCTGCCTCCCGTGCCTCCTTGAAAGCCCTGGTCAGATACCGCTCCTCGACTCGTACCGAATCGTCACATTCCAGAAAAAGGTCTTTGGCGAGGTGTTCGAGGGTGACGGCACGACCTACCAGGGCCTAATTGCCCATGAGGCACAAGCAGTTAACCCGCTTGCGGTGAGAAGGACGGGGTTGACGAAGATGGAAACCCGATAATTCAACAGCTTGATCCTATTGCGCTGAACACAGACCTCATGGGTGCTGTAAAGGAACTGCGTGCTGACGTAAACGCTTTAAAGTCCGCATCGCCCAAAGATACAGCCGAAAAAGTTAGAGCTTGATGTTGTCAGCAATCAAGCTCTTCGGGCAGATCTAAAACTGGTTCTGGCGCTCCACCAAAGGTGTAGAGGTATCAATCGAATTAACCCAGCGCAGCGGTAGCGGTCTATTCTCCCATTCTACAGATTTGCCAACACTGTGAGTTCTCACGAATTGGAGTCGGTCAACTCCGAGGTCTTTTGCAAGGCTTTCAGCAAGCTCAATCTCTTGGGTTGTATCATTGTGAGTAAAGAGAATGTACTTCCAAACTACGTACTGATCTTTGTTAGAGGACTTTGCGTTGCGCGTAAAATTCAAAGCTGTGTCTAGATTTCCTCCAATGCGATACTTTTCGTAGCTGTTTTGCGTCGCTCCGTCGATCGAGACCATGATTTCATCTATGAAAGTACCTTCTAACTTTTTGAAATAGTCGTTGTTGCCGTTTGTTATCAGCCGCTGCCTGGCGTTCGGATATGCCGTCCGAGTGGCGTCTACGATCTTGCTGAACTGAGGATGGTCCAGTGGTTCGCCCTGTCCGCAGTATTCAATGTTGTGGACAACGTACCCTTCGGATATTAGCCCATCCAAAAGATTTTGAAGTTGATTAAGCGCCAAGGTATGAGGTCCTGGACGCTGCCGAATCTGTCTTTCTCTAGAGCAGCCTGGGCAGCCAAGAGCACACGCAAGGGTAGGTTCGATTTGGAAATAAGATATGACGCGAGATCGGAGATGATTGTCTACCGGATCAGTAGGACGGTTTAGAGCGCAATGATTGCAGATTCTACCCCAAGGCATGGTATTGGATAGGAATGCTTCCTCGATACCCTTATATTTTTCATTGTTGAACATTTCGTTTGGCGAAAAATTACCATTCTTCGGAATCCATCCTAAATTAATTTGCTCTCCAAAATCATCGTCGCAAGGTATTTCTCCGTTTGCACGAAGGTACAGGGAGCGAAGAATTCGACACGGCATTTATATAGTCCTTTGATATATGGTTTTTTGTTCATAGGTCGCTATCTCGACCATGCGGGCTTTTGAAGATTAGCTTAGTCGTACCAGTTCGCCACCCAAGCGCAGCGTCAATTTACTAGATACCGCCTCTCAATTACAGAAAAGAGCTCAACTCATCGTTGATCGCCCTTGGCGGTCGCTTGCCTGGAAAAAATGAATGCCAAGAATTGCCCGAGGGGTACGCAATAACAATCCCGGAATATCGATTACAACCCGCGCAACCAGTGGCAGGGCCAGCTCCCGCCAGATCCCTCGATTGAGAAGCGCTTCGCCCGATTCGATACCGCAGAGAACGGCATCCGCGCGCTGGTCAAGCTGGTGCTGGCCCCTTTACTCTTTCCATGTGCCTGCTGGCATCCCTTCGCCCGCAGCGGACCACATCGAGAAGCACATTTCCCTCGATGAGTTGTTCGACATCCGCGCGCCGCACGTCTACCTCTGCAAGATTGACGGGATTCGATGCAGGGGGCAGGGATCTGTGGCGATTTGGTGATCGTGGACCGCAGCCTGTATGCCGAGCACGGTGACATCGTCATCGCGGCGCTCAACACTGAGCCGGTGTGCAAGCGCCTGCACATGCGCGGAAACGAAATCATCCTGCAGTCGGAAAATCCGAAATACCCGGCGCGGCACGTTATGGAAGGCGATGAGCTTGTGATTGGGGGCGTTGTGAAATACAGCGTTCGCGATCATGACAAGGCCTGAGCCCGTCATAGAAATCATGATCGAATGTGGCCTGGAACCCAGTGCCTACGCCTTCATTTGCCATGACGAATGGGAGGCTGAGGATGAAATCACCGCCGAGGATGAAGAGGGCAATGTGAGGGTAGTCCGCCCGGCTTCTCCTGCTAGAGACCGTTATGGCTTCCGAATGGATGAATTGCTGGCCTTCATCGCTGCAGGGTTTGAGGCGCGGCTGTCCGCACTGGAAAATGCCTGATGATGATAGCCTTCTGTCGATAACCGCTGGCCGTGCTTTGCGACTGTTGTGATACAGTCGCACCCTTTTCGACATCCATGCTAGGGACTGCATCAATGAACCAGTATGTTCAGCCCGAATTAGCTGCGCAGAAAATCAAGATCGAGCGCTTTGCCAAGCTCATTGTAATGACGCTTCTAATCGGTCTGCCTTTATTGTCAGCCTTCTTTAATCTCGTTTCTTGGCTCAAACTGGGGATTGATCTTCCATACCTTGACGACATCCGTCCATACTACACTGAAACCGCTGGCTCACTTAGGTTGAGGGATCTTTTCACAGCGTCGAATGACACCTTGTACCCTCTGGGAATGGCGTTAGATTCAATAGCCTTCCGGTTGATAGGAGGGAACTCTATTGCATACCAAGCAATTAGCATGGTTGTTGTCATTGGTGGAATCCTGGCATGCGTTTGGAAGCTGCTTGTGTACTGCCTAAAGGACAAATTCCTTGCAGCCGCATCATTTTCAACATTACTCCTTATGCTTCAACCAGACTCCTATTGGGGTCTTCAAAACATGGCCTACCATCAGGCCTTGCCAATACTGTTCATCTTGATCGCAACCCTAATTGGCACAACCGCAATCGACATCCGTATCAAATGTGCCCTTGGCGCTCTCCTTTCGCTGGCGTCCGGTCTGGCCTACATAAGCGGTGCCTTCGCATTCCTGGCGTTCTCCTTGGCTATGCTAGCCAGAGAATGCGTTGCTGTAGGCAGAACTCGGCAGGGCATCGCATTGTCCGTGTCCATGCTGATACCCTCCATCATGACATCCGCCCTGCAAGGATGGGTAGTTGTTGGGATCCAACATGGCGTGCATCGCGCTGATACAAAAATGGCTTTCCCATGGGAAACGGACTTTTGGGTCTTCATCCTCGCCAAGGTAGCCAGGTCATTGTATCTGTCGGACAGATTCCCAGTTCTAGCGTTTGCAATCGCAGCGATGGGATTGATTTTTCTGTGCGCCATACCGTTGCTATCCATATACATTTCTCGCCGTTACGGCGGGCACACGTCGCTTGCTAGGTTAGCATCAGTATCTTTCCCATTATTTTCTTCAATAATTGTCTACCTTTGTCTCGTTGCAGCAGGGCGTACTAATTTTCACCCGGCTAGCATTGATACCGCTATCCAGTTATTCACATTCAGTTTTGCCAGGTTTCACTTTTTCTGGATTTGTGCTGCATGGCCTTTCGTTATCGCATATGTGCTCGCTTCGCTGTCTTCAGCCAACAAAGTCTTTCCTGTCGCTGTTGTCATTGTTATGGCGTTTATTTCCTCGGCTCTGTTCTTTGGAACAGAAATCAAGAGCCACGATTCGTACTACAAGTAGACCTATGACATCAGGGTCGATAACCTCAGGTGCCTAAACCAAGGCAATCAGACGGGCGAACCTTTCAAATGCCCGGGCGTACACCCTGGCATCGACATGAGCAAAATTCTCGTCTATGCACAGTACAAGGGCGCTTCATTCGCCGGGCTGGCGACGCTCTCACCGAAAGCGCTTGGATCGCCTGGCGCGCTCTACTACATTCACTCGGACGGATTCCAGCCGGTCAATCTGGAGCCTCTTGATAGCTCTGGCCGAATGTCAGCCGGAAACGATCCAATGATCATCATGACCTCTGGCAAGCTGTCCTCTTTGGCAGCATGCAAGCAGATGGAGGTTCGTGTTCGCATGAACGTCACCCGGCCCGACGTGGCACAACTGTTCTTTGTCCCCAAAGGTGAAGCGCTTTCAGAGCATAATTCCTCTGTGAGATCCGTTGGCGCGGGCGGCAACGACCTGACGTTTGACGTTGTCGCCAAGCATGGATTCGAGGGGTACCTGCGATTTGACCCGGTCACCTCAGCACAGGAAATATCCGTTGAGAACCTAGAGGTCAGATGCCTGTACCCATGAAGTCACCTGTCGGCCATGATCCGCTGGCCGAGTGACGGGCGGGTATCCGTCAGTCGGCCGAGCTCATCACTGACCCTGACGGATTCAGGCGCAAGATGTCGGACTTGGCCATGCGCGCTTGTGCGGCGCGCCAGATCGGCCCCGAGGAGTTGAACGAAATGCTCGAGCTTGTCGACGCCGGGCGAGACTGGGCGCTGATCGAGTTGGAGGAGGCTGATGCGATCGGCCTGTTCCGCGGTGGCAGTGAAGAGGATGGGATGCAGGTGTTCAGAGGGAAGGGATAGGTCGGTAGAACGCCGGAGACAGGCCAAAAATCCCCAGTGACTTTCAAAGTGACTTTGTGGTTTGCGGTGGATCACGGTTAGGCATCGTTGCAGCGAGCGCCAAGCCGGAGAGCCTTACGTTACGCGGACTGTAGGCCAGTCCGCTTGCATGGGGTGCAAGGGGTCGAGTGTTCGAATCACTCCGTCCCGACCATATTTCAAAAAAGCCCAACCTCTTCAGGTTGGGCTTTTTTTTTGCGCGATCAATCGTACCGCCCTGGTTACGCGAGGGGGCGGCACCCTGCGGCCTGGTAAATCCTGTAGATCGAAGCGAACCGCGCTGCCACTATGGTCAGCCTCGATTCACTCTTTTCTGGATATCCTGGACGTTCCTTATGACAGACATCACGCAACACCGTCTTGCCACCCGCTATGGTCAGCCCGACATCGAGGTGCCAAATAATTGGGGTCCTGTGCTCGATGAGCTGCTGAATCATCGCAGTGTCCGTTCTTTCACCGAGGCGCCGCTGCCGGAGGGGACGATCGAGGCCTTGATCGCTGCGGCGCAGTCGGCGGCCAGTTCCTCGAACCTGCAGGTGTGGAGTGTGGTGGCGGTTCAGGACAAGGCGCGCAAGGCCCGGTTGGCCGGGTTTGCGGGGAATCAGGCGCATATCCACCAAGCGCCTCTGTTTCTGGTGTGGTTGGCAGATCTTTCACGGGTTGCCCGCCTGGGGGCGCGTCAGCAGGTGGAGCTTGAAGCGCTGCCTTACATCGAGAGTCTACTGTTGGGGACCATCGACGCGGCGCTGGCTGCGCAGAACGCGGTCGTGGCGCTTGAGTCGTTGGGGCTGGGCAGTGTGTACATTGGCGCCATCCGCAACGACATCGAAGCCGTCGCCCAAGAGTTGGACCTCCCGCCGCAGGTGTATCCCGTGTTCGGATTGTGCGTGGGCCACCCGTCCGTCGAGCGCCCTGCGCAGGTCAAACCGCGTCTTCCTCAGGCAGCCGTGCTGCATCACGAGAAATACTCGGTGACGCACGAGGCGTCGGCGATCGAGCAGTACGACGCGCGCCTCGGGGCTTTTTACCGGCAGGAAGGTCTCAAGGCAGCAGGGTGGTCGGAGCAGGTCATCGGCCGTTTGCGCGGTGTGGCCAGCTTGAACGGCCGCGAGCACCTGGTCGATGAGCTCAAGCGGCTGGGCTTCGGTCTGCGTTGAACGGAGAGCGACGCAAGGCCTCCATGAGCGCCTTGCGTGCTGCTGCTTTGCCCATCATTTCGGCCCGCTTAGTTACGTCTTTATTCAGTATTAGTTTGGATAAAGAGTATTGCGATAAATAAGATAATCCTGGGTATTGATGCCACTAATCTTTCCTATCGACAACAAGTATTTACCCTCTGATAAAAAATCCATAAGAATTCATTCCAGAAGCAAACGAAAACCCGCTTTGCTCGATACCGTTCAAACCCTTCTGGAGATTTAAAATGAAATACGTTGCCTTTGCTGCTCTCTCGTTCTTCAGCGTCTTCGCTTCAGCCAGCGAGCTGGCTGCCAATTCTACAACCGCTCAACCTCTCACCCAGGTCGAGCAGTACAACCGCCACAAGGGCCTGGACGTCGCCAAGGTCATCAGCGTCAAGACCGCACAGGATCCCGAAAAAGTCGATGGCTTGGTCAAAAGCCAAATGACCTATGTCGACAGTGCCGGCGTCTCGCACAACCTGGAATACACCACTCAAGGCTACGGCCGTCAGAATGGTTAATGTGTGAGTACTATCGGTATGATAGAAAATGATGAATAAAAAACGCTGCATGAGAGTGCAGCGTTTTTTATTTGTCGTACTTGATCTTCTCTGTCCTCTTCCAACGAGCTTTAATCTGCTGGGGTTTGGACATGGCCGTACCTGACTCATTGCTCGTATCGATAGTGAGCATCAGTCGTTACAACTTCCCCTGTGACGCACAATCCGGACAATGCCCTGCACTCAAGCGCTGCCCAACGCGCAGCATTTTCTGACAGGACTTGACCATGCGCACACTGATGACCCCCATTACCTTGGCCGCCTTCATGTTGTTGACGGGCTGTGCTTCGGCGCCCAATGAACCGACCCTCACCCTGGACACCACAAAAACGCCTGAGCAGTTCGCGGCGTGCGTGGTGCCAAAATTACAAGGTCGCTCGATGAGCCCGACCTTGTCTCAGCCCCAACGCCATTACCGGATTGTCGTGTCCAGTACGGTGGCGGCTGACAACGTCATCGAGGCGTACAAAGCGCCTGCCGGCGGCAAAATCTTCATCTATGAGCGCAGCCTGTTGACCACTGGATTCGGTCAGGCCGCCAAAGATTGCGCGTGAGTCGGCAGGCGTTCGGCCCATTCCGCTATCGTTGAAGAGCCTCATGCGAACGGGCATTCGGTTTATTTGCCGGTGATTATCGCACTTGGCGCATCCGGCTTCTTTGCTGGCGCCCCTTGGATAGCGCTGCCGTATTCAAAGCGGTTTTGCGGGCGCATGCGGAACGACAGCAGGACGCCAATCGCCAGCAACACGATGCTGACCAGAAATGGCAATTGCCAGTTACCAAATTGGTCAATCAACAGCCCTGCCGCAACCGGGCTGACGATCGCAGCCATTGCCGAGCCTGTGTTCATCATTCCGCTGGCCGTGCCGCAATGATCTGGCGCGATGTCCATCGGGATCGCCCACATCGGGCCAATGGTCATTTCCGAAAAGAAGAAGGCCACCGCCAGGCACGCCAACGACACGTACATGTCATGGGTGAACATCAGTGGGATGAGCGCCATCAGTGTCAGGGACAAACAGACGGCCACCATGCGGCTGCGGGCCTTGTTCAGATCCCCAGTGCGTTTGTAGATCCGGTCGCTGACAATGCCTCCCAGTGTGTCACCCACCACGCCGCCGAAGAACACGGTGGAGGAAAAGATCGCCGTGTTTTTCAGGTCGAGCCCCATGTTCATGAAGTACATGGGCACCCAACTGAGCAGCAGCCAAAGTGTCCAGCCGTAGCAGAAGTAGACGGTGGTCACGGGGGCCATGCGCTTGAACAGTCGCCCCCAGGGCAACGCGACACGGCTCTTGGGTTTGGGCGGGGGCAGGGCGTCCAGTTCCTGGCGGGTGATGCGCGGGTGGTCTTTGGGGTGTTCCGTGAACACCAGCATCCACAGCATGACCCAGACAAAGCTGATGGCGGCGCACACATAGAACGACTCGCGCCAGCCATAAGCGGCCATGACGGCAATCATCGCGGCGGGTGCCAGCGCGTTGCCAAGGCGTGCAAAGGCGTGGGTGATGCCTTGAGCGAAGCCGCGCTGATCCTTGGCCACCCACCGCGACATCGCTGCCGTTGCAGCGGGAAACGTCGCCCCTTCACCCAGGCCGAGCAGAACCCGCGCAATCAGCAGTGATACGAAACCGCCAGCGAGCCCCGTCAGTACTGTCGCACCGGCCCAGACCAGGCCGCACACCACGAGCGTTCGCTTGGCGCCAAAACGGTCGCTGACCCAGCCACCGATGATTTGAAACACGAGGTAAGGGTAAGCAAAGGCAGAAAAGACCAGGCCGATCTGTGTCTTGGTGAGGTTGAACTCAGCACCGAATCCGACCGCCGCAGTACTCACGTTAACGCGGTCCAGGTAGGTGATGAAGTACATGGCGCACAGCATGAAGAGCACCACCGCAGTGGGGCGCAGGCTTAACAGCTTCATGTTCTATCTCCAGTTTCTTATTGTTCTCGCCAAGGGGGCGAGCGTTCGGGATAGTGCGTGTAAAGGGAGCAGGGCACTGCACCTAGGGACGCAGTGCCGGTAGGGTCATGCGCGTCGAAGCGGTACGGCTTGGCCTCCCAGGTAATCCATCGCGGCCAGCACGCCACTCGATTGCAGCGTCACCCCCGCCAGTTGCAGGCCCATTTCGCAGCCGGTGAGCGTGGCCATCAGTGTCAGGTCATTGCAGTCTCCCAAGTGGCCGATACGGAACATGCGCCCCTTGACCTTGCCCAGGCCGGTGCCCAACGACATGTCGAACCGTTCATAAATGAGCTTGCGAACCTGATCGGCATCCACGCCTTCAGGGGTCATCACACCTGTCAGGACCGGACTGTAAACGCTCGGGTCCGCGCACTGGATCGGCAGGCCCCAGGCATTGACGGCAGTACGGCACGCCTGGGCGAGGCGATCATGGCGAGCGAACACGTTGTCCAGCCCTTCGCCCAGAATCATGTCCAGTGCCTCGGACAGCCCGTAAAGCAGGTTGGTGTTGGGCGTGTAAGGCCAATAGCCGCTCTTGTTCATCTCGATGATGTCGTCCCAGCCCCAAAAGCTGCGCGGCAGTTTCGCGCTTTTGCTGGCTTCGATGGCTTTGGGCGAGAGCGCGTTGAAACTGATGCCGGGGGGCAGCATCAAGCCTTTCTGCGAGCCGGACACCGTGACATCCACACCCCACTCATCATGCCGATAATCGGCGCAGGCCAGGCCGGATATGGTGTCCACCAGCAGCAGAGCAGGATGGCCTGCGGCGTCGATGGCCTTGCGCACGGCTGCGATGTCGGACGTGACCCCGGTGCTGGTTTCGTTGTGGACCACGCATACGGCTTTGAGGCGATGACCGCTGTCGGACCTCAGGTGCGCTTCGATCATGTGGGCATCGACTCCGCCTCGCCAGCCTTCGACCCCGGGCTTGCCAATGAAATGCGGTTTGAGGCCCAGGCTCAGCGCCATCTTCTGCCACAACGTGGCGAAATGGCCGGTCTCGAACATGAGTACTTCATCCCCGGGGCTCAAGGTGTTGCACAGGGCCGCTTCCCACGCCCCGGTGCCAGAGGCTGGGTAGATAATGACAGGATGCTGAGTCTTGAAAACCTGCTTGATGCCGGAGAGCACCTTGAGCCCCAATTCGCCAAACTCAGGGCCCCGGTGATCGATGGTGGGGTAGCTCATCGCGCGCAGGATGCGGTCCGGAACGGGACTGGGGCCGGGGATCTGCAAGAAGTGGCGGCCGGCAGGGTGGTAGTCGAGCTTCAGCATGGGTAACTCCTGGGGTTTTTTGTCTTTTGTTTTTTGAATGCAAAATACCTTAGCACTGGGTCTACCTGTGTCAAACGGCTCAAATGAGCTAATATCCGGTCATTCCTGGGTGTTTACGGTATAAGGCGTGGAACGCACACGCGCTGTTAGAGGATTTTGTATGCAAAACGTCGAAGTATTTGCAGGGCCCGATAACGCGCGCCCGCTGCTCAAGGTCGAGCGTCAGCGCCTGCATGATGTGGTGGTCGAGCACTTGCGTACGTTCATCACGGAAGGGGTGTTGGCACCCGGCACGAAGCTCAACGAGAGGGAGCTGTGCGAGACCCTTGGCATATCGCGAACGCCGTTGCGTGAAGCGCTCAAGGTGCTCGCCGTGGAGGGGTTGATCGAGATCAACCCTAACCGTGGCGCTACGGTGGCCCGCATGTCGGAGTTGGAGATCCGTGAAACCTTCGAGCTGATGAGTGGCATCGAGGCCTTTGCCGGTGAACTGGCCTGCGATCGCATCACCGCTGAAGAACTCGATGAAATCAAGGCGCTTCACTACGCAATGGTCGTCAGCAAGAACCAGAACGATTTGCCGGGTTACTACCAGCGTAACCGGGCGATCCACGACCTCATCAACCAGGCGGCACGCAACACGGCACTGCGTCAGGTGTACCTGTCGCTGAACCGCCGTATCCAGGCCTTACGTTTCCTCTCCAATCAACAGGCTCCGAAATGGGAGCGGGCCTTGCACGATCACGAAGAGATGATCGAGGCACTCGAGGCTCGGGATGGCAAACGGCTGAGCGGCATCCTGCGCCATCATCTGCTGGAAAAACGCGACGCGCTCATGCTGATGGTGCGCGACGAACGCGAACCTGCGAACTCGGTGCGTCGCTGAGTCTATGCGATTTGCATCTATAGAGGCAAAAGGCCTATAGTTGGCTCTACAGAGTCAATTAGGAGATTTCGCGATGACAGCTGCCCTCACCACTCAGGCACTTTCCCGCACCCAAGGTGTGGTGGGCCTGCGTGCGGCGCTGCGCGTGCTCGACAAATGGAAAGCGTCCAGCGAACAGGCTTGCCGGGTGCTGCGTATATCCCGCAGCACCTACACCCGGGCCCGTCAGGACGATGCCGGCTGGTCGGTGACGCTGGATCTTGATCAACTGCACCGGGTCAGTTTCGTCCTCAACATCCATGCAGCGCTGCGCACGTTGTTCGACAACCCGGACAATGTGTACGGCTTCCCGGCGATGGCCAATCACAACGAGTTTTTCAACGGCCGCTCTCCGCTGGAGGTGATGGCACAAGGGGACATGACGTCCCTGTACGAAACCTTCCGGCGGATCGATGCCCTGCGGGGCGCCCAATGGTGACGCCGGAATCGTTGCCTGAGTTGCCAGATGAAAAACAGCACGCCTGGCGCCTGGTCAACTCCAAGTACCCGCCTATCAACTTGTTCAACGACGTGGCCGACGCTGACGAATTCGAAACCCTTTATCAGATTCAGGCGCTGACCAACCCTCGCTTGCTCAACGAAGTGGGCAGGCTGGAGCTGATCCCACGGCAGGACATTCCCTTCGGCATCCCCGGCTGTGCCTACGCGACCGCGCCCTTCACCCATGTCAATCCGAGCGGGTCGCGTTTCAGCAGCGGTGCCTTCGGCGTGCTTTACCTCGCCGATGCCGTGGAAACCGCCATCGCCGAAGTCAGGCATCACCAGCAGCGTTATTGGTCAGGGGTGGACGATCTCAATTATGAGCGGTTTGTCTTCCGCGGCCTGTCATGCCGCTTCCGGGAGACGGGATGCGTCGATGCCACTGGGGTTCCATTGTCCGATCCCATCTACGCCCCCGACGACTACTCGGCATCCCATTCCTTGGGCGCTGCGTTGAGACGCAAGGGCGTCGCCGGGCTGCGCTACCATTCCGTGCGTTCGCCAGGTAATTATTGTTGGGCGCTGTTGACGCCGCGCCACGTGGTTTCCATCCATCAAAGCGCGCATTACGAAATGATCTGGAATGGGCGCATCACCAGCGTCAATCGTCTCTCCGGCGCGACAGGCGCCTAAGGCTTCTTTCATCCTGAGTGGCACGAACGCTGCTAGGAGTTAAAGAGCTAATCAATTAATTTATCTCACTCGTCCGTCGAGGCGGCGCACTTGGGCGCCTCCCGCGAAAACAAGGGATCACAAGGTAATCTTCATTCATGCAGACCATTACGGGCCGTCGTGGTAAGGCCGCTTCCCTCGAAAGGAAGGGCAAGACCGGCAAGAAGGGACCGGGGCGTCCAGAAGGCGCCAGCAATTTGCGAGACGGGATACTCGACGCGGCCGAAGAAATGTTTGCCAACCTGGGGTACGCCGGCACGACGATGCGCGAGGTGTCGCAGCATGCCAACGTGACCCAGGCGCTCATCAGTTATTATTTCGGTTCCAAATACGGGCTGTTCGAAGAGGTGTTTCTGCGTCGAGGGAGTGCGATTTCCGATGAGCGCCTGAAAAACCTCGATACCCTTCAAGCCCAAGGGCAGGCCCCCAGCGTGCGCGCAATCGTCGAGGCGTTTCTGCTGCCGACCGTGGTACTGCGCACCTCGGTTCAGGGTCGCCACTTCTTGCGACTGCAGGCGCGACTTCACACTGAGCCACCAAATATTTCCTACGCATTGCGAGACAAGGCCTATGGCACGTCAACCCAGCGGTATGTCGACGCGCTCAAGGAGGCGGTGCCGGGCCTGACCGATCTGGACGCCAATTGGCGCATTACCTTGATGGTCGGTACCTACCTGTATGCGTTTTCGGACAGCCACCGGATGGAAGAGCGGCTGCCGGACGGTCAGTACAACCCGGAAGACTGGCAGTCGCTCATTCAGCAAGTGACCAGTTTCGTGGTGGGTGGAATGTCGGCCTGACCTCCGCCACGCGCGGAAAAAGCACCAAAGTGGCGATAGGTTCACCAGGATGGTGCGTCGCTTGAGAAGAGGCGACGCATCGCAGAAAACCTAATTACGAGAAGAATCAGCAGGTTAAAACGACAGCGTGTTTTTGGCACACCTTCTGCTAACGTTTAATTAAAAGGTTGATTAATTAATTGTGCTCTTCAGTGAGCGAACCTGAGAAAGCAGAGGAGTCGTGATGAATCTGATCGCCGTTTCATCTCATCAACCGGTCACTGCCGCAGACGGCTGCCAAGACCCTGTCTTGCTGAATGACTGGCATGTCGTGGGCTACAGCACTGACTTTGTGGAGGGCACGATTAACCCCGTCCGCCTGCTGGAGCGTGAACTGATTGTCTGGCGCAGTGCCGATGGGCAAGTGCATGTCTGGGAAGATTTATGCATCCATCGTGGCGCACGGCTCTCCAAAGGCTGGATCAAGAACGATTCGGTGGTTTGCCCGTACCATGGCTGGCAATACAACGGCGAAGGTGCCTGCACTTTGATGCCTGCGGCGCCCGATGAAAAGCCGATGAAGAAAGCGCGGGCGTTTCCCTACCTCGCAGTGGAGCGCTATGGCTTCGTCTGGACCTGCCTGGGGCAGCCTGAGTCCGACGTTCCGGTCTTTCCCGAATGGGACGACGAGACCTTCCTCAAGGTGCACAGCGGCCCCTATACCTATGCTGCCAATGGTTTCCGCGCGGTGGAGAACTTCATCGACGCTTCGCATTTTCCGTTCGTGCACGCCGGGCTCAACGGCGTGATGGACAACCCTGACCGCCTGGAGCCCTATACCGTCGAAGAGGTGGACACGGGGTTGCGCTCCTCCGAGGTCCGGGTCTTTCAGCCGTGGGGCGATGCGCGCGGCAAGCCCTTGATGGCTTTCTACACCTACCACGCGTTTCGACCGCTGGTGGGCTACTTTTCCAAACGCACCCAGGACGCGGACGCCGAAGGCAACATCGTCAGCGACCATTCCGATACCTTCGCCACGCTGTTCACCGTTCAACCACTGGATGCGGTCAGTTGCATCGTGCGCGTCTGCGCCGGCATGAACGTCACTCCGCGTCCTGACCCAGCGGCGGTAAAGGCCCGAGCCGATGTGGTGTTCGGCCAGGACCGTGAAATCGTGGAGAGTCAGCGCCCGGAGCGGATTCCAGTGGAGCTGCGTTACGAACTGCACCATCGCACCGACCTGATGGGCCAGCGCTATCGGACCTGGCTGCGTAACAAAGGCATCCGCTATGGCGTTATCTGACGGCGTGATCAAGGTGCGTCTGCGGGCCATCGAATACGGCGTGCCAGGCATCAACCTCTACACCTTCGAATCGCTGGACGGCCAGCCGCTACCGGCTTACGAGCCCGGGGCTCACGTCGACGTGGCCATGGCCCCAGATGTGCTGCGGCAATATTCGCTGTTATGGCCCGCTCGACACCCGGCGCAATACCGAATTGCCGTGCAACTGTCAGAGGCCGGGAAGGGGGGATCGCGCAAGCTGCATTTCGAGTCGGTGGTGGGGGCGGAATACGCATTGTCGGCGCCACGCAACCATTTTCCGCTGCGGCCGAGCGACGAGCCATTTCACCTGTTCGCCGGGGGCATCGGCATCACCCCGCTTATTTCCATGTACCGCCAACTGAAGGCCAGTGGACGCAGCGTCACGCTGTATTACTGGGCGAGCAGCCCGCAACACATGCTCTTTCACGAGCAGTTATGCCACGAGCAGGACGATGTCCGTTTGTTCCATACCCGCACGGGCGAGAGTCCGCCGCGCCTCAACGATGTGCTGGCGACCTTGCCCGATGAAGCGCAGCTGTATTGCTGCGGGCCGCAGGGCATGGTGGACGAGTTCGATCGTTTGACGCAGGGCCGACCGGAAGGGAACACCCACCGAGAGCGCTTCAGTGCCACCACCGATGCATTGCAGCCAGGCGACAGCTTCCGCGTGACGCTGCAGCGGTCCGGTATGACCTTGACCGTGCCAGCCGAACTGAGTCTATTGCAGGTCTGCGAGGCGGCGGGCGTCGATGTGGCGTATTCCTGCGAAGAAGGGGTGTGTGGGGCTTGTGAAGTCAGGGTTCTGGCAGGGCAGGTCGAGCACCGGGATACGGTCCTGACACCCGGGCAGCGGCAGCGCAGTGAAAGCATGATGATTTGCTGTTCGCGCGGTGTCGGCGATGGCTTGGTGTTGGACCTCTGAAGGTCTAATCAAAATTTTTTTGATCAACAATTAATTGGTTGACCAATTATTACGTAAGGCCGTAGGGCGAGTCGTCAGACGGCGGGAGAAAGATCATGAGCAGAGCATTGCGAGTCGGGATCATCGGCGCGGGGATCGGGGGCGTGACGCTTGCCCGGGCACTCGAGCAGCGGGGTATCGAGGCGCGGATTTTCGAGCGCGCAGCCATGTTCGGTGAAGTGGGGGCAGGCGTGCAGATGACCCCCAACGCGGTCAAGGTGTTGTCCGAGCTGGGGCTGGATGACCGATTGAAGTCTATCGGGTTCTTGCCTCAGGCCATGGTCGGTCGCAACTGGAAAACGGGGCGGGAACTGTTCCGGACTCCGCTCAAGGACAGTTGCCCCGCGCTCTACGGCGCTCCGTTCTACCACGTTCATCGCGCCGATCTCCACGCCGCGCTCGCGGGCGACATCAAGCCCGCCCAAGCCACGTTTGGCGCCCATTGCATCGGCCTGCAGCAGCACGGGCAGACCGCGGTTGCCGAGTTTGCCGACGGTTCGCAGTTCGAGGCCGACCTGATTGTCGGCGCCGATGGCGTGCGCTCGGTGATTCGTGAACAACTGTGGGGGCAGGAAGCCGCCAAGTACACCGGTCACATGTGTTGGCGTGCGCTGGTCAATGTCGAGAAACACCCGTTGCCGTTTGTCAGTCCGGATTCGAATTTCTGGATGGGGCCCAAAGGGCATGTGGTGACGTATTACGTCAAGGGCGGCTCGATGGTGAACATCGTTGCGGTCAACGAAAGCCCCGCCTGGGTTGAAGAATCGTGGAACGCCAAGAGCACGCAGCAGGCGCTGCTCGACGGCTTCAAGGGCTGGCACCCGAACCTGATCGAGTTATTCAAGCGCACGGACCCGGACGCCATCTACAAGTGGGGCTTGTTCGATCGCGACCCGATGCAGACCTGGTCCAAGGGCCATGCCACGCTGCTGGGCGACGCGGCGCACCCGATGCTGCCGTTTCTGTCGCAGGGTGCGGCGATGGCCATCGAAGACGGTTACGTGCTGGCTCAATCCTTGGCCAGTCATGGGCTACCGCAACTGCAATCGGCCTTGCGCGCCTACGAACTCGAACGGCTGCCACGCACCAGCCGCGTCCAATTGGAAGCCCGTGAGCGTGGGCGGACGTATCACTTGCCCTCGGCGTGGTCGCAGCTCAAGCGCGACATGGCCTACCGCTGGCGCCAATTGCTCAACCCCAATGCCGTGGGGATCCAAGCCAACTGGGTCTACCAATACGACGCCCGGGATTGCGAAACGCGGTTCCCCCACGCGGAAAAAATCCCTGCCTGAGACGGAGGTCATGCCATGAGTCAACTTCGTTATGGTGCGCACGTACAGGCCAACGGCATTCGCCAGCATTATCTGCGTTATGGCCCTGCGAAGGATGTCGGCGCCGGCCGGGACCCGGTCATCGTGGTACCGGGGATCACCAGCCCGGCCGTCACTTGGGGTTTTGTGGCCGAGCAGTTGGCCGCCCGCCTGGAGGTCTATGTGCTGGACGTGAGGGGCCGTGGGTTGTCGGAAGCCGGTCCCCACCTGGACTACGGCCTGGATGCCCAGGCCGCCGACCTGAACGCATTCGCCGCAGCCCTGGGACTGGCGCGCTACAGCGTCCTGGGCCATTCGATGGGGGCGAGGATCGCTATTCGTGCCGCGCAATCCCGCCCCGCCGGGCTGGCGCGCATGGTTTGGGTGGACCCGCCTGTATCGGGGCCGGGCCGTCGCCCCTATCCGGCGCAACTGCCTTGGTACATCGACTCGATCCGTCAGGCCCGACGGGGCATGAGTGGCGAAGACATGCGCGCCTTTTGCCCGACCTGGACCGACGAGCAGCGCGCGCTGCGGGCGCAGTGGCTGCATACCTGCGACGAGCGGGCGATTCTCGCCAGCTTCAGTGGCTTCCACGAGGACGCAGTCGTCGAGCAGGTTGCCCATGTCACGTGCCCCACCTTGCTGATCACCGCTGCCCGAGGCGATGTGGTCAAGGACGAGGACGTGGCCGAGATGCAGGCGTTGCTCCCCGCCCTGGCCCACATTCGCGTGGCAGAGGCCGGGCACATGATTCCCTGGGACAACGCGGCGGGGTTTTACGCCGCACTGGGGGATTTTCTCGAGGCTCCAACCAACAACAGCGAGGGCAGCTCCCATGGCGGTCAGTGATTTCACGATGTTCGAGGCCTGGACCCAGGTCCTGCGTCTGTCGAACGTTCAGGCGGGCCAGTCGGTGACGATTCTGACCGGTGCCGACACTCACCCGCAGACCTTGCGCACCGCGCAATTGGCGTGTCAGTCGCTCGGGTTGATCGCCAGTCGCCTGGACCTCCCGCCGGTCAACGGTGAGCGAGCACTGAGCCGTGACCCGCTGGCTTACCTCGGCACCACGCCGCTGACTGGCAATCGTCCCGCCATGGCGGCACTCAAGGCCAGCGATCTGGTGCTGGACTTGATGACCCTACTGTTCTCGCCCGAGCAACACGCCATCCTCGCCGCGGGCACGAAAATCCTCCTGGCGGTTGAACCTCCGGAAATTCTGGCGCGCATGGTGCCGACCGAGGCCGATCGCGAGCGGGTGCTGCGTGCCGCGGCGCGCATCGAGCGCGCAACGTGCATGACCGTCACCTCACCGGCGGGCACCGCGCTGTCTTGCCCGCTGGGCGAGTTTCCGGCCATCAGCGAATACGGTTTCGTCGACACGCCGGGGCGGTGGGATCATTGGCCCAGCGGGTTCGTACTGACCTGGCCCAACGAACTGCAAGCCAGCGGGAGCATCGTCATCGATCGCGGCGACATCCTGTTGCCTCATAAAAGCTACGTGCAGGACCCCATCCACCTCACCGTGGAGCGAGGTTACGCCACGCGCATCGAAGGCGGGGTCGATGCCGCGTTGCTGCGCGATTACATGGACAGTTTCGACGATCCGGAGGCGTTCGCCATTTCCCACATCGGTTGGGGCCTGCAACCCCGCGCGCGCTGGTCGACCCTCGGCTTGCTGGACCGCGAAGCCCATATCGGCATGGATGCCCGTGCCTATGAGGGCAATTTCCTGTTCTCCCTGGGGCCGAACAACGAGGCGGGCGGCACGCGAACCACGGCCTGCCATATCGATATTCCCTTGCGTGGCTGCACAGTGACCCTGGATGACCAGGTGGTGGTCGCCGCCGGACGCGTCGTGAACGAGGAGGGCAGACATGAGTGATCTGGAGAGCTATCAGCGTCAGGGTTTCGGCGCCGACTTGGCGCTTCCGGCGCCTTATGCGCTGCTGATCGTCGATCTGGTGGAGGGCTTTGCCGATCCTGCGATCTTCGGCGGCGGCAACATCCCTCAGGCCATCGCGCAGACCGAGCGTCTGTTGGCCCACGCCCGACAGCAGCGGTGGCCCGTGGCGCATTCGCGCATCGTGTTCGCTGACGATGGGGCGGATGCCAATGTGTTCTCCCTCAAGGTCCCCTCGATGTTGACCCTGACCGAGCATGCACCGCGCAGCGCCATCGTGGCGCAATTGGCCCCACGGCAGGGCGAACGGGTCGTGCGCAAAACGCTGCCCTCGGCGTTTTTCGGCACGGATCTGGCCGCCTGGTTGACCTTTCAAGGGGTGCGCACGCTGCTGGTGGCGGGCGCGGTTACCAGTGGCTGCGTGCGGGCCAGTGTGCTGGACGCCATGAATCATGGTTTCCGTCCATTGGTGGTCAGCGATTGCGTCGGTGACCGGGCGTTGGGGCCCCACGAAGCGAACCTGTTCGACATGGCGCAGAAATACGCCGTCGTCAAACCGATGGCCGAGGCGCTGGCCTTGTTGCACGAACAGCAACCCTGAAAGGTTTCATCCAATGACAAGCCTGTCTGGCACACGCGTTGCAATTAATTAACTGCCCGTTTAATAACGGTGGTCCGAGCCTGGAGCGCCCTGATGCAGTGCAAGTCTTTTCCCTGATCAGCTTGGAGAACACCATGAAGATGCGTGCACGTTTTATGAAATCGAACCTGCTGGCGGGCGTCGCCGCCCTGATCGTCAGCGGCGCTGCCTGGTCGGCCGACACGATCAAGATCGGCGACATCAACAGCTACAAATCCCAGCCGGTGTTTACCGACGGGTATAAGAAAGGCATGGAATTGGCCGTCGAGCAGATCAATGCCGCTGGCGGTGTCGATGGCAAGAAGCTGGAGCTGGTCACCCGCGATGATAATGCCAACCCCGGCGATGCCATTCGCCAGGCCGAAGACCTGATCAACCGTGAGCACGTCGATGTGCTGGCGGGCGCGTTCTACGCTCACATCGGCACCGCCCTGTCGGATTACGCCAAGCAGAAAAAGCGTTTTGTGCTGATCACCGAAGCCTTGAGCGACAACATCGTCTGGAGCGCAGGTAACCGCTACACCTACCGCCTCGATGCGTCGACCTACATGCTGACGTCGTCTTTGGTAGACGAAGCCGTCAAGTTGCACAAGAAACGCTGGGCATTGGTGTACCCCAACTATGAGTTCGGCACCGCAGCGGCCAGCGCATTCAAGACGTTGCTCAAAGCCCGCCAACCTGACGTCGAGTTCGTGACCGAACAGGCTCCGCCACTGGGTAAGGTCGATGCGGGCAGCGTGGTTCAGGCCCTGGTGGACGCCAAGCCCGATGGCCTGTTCAACGCGCTGTTCGGGGCTGACCTGGCCAAGTTCGTCCGCGAAGGCACCACGCGCGGGTTCTTTGGCGAACAACTGCCGGTGCTCAGCATCATCACCGGGCAACCCGAATATCTGGAGCCGCTCAAGGATGAGGTTCCGCCTAACTGGACCGTCACCGGTTACCCCTGGTACAGCATCGACACACCTGCGCACAAAGCGTTCGTCGCCGCGTATCACGCGAAATTCGGCACCGAGAACCTGCGCTTCGGCTCGATCATTGGGTATTCGGCGATTCAGTCCATCGCGGCCGGGATCAAGGCGGCCGGGGGTAAAACCGACTCCGAGTCGCTGGTCAATGCCTTCAGCGGCTTGAAAGTGCAGACCCCGGACGGCCCGCTGGAATACCGCAAGATCGACCATCAGGCGACCTGGGGGCTGTACGTTGGCAAGTTGGCGGTGAAGGACGGTTCCGGGGTGATGGTCGATTACCAGTTCAAACCGGGTGAGACGCTGCTGCCGTCCGATGACGAAGTGCGCAAGCTGCGCCCAGCCGACTGAGGGCGTGCGTAAGGCCCGCAGTTTGGCGGGCTTGATCCAACTTGCCCGGGGAGTCGCAATCCCCTGGGAATGGCGTGGGGCGGGAAGGGTGTTACCGCCGTGAGCGTGCTCATGGGCCGATGGCACGTTGCGCAGTGAAGGGCAGCGGCCTACCGCCTCCTTCAGCCCGCCCGCACCCGAAAGGGTGGTGCTTTCCCAGGACTCAAGCGTCCCATAACACGGCTGCTCGATCGAGGGTGTCATGGACTTTTCAGCGTTATGTTCACAGTTGCTCAACGGTTTGGCGGAAGCCTCGTCGTTGTTTCTGGTGGCGTCCGGGTTGTCTTTGATTTTCGGGGTGACCCGGATCGTCAATTTCGCCCATGGTTCGTTTTACATGGTGGGGCTGTACATCGCCTACTCGATCGTCGAGCACCTCACCGGTTCGCTGGGAGGGGCCGGCTTCTGGTTGGGGCTGGCGCTCGCCGCCGTGTCGGTCGGGCTGATCGGCGCGGTGGTGGAGATCGTTCTGTTGCGCCGCATTTACAAAGCCCCGGAGTTGTTCCAACTCCTGGCAACCTTCGCCTTGGTGCTGGTCATCAATGACGCGGTGCTGGGGTACTGGGGCGCCGAGGAATTGCTGGGCCGTCGGGCGCCCGGCTTGACCGGATCCGTCGACATTCTGGGGCGGCAATTCCCCACCTATAACTTTTTTCTGATTGCCGTCGGCCCTGCGGTGCTGGGCCTCGTCTGGCTGCTGCTGGTTCGCACCCGCTGGGGCGTGCTGGTCCGCGCGGCGACACAGGACCGCGAGATGCTCGGCGCGCTGGGCGTCAACCAAGCGTGGCTGTTCACCAGTGTCTTTGCCCTGGGCGCGATGCTCGCCGGACTGGGCGGGGCGGTGCAGTTGCCTCGTGAGCCGGCCAGCCTGTCGTTGGACCTGCGCGCGATTGGCGAGGCGTTCGTGATCGTCGTGGTCGGCGGCATGGGCTCGCTGCCCGGCGCTTACGTGGCGGCCCTGCTGATCGCAGAAATCAAGGCGCTGTGCATCGGGTTGGGGACCACGACCCTGTTCGGGATTCCGGTGTCCTTCTCGAAGTTGACCCTGGTCATCGAATTTCTGGTGATGGCGGTGGTGCTGGTGGTTCGTCCATGGGGGTTGATGGGCAAGCCTCAGGCCACCAGCCGCAATTCGGCCCCGGTGGAGGCGCCTTTACGCCCGGGGTCTCCCACCTTCAAAGGGCTCATGGCCCTGCTGTTCGTGGGGTTGGCGGTGCTGCCGCTGCTGTCCGAATGGCTGCCCTACGCCAGCGTGCTGACGCAGGATGTGCTGGTCGCGGTGCTGTTCGCCGTCAGCCTGCATTTCATCATGGGGCCGGGCGGAATGGCGTCCTTCGGCCACGCGGCCTATTTCGGCCTGGGTGCCTACGGCGCGGCGATCCTGTTCAAAGTGCTGACCATGCCCATGCCGCTGGCCTTTGCCCTGGCACCCCTGGTCGCCGGCCTGGGCGCGTTGTTGTTCGGATGGTTCTGCGTGAGGTTGTCAGGGGTCTATCTGGCCATGCTCACCCTGGCCTTCTCACAGATCGTCTGGTCCGTGGTATTCCAGTGGGAAGAAGTCACGGGCGGCTCCAACGGCATCATCGGCATCTGGCCTTCGAGCTGGCTGGACGGCACGGCGTATTACTACCTCACCCTGGTGCTGGTGTGGCTGAGTGTCTTTCTGTTGCGGCGCATCCTCTTCGCGCCCTTTGGTTACAGCCTCCGCGCGGCGAGGGATTCGGCCCTGCGGGCCGACGCTATCGGCATCGACGTCAAGCGCGTGCAATGGCTCGCCTTCGTGATCGCCGGTGTCTTCGCTGGATTGGCGGGGACCCTGTACATCTTCTCCAAAGGCAGCATTTCTCCCGATGCCATGGCCGTGGGTAAATCGGTGGACGGCCTGGTGATGGTCCTGCTGGGTGGCATTCAAAACTTGCTGGGCCCAGTGGCCGGCGCCAGTGTGTTCAGTGTGTTGCAGGACTCCATCATGCGCGCCACCGATTACTGGCGTGCGGTGTTCGGCGGGGTGATTCTGGTGTTGGTGCTGGCGTTCCCACAGGGTATCGCCGGGTTCTTCCACTGGGTCGCAGAGGGCTGGCGGCACTGGCGGGAGCGTCGGAATTCCCGGGCGGCGCCCTCCATTCAGTCGGTGGCAACGAGCGTGGAGAAACAGGCATGACGCTTCTGCAAGTCCGTGATTTGAACAAATCCTTCGGTGGCGTACGCGCCGTCGACGGCATCAATTTCGATCTGCACGAGGGCGAGTTGCTCGCCCTGATCGGTCCCAACGGCGCAGGCAAATCGACCACCTTCAATATGGTCGGTGGCCAACTCAAGGCCTCCGGTGGTTCGATCCGGTTGCAAGGCCAAGAGCTGATAGGAAAGCGTCCGCGCGACATCTGCCGCATGCAGGTGGGGAGGACCTTTCAGATCGCCGAAACCTTCGCCTCATTGAGCGTGGTGGAGAACGTGCAGATGGCGCTGATCTCACACCACGGCGAGGGTTTCTCGCTGTTCGGCTCGGCCCGCAAGCGCTACCGCCAACAGGCCCTGGAACTGCTGGACCAGGTCGGCATGCAGCGCCATGCCGAGCGCCCCTGCAGCGAGCTGGCCTATGGCGACATCAAGCGCGTGGAGCTGGCGATGGGGCTGGCCAACGATCCGAAACTGTTGCTGATGGACGAGCCCACGGCGGGCATGGGCCCGGAAGAGCGCAATGATCTGATGGCCCTGACCAAGCGCCTGGTGGTGGAGCGCAGGATGGCCGTGCTGTTCACCGAACACAGCATGGACGTGGTGTTCGCCTACGCCGACCGGATGATTGTGCTTGCCCGGGGCCGCCTGATCGCCGAAGGCGACGCCCAGACCATTCGCAACCATCCCAAGGTGCAGGAGGTGTACTTCGGGACGGGCAAGACCTTCGAAAATGAACTGACTGACGCGCAGGTGCAGGTATGAACGCAGTGGCTGCAACGCAAACACCCCTGTCGACCGCCACGCCGGACACCTTGCTCGACGTCAGCGGCCTCAACGCCTGGTACGGCGCCGCGCAAGTGCTCTATGACGTGCGCCTCAATGTCAGGCGAGGTGAAGTGGTGGCGCTGATGGGGCGCAACGGGGCGGGTAAATCGACCACGTTCAAGGCGCTGATGGGCATGCTCGGACGACGTCAGGGGCAGATCCGCTTCATGGGGCGCGACGTGGCGGGTCTGCAGCCGTTCCAATTGGCACGGCTGGGCCTGGGTTTCGTTCCGGAAGATCGAAGGGTGTTCACCCATCTGACGGTGACTGAAAACCTGGAAGTCGGACGCCAGCCTGACCGGCAATGGCCGGACGGCAGCGAAGCGCTGAACTGGACGCCGGAGCAATTGTTCGCATTCTTTCCCAACCTGGGCGCCATGCAAGACCGACCCGGTGGCCAGATGAGCGGCGGTGAACAGCAGATGCTGACGGTGGCGCGCACGCTGATGGGCAACCCGTTCCTGATCTTGCTCGACGAACCCTCGGAAGGGGTCGCGCCGGTGATCGTCGAACAGATGGCCCACATGATCCTCGCGCTGAAGGCCAAGGGCGCGAGCATTCTGCTGTCCGAACAGAATCTGCATTTCGCCGGGCTGGTGTCTGACCGCGCCTACGTTCTGGAGAAGGGGCTGATTCGCTATGAAGGCAGCATGGCGGCACTGGCTGCGAACGAGGACGTGCGCAAGGCCTACCTGACGCTGTAACGCGGCGGCGGTTGCGCATCTGCAGGGTGCGCAGCCGACGAACCAAGGGGGAGGCCGTGTTATCCTCACCGTTTTCGTCACCCCATGGAATTACCGTGAAATTCATCCATCAGCGCGAGCACCTTAACGAAGGCGACATTGTCGTCATCGAGGCCTCGGGCACCTGCAACATACGCCTCATGAGCGACGCCCATTTTCGCAGTTTCAAAAATGGTGGCCGTCACAGTTACCACGGCGGCGCCTTCGACCGTTTTCCGGCGAGGATCGTCGCCCCGGGCAGCGGCTTCTGGAACATTACCCTCGACACCGTCACCCGTCGCGCGATCAGTGTCACCCGCAAGCCCGCGATCAAGCATTCGATCAAGATCATCCGTCGCTCGGGCAATGGCTTGCCTCGCTGAGCCTCAGCGCTTCTGTAACCAGCCCAGAAAGTTGTTCTTCTTGATCGCCACTGGCTTGCGCAAGAGAATGTGCTGGCTGCTTTGCTGGCGAATCGCTTGCAGCTTGTTCAGTGCGGTGGTGATTTCGGCGCGCTGCTCCATGGCCCGCCGTGTGGCGGCTTTGTCGATGCGATAGATCACGCACGAGGTGAGGGCGACGAACCGGCCCTCGGATGGCGCGTCGGCCAGCACGCCCTGTTCGCCCATGACTTCGCCCGGCCCCATCCGCCCAGCCTCGATCAAGGTAGTGCCATCCAGAATATTGGCGGATACCACGCCGGTCGCGATGACCAGCAGCCCGTCACTGATCTCGCCCCGTTCCATGATGGTCTGACCGGCGGCGTATTCTCGCGAGACCATGGCCTGCGCGAGCTGATCTTTTTCCTCAACCGTGCTGGTACGGAACACCTTCACCTCGTCGAGCAGGGCGCGCGGCCGTGACACGTCGTCGGCAGTGGTGTCCGATTGCCAAGTGATGCCCGCGGCCTCCAAGTGGCGATAAGCGAGGTCGAACAGCAAGTTGCGCACATCGCTCTTGGTGCTCAGGTCGCCGATGAAGCCGGTCATCGAGTATTCGATGGTTGTGGGGCTGGTCTCCTTGACGACGGCGCGAGGCTTGGGTGTCTGCAGCAGCGCACTGCAGCCCTGCAAGGCGCGTTCGAGCGCGTCCAGTACGCGTCGCGGACGAATGTGGGGCGACATCATGACGTTGATTGACACGCCGTGAATATGGGCCGGTCGACTCAAGTTGACGATCTTGGCCTTGGCCGCCACCGAATTGGGAATCACCACCATGGTGCCGACGCCCGTCAGCAGGTGAGTGGCGCGCCAGTCGATGTCCATGACCTTGCCTTCCATGCCATCGATGGAAATCGAATCATCGACCTGATAAGGCTTGGTGGTGTTCAGGATGATCCCGGAAAACACGTCGCTGAGGGTGCTCTGCAAGGCCAGACCGACGATGATCGCCATTGCGCCGGACGTCGCCAGCAAGCCTTTGACGGGCAGTTGCAGCACGTAACCCGCTGCCGCGACGATGGCGATGAGAAAGATCACTGCACCGATCACTTCCTGCAACAGCCGGCCGCTATGGCCGACCCGGCCGGTCAGCAGCAGCCCGAGCAACACCGTCAGCGTGCGAGCCGCGTACATCCACCAGACGATGGCCAGTGCGGTGGCCGCGAACTGCATGGCGCTGTTGTCCGGCCATGCGGGGGCCTCCAGCGGGCTGACGCCCGAATTGATCACCACCAGGCTGTAGGCGACGAAGCCCAACAGGCGGATGGCGATGCGCAGCATGCGATTGCGGTCGGCCAGCAGGTGCCAGGCGATCACATCGGCCAGCAACAGAAGCAGACTCCAGGCGAGCGAATAATGGGGGACGGCTGACGGCATGTTGGAATTCCGCGGGGAAATGGCAAGTCGCTGTGGCACGCGGATGGTAGGGACGGGCGGGGGGAAATGTCTATAACGAATGCGGCTTCGCCCCCGTTGGGTGATGGAGGCCGTTGGCAGGGCGATGCACGATGGGGCTTCAGGGTGGACGGGTCTGTTTGATCAACGGCGGAGGAGGGCTTCACTGCCGGTCTTCGCTTCGCGGTAGCCGCGTCCCTGCGGCTCGATGCGATCCTGCGGTGTCAGGCTTTACGAGTAGCGCTTATGCGCTCATCGTGGGTGGCAGCTCCATGAGTTTATCCAGGGTAATGGGCAAGTCACGGATGCGTTTGCCAGTGGCGTGTGCCACCGCGTTGGCGACGGCGGCCGCCAGCCCGGTGATGCCGATCTCGCCAATGCCCCGCGCTCCGAACTCGTTGAGCTCGAGGTCCGGGTAATCGAGCAGGATTACGTCGATATCAGGCTGATCGGCATGCACCGGCACCACATACTCCGCGTAATTGTTGTTCACCGGCAGGCCATTGCGCTCGTCGTAGTCGGTGGCTTCGAACAGCGCCATGCCGACGCCCATCACAATCGCGCCCTCGACCTGGTTCAGCGCCGTCTTTTGGTTGACCACTTTGCCCACGTCGATGGCACTGACCACTCGGGCCACCCTGAGCCGCGAAATACCCGGGTCCCAGCGGACCTCCACGAAGTGCACGCCGAACGAGCGGAAGGAATGCTTGCTGGTGTCGTTCATGCCGGTCTTGGCTTCGCCAAATGCACTGGACTGTTTTTGCGCCTTGAGCACATCGACGATGGCGAACGATTTCCCCCCGCTCTTCAACTGTCCGTTCTCAAAGCTGATGTCGTCGGCCTTGGCACCCGCGAACACCCCTTTGGGAGCCGTGGAGAAGCCCTTCAACTGCTCGATGGCCTGCCGTGTCGCTTCGGCGATGGCGGGCATGACACTGGCTGTGGCCCAGGAACCTCCCGACACCGGGGCCGGAGGAAACGACGAATTGCCGAGTTCGACGTCGATCTTGTCCAGCGCAATGCCGGTCAGGCTGCTGACGACCTGGGCGACAATGGTGTAGGTACCGGTGCCGATGTCCTGCACACCGCAGATGGCATAGGCCGTGCCATCTGCGCGCAGCGAGACCTGCGCCTCGGCAGGTGTGCGATACGCGTCCCAGTTACAGGCCGCCATGCCGTAGCCGATGATCTCGTGACCGTCCTTCATCGACCCAGGCTGCGGGTTACGCCGACTCCAGCCAAAGCGCTCGGCCGCCTTATCGATGCATTCCTGCAAATGGTTGCTGGACCACGGCAGGTTCTGGCTTTCATCGCGGTCGGCCACGTTGAGTTTGCGAAACGCCAGTGGGTCCATGCCCAGGTTCTCGGCCATTTCATCCATGGCCGACTCCAGCGCGAACAGCCCGGGCGCGGCCCCGGGGGCGCGCATGGACGTCGGGGTCCCGCGGTTGACCTGGATGGTCTGGTGGGTGACGAGTACGTTCGCGCAGCTGTAGAGGCTCTTGGTCGAGGTGCCACAGTTCTCCTTGTAGGGGTCAGTAAACGACGTACTGTTGATCGACTCATGACGCACCGACACCAGCTTGCCTTTCTCGTCGGTGGCCAGGCGCAGACGTTGGCGGGTTTCAGGACGATGCCCGGTGGTGGTGAACATCTGCTGGCGGGGCACCACCAGCTGGACCGGACGGCCGAGCGCTCGGGCGGCGCCGCACGCCGCGACGGAGTGTGGCCAGACCCACAACTTGCTGCCGAACCCCGAACCAATGAACGGCGCACGGACTTCGACACGCTCGGGCATCAGCCCGAAGATCTTGGCCAGTGAGTTGCGGTGGGCAACCACGCCCTGGCTGGCCTCATAGACGATCAGTCGACCGTCGTCCCAGTGGGCGACGGTGGCGTGCATCTCCATGGGGTTGTGCGTTTCGACCGGGGTGGTGTAGGTCGCGTCGATACGGTGAGCGGCGCGTTCGAACGCGGCGCCGGCATCGCCGCGGCTGTGGTTGGGGCTGCCGTCCTGCGGTGTGCCTGCTTTCATGCCCTGGTCGAGGTTGGCAGCGGCGCTCGCCTGGCTGTAACGGACTTTGACCTTGTAGGCCGCTGCGCGGGCGTGCTCGAACGTGTCCGCCACCACCAGGGCAACGAATTGACCTGCGTAGTAGACGGTGTCGTCTTCGAACGGCAACCGGTTTTCATCGGATTTCGCCGCCTTCAGGATGGCCGAGAATGACATCGGCAATGCCGAGTTGTGATACAGCTCGGGAAAGTGGTCGTGGTGGAAAATGTCCAGCACACCCGGGGACTGGCGCGCCGCCTCGAGGTCCAGCCCGGTGATCTTGCCGCTGGCGATGGTGCTGAATACCCCATAGCCGTAGGCCATGCCGGGTAGGTGATGGTCCGAGGCGTACAACGCCGTACCGGTGACTTTGCGCCGGCCATCGACTCGACGGGGCGCCGAGCCGATCATGCTTGAGTCGGTCATGTCTTGCTCTCCAGATCAGGCCGTCAAGGTGCTGAGATTGCGTACGATTGCTTGCTGCGCCAAGGCAATCTTGTAGGCGTTGTGGCGGTAGGGCCGTGCGCCTTGTAGCGCCAGGGCTGCGGCTTTCTCCATGTTGTGTGGGGTCAGGGTCGCGCCCTTGAGCGCGCGCTCCGCGTCCAGGGCACGCCAGGGCTTGGTGCCAACGCCGCCCAGGGCGATGCGGGCCTCACGGACCGTATCGCCATCGGTGACCAGAATCACCGCGCTGGAGGCCAGTGCGAACTGATAGGACGCCCGGTCGCGCAATTTCAGATAGCCCGACCGGCTGTTGGCCAGCGCAGGATCGAGCACGACATGGGTGATCAACTCGTCGTCCTTGAGGGCGTGTTCTTTCCACGGCGTGGCACCGGGCAAGAGGTGGAAGTCGAGAAAGGCGATGCTGCGTTTGCCTTGGGTCCCTTGCACTTCGACCTTCGCGCCAATGGCCGCCATGGCAACGCACATGTCCGAAGGGTGAGTGGCGATGCACTGATCACTGGTGCCCAGCACAGCATGGACGCTGCGGTTGTGGCCATCGATGGCGGCACAGCCGGACCCGGGCTGGCGTTTGTTGCAAGGCGAATGGCCGTCGCGGAAATAGTTGCAGCGCACCCGTTGCATCACGTTGCCCGCGGTGGTCGCTTTGTTGCGCAACTGGGTCGTGGCGCCGGACAGCAGCGCCTGCGACAGCACCGGGTAGTGTTCGACGATGTAATCGTGATGGGCCAGGGCAGTGTTGGTGACCAGCGCTCCGATGCGCACGCCGCCGTCCTTCTGAACTTCGATCTGATTGAGCGAAAGATGATTGACGTCGATCACCTGATCGGCGGGCATCACGTCGAGTTTCACCAGGTCCAGCAAGGTCGTGCCGCCGGCCAGGAAAAACGCCGAGGGGCTTTTGGAATGGGTGGCGACAGCCTGTTCGATGCTGCCGGCCCGCACGTAGTCCAGGCTTCTCATCAGGTCACCTCCTGCAGCTTGATTCTGGCGCTCTGGATCGCCGCGAGAATGTTTTTATACGCGCCGCATCGGCAGATATTGCCGCTCATGGCTTCGCGAACGCTGTGGTCGTCGCTGCCGATGTGCTTGTCCTGCAGTAGGGCGACCGCACTCATGATCTGACCGCTGGTGCAGTAGCCGCACTGGTACGCGTCGTGTTCCCAGAACGCCTCCTGCACGGGGTGCAGTTTGCCGTCCTTGGCCAGGCCCTCGACGGTGGTGATCGCATCGCCTTCGTGCATCGCCGCCAGTGACAGGCAGGAATTGATCGCGGTGCCGTTCACGTGAACCGTGCAGGCGCCACACTGCCCGTGGTCACAGCCTTTCTTGGTGCCGGTCAGTTGCAGGCGGTCGCGCAACACGTCCAGCAACGCCGCGTTGGCCGGGAGGTTGAGAGTATGCACCTGACCATTGACGTTGAGGGTCATGCGCCGCTCGTCTTTGGCGGGCGGACGGGTGTCGTCCGGTACGGCGGCCTGGGCCTCCAGCGCTTGGCTCCACATGGGCGCGGTAGCCGCCGCGAGGCTGGAAACGCCGATGGATTTCAGGAAGTTTCGTCGGGAAGGGGCGGTGAATGCCGTGATGCCGGCATCGCTGTCTTTCTTATCAGGCTGATCGGTCATGAACGGGTCCTCGTCAGCAAAGGAATCGAGCCTGACGCCGACGGTGAGCGGCGCGCAGGTGTTTACGGCAGTGGTGGTTCGAAGGCGTTACGATCATCAGCGCGTTAGCTGGGCGTTCACCGCAGGGGCATGCCTTATTGCACGGCATTTCATGCCCCGTAGCGTGTTGCGCCGCCCCAGGGACGAAAAGCAACGCGCGATGGCCAGCAAACGGCTGGTTGAGTACTGACCTGCCGTTGCGTCGTTGGTTGCGAGAATTTCGGCCCTGGAGTCCGGGTGGGTGATTACTGGCCGACCGAAGGGCGTTCGTTGGCCTTCAGGCGGGTGATTCGAGGGGCCTCGGGCGGCGAAGGCTTCTTATTTGCGCAGCGGCGCGGCGGCGGGCAGGTTGTCGGTGTGAGCGTTCCAATGGGTACATTTCGAAAACGACCTGCCGATAACGAGGGAGATGTCACGTGAAATTTCGTGAAATTCAGGTTTTCCGTCGTTTACAGGCCGCTGATACGAATAAGGTGCTTGCAAGCATCCGTCAGACGCCGTGAAGATAGCTCAGTCTCGAGGGGGCATTGGAGTGCGCATGAATTCCCACGTTTCGAACACTTGCCCGCACTCGCCAATTGCCGACGGACAGGCACCCTTGACCGCTGATAATGGACTGGAAAACGCCTCATCGATGACCGACGAACTTTCCCTTGAAGCATTGTTCAAGGCGGCCAGGGCTGCCGCTCCTGAATTGAGCTGGGCGGCCTACCGTGCCAACCGCCATTTGCATTTGTTGGCGCAGGGCGATTCTTCGACTCACTGGCCGGCGCTGATTGCGCGCGGAGAGTTCGATACATACTGCCAGGACCATCGGCTGCAGCGCTGGGTCACCGGCCATGGCGAGGCGCCCCTCGGCTGGTTATTGACGCCGGAACAGGAGGCGGGAAATCCGTTTCTGGCCACCCTGGCCGATCGCTTGGGCTTGCGCCTGCAAACCGTCGCTCTGGCCCGGGCCCAGGCGACACAGCGCGTCCTGTACGAAATCAGTTCGCTCGCCAGCTCGACACGGGATCGTTCGGCCTTCCTGGAGGGCGTTCACCGGCAACTGGCGACGCTGATCGATGCCGAAAACTTCTACCTGGCGCTGTATGAAAGCCACAGCGGCAAAATCACCTATCCCTACTACATCGATATCACGGACGCTGACGCGCTCGAAGCCGAGACCCACGAGTTTCTCGATCCCGAGCGCCTGTCCATGACCGGCTACGTGCTGACCACCGAACAGCCGATGTTCGTCGATGCCGCCGGGATCGAGCGGGCCCAGGCCATGGAGCGTTTCTACTGCATGGGGCACCGACCGGAGTTCTGGATGGGCGCGCCGCTCAAAAATGCCACGGACGAAGTGTTCGGCATGTTGGCGATGCAGGTCTACGACCTGTCGCGGGTTTATAGCGTGGAAGATCAGGAGCTGTTTCTGGTGGTCGCCCGGCATGTGGCGATGGCGCTGGACCGCATCCTTCATCGTGCCCACCTCGAAGAAACCGTGGTGCGGCGTACCCTTGAGCTGTCGCGGCTCAATGATGCCCTGAGAAACGAAGTCGCCGATCGCGAGCGGGCGGAGCACCTGCAGACGGCGTTGTTCCAGATCACCGAGCTGTCGAGCCAGCCGGGCGATATGGCGGACCTGTTCAAACACCTGCACGGCATCGTGGGCGAGCTGTTGTTCGCCCTGAACTTCTACATTGCGCTGTTCGACGATGCCACCGGGGAGGTGACGTTTCCCTACTACGTCGACGAACGCCTGACCCGCCGACCGGACCCGCGCCGTGGCGAGCGGGGCTTCACCGAATACGTCATTCGCCAGCGTCGCCCGTGCCTGATCGACAGCGCTGAGGCGCGGCGTCTGGAGGGTAACGGGGAAATCACCCTGCAGAATGATGTCAACCGCTCCTGTTCCTGGCTGGGGATTCCCTTGTTTGACGGCGATACGGTGCGCGGCGTGCTGGCGGTGCAGAGTTATTCGCCCCATGTCAGCTATTCGCTGCGCGATCAGGACCTGCTCACCTTCGTGTCCCGACACATCGACACGGCGCTGTCGCGGCGCAGTGCAGCGGAGGCGATTCATACCGCGAACGTGCAACTGGAAGCCCGGGTCCAGGATCGCACCCGCGAGCTGGACTACGCCAACGCCAAACTGCAGCACGAAAACGCCCATGACTCGCTGACGGGCCTGCCCAATCGCAGCCATCTGCAACACCAACTCAAACTGGCCTGGGAAGCGTTTTGCGAGCGCGGGCGCGAACTGGTGGTGATGTTCATCGACCTGGATCGCTTCAAAATGGTCAATGACAGCCTCGGGCATCATTCCGGGGACCTGCTGCTGATCCAGGCGGCAGATCGCCTGCGCAGCTGCATGCGTGAAAGCGACCTGCTGGCGCGGCTCGGCGGCGACGAGTTCGCCGTGCTGGCCTATGCGGCTCCTCCGGACGTGACCGCCGCGATCGCGGAACGCATTTTGTTGGCGTTCGACGCGCCTTTCTACATCGATGGCCACGCGGTGTTTTCGTCATGCAGCATTGGGGTGGTGGCGGCTGACCTGCAATTCCACAAGGAACCGGCCGACCTGCTGCGCGACGCCGACACGGCGATGTACCGGGTCAAGAACGCGGGGCGTGACAGCTACGCCGTGTTCAACCAGGAAGTGCGGCGGGAAGTGTCCGACCAGATGGAGCAGGAAGGCGCGTTGCGCAACGCCCTCAAGCGCAACGATGAACTGCTGCCCTATTTCCAGCCGATCATCGATGTGGCCACCGGCAAGGTGCTCGCCCTTGAGGCCTTGATCCGCTGGCGCCAGCCCGATGGCCGGATCATCGCGCCGGGGCAATTCCTGCCCGCGCTGGAAGGTCTGCGTCTGATCGGCAGGCTGGATTTCTACATGCTGCAGCAGGTGGTTGCCATGCTCGCTCAACCCAGCCACGCCCATTGGCCGACCGTACATGTGAACTGCTCGAGCTACAGCATCAGCCGCCCCGAATTCGCCAGCGAAGTGCTGGCGCTGTTGGATCAACATCAGGTAGCGCCTTCGCGTATTTGCCTGGAATTGACCGAAGGCGCGCTGGTGGCCGAACCGGAACTGGCGCGCCAGGCCATGAAACACCTGGCGGACAATGGCGTTTCCACCGTGCTGGACGACTTCGGGGCTGGCTTCTCGTCCCTCAGTTATGTGCACCAGTACCATTTCAGCGGCCTGAAGATCGACAAGTCGTTCACCCTCGAACTGACCACCAGCTCACGCAGCCGCGCGATCGTGCGGGCCATCGTGCGAATGGCCGAATCGCTGGGGCTGAGCGTTGTCGCGGAGGGCGTGGAAGACGCGGACACCTTGCAGTTATTACGGGAAATGGGCGCGGGGCAGGCGCAGGGGTATTACTTCTCCATGCCTGTGCCGCAGCACCAACTGGATCTGAGTGCGTTGGCCTAAGGGTGAGCCCGATCCAAGGCGAGCACTCGCCGGGCTCGGTCTCATGCGCCGCCGAGCGACACTGGAGCGTTTTCTAGCAGGTAGGGCGGCCAGCGGATCGGGTGGTGGTCAGGGGCGGGTTTACAGGTCCATCGCTTCCACGACTTCAACCCGCCCGCGCACTTGTTTGGCCCGATACAAGGCCTTGTCCACCGCACGCAGCAACGTTTCGAAGTCTTCCCGGCGGTCCATCGACGAGGTCTGAACCAGCCCGGCACTGAAGCCGATCCGAAAGGGCAGGTCACCTGAGCTCGGCAGTTGCTCGAGGGCATCGCGCAAGCGCTTCATGAACCCTTGAGCTTGCTGCACATCCGTTCCGGGAAACACCAGCAGAAACTCCTCTCCGCCCCAGCGCACAAAGACATCGCCCTTGCGCATCAGCCCTGTCACCGTCCGGGCAAACACTTGCAGCGCCAGATCGCCCACGGCATGACCGTGTTGATCGTTGATGCGCTTGAAGTTGTCCAGATCCACCATCGCCACCGCCAGGGGATAACGCTGCGCAGCGCCTTGCCGCCGTTCTTGTTGAAGAATGGTCGACACCGCGCCTCGACGATTCAACGCCCCGGTCAGGGTGTCGGTAATGCTCAACCGCACCACTTGCTGGCGCAATTGTTCCTGCAGCATCAAGGCGAAGCTGAGGGTAAACAGAAACGAGACCATGAAATCCATCGCCAGCGCCGGCAGTGAAAACATGTCCGGTTCGTCGAAATTGACCGGCCCCGGGGGATCGATTGCCGAGGTCAAAGCGTTGCAGGCGTGGAAGATCAGCACCGCGGCGTGCCCCGCCAACAAGGCCCAGGCTCCGCGAAAGCGCTTGCGCAGCGGCCAGGTGACGCTGCACTGCAGGCCAATGGTGATCACGCAAAACAGAAAGAACCACGCCTGCAGATAGGCGCTGTGCAGCAATACCCCGGCGCCCAGGCCGTAGATCAACAACGGGATCGCCAATACACCAGTCTGCCAACGCCTTGGGCGGGGAGTATCGGCCAGTTGATGCAGCGCCAGCGTGTGGCATCCGATGGCCAGCAGCAGGCCTGCCGTGCTGACGATGAATGCCGTTTCTGGCTGCAGGATGCCCAGCCAACCGAAAGCGGGCGGAAGCACCCCGGGTTGCAGCAGGTCCGTCGCACGGTAGGCAGCCAGCACCAGGTCTCCGGCGATCCACCCGTGGAGCGGGGCGCGATGGCCGCTGCTGCCAACGTACGACAGGCACAACATCAGCGTGGTCATCAGTCCGAACGGGATAATGATCAGAAGCAGGGTGACCGGATCGTTCAGGAGCATAGGACAACGAAATTCGTATGGGCGAGTGATGGCGACCGTGTTCAAACGGCGATACGGCTGCCATAACCCTCGTAAAGTAGTGGCTATATAGTGTCATATTTGCCGTGGCCAGTGTTTCATCCTCTGCGCCACCCGTGACGTTATAGAGAAGGACACCCGCGGCGTCGACGTTGACCGCGGAATTCCGAGGCTTTTTGTTCAAGTGAACAATCAACGCGAGCGGCCACTGTGCGACAGGCTGGCGGAAAAACCGAGCAGCCGTGCGAAGATTGCTTCATTCGAATAAGGAGAACGCCATGAAGATCGTCATCGCCCCGGATTCCTTCAAGGACAGCCTCAGCGCCCAAGGGGTGGCTCAAGCGATTGCCAGAGGTCTGCGGGAAGTCTGGCCCGAAGCGCGGCTGGTGGAATGCCCGATGGCCGACGGTGGCGAAGGAACTATCGAGGCGGTTCTGGCGGCGTGCGGCGGGCAATGGATGACGAGCCAAGTCAGTGGCCCGCTGGGCGCTGCGGTTCAAGCGAAATGGGGCTGGCTGGCGGACACGCACACCGCCATCATCGAGATGGCCATGGCCAGCGGGCTGCAGATGCTGACACTGGAACAGCGAGATGCCACGGTGACCAGCACCTATGGCACCGGGCAACTGATCGCCGCGGCGCTGGACGCTGGAGCGCAGCGCATCATTCTCGCCATTGGCGGCAGTGCCACCAACGACGCCGGCACCGGCATGTTGGCCGCGCTGGGCGGGGTTTTTCTGGACGCCAGCGACAAGCCCTTGCCGCCTGGGGGGCTGGCGCTCGCCCAGTTGGCGAAAATCGATCTGTCTGCCCTGGACGTTCGGCTGAGGGCCGTGCAGTTCGAAGTCGCCGCCGACGTCAACAACCCGCTCTGCGGCCCTCAGGGCGCATCGCACATCTTCGGCCCGCAAAAAGGCGCTTCATCCCAACAGGTACTGGCGCTCGACGCTGCCTTGAAGCATTTCGCCGAACACTCGGCGCGGGTGCTCGGTGAGGATCACAGTGAGCAACCCGGAAGTGGCGCGGCGGGCGGAATGGGCTTCGCGGCCAGGGCCTACCTCAACGCTTCCTTCCGCCCGGGCGTGGAGGTGGTGGCGGACCTCACCGGCCTGGCCGATGCGCTGCAAGACGCCGATCTGGTGATCACCGGTGAAGGCCGCTTCGACGCGCAGACCCTGCGCGGCAAGACGCCTTTCGGGGTGGCCAAGATCGCCCGCCGCACCGGGATACCGGTCATCGTGCTGGCCGGCACGCTGGGCGACGGGTACGCCGACCTTTACGAACACGGCATCAGCGCCGCCTTTGCACTGACCAGCGGTCCCATGACCCTGGAGCAGGCGTGCCGCGACGCGCCAACGCTGTTGCATGACCGCGCTCGGGATCTGGCGCGGTTGTGGCAACTGGCAGCGCGCTGATCAGTTGTCGCCCAGGCAGGCGTTGCCAATGGTTTCGTAACGCAAGGTATGGGCTTTGCCCATGTGATCGACGTAGCTGAGGTCGACCGGGCGCACGCCACAGAAATTCAGATTGGGGGTCTTGGTCACTTCGGCGATGTCCAGACGAGTGCCGTAAGTGTATTCCTGCACCTGGGGCATGGTTTTCACGTCGGCTTGGGCAGTGAGGGCGATGCTGCTCAGGGCGGTCAGGGTTAGTGCGATCAGGGTGGTTTTCATCAGGGTGTCCTCATAGGGTCAATAACGTTCGAGCCGGTATGACGAAGCCCGAGTACGGTTATTCCCGCTGCCCTCGAAAAAACCGGGTCAACTCGGGCCTTTCTGCCCTGAGGACGGGGTCGCCTCGGTCCCATGTCCCTTACATCCCCTGCTGACCTTCCGCTCCGATCGGGTCAGCCAGGCTGCCACTGGCTCACGGGAATCGGCTTACGCATGAGGGTTCCCACCATCAATGCCGCCACCAGGCCAATACCGCCGGCCAATCCCAGTACCGCGCCGAAGCCGCTGATGAACGCCTCGCGAGCCAGCGGCTCGACGACGACGCGAGCGCTGGCATCCAGGGTGTTCAGCGCTGCCGCCATGTCGCCAGCCACTACGCGCGACGCCATCTCTCCAGCATGGTCCAGCCACTGGGGCGCAGCCCGTTGCAGGCCCTCGGTCAGCGCGTTCTGAGTGTGGTTGGCCAGCAGCGCGCCGTAGACACCCACCGCCAGGAGGATCGAACTGAAGCGCATGGTGGTGCTCAAGCCCGACGCCATGCCCGTGCGGGTGCGGGGGACGCAGGCCATGATGTTTTTCTGCGTGTCGCCGTTGAGCACCCCTGCGCCCGCGCCGGTGAGGGCGATGGCCACGGCGAACGCAGGGTATCCGCCGACGACGGTCGCACCGGCGCACAGCAGGTTACCCAGGCTGACCAGTGTCAGCCCCAGCGCCATCATGGCGGCGGGAGAGAGGTGGCGGGACAACGCGGGGCCCAGGCGTGGGCACAACAGCATCGTGACAGCGAACGGCAACATGCCCAGCCCGGCGCCGATGGCACTGAAACCCAGTCCGTTTTGCAGATAGAACGGCAGCAGGGTCATCATGACCTGGGCGCATCCGGCGTAGGCGAACATTCCCAGCAACGCACCGATGAAGCGTGCAGAGGTAAACAGTTGCAGGTCCACCATGGGGCGACGCTGCATACGCTCAGCCATCACGAAAAGTGCCATGAGCAGCGCGCCGGCTGCCAGTCGCGCAAACGTCAGCGGGTGGCCCCAGCCCAGGCGATTGGCTTCGATCAGGCCCCAGATCAGGCTCAGCAAACCAGCACTGAACAACAGGCTTCCCACCGGGTCGAGACGCGCCGATGCTGGGTCACCCGACTCACCGATGTGGCGCACGGCCAAGGCCAGAAGTAACAGACCGACCGGCACGTTGAGGTAGAAAATCCAGCGCCAGCCGACCCCCTCCGCAATCAGGCCGCCCAGGGTCGGGGCCGCCGTCATCGCCACCCCCATGCACGCGCCCCAGAACGCCCAGGCCTTGGCCCGTTCGACCTCGTCGTGGAACACATGGCCGATGGTGGCAAGCGCCGAGGTCAGCAACAGTGCGGCGCCCACGCCTTTTACGGCCCGTGCAACGTCGAGAAACACAATGCCAGGGGCCGCGCCGCAGGCCACGGACGCCAGGATGAACAGCACGAGCCCGACCAGGAGGGTCTTCTTGCGCCCGAAACGGTCCGCCAGGCTGCCGGCAGGCAGCAGCAATGCGGCGAAGCTCAGCATGTACGCGCTGACCACCCATTCGATGTCGGCGAAACCGGCGCCCAAGTCCCGCGCAATGCTCGGCAACGTCACCGCGACGATGTTGGTGTCGAGCACGATCAGCGAGCATACGCCCGACGCGGTCAGCAAGGTCATGCGGGGAGAGGGGGATGACATGACTTCTCCAACGAGGGTTAGCTAATAAGCAATTGGCAGAGCGGCAGGATTTGCTGCCTCGTGCCCCGCCGCATTGAGCATAACGGGATATGGGTTATTCTCCGTTAGCGTCCTTGAACCATTTCATTACCTCAAAGGTAACGCATCATGGAGATCCGCCATTTCCGCTATTTCCTTGCGGTGGCCCGCCATCGCCACTTCACCCGTGCCGCCGAGCAGTTGGGCATTGCGCCGCCCACGCTGACTCGCCAGATCCAGGATCTGGAAAACGCACTGGGCACGCGATTGTTCGTGCGCGAGCAACGGGAGGTGCGCTTGACCGAGGCCGGGCGGGCATTGCAGATCGAGGCCGAGCTGGCGGTGCGGCAGTTCGAGACCGCGCGCTACAACGTCGAGCGCGCCGGTCGTGGCGAGGCGGGCAAGATCGAATTGGGGTATGTGGCGTCCGCTGTGTTTTCGGGGGTGCTGCAGCGTCAGGTCGGGCAATTTCGCCAGCACCATCCCGATGTGGACTTCGCCATCACCGAGCACGCGATGCCGTCGTTGCCGCGCATGGTCGAAGAGGGGCGGCTGGACGTGGGCTTCATCCGTTCGCCCATGAGCCTGCCGGATTCGCTCGAGGCCGTGAAGCTGTTGGCCGAGGACTTCGCCCTGGCTCTCCCGGACACGTCTTGGCTATGCGGGCTGAGCACCCTCGACGCGCGGCATTTGCAGAACGAGACGTTCATCCTGCCCGAACAGATTTCCGGCACCCTGGACGTCGCCGCCCATGGCGGGTTCACGCCGACGCTCGGGCCGCAGCCGGGAGGGCTGGTCTCAGTGATTGCCCTGGTGAGCCTGGGGCAGGGTGTGGCCGTCGTCCCCGCCTCGGTGGTGGACCATGTTCAGTTGCCGAACGTGGTGTACCGACGCATCGACGACTGTCAGCCCACCTCCTGTCTCTCGCTGATCCATCGGCGCTACGAAAAGGCCCCCGCGGTAGCGCGCTTCATCGACCATGTGAAGCGCTCTCGGGAGCCGTGATCCGGTGAAGGCGCGCCTTTCTCGAGTGCGTCGTCGTCCTTAGCTGTCAGGCCGATGAGCGAAGCGGCTGTCAGCCTTTGGCGGCTTCGTCGGCTGCTTCGTCCATGCGGTCGGATTCGAACAGCTCCGCCAGCTCCGTTCGTGCTTCCAGCGCGCTCTGCATGACCTTCGCCGCATCGTCATAGATCAAATGCTGGCGGTTGAGCACTTGTTCGTCATGCCGTTTGAAACGGTTGATGCGCGCCGCGGCCTGCGCTTCGCTCAAGCCCAGCCCGATCAGCGTGCGCCGGGTCATCTCCAGGCTGGAATAGAAGGTCTCACGTACGGCCTGTGCGTCCAGATCCATCAGACGATGCACGTGCTGGCGGTTCCGGGCTCGGGCGATGATCTTCAGGTGCGGGTAAAGCTTGCGCACTAATTCGGCAGTCTTGATGTTGGTGTCGGGGTCGTCGGTGGCGATGACGAAGTACTCGGCCTGGTCGACCTTGGCGGCGCGCAGGATTTCCGGGCGCAACGGATCGCCATAGAACACCGGCACGTTGCCGAAACTGCGTGTGAACTCGATGGTTTCCACTGAGGTGTCCAGGGCGATGAAAGGGATTTTCTGCGCCCGCAGGATACGCGCCACGATCTGCCCCATCCGGCCCATACCGGCGATGACCACGCGCGGCGCGTCGGATTCGATCTCTTTATATTCCTCGGGCACTTCCTTGACCACCGGCTTGGGCTTGAGCCAGCGGGACATCACCAGCAACAGTGGCGGGGTCAGGGCCATCGACAGGGTGATGGTCAGCACCAGCGTGTCATACAGGCTGGCGTCGAACAGACCCTGATCGCGACCGATCTTGAACACCACAAAGGCGAATTCGCCCCCAGCCGCCAGCACCAGCCCCAGCCGCAACGCACTTTGTGCGCCGAGCCCGCCGGCCAAGCGCCCGACGAAGAACAGCAGCGGCAGTTTGAGTGCGATCAGCAGAAGGGTCAGCGCAAGAACGGTGATTGGGGAGCTCAACAGCAAGCCAAGGTTGGCGCCCATCCCGACGCTGATGAAAAACAGCCCCAGGAGCAGCCCCTTGAAGGGCTCGATCTGCGATTCCAGCTCATGCCGGTATTCCGAGTCCGCCAGCAGCAAACCGGCGAGAAACGCGCCGAGTGCCATCGACACACCCACCAAGTCCATCAGCCAGGCCGTTCCGATGACCACCAGCAGGGCCGTCGCGGTGGACACCTCCTGCAGCTTGGTTTTGGCCACGATCCGAAACACGGGACGCAGCAGGTACCGGCCGCCGATCACCACCACTGCGATACCGCCCAGCACTTGCAGGCCGTGGCGCAGGGAGTCGCTGGAGGATGCGTCATGGTTCCCGCCGGCAAGCATGGGCACCAGCGCAATCAACGGGATGGCGGCGATGTCCTGAAACAACAGGATGGCAAACGCCAGCCGCCCGTGAGGCGCATTCAACTCTTTGCGCTCCGCCAGGCTTTGTAAACCGAAGGCCGTGGAAGAAAGCGCCAGGCCGAGGCCGAGGATGACCGCGCTGTTGAGCGGCTGGCCGAAGCCGAGCAGGGCGACGGTGCCGATCACCAGCCCGGTCAGCAACACTTGGGCCAAGCCCACCCCGAACACCGATTTACGCATGACCCACAAGCGTTTGGGCGAAAGCTCCAGGCCAATGATGAACAACAACAGCACCACGCCCAGCTCGGAAATGTGGGCAACGCTTTGCGGATTGCCGATCAGGCCCAAGCCTGACGGGCCGATGACGACTCCGGCGATGAGGTAACCGATGACCGCGCCCAGTTGCAGGCGCTTGGCCAGTGGCACAGTCAAAACGGCGGCGAGCAGAAACACGACTGCGGCTTGCAGCAGGCTGCCTTCATGAGGCATTGGGGACTCCTTCCAACAACGAAAAATGGCATGCACGGCACGTAACGCGCGGGTATTAAACCACGCTCAAGCCGAAGGGTTTCGTCGGCGAGACGCTTCGTCGCAGTATGGGATCTGCGTGCGCGGGGTGATATCACCTTTGTGAGCGCGTAAGATGGCGCACGCTTTTGCCTTGGTGCAGATGTTCTTTTCCGTTTTTCAGGACCCCGCAATGACCCACAAACAGCGTCTGATTTATTCGATCATCATCGCCTTGAGCGTCCTGGTTATCATGCTTGGCATGTCCCACCTGCAGACCATCGGTGTGTTGGACCAGAAGACTTTTCAGTACATCGCGATGTTCATTGCGGTGGTTGTGGTGGTGCTGAACGGCATCCTGCGGCGCAAGGTCAAGCGCTGAGGTGTTGAAACCGGCACGGCCCTCGTGCCGGCTTCGACATCCGCGGCTCGCTTGGGGCCGCGTCCATTCACCTTCCCCTCAACACTGCTGCCTCACAGATGATCGGCATCGATGACGGCCTGAGCGAACGCCTGCGGCGCTTCCTGCGGCAGGTTGTGCCCGATGCCACCGCGGATCAGACGAAATTCGTATTTTCCGGTGAAGCGCTTGGCGTAATCCTCTGGCGCCGGATGAGGCGCACCGTTGGCATCACCTTCCAGGGCGATGGTCGGAACGCCAATGGCGGGCGTGGTGGCCAGTTTCTGCTCCAGGGCATCGTAGCGGGCTTCGCCCTGCACCAGGCCCAGGCGCCAGCGATAGTTGAAGACGGTGATGGCGACATGATCCGGGTTGTCCAACGCCTTGGCGCTGCGATCGTAGGTGGCATCGTCGAACGCCCACTGGGGTGAGGCCGTTTGCCAGATCAGCCTGGCGAAGTCGTGGGTGTTTTTTTCGTAGCCCGCACGGCCGCGGTCGGTGGCGAAATAGAACTGATACCACCATTGCAGTTCGGCTTTGGGCGGCAGCGGATTTTTTCCCGCCGCCTGATTGCCGATCAAGTAACCGCTGACTGAAACCAGTGCCTTGACGCGCTCGGGCCACAACGCCGAGACGATGTCCGCCGAGCGCGCGCCCCAGTCGTAACCGCCCAGCACCGCAGTCTTGATGTTCAGGGCATCCATGAAGTCGATGACATCGCTGGCCAGTGCCGCTGGCTGGCCGTTGCGCAGCGTTCGGTCAGAAAGAAAGCGGGTGTCACCGTAGCCTCGGGCGTAGGGCATCAACACGCGGTAGCCTTTCGCGGCGAGCAGGGGGGCGACCTCGTCGTAGCTGTGAATGTCGTAGGGCCAGCCGTGCAGCAGCACCACCACCGGGCCATCGGCCGGGCCGGTTTCCGCGTACGCCACGTTCAACAAGCCGGCGTTGATGTGTTTGAGCGGCCCGAAAGGTGTTGCCATGACGGCGCTGACTGGGACAGGTGCGGCGTCTTGCGCCGCTGCGTAGTCCGCTGCCCCCATCAGCCCCAGAGCGAAAAACGATGCGTTGAAGATCCGGCGTGGGTGTAACCAAGGGCTTGTGCGGTGTTCAGTCCGTTTCACGGGAGCGTCTCCATGCTGATCAAGGGGCGAGAAGGGCCATTCCTCCTCGGGTGCCTTGGGTGCATTTCAGCGCGCCTGTGTATCTGCGATGTGTCCCAGGGGGGCGGGCGTTGCAACACGGCGTATGCGTGTCGAGCCGGGATACACGGTGATACACACGCCTGTCAGCCGCGCCCAGCCCGACGTCAAGCGCCGTGGCTGAGGCGAGGAGCACGATCACCCGCCACCGAATTGCTGTCGATACTGGTTCGGCGACAGCCCGATACGCTCGTTGAACACCTTGCGCATGTGCCGAGCGCTGCCGAACCCGCAACGCGAGGCCAGCACCTTGAGCGGCACATCGCAGGCTTCCAGGAGCTTGCGCGCGTGATCGATGCGCGCGTTCTGCACGTATTGCATGGGGGTCATGTTCACTTCACGCTGAAACGCACGGGCAAAATTGCGCGGGCTCATGGCGGCGATTTCCGCCATTCGGGAAATGCTGTAGGCCTGGTCGATGTGATCCACGACGTAGGCCTGCACCCGGGCAATCGCCGAGCCGTCCCGTGGGACGGCCGCCAACAACGGGCCATAGGGCGTCTGGCCGCCCTGGCGCTTCATCGCGACCAGCAAGACTTTCGCCACCTCCAGGGCAATGTCCTTGCCATGGTCTTCGGCGACGACCGCCAGGGCCATGTCAATACCGGCGGTAATGCCGCCGGACGTGATCAAGTTTCGATCGATCACGTAGATCTGCTCGGTGTCCACCCGCGCTGCGGGGTAGCCACGCTTCAAACGTTCGACGTAGTTCCAGTGCGTCGTGCAGCGGTATCCGTCGATCAGCCCGGCGTCGGCCAGCAGGAAAATCCCGGTGCAGATTGCGCCGAAGCGCCGCGCCCGGCGAGCCGCATCAGGCAGCCACTCGTTCAACTGCGGATGGCGGGTCCCATAAGCGCCTGGCCCGCCAGGCACCAGCAGCAGGTCAATGTCTGAGGGGCAGCCATGCAACGGCAAGTCGGCCTGCACCTTCAAGCCTGAAGAGCCGCGGACCCAGCCGGGGTGTTCGGAGACGGTGAGCAGTCGGTAATGTTTTTCTGGGGGGAGCATGCGGTTGGTGATGGAGAAGACATCCATCGGGCCTGTGACATCCAGCAACAGCACGTCATTGAACAGCACCATCACTACCGTTTTATGCGTTTTCGTACCTTGCATGCAGCGACCGCCTTGATCCTGGCCCGCGCGGCGGGTGCCGTCGGGGTTTCATCCATTGCCAGGCGGCAGTTTAAGGCACTTGAGAGGCATTTCGGTACAGCGGCGGGCGATTGGGGAGGGGAGCAAGGAGGCGGACGCCCGAACCGTTTCCTGTGACGGAGGGTTCGGGCGCCGATTGAGGTGGGATCAGGCTAGGCTGCCGGAGCGATCACGCCTCATCCTCTTTCTGCAACACGAAGAGCAGCAGCGAACGAGGGGTGACGGTGTATTCGGTACCGAATTCAAACCGCTCCTTGCCTTTGATATCCGGCTGGTTGGTATCGACCAGGCCGATCCAGTTCACGCCTTCCGGCACTTCCGGCAGGGTGAAGTTGACCCCTTCATGGTGCGAGTTGACCACCAGCAGCATCGTGGCGTCGGCACCGCGGCGGCGGATGCCGGTCTCCTGAGCGCGTCCATCGATCAACATGCCCAGGCACTTGGCGTTGCGATCTTCCCATTGCTCGATGCCCATTTCGTCACCGTTGGGTGACAGCCAGGTAACGTCCTTGACCCCCAGCTCCTCGTTGTAATCACCCACCAGGAAACGTCCGCGACGCAGCACAGGGTAGGTCAGGCGCAGCTTGATCAGGCGCTTGACGAAGGTGTGCAGTGCCTTGCCGTCGGCGTCCCAATCCCAGTTGACCCAACCGATTTCACTGTCCTGGCAATACGCGTTGTTGTTGCCGTGTTGGGTACGCGCGAATTCGTCGCCGGCGACGATCATCGGCGTGCCTTGGGAGAACAGCAGGGTGGCGAAGAAGTTGCGCATCTGGCGCAGACGCAATGCATTGATGTCCGGGTCCTCGGTCGGGCCCTCTACGCCATGGTTCCACGAGCGGTTGTCGTTGCTGCCGTCCTGGTTGTTCTCGTCATTGTCTTCGTTGTGCTTGTCGTTGTACGACACCAGGTCGTGCAGCGTGAAGCCGTCGTGGGCGGTGACGAAGTTCACCGAGGCGAACGGCCGACGCCCGCGATGGTTGAACAGGTTGCCAGAGGCCGTCAGACGGCTGGCCAGGTCCGCCAGCTGACCTTCGTCGCCCTTCCAGAATGCGCGGACGGTGTCGCGGAACTTGTCGTTCCATTCCGCCCAACCCGGCGCGAAGTGCCCGACCTGATAGCCACCCGGGCCGCAGTCCCATGGCTCGGCGATGAGTTTGACCTGACGCAGCACTGGGTCCTGACGGCAAGCGACCAGGAAGCTGTGCCGCTCGTTGAAACCGTCGTGGTAGCGGCCCAGGATAGTGGCCAGGTCGAAGCGGAAACCATCGACGTGCATTTCGCTCGCCCAATACCGCAGTGAGTCGGTGACCATCTGCAGGACGCAGGGGTGGCTGAGGTCGAGTGTGTTGCCGGTGCCGGAGTCGTTGATGTAGTAACGCTTGTCATCGGGCATCAGCCGGTAATACGAGGCGTTGTCGATGCCGCGCATGGACAGGGTCGGGCCCAACTCATTGCCTTCGGCAGTGTGGTTGTAGACCACGTCGAGAATGACTTCGAGGCCCGCATGGTGCATGTGCGCGACCATTTCCTTGAACTCGGCGATCTTGCCATGGGCCAGGTAACGAGGGTCCGGGGCGAAGAACGCGATGCTGTTGTAGCCCCAGTAGTTGGTCATGCCCTTTTGCAGCAGGTGTTGATCGTTGACGAAGGCATGGATCGGCAGCAGTTCCACGGATGACACGCCCAGCCCCTTGATGTGCTGGATCACGTCATCGACCATCAGCCCGGAAAACGTGCCTTTGAGCTCATCCGGGACGGACGGGTGACGCATGGTGAACCCGCGCGTGTGGGTCTCGTAGAGAATGGTTTTTTCCCAAGGTACCGCCACGCGTTGATCACGGCCCCAGGTGTATGCGGGGTCGATGACCTTGCTTTTGGGCACATACGGCGCACTGTCTCGCTCATCGAAGCTGAGGTCGCCATCGGGGTGGCCGATGGTGTAGCCGAACAAGGCTTCGGACCATTTGAGTTCGCCCACCAACTGCTTGGCGTAGGGGTCGATCAAAAGCTTGTTGTGGTTGAAGCGGTGACCGTTCTTGGGGTCGTACGGACCGTACACGCGATAGCCGTAAATCAGCCCTGGATGGGCGTCGGGCAGGTAGCCGTGAAAGATCTCATCGGTGTACTCGGGGAGCTCGATGCGTTCCAGCTCGGTTTCGCCGGTGGCATCGAACAGGCACAGTTCGACCTTGGTCGCGTTGGCGGAAAAGATCGCAAAGTTGACGCCCAGTCCGTCCCAGTTGGCGCCAAGCGGGAAGGGCAGCCCTTCCCGAATACGCGAAGTCGGGGTTTCCGGTGCGTCGGCTTTCGCTGCTTCTTTTTTCTCGGGGGCGGTGTTCTTGTCTTGCTTGCTCATGGTGGTTCCTGAAGTTCGAGTGATTTCCTGAAGGCGAACAGCGCCCGTGCCGTTGGCGGAGCGTTAACCGCCGAACTGCGTAATCGAATTGGGTTGGGGCAAAGGGGCTACCGCAGGGGGACGATCTTTTTCAGGCGATCCCTGCGGTAAAGGCTTGCAGCACGACGATCACTCGCCGTGGGCGATTCACGGCGCGGGAGGCTTGGCAGCCGGCGCCTTCTTCGCGGCAGGTTTGGCAGCAGGCTTGGGCGCCGGCTTGGCCGATCCGGAATCGGCGGTGCTGGCGGCGGCTTTAGGTTTGGCCGGTGCCTTGGGTTTGGCAGCAGGCTTCTCGGCCGCCTTCACAGCGGGTTTGGAAGCCGGTTTAGCGGCGGATTTATCGGCGGATTTTGCCGCCGGCTTGGACGCCGCAGTTTTAGGTTCAGCCTTAGGCTTGGCCGCTTTGGCCGACGCCGCTTTTTTAGGCGACTTGGCTTCCGCGTCTGCCAGTTTGCGAGCCATTTCCCAATGGCGCGCGTCTTGACCATGAGGCTTGCCCTCAGATTCCCAAATCTGGTGGGCCAGCTCGCTGATTCGTTTTTCGTCGGCACTCATCTCGACACTCCCAGGTATTACAAGGTTTGAAAAAGCAGATTGACGGAAAATTCCTTGAGCGCTGCGCTGAGCGACAATTCCTTGTTGGTTGTGACTGTAGTCTGCGCAAAAAGTCCCTTCCAATTTGGATTTGAATCAGCGAACGGCAGGATAATTCGTGTATCGCCCCAATTTGCCGCGTTGATGAATGGAGTTTGCGCGGTGCCCAATAGTTCAGCCGGCAAACGTGGAACCACAACGATCGCCCGCTTATCCTCCTGAATTCGGGCAAAGGCCAAGACGTGTTCGGCCTGTTCGCCGACCACGTCGAGGGGTTGATAGCGGCCGTCGCTGAACAGCGTCGGGTACTGATCGCGCAGCATGAGCACCTGTGCGATCAACGCCTGTTTGATCCGACCGTCCTGCCACTGGGCGAGCAGCTCGGTGAGCGCCGTGGTGTCACTCAGCGCGCGTTGGCGAGCGGGGTAGTCCACCGGACGACGATTGTCCGGGTCCACCAGGCTGAAATCCCAGAATTCAGTGCCCTGATACAGATCAGGGACACCGGGCACGGTCATCCGCAGCAAAGTTTGCGCCAGACTGTTCAATGCGCCTGCGGGGGCGATCCGATTGGCAGTCGCACCAATGGATTGACGCAAGGCCAGGGCATCCGGACTCATCAACACCGTTTGCAGAAATTCACGGCAAGCCGTCTCGTACGCCTCGTTGGGTGCGCTCCAACTGCTATGCAGTTTCGCTTCGCGCAAGGCTTTTTCCTGCCACTGCGTCAAACGTTTCGAATAGGCTTCGAAGGCCTCGTCCCCCTCGATTCCAAAGGGCCAACTGCCCAGTATGGCCTGATACAGCATCAGTTCGTCGCCAGGGCTGATCTGGGTCTCGCCCCCCTTGAGGGGTGCAGACAGTTGCAGCCAGCGTTCCACTTGTTCGGCATACCAGGGAGCGTGCTCGCTGAGCACGGCCAGGCGGGTACGGGTGTCTTCTCCGCGCTTATGGTCGTGGGTGGCGGTGGTCAGCAGGTTGTTGGGGAAATGCGCACCGCGTTCGATACAAGCATCGTGAAATGCGGTGATCGGTGCACTGAAATGTTGCGGGTGAAAGCCGACGTCGTTGCGCGAGAGCAGGACGGCCGAGCGATAGAACGAGGTGTCCTCGACCGATTTGGCCGCCACCGGCGAGGTCAGTTGCTGGAAGCGATTGCACGCTTTGCGCCGCATTTCGCGCAGGGGGCCGCTGGGGTAGTCGCGCAGCCGCTCGCCGCCCAGCCAGCGCGCCAGGGAATCCAGCACTGGCCAATCACCCTCGCTCAGCGTTTCTCGAGCGCCTTCCATCGCTTGTTGGAAGAAGCGTTCGTCTTCCTCCGAGCGCCCACAGGCGGTGATATAGGTGCGGTACACCGGGAAGTTGCCCACCAGCGCCAGCAGGGCACGTCGAATAGCGCCCAAGGTGAGGTCGCGACTCATCACGTCGCTGCGAGCCACTTGGAGCAGCGCTTGGGCGAGGTTTTCGAAATCCCCGGCCAGGGAGCCATGCAGCACCAGATCGCGTGCTTCGAGCACTTCCTGGTTGAAATCGGCGGTGCGCCCGCTGATGCGGCTCCACAGGTCCCCCAGCACCGCTTCGCCTTTGGGATCGTGCTGCAGCAGCGACACTTGGTTCATGAACTCGTAGCCGGTGGTGCCGTCCACGTTCCAGTCGGCGCGTACGGGCTCATCAGGGCCGAGGATCTTTTCGACGAAAATCGGCACATGGCTAAGTTCGGTGCCTTTCGGACGCAGCTTCAGCAGGCTGTCGACCCGGCGACGCAGTTTGCGGCAATAGCCTCGAGGGTCTGCCAGGCCGTCAATGTGGTCAATGCGCAAACCATCCACCAGGCCCTCGGCGATCAGTTGGAAAATCTTCGCATGGGTGGCTTCGAACACCTGCGAGCGCTCGACTTTCAGGCCGCCCAGTTCATTGATGTCGAAGAACCGCCGCCAGTTGATGTCGTCGCCCGCGGTACGCCAGCTGGCCAGCCGGTAGTCTTGGCGCTCCAGCAGTCGATGCAGTCGCTCGAAGCCTTCCGGCTCTCGTGAATCGAATTGCGCCAGGCCTGATTCGATGGCTTCGGCCAGGGACGGATCTGCCTTGATCCGCGCAATCAGATCCGCTCTGGCCGCCTTGGCACGTTCGTAGGCGTCGGGTTGGCTGTCAAGCTGGGTAAAGCGCTCGGCAAACTCGTCCAGCGCTGCCCGATTCGCTGCCGACAGCAACGGGCCGTAAGTCCCCGGGTTGATCGGAAAGTGATGCTGGTAGTGTTCGACCCGGAAGCTGCCTTGCTCGGCGTCGAAGCGCACCGGCACCTCGCCGTTCTGCAGCACGGTCCCGTAATCGGTGCTCAGGAACGGCTGCAGCAACTGGCCCTTGAGCAAGGGGTCGGGTGAATTCCACTGGATGTCAAAGAACTTCGCGTAGGGGCTGCGTTGCCCCCATTCCAGCAAGTCCAGCCACCAAGGGTTATCGGCACCGCCCACGGCCATGTGGTTGGAGACGATGTCCAGAATCAGCCCCATGCCGTGCTCGCGAAGCGCCGCGACCAAGCGACGAAGCGCGGGCTCGCCGCCCAGTTCAGGGTTGATCACTCGCGGATCGACCACGTCATAGCCGTGCATGGACCCGGCGCGCGCCTTGAGCAGGGGCGATGCGTAGACATGGCTGATGCCCAGTGCAGCGAAGTAGGGCACCAGGGCCGTGGCGTCGTCGAGGGTAAAGTCTTTGTGGAACTGAAGGCGCTGAGTGGCGCGCAGTGATTTCAAGGCAGGCATGAATGAGCTCATTGATCGCGCTCCGCAGCCTGGCGCCGTGCGAGGGCGAGGATTTCCAGGCGGCGAGCGGCATTTGGGTTATCCAGCAGCGCGGCGCTGTCGCCGGGCAGGCGCCGACGCCAATTAGGGTGACTGTCAGTGGTGCCTGGGATGTTGGCTTGCTGGTCGATGCCCAGCGCGTCCTCGATCGGCAGCAGGACCAACGGCGCACGGGTGTGGCCCAGATAGCGCACACTGCCATCGATGAGATCGGTGTCGTCGGCGCCGTGCATGCCGTAATTGTGCTGCATGGCTGCGCGCAGCCCTTGGCGTTCACGCTCGCGCGCAGTGCGCCATTGCTGCTCGGTCTCTTCGTCGATGTGGCCCAGGGTCTTGTTCCAGTCGATGTCCAGCTCGCTGAGCCAGCCGGTCAGGGTGGGCAGGTCATGGGTGCTGGTGGTCGCCAGCGCATCGTCGGACCATTTGATAATGGGTTTGAAATGGGCGTTGTCCTGTTCGAACAGCAGCACCCGCATGCCCAGGATGCCCCTGCTCGAGAGTTTCTCATGCAGGCCATCCGGCACTGTGCCCAGGTCTTCGCCAAGCACCACGGCCTTGTGGCGCCAGGACTCCAGGCACAACAGCCGCAGCATGTCGTCCAGCGGGTAATTCAGGTACGCCCCTTCACTCGGGGGGGAATCCAACGGAACGACCCACAGCCGCTGCAAACCCATCACGTGGTCGATGCGCAACCCGCCTGCGTGGGCGAAGTTGGCGCGCAGCATCTCGATAAAGGCGCGAAACCCGTTGCGCTTCAGGCCGGTGGGCGAGAAGGCGGAGATGCCCCAACTCTGCCCCGAGCGGTTGAGGATGTCCGGCGGGGCACCTACGGTGAGTGCCGACAGCAGCTCGTCCTGACGACTCCAGGCCTGGCTACCGGCGCCGTCTGCGCCCACCGCCAGATCCCCGATCAGGCCAATGCTCATGCCACTGCTTTTGGCTGCGGTCTGTGCTCGCTCCAGGCCTCGCGCGATCAGCCACTGAGCGAAGGCGTGGAAGCCGATTTGCTCGCCATGTCGGGACGCAAACTCGTTGAGGGTGGGGCTGCGCGGGTTTTTGTACGCGTCTGGCCATTCGTGCCAGTTGCCTCCGATACCCAACGCATCGGCTTCATCGCGCAGGGCCTCGAAGCGGCAGTGATTTTCCAGCGCTTCGCCGCCTGCATGACGGAAGCTGTTGAAATCCTCGTGCAGTGGATGGGCGCCGCCGATGAACGACGCATACAGGGCCCGGTAGAGTTTCCATTTGGCCGCCGCTGCGGCGGGCCAGTCAATCAGGGGCAAGCCCTCCAGGCGCTGCAGTTCCTCGCCCAACCCGGTCTGCTCGACGGCGGCGCGCACCGCTCGCTCGCCAAGGATGGCGCCGGGGGCTGCATACAGGGCGTTGAGAAACAGGCGACTGGAAGGGGAATAGGGGCTGAAGCGCTCGCTGTCGTTGGAAAACATTGCATGCACCGGACTGATGGCCACGGCCGCCGCGCCCCGTTCGCCTGCCGAGCGAACGAAGGTTTCCAGCGCCTGGGTATCGCCGAAGCCGCCATCGCCTTTGCGGTGCAAGTAATACAGTTGCAAGGTCAGGCCCCACGCGCGGGGCACGCCGGTGTCCATGGCCATCGCCAGGGTGTAGGCCGTCTTGGGTGCGACCGCGATGGTCAGGTGCTGACCCGCGATCGCCAGTTGCTGGTAACCCACCGTTGCCAACGCGGGCAACTCGCCGTTGGCGGTCAGTTTGGCATCCAGCCGCGAGCCGTCCTCGAGCTCCAGCACGAAGGGTGTCCCGGGCTTGAACCATGCCGAAAGATCCAGATTGCTGCCGTGGTCGACCGTTAGCAGCGGCGGAGGCGTTGTTGACTGGCTTTGTTCCTGGAGGCGTTTCAGACTTTCATCGATCTGTGCGTCGTCGTCGGCGGGGTAGCCCAGTCCGTTCAGTACCTTGCGCAGCACCTCCGGGCTAACCCTTTGCGGTCGGGCGTTGGCGTCTTTCCAATCGACTGACAGCCCGGCCTCGACCGCCAGCATTTCCAATGAGTCATTACTCATTCTGTTCCTCCACAACGTCACTCGATATCAGGCTGACAATGGCCGTGTAGGGATTGAGGGTGCCGGATTGGGAAAGTTCTGCCGATTTTGGATGTGATTCATGAATGACCTGTTGCGCGCTGTACGCCTCGCTCTCCAGCGGATGTGCGCTGAGGTTCAGGTCGATGCGCAACACAGTGCCGTCGCCCATCTGCCAGCGCGCGCTGACCGCCTTATCGCCCAGTACCTGAGCGCCCAGGGCTTGCACCCCCTCAAGGCGCGGAACAACGTGCCGATGGCGCAGACCCAACAGGGTTTTGTACAGCGACAGCCAGTTCCGATGATCCTGGCCCTTGTCCGTTTCCAGCAGCAAGGCATCGAAGGCCGGACGCGACGCTTGGAAGGTCTGCAGAGCATTGGGGTCAGGGATGCGTTCGCGCTGCTCTGGATCGGCGAACGCGGCAAAGTCCTTGAACTCGCCGCGGCGGCCTTCGCGCACGGCATCGGCCAGTTCGTCATGAAAGTCGGTAAAGAACAGGAAGGGCTCGCTCGCCCCCCATTCGTCGCCCATGAACGTCAGCGGGATCATCGGTGACAGCAGCAGCAAGGCTGTCGCCGCACGCAGGGCCTCAGGCGGACAAAGCTGCGATAGACGCTCGCCCAGCGCACGGTTGCCGATCTGGTCGTGGTTCTGCAGAAACAGCACGAACGAGGTCGCAGCCAAGTGTGCGCTGGGTTCGCCGCGTCCATGGCCATGGCGCGTCGATTCGCCCTGGTAGACAAACCCCTCGCTCAGCAGGCGGGCCAGCTTATGCGTCGGTTGTTCGGCGAAATCGGTGTAGTAGGCATCCGTCTCGCCGGTCAGCAGCACATGCAAGGTGTTGTGGCCGTCATCGTTCCATTGCGCATCGAAGCCCTGTTCCATGCGATGGGCTTCGTTGAATTCGTTTTCCAGCACCAGCCAGACGTGACGCGACGGCGCAATTTCCTGCCGCACGCGCTCGGCGAGCGCCTTGAGAAAGGTCGGGTCTTCGATGGCGTGCACCGCGTCGAAGCGTAGGCCGTCGAAGCGGTAGTCCTGCAGCCACATCAGTGTGTTGTCGATGAAAAAGTCGCGCACCTCGGGTCGCCGAAAATCGATGGCGTCACCCCAGGGCGTCTTTTTATCGCTGCGAAAGAAGTGCTTGGCATAGTGGCCCAGGTAGTTGCCATCAGGCCCGAAATGGTTGTAGACCACGTCCAGGATCACTGCCAGCCCCAGCCCGTGGGCGGTGTCGATCAAATGTTTGAGTTGTTCCGGCGAGCCGTAGGAAGACTGCGGTGCGTAGGGCAGCACGCCGTCATAGCCCCAGTTGCGATCGCCCGGAAATTGCGCGATGGGCATCAATTCGATTGCGGTAAAGCCAGTGTCGGCCCAATGCTGCAAGTGCTGTTCGACGCCGACGAAACCGCCGAGGGCGCCCACATGCACTTCACAGATGACTGCCTCGTGCCAGGGTCGGCCCTGCCAGGCGTGCTGTTGCCAGGCAAAGGCGGCCTGATCGATCACTTGGCTGTAGCCCTGCACGTCGTCGACCTGAGCCCGGGAGGCCGGGTCAGGTACGAGAAGATCGTCATCGATTTTGTAGCGATAGCGCGTGCCGGCAGCGCACTGAGCATCGAGGACAAACCAGCCGTCCTCTTGCCCGAGGAGGGCCTGCGACGGCCCGTTTTCGATTTCTACGCTGACGCGTTTCGCATCCGGTGCCCACAGGGCGAACCGGGTATGTGCGGGATCCAACAGGGCGGCGCCATGGCGCCACCTCTCTTCCGTGCGCAAAGGCATCCGTTACCCCTTTTTTCAGTTCAAGAATCAGTAATGCAGTGCCGCTCCCACGTTCTTTTTCAGCAGTTCCTGATAGAGATCGGCGTAGGGTTCCACCGCTTTGTGCCAGTCGAAAGGCGCCGCCATTGCACGGCAACGCATGGCATTGAGCAGCGTCGGGTTGGCAAAGACGTTGAAGGCGCGGGTCAGCGCCTCGGTGTAGCTTTCCACCGTAGATTCGTCGAACAGGAAGCCCGTGCAGCCGTCTTCGATGGTGTCTGCCAGGCCGCCGGTCCGACGCGCCACGGGCAAGGAGCCAAAACGCTGGGCGTACATCTGGCTCAAGCCGCAAGGCTCGTAACGAGAAGGCATGAGCAGGAAATCGCTGCCGGCAAACATGCGACGGGCATCGGTCTCATTGAACCCCACGCGCACGCTGATCTGACCGGGGAAGCGATCGGCGAGGGCGCGCATGGCGTCTTCTTCGTCCGGTTCTCCGCGACCGATGATCGCAATCTGCCCACCGTTATTGACGATGAACTCAGCCACGCCAATGGTCAGGTCCAGGCCCTTCTGGTAGACCAGTCGGGAGACCACGGCGAACAACGGGCCGGTCGAGGGTTCGAGTTCGAACAGCTCGCGCACGTAATCGGCGTTGATTTCCTTGCGCTTCCATTCATTCGGCGCAAAGTTGCAAATCAAATGGTCATCGGTGGCCGCATCCCAGCTTTCGTCGATGCCGTTGGGAATCCCGCTCAGTTGGCCGCGCATGGCCTTGCTCTGCAGGAAGCCTTCCAGACCACAGCCGAAGTCAGGGGTGGTGATTTCCTCGGCGTAGGTCGCGCTGACGGTGGTGATGTGGCTGGCGTAGGCCATGCCCGCCTTGATGAACGACAGGCGCCCGTAGAACTCCATGCCATCCGGGCCCAGCGCCTCATCCGGGATGCCCAGTTCACGACTCGACGCCGTGCTGACAAAGCCTTGATAAGCCAGGTTGTGAATAGTGAAGATGCTGGGCGTGCTCTGGCCGCGCCATTTCATGTACGCAGGGGCCAGGCCAGCAGGCCAGTCATGGGCGTGGACCAGCTCGGGGCACCATTGGGTTTTCACGGCGCCGGCGGCGAAGTCCGCCGCTGCCAGGCCCAGACGGGCAAAGCGAATGTGGTTATCGGACCAGTCTCGACCCTGGTTGTCGCCATAGGGGGTGCCTTCGCGCTCGTAGAGCTCCGGGCAGATCAGCACATAAATGACCAAGCCGTCTTTCATGTCCATCCGGCCGATTTTGCAGGGAGGCAGGGCGGCGTGGCCGTTCAACTGGCTAATGATGTGAATCGGGTTTCCGCTATTGATGACCTGTGGATAGCCGGGAATCAGCACGCGTACATCGTGAAGGTGGCGCATGGCGCGCGGCAGTGCAGCAGACACATCACCCAGGCCGCCGGTTTTCACCAGATCGGCCATTTCCGAGGTGACGAAAAGGATTTTTTTCCGATTCGCCATCGACATGCCTGGTTGGACAGGGGGCAGTTGCAGCAAAGGTACGCTCGTCGTTGCGAAGACCGGCAGATGGGTCAGCTCGCTGGCCGGCTGATTAAAACTCTCTCCCTTCTGGGTTTTGACAGCGGCACTAATCATCGTTTTCTCCCATTCGATACGCAGTGTTGGTACAGCACTTGGTTCTACTTGGCCATGTCCTATGGCCAGACACACAAGACCTACGCAAAATCGATACCCATTTACCGACTGCATAGAAAGGACAAGGGTGAAAGCGGCCTCTACCTGGGCTTCAGCCCTTAGCATAGGCGCTCTAATCACATGACCCAGGGCCGCTGTAGAAGTTTCGACTTTTTTTGTTGGAAAGGTCTGGCACGCGGCATGGCGCCCAAATGTAGTCAGCGTGGATTCCCACTACAGAGTTTTGCCAGCCGCTTGCTGGGCCTCTCTTCCCGCTATAAAGGCGCAAATCCCGAGGTCCATGCCGTTGGTCGGATTGTTCGACAATTGGCCGCCGTGCCTTATTCCTGTGCCCCCCGCGCGCTGTTTCCGGGCACGGGGCAAGCGTATGCCTCGGCGCGCCTTTTCTCGGTGCAGCGTGAACCGATCCGCTTACTCGTACAGAAAATTCCTACTTTCGTATCGGGATCTTTTAGTGCGTGCCACGGTAGAATCCGGCGCACGCGGCACGAGGCGTTTCAAGTCTCGCTGCCTGATAACCCCCGAGGTGTAGAGGAAGTCAATGCAAGCCCCTGAGGTGCTGGTCCTGCAGGCCAGCTATAGCAACCCGGTTCACGCACAAGCCATCGGCTTTCTGCTCAATCAATACGCTGAAGACGCCATGGGCGGTGGCGAATCACTGTCGATGGACACCCGTGAGCAACTGGCGTTCGAATTGGCCAAGCGCCCCCACGCGTTCAGCGTGCTGGCCTTCATCGCTGGCGAGCCGGTGGGGTTGGTCAATTGTTTCGAAGGTTTCTCGACCTTCGCCTGTCGACCGCTGGTCAACGTTCACGACGTGGTGGTCGTGGGTTCGGCAAGGGGGCAGGGCATCAGTCAGAAGATGCTCGCCAAGGTTGAAGAAATCGCCCGTCAGCGCGGTTGCTGCAAAATCACCCTGGAAGTCCTGGAGGGTAATCAGGTCGCCCAAGGGGCTTACCGCAAGATGGGCTATGCCGATTATCAGCTCGACCCTCGAATGGGGCGCGCGCTGTTCTGGCAAAAAGCTCTGTAATCATGGTGGTGGCCGTGCGGCTCGCCGGGTTGCGCCTGTTTGGGGCGCTCCTGGCGACGCGCAGCCTGGCAGACGGAACGGCGAAGGCTGTTGCGGGAGCAACACCGTTCAAAACATTTGTAACAGTTCTATCCTGTAAGGCGATTCTGTGGGCGATGTAGGATCGCCTCCCGTATTGAATTCAGGAACCTCATGTCCCCTTCACTGGAACCCCCCAGTTGTTTTCCCCTTGGCGCATCGAGCGGTCATGCCGTTCACCCACAGTCTGACGCAGCCCCGCGCTTTCTTGCATTGACCTCCAACCTCGGCCCGCATCGGCGCGCGCCGGGCTTCGCTGTGCCTGTCCTCCCGCTTTTGAAAAGGAACCATTGACCCATGGAGTGGCTTGCGGATCCTACGGCATGGCTTGGCCTGCTGACCTTGATCGTGCTGGAACTCGTGCTGGGCATCGACAACCTGGTGTTCATCGCCATCCTCGCCGACAAGCTGCCACCTGAGCAGCGTGACCGGGCTCGCGTCCTGGGCTTGTCGCTGGCATTGATCATGCGCCTCGGCCTGCTGGCCAGTATTTCGTGGATGGTGACCCTGACCGAACCCTTGTTCGAGGTCTTTGGAAAGGCGTTCTCCGGCCGCGACCTGATCATGCTGTTTGGCGGTATCTTTTTGCTGTTCAAGGCCACCATGGAACTGCATGAGCGCCTGGAAGGCCATGTGGCACAGCGCACTGGCGGCACCACGTATGCGTTGTTCTGGCCAATCGTGGCGCAGATCGTGGTGCTCGACGCCGTGTTCTCGCTGGATGCGGTCATCACGGCGGTGGGCATGGTCGATGAGCTGTCGGTGATGATGATCGCCGTGGTGTTCTCGATCGCCATCATGATCGTCGCCAGCAAACCCCTGACCTCGTTCGTCAATGCTCACCCCACCGTGATCATGCTGTGTCTGGGTTTCTTGATGATGATCGGGTTCAGCCTCACTGCCGACGGCCTTGGGTTCCACATTCCGAAGGGTTATCTGTACGCGGCGATCGGATTCTCGATCCTGATCGAGCTGTTCAACCAGATTGCCCGATCGCGGCGCAAGCGTAGCCTGAAAGGGCACCTGCCACGCCGTGAGCGCATGGCTCACGCCGTGCTGCGACTGCTGGGTGGGCGCAAGCCCGGTGTCGAGGAAGTGGGCGAAGACATCGTCGACATGCTCGACGGCGACAGCGAAGAGCCCGTATTCGAGCGTCGCGAGCGCGTGATGATCAGTGGCGTGTTGCAACTTGCACAGCGCCCCATCCGCACGGTAATGACTGCGCGCAATGACGTCGACATGATCGATCTCGCGGATGATGCGGCCCATGTCCGCCAACAGTTGATGGCGTCTTCCTACTCGCGGTTGCCCCTGATTCGCAACGGTCGGGTAGAAGAGCCATTGGGTTTCGTGCACAAGAAGGAGTTGCTCAACGCCATGTTGGCGGGCAACGAGCCTGATCTCGAGCGGCTCAAGCGCGATGCCGTGAACCTGCTCGACAGCTTTTCGATCCTCAATGCACTGGATCAGATGCGGGCCGAATCGACGCACATCGCCTTCGTGGTCAACGAGTTCGGCGACTTCGTCGGCATCCTCAGCATGACCGACATCCTTGAATCCATTGCCGGAGAATTGCCCGACGCCAGCGAGGCCGAGGCGCCTGACATGGTCGAAGAGGGTGACGGCATGCTGGTCAATGCCGCCATCAATCTGAATCATCTGCGTGAGCGTCTGGGTTTCAAGGCGCCCGCCACGGATGAATACCAGACCCTGGCAGGGTTGATCATGAGTGCGCTGGATCGCTTGCCGGTCGTGGGTGACCAAGTGCGATGGGACGGATGGGACCTGCGGGTCGTTCAGGTGCAGGAACGACGGGTCACACGGGTGTTGTTGCGCAAGGCGTGATCCCGGCGCCATTGCTGGGAAGCCGCTGCCTCGGGCCTGAAGCGGCCGCTTGGCGCGGAGTGTTCAGCGCGGCAGGGCGCAGGGAGCGGTGGCTGAGCCTCGCCATCTTTACGCTACCTGCGCCGCCTCAACCGCTGCCGTCGCCAACGCGAGCGGCAGCATGAGGGGGACGCTTACTTGGCGGCGACTTCCGGCACCGCACTTTGCTGCTTTTCCTCTTTTTCGATCGCGGCGAAATCGCTCAGGCCCTTTTGCGCATAGGGGTCGCCAATCAGACGCGGACGAGCTTTGAAATCCAGGCTGACCAAGCTCTTGCTGGTGTCCAGTTCGTCGAAACTCAGCCCGGCCAGTTGTGCCCAGGTGTGGATGAGGTTGGAACTGGTGTAAGGGCGGTTGTGAATGCTGTCGAAGCTCCAGTCATGGGTTTCGCGCCATTTCGGCGACGCATAGGCGATGAACGGCACGGTATACATCGGCAGCGTCGGCTTGGCTTCATTGCGGCCCAGGGTGTTGCGACCCGGTGAGTCGTAGACATCTTCGCCGTGGTCCGACAGGTACAACAGGAAGCCGTTCGGATCAGCCTTGCTGTAGGTTTTGATCAGGCTCGACACCACGAAGTCGTTGTAGAGGACGGCGTTGTCGTAGCTGTTGTACAACTCCAGCTTGCTGTCGTCGATGGCCGCTGGTACCCCGTCGCGGCCTGTGAATTTCTCGTACTCCTGCGGATACCGATACTGGTAGCTCATGTGGGTGCCCAGCAGGTGCACTACAATGAGTTTGCGAGGCGCCGCATCCGTCAGGGCTTTGGCGAAGGGTTCCAGAACGTCGCCGTCGTACTGGCGCGCATTCTGATTGCGGTTATTGTTCAAGTACACCTGCTCGTCGGCCTGCTCGGAGAAGGTCGTGAGCATCGTATTGCGCTTCGTCATGGTCTGCTGGTTGGTGATCCAGAAGGTTTTGTAACCCGCTTGTTTCATGACGCTGACGAGGGAGGGTGTCTTGAGGTAAAGGTCTGGATGCTCTTCGTCGGCGAAGGTGAGGACTTGCTGCAGCGCTTCGATCGTGTAGGGGCGCGGCGTGATGACATTGTTGAAAACCTGCAGCTCGTCCTTCATCGCATCCAGATTGGGCGTGGTCTGCCGCGGATAGCCATACAGGTGCATCCGTCCGCGGTTGGTGGATTCACCGATCACCAGCACCAGCGTGGTGGGCAGGCCCGCTTGCTGATCCTTGAGGTTTTTCAACGGGGCGATGTTGCTGCTGGTGGTCAGCATGTCCTGCATGCTGTCCAACTGCTGGGTGTAGCGGTGATAGGCAACCAGCATCTGCCACGGCACTGCGGGCTCGATGCGCGATTCGAACGCTTCGAGCCCGGCTTCGGTGGTGTCGAAACGGGCCAACTGCTTGGCCAGCGGGTAGCCGACGATCGCGACCAACAAGGCAGTCGCGGCCACCAGTGCACGACCGCGCGGCATGTACACGGGACGCAGGCGGGTCCAGAGAAAAATGGCGAAGGCGGTATGGGCGATGAAAGCCAGCACGATCCACCAAGCGAAGTACTGAGTCATGTACTCGCCGGCTTCCGAAATGTTCGACTCGAACATGATGAAGATGACGCTCTGCGAGAACTCCTGCTGGTAGATGAAGAAGTAACCCAGACTGGCCATCGAACAGGCCCACAGCACCACGCCGATGATCGCGGCCAGGAGGCGAGTCTTGTTGGGGAATAGCAGCATCGGTGCCAGCCAGATACCGCTCATTACGAACGCCTGACGGAACCCGGCGAAGCCTGTGATTCCGGTCAACTGGATCAACAGTTGGGTGATGCCGGAAAAATACCAAAAGAAGACGAACAGCCAGACCAGGCCTGCCCAGTCGAAGCCCTTCGGACTCGTGTTGCCCCGTTTCGTTGTTGCCATCAAGCGCTCCCGCTATAAATCTTCGAGCGGCGCGCGTGCCGCTACGTGGGTCATGAGAGCGCGAACCGCGGTACGCAGGCCCGCAAGCGCTCTACAAAGGGGCGCGAGTATGGTTGGCATGACGTGAAAAAAACGTGAGGACGGCGTGAGCGATGCGTTGGGGTGCTCAAGCACGGGATTTTGCAAGGCAGCGGAACGTTACAGAGTGTGTCGAGTCCGACTAGAGGCCGGGTGTTGGGCTGTCGCAGGACGGGCTGTCGTAGGGAGAGAGGGGAGATCGAAAGGCAAGCCAGGAAGACTTGCCTTGGATGGCAGACGGCGGGGGATCAGGCCTGGAGCGCGGTGCTCTGGCTGGACAACTGAGCGTGTTGCAGCATCAGGGTCAGGTGAGCGACTTTCTTTTGCAATTGATCGCGCTGCTCTTTGAGTTCGCGCAGCTCATCACGACGGATGGTGACATACAGGGTTTGTGGAGCGGTTGCCGGTAGTACTGTGCCCATTGCTTCACCTCGCAAACGGCGGGATTCAACTTCATTAGGTTCAAGCAATGACAACCTCGCTACCCGACTTGCCTATGCTTCCTACCTATGTCGGCGCGGATTCTGATTTCTTTTGACGCAAAAGGGAACTTTTTTATTTTGAATTGTCGCTAAGGTGCGCGCCTGGCGACGAACGGCGATTTAAAGCCGCCCAGCGCACCAAAATGAAACTATTTTCACCGGGAAACCTTCATCCGCCTCCCCGGACTAACCCAATAAGCGGCACTGGGCTATAGAATGAGGCACCCTGTTTTCGATTTTAGGAGCACCTCTACATGCAACTCGGGATTGTTGGACTTGGCCGCATGGGCGGCAACATCGCACGTCGTCTGATGCTCGACGGCCACACCACGGTGGTCTACGACCGCGATGAGCAGTCTCGTGCCGTGCTCGCCAACGAAGGTTCGACGCCTGCCGATGATTTGAAGTCACTGGTGGCCGCCCTGGAAAAACCGCGCGCTGTCTGGGTCATGCTGCCCGCTGGAGCTCCTACCGAAGACACCATCAACCAACTGGCCACCCTGTTGGAGCCGGATGATGTGATCATCGACGGCGGCAACACCTATTACAAAGACGATATCCGTCGCTCGGTCGAGCTCAAGGCCAGGCAGTTGCACTACGTCGACGTCGGCACCTCTGGCGGCGTCTGGGGCCTGGAGCGCGGTTACTGCATGATGATCGGTGGAGAAACCGAAGTCGTCGATCGTCTCGATCCCCTGTTCAAAACCCTGGCGCCCGGCATGGGCAGCATCCCGCGCACGCGAGATCGCGCCAAGGATGCCGACCCTCGCGCCGAGCAGGGCTACATACATGCGGGCCCGCCGGGCGCTGGCCACTTCGTCAAGATGATCCATAACGGCATCGAGTACGGCATGATGCAGGCCTTCGCCGAGGGCTTCGACATCCTCAAGACCAAGAACGCCGACAGCTTGCCAGCCGATCAACGCTTCGACTTGAACCTGGGCGACATCGCCGAAGTCTGGCGTCGTGGCAGTGTGGTCTCTTCCTGGCTGCTGGACCTGACCGCCGACGCCCTGGCAACCGATCCGCAACTCGACGCATATTCCGGTTCGGTCGCCGATAGCGGCGAAGGGCGCTGGACCATCGAAGCGGCCATCGAGCAGGCCGTGCCGGTGCCTGTGTTGTCCAGTTCCCTGTTCGCACGTTTCCGCTCGCGTCAGCAGAGCACCTATGGCGACAAGATGCTCTCGGCCATGCGTTTCGGTTTCGGTGGTCACAAAGAACCTAAATAAATAAGGAAGCCTCCCCCATGGGTTTATCCCGCAGCAAGCAGAATGCCCCGGTCGCGCCCGCGACCACGCTGTTCCTGTTCGGCGCCCACGGTGACCTGGTCAAACGGTTGTTGATGCCTGCCCTCTACAACCTGTCTCGTGACGGGCTGGTGGGGGAGGACCTGCACATTGTCGGCGTTGACCACAACACGGTCAGCGACAGCGAGTTTGGGCAGAAACTCGAGGATTTCATTCGCAAGGAGGCGGCCAACAAGGTCGCCCAGGGCGGGGAAGACCCCCTTGACCCTGAACTGTGGGGCAACCTGGCCGAACGGATTACCTACATCACCGGTGATTTTCTCGACGATGCGACGTACTCGGCCATCGACGACAGGATCAAGCGCACCGGAACGCGCAACGCCGTTTTCTACCTGGCGACTGCGCCGCGCTTCTTCAGTGAGGTGGTCCAGCGGTTGGGCTCGTCAGGCCTCATGGCGGAGAACGAAGAGCAGTTTCGCCGGGTGGTGATCGAAAAGCCGTTCGGTCACGACCTGCCCAGCGCCGTGGCGCTCAACGCCTGCTTGCTCAAAGTCATGAGCGAGAAACAGATCTATCGGATCGACCACTATCTGGGCAAGGAAACGGTCCAGAACATTCTGGTCAGCCGTTTCTCCAACGGGTTGTTCGAGTCGTTCTGGAACAACCACTACATCGACCACGTCCAGATCACCGCCGCAGAGACCGTCGGTGTGGAAACCCGCGGCAGTTTCTACGAAACCACCGGTGCCCTGCGGGATATGGTGCCCAACCACCTGTTCCAATTGCTGGCGATGGTGGCGATGGAACCGCCGGCTGCATTCGGTGCTGACGCGGTGCGGGGCGAGAAGGCCAAGGTCATCGGCGCCATTCGGCCGTGGTCGGAAATGGAAGCGCTGGCCAATTCGGTGCGCGGGCAATACACCGACAGTACGCTCAACGGCACCCGTGTTTCCGGCTACCGCGAAGAGGACCGGGTGGCCGCGGACAGCACCACGGAAACCTACGTCGCGCTCAAGGTAATGGTCGATAACTGGCGCTGGATGGGGGTGCCGTTCTACCTGCGCACCGGCAAGCGTATGAGCGTGCGCGACACCGAGATCGCCATCTGCTTCAAGCCTGCGCCCTACGCGCAATTCCGCGACACCGATGTCGACCGTGTCGCGCCCAACTTCCTGAAAATCCAGATCCAGCCCGACGAAGGCATGTGGTTCGACCTGCAAGCGAAAAAGCCGGGGCCGACCCTCGATATGCAAACCATCGAGCTGGGCTTTGCCTACAAGGACTTCTTCGAAATGCAGCCGTCGACTGGGTACGAAACCTTGATCTACGACTGCCTGACCGGGGATCAGACCCTGTTCCAGCGCGCCGATAACATCGAAAACGGCTGGCGGGCCGTGCAACCGTTCATCGATGCCTGGTCCAAGGACCCCCATGTGGAGTTCTACAAGGCTGGAGAGGACGGGCCGGCGGCTGCTGACGAACTGCTCGAACGCGACGGTTTCCACTGGCAACGTCTCGGATGAGGGAAACCATGCATTCGCCTATCCGTTTCATGCTGTCGGACATCGACGGCACGCTGTTGCGACCGGATCACAGCCTCAGCCAAGCCAACATCGACGCGGTGCGCAAGCTGCGGGATGCCGGGATCCGCTTCACGGTGGCCAGCAGCCGCCCACCAAGGGCCATGCGCCAGCAGATCGAGGCGCTGGGCATCGACCTGCCGACGGTGAGTTTCAACGGCGCCAACATCGTCAACCCCGACGGCAGCCTGCTCAAGGCCCACCGTATCGATCCCGTTGCGGCGCGCACGAGTCTGGACCTGTTCGCCGACCAACCGGTGTCGGTCTGGGTGTTCGCCGATGACCAGTGGCTGCTGCTCGACCCGCTCGGAGATTACGTCGAGCATGAGCGCACTACCCTGGGCTACGACTTCGTTCAGGTGCAGCATTTCGATGAGTACATCGATCGGATCGACAAGATCGTGGCCGCCAGCAAGGACTTCGAACTGCTCAAGCGGCTCGAAGCCCAGCTCAACCCGTTGATCGCGGACACTGCCCTGGCTGCCCGTTCGCAGGCGTATTACCTTGACGTTACCGCCCTGGAGGCCAACAAAGGCGCCGCGTTGGCTACGCTGGCCGACGCGCTGGGCATCCCGCTCGCACAGGCCGCTGCCATCGGCGACGCCGGTAATGATGTGGCGATGTTTGCGCGCGCCGGGTTGGCGATCGCGATGGGGCAGGCGGAAACAGGCGTCAAATCTCACGCTCATCACGTGACGGGCAGCAATCTGGAAGACGGGCTGGCCATGGCCATCGAGCGTTACGTACTGCCGCATTGATTCCAGACACCCGAGGGGGCGGTGACCCATGGCTGTATTGATCGAAGACTACGCGCTGCTCGGCAATTGCCACACGGCAGCGTTGGTGGCCCGTGACGGGTCGCTGGACTGGTTGTGCTTCCCGAGGTTCGACGCCCCTGCCTGTTTTGCTGCCTTGCTGGGCGACAGCGACAACGGCCGCTGGAAAATTGCCCCCACGGACGGTCAGTGCCAGACCCGTCGCCACTACCGCGACGGCACGCTCGTGCTCGAAACCTTGTTCACCGCCGACACAGGCCGCGCCATGCTGGTGGACTTCATGCCTATGGGGCAGGAAAACAGCGTGGTGCGAATCGTCGTCGGGCTGGAAGGGCGCATGGACTTTTCCATGGACCTGGCGATCCGGTTCGACTATGGCAGTACGGTACCGTGGGTTGAAAAGCGAGAGCCCCATACCATGACCGCAGTCGCCGGACCGGACATGCTGGTGCTGCGAACGCCGTCGGAACTGCACCCCATGGACCATCACACTGAAAGCCTGTTTACCGTGGAGGCCGGACAGCGATTGAGTTTCGCCCTGAGCTGGCAGCCGTCCCACGAGCCGGTGCGCGACGGGTTCGAAGTCGAGCAGGCACTGCAGCAGACCGTCGCCTACTGGCGTGAGTTTTCCGACCGTTGTCCGGAGGTCGGGCCATGGACCGATCAGGTCAAGCGCTCGTTGATCACCCTCAAGGCCATGACCTATGCCCCCACCGGTGGCATCGTGGCGGCGGTCACCACCTCGCTGCCCGAGCAATTGGGCGGCGAGCGCAACTGGGACTACCGCTTCTGCTGGCTGCGCGATGCAACGATGACGCTGCTGGCGTTCATGAACCTGGGCTACTACGAGGAAGCTTCTGCATGGCGTAATTGGCTGTTGCGTTCGGTGGCCGGGAACCCCGACCAGGTGCAGATCATGTACGGCTTGGGTGGCGAGCGGCGCTTGCCGGAGTATCACCTGCCGTGGCTCAGCGGGTATGAGCAGTCCCGTCCGGTGAGGGTCGGCAACGCAGCAGCGACGCAGACGCAACTGGATGTGTACGGGGAGGTGGCCGACGCCATGACCCAGGCGTTGAAAAGCGGTCTCCCGCGCTTGCCCCGCAGCACGGAAATCCAGAAAGTCATCATGCCGTTTCTGGAACAGGTCTGGCACCTGCCGGATGCCGGCATCTGGGAGATCCGCTCCGAGCCTCGGCACTTTACCCATTCGAAAGTCATGGCGTGGGTGTCGTTCGACCGTAATGCGGGGGTGCTGTCGCAGAGTGACAGCCCGGACGACCGCGAGCGGGGGCGGCACTACCGACGGATTGCCGACGAGATTCATGCCGACGTCTGCGCCCATGGCTACGACCCGGAATTGGCCAGCTTCGTGCAAACCTACGGCGGCAAGGAATTGGACGCCAGCCTGCTACAGATCGCCCTGACCGGGTTCCTGCCCATCGATGACCCGCGTGTGACGGGCACCGTCGCGCAAATCGAAAACGCTCTGATGCAGGACGGATTGTTGTTGCGGTATGACGGTGAGCGCAGTGTCGACGGGGTGTCCGGCAGCGAAGGCACCTTTCTGGTGTGCTCATTCTGGCTGGCCGACGTGTATGTCTTGCAGGGGCGTGAGCAGGAGGCCAGTGACCTTTTCGATCGGTTGTGTGGCTTGTGCAATGACGTGGGCCTGCTCGCTGAGCAGTACGATCCTCGCGCCGGGCGCATGCTGGGTAACTTCCCCCAGGCGTTCAGTCACATCGGCATCATCAACACGGCGTTGAATCTGCACCGCGTGGTGTGCCCGGTCAAAACCCGCGCGGCGCAGCAGGCTGAGGCCTGATGCGCCGCCTCGCGCTCACACCGCTTTGCGGAAGGTGAAGTTGATCCGTTGTTCGCCCAATTGCGGATGATCGGCCTGTTTGATCGGCATGACCCCGTGATAGCGCAGCCTGTCTTCGCCGCCCCAGACCACCACATCACCATGGAACAGCGGCACGCGCTGGGTGGCGTCGCCGCGCGCGTGGCCGCCAAAGAGGAACATCGCTGGAATGCCGAGGGACACCGAGACCACCGGCCAACGCAGATCGAGTTCATCCTTGTCCTGATGCAGCGCCAGTTTCGCACCGGGAATGTAGCGGTTGATCAGGCAGGCGTCCGGAACGAAGTCCGCAAACCCTGCGCAGTCCGCAGCCCTTTGCGCCAGCTCCAGAAACACGGCAGGCATTTCAGGCCAGGGCTTGCCGGTTTGTGGGTCGATGGACGCGTATCGGTATCCGTTTCGGTCGGTGGTCCAGCCCACATCGCCGCAGCTGCTCAGCGCAACCGACATGGTGTAGCCGCCGGGCGTGGTCATGTGCCGGAAGGGCGCGCGAACCAAAACCCCTTCCAGCGCGGGCAGCAAGCGGTCGAGCAGCGGCAAGGCAAACCCGCGCAGCACGACGGAGCAGGGGCCGATCCGCTCGGTCGTCGGTGGCTGCGGCGGAGCGTCGGCGAACAGATCGAGCGTGGTGGGCGTGGTGCCTTTACGCTGCATCATCGGATACCGTCCGGATCAGAGTGCTTTGCTGACTTTCACGTCGCTGATCACGTCATCGCTCGCGCTGTGCATCTTCTGGAGGGCGGCGAGTGCTTCTTCAGCAGAGGGAGATTGCAACAGCGCGAACTCGAAGCGACGTTCGCCATTGAGCTTATAGCTGATGGCGTATTTGACGACCGGGGCCGTTGGGTTCATGAAGATTTCCTTAAAGACGATCCGGACCGAAGAGAAACGACGAAACTTTCACGCTCGGCCCGATTGAATGGGTCAGCTTAGCCGGGAAGAGGAGCGGCGGACGATTTTGATCGAATGGGTGAAGGTCGTCTTGCGCCCCCCATGGCTGTCCATCTTGCGGCCGGCGGTGTCGATGGTGATGTTCCAGAAGCCGGAGCTGGGCACGGTGATCTTCGCCGGGAACCGGTCGAACGCGCCGCCGTGGTAGGTGTGACGGCCGCCATTTTTGAAACTGCGGAAATTCGCGTCGCTCATGAGGCGGATGTTGCAGAGCTGGGAGCACTCGATGACCACCATGTCATCTTCGTTAAGGTGCTCGCGCTGGTGTACGAACTTCATGGGTGTCTCCGGAAAACAGGCAGGCTTTGAAGCCCGCAACGATACCACGACGCGCTTGGGCATTGACGGCCAGCAGGCTTTTATCGCGGCGAACATGCCGAAAAATGCGTGAGGGTGGGGATTTAATCCGGTCCTCGCCTGTCGTAGCAGCTTTACTGGAGGGATTGTATGAAACTGGCTGTTGTTGTTCTGGCATTGGCGATGACCGGTTGCGCCAGCGTGGCGGACATCGAGCATACGCCGGCGACCATGAGCGTCATGTCGGGCAAGAGCCCGCAAGCCTATGCCGAATGCTTTGTCGCGAAAATTGCCGAGAGCCGCAAACCGCCGCAGATCGAGCCGCACCGCGAAGGTCTGCGCGTCATCGTGCCGCAGAAATTTTCCAGCGGAACCCCCACTGCCATCGTCGACATCGAGAAGCGCTCAGGCGGCAGCTCGATCAAGCTGTTCGAAAGTGGCGGCAACAACCCCCTGCGTCCCAAGGACATTCAGCATGCGGTGACCGCGTGCATTTCGGGTGATTGATTCAGCGCCTCTATTTGCAGACCACCAGCACGTTTCGGGTCTTGTAGTTGCCCACGTCTACGCCCAGGGTCTTGTCGGTTTCCTGGGGCTGCGGTGTGCCGTTGGTGCTGACAATGTTGTAGCCGGTGCCCGCGCAGGATGCGTCGGCTTTCTCATAGCAGGCGGCCCATGACATCGCTTCGCCGGAGCAGTCGATGCTGAGCGCCTGTTGGCCGTTTTTCAGGTAGGTGTTTTGTGCGGTCGCGCACCCGGTCAGGCCCAGTACTGCGATGACGGACAGGATCTTGATCATTTTTCGAAGGCTTCGCGATGAGGGCGGGGTTGATATCAGCACTTCTCAGACTGAGCGGTGGTGCCATCGTTCCGGCATCACGGAAACATTTTTCTCCTCACAGCGCAGAACCCGGCTGCGGCGTAGCGCCGCCCTGCCGGGCGATGGATCAGGATTTGCGGTCGCTGCGCGGGCGAGGCGCCGCCGTATCCTCGAACACGGCCGCGACTTCGCGGGCCATGGCTTCGCTGGGCAGTGGGCCGGCCACTGCTTCCCCATCATGACCGACGAGCCACCATTGGCCGTCCTGCAGTTTCTGGATCTGATATCCGTTTACGACGTTGCTTTGCGACATTGATCTGCCTCGATGAGTGACTCAGGTCGACATGATACGGTGCGAGCGTATTAATTTCCTGCGTGGCGCCGTAAACGCGGCTAGGCTTGCCTGGGTATCGCCGAAGCAGTCCGGGGCCAGGATGGCCTCGGCCGGCGAAGCTTCCGAGGCCTGGTCAAACCTTGCAGTCCATCCTTCGCACGTCGTCTCCCGGTGGTGCGCAGGGTTCGGTGATCGCAATATCGGAAATCGTGCGGAACTATCTGCGGAACTCTTCCTCTACCCACTCACCGAACGGCCAGTGGCGGGGGCATTGTAAGGTGATCGCCTCCTGATTAGACTGCGCCGCAACACCCCAAGCGCCATCAAGGACTTATATGATCAAGAAATGCTTGTTCCCTGCAGCCGGTTACGGCACTCGCTTCTTGCCAGCGACCAAAGCCATGCCCAAAGAGATGCTGGCAGTTGTCAACAAGCCGTTGATCCAGTACGGCGTGGAAGAAGCGCTGTCTGCGGGGCTGAATGAAATTTCCATCGTGACCGGTCGCGGCAAGCGTGCCCTGGAAGACCACTTCGACATCAGCTACGAGCTGGAACACCAGATCAAAGGCACCGACAAGGAAAAATACCTGGTCGGCATCCGTAGGCTGATCGACGAATGCACCTTCGCCTACACCCGTCAGACCGAGATGAAGGGCTTGGGTCACGCGATTCTGAGCGGTCGCCCGCTGATCGGTGATGAGCCATTCGCCGTCGTACTGGCGGATGACCTGTGTGTGAACCTGGAGGGCGATGGCGTACTGGCCCAGATGGTCGAGCTGTACAAGAAGTACAAATGCTCGATCGTCGCGATCCAGGAAGTTGATCCGCAGGAAACCAACAAGTACGGCGTCATCGCCGGCGAAGAGATCAAGCCTGGCCTGGTGCGTGTGTCGCACATGGTCGAAAAACCCAAGCCGGAAGATGCGCCGTCCAACCTGGCGATCATCGGCCGCTACATCCTGACGCCGGACATCTTCAAATTGATCGAAGAGACCGAGCCGGGCAAGGGCGGTGAAATTCAGATCACCGACGCCTTGATGAAACAGGCTGCCAAAGGCGACGTGCTGGCCTACAAGTTCAAAGGTCAGCGTTTCGACTGCGGTAGTGCGGAAGGCTATATCGAAGCGTCCAACTTCTGCTTCGAACACTTCTACAAGACGGGCAAGTCGACCCAGTGATACCACTGTGCCGATCCTGAATCGGTCATCTGTATCGCAGCACAAGGCCACCTCCGGGTGGCTTTGTCGTTTCTGGGCGCCAGCCCTTGCCCGTTGCGCTGAAGCGGTTATGCTAGCCCTCCTGCCTAGGAGATAGACATGAGCTACGACTACGACCTTTTCGTCATTGGCGCCGGATCCGGTGGTGTTCGCGCCGCTCGATTTTCAGCGGGCTTCGGTGCTCGGGTGGCGGTTGCCGAAAGCCGTTACCTGGGAGGCACCTGTGTCAACGTTGGCTGTGTACCGAAAAAGTTGCTGGTCTACGGCGCACACTTTTCCGAGGATTTCGAAACCGCGCGGGCCTTCGGCTGGACGGTGGGCGAAACCGAATTCGACTGGGCACGCCTGATCGCCAACAAGAATCAGGAAATCAGCCGTTTGAACGGCATCTACCGCAAGCTGTTGAACGACAGTGGCGTGACCCTCATGGAAGGTCATGCGAAGCTGCGCGGGCCCCATGAAGTGGAAATCAACGGTCAGGTCTGTACCGCCGAGCACATCATGATCGCCACCGGTGGCTGGCCTCAGGTTCCCGATATTCCGGGCCGTGAGCACGCCATCACTTCCAACGAAGCCTTTTTCCTAAAAACGCTGCCCAAGCGGATCGTAGTGGTCGGGGGCGGCTACATCGCCGTTGAGTTCGCTTCGATCTTCAATGGCATGGGCAGTGACGTCACCTTGATGTACCGGGGCGAGCTTTTCCTGCGTGGGTTCGACGACGGTGTGCGCGAGCACCTGCGCGACGAGTTGACCAAGCACGGCCTGAACCTGCGGTTCAATGCACAAATCGAGCGGATCGAAAAGCGAACGGATGGCACCCTCGACCTGACCCTGAACGACGGCACCACGGTCAACACCGATTGTGTGTTCTATGCGACCGGACGCAGGCCGATGCTCGATAACCTGGGCATGGAAACGGTCAATGTCGAACTCGATGACAAGGGTTTCATCAAGGTCGACGGCAATTACCAGACCAGCGAACCTTCGATCATCGCCATCGGCGATGTCACTGGGCGCGTGCAGTTGACACCGGTGGCACTGGCAGAAGGCATGGCCGTGGCGCGTCGACTGTTCAAACCGGAGCAGTACCGGCCAGTGGATTACAACCATATTCCCACCGCCGTGTTCAGTATGCCGAACATCGGTACGGTGGGCCTGACCGAGGAAGAGGCAAAGCGGGGCGGTTATGAACTGCAGATCTTCGAGAGCCGTTTCCGGCCCATGAAGCTGACGTTGACCGACAACCCGGAGCGTATCCTGATGAAGTTGGTCGTGGACGCGAAAACCGATCGTGTCCTAGGCTGCCACATGGTGGGACCGGATGCGGGCGAAATCATCCAGAGCATGGCCATCGCCATCAAGGCGGGCGCTACCAAGCGGGTATTCGACGATACGATCGGCGTTCACCCGACCGCCGCGGAAGAATTCGTCACGATGCGCACCGTCACGCGCTGATCGCCAATACCGGCGCCACGGAAGGCGTCGGCCTGCAATCGTTTAGGGAAGGACCCTTTTTTGACCAGCAAGAGCTTTCCGGCAGCCATGCCTCTCGACCCCATTGCCCCTGATGGCCGTCTCGACGACGCTCAGGCCGCTCAACACAGCGAGCCCCACCACGAAAGTGAGCGGCAGTTCCGGACACTGGCCGATAACATGAGCCAACTGGCCTGGATTGCCGATCCGGCGGGCCAGATTCACTGGTACAACGCCCGGTGGTACAGCTACACCGGTACGTCGATGGAGGCCATGCTGGCGCTGGGTTGGCGTTCATTGCACCACCCGGATCATCTGGAACGGGTCAATGCCCGAATGCAACATTGCTTCGCGACCGGGTCGATCTGGGAGGACACCTTCCCGTTGAGGGGGCAGGACGGTCTCTATCGCTGGTTCCTGTCCCGGGCGCTGCCCATTCGCGACGCTCAAGGCAGTATCACCTATTGGATTGGCACCAATACGGACATCACAGCCCAGGTCAAGGCTGAAGACGCCTTGCGCGAGCTCAATGAAAGCCTGGAGCGCCGGGTGGCCGAGAGGACCCGCGAGCTCGCCGAGATCAACGAGCGCCTGCAGATCGAAATCAGCGAGCGCGCCCAGGCCGAGGAGGTGCTGCGGCATGCCCAGAAGATGGACGCCATCGGTCAATTGACCGGCGGGATCGCCCATGACTTCAACAACATGCTGACCGGCGTGCTTGGGGCGCTGGATTTGATTCAACGCCGCGTCGCCGCCGGGCGGGTGTCGGAAATCGATCGCTACATCGACGCCGCCATGAGTTCGGCCAACCGCGCGGCCTCATTGACGCATCGCTTGCTGGCCTTCGCCCGACGTCAGTCGCTCAACCCCCAGCCGGTCGATGTCAACCGGATGGTCGCGTCCATGGATGAGCTGGTGCGCCGGACCATCGGCGAAAACATCGAGCTGGAAGTCGACCTGAACCCGGCCTTGCGCTTGACCAGCACAGACGAGCACCAACTGGAAAACGCGTTGCTCAACCTGGTGATCAACGCGCGGGACGCGATGCCCGATGGCGGTCGTCTGCTGATCCAGACCGAAGGGGTGCACATCGCTGTACTGCACGACGCGCTGGTGCCTGGGGATTACGTCAGGCTCAGCGTGCAGGACACGGGCTGCGGGATGTCCAGCGAAGTGATTGCCCGCGCATTCGACCCGTTTTTCACCACCAAGCCGATTGGACAAGGCACTGGGCTGGGGCTTTCGATGGTCTATGGCTTCATCAACCAGACCGGCGGCCAGGTGCAGATCGACAGTGAAGAAGGGCGGGGCACGCGCATCGACTTGTATCTGCCTTGCTATCTGGAGCCTGTGGACCGACCGACACCGTCCGGTGTCGAATCCTTGCCGCCGCGGGCCAGCCAGGGGGAGCGGGTACTGGTGATCGAAGACGAGCCGGAAGTGCGCATGCTCGTGGTCGATGTTCTGCGTGAATTGGGCTATTCGGTGGAGGTGGCCTCGAATGGCGTGGCGGCGTTGCCGGTCCTGCGCGGCCCCGACCGCATCGACCTGTTGGTGACCGATGTCGGGTTGCCGGGGTTGAACGGTCGCCAGGTGGCGGAAATCGCGCGGCAGCAGCGGCCGGGGCTGCCTGTGCTGTTCATGACGGGGTACGCGCGCAACGCCGAAGTGCGCGGCGATCTTCTGGAGCGCGGCATGGAGATGATGATCAAGCCCTTCAATATCGACGACCTCGCTCAGCGGGTGCGCAGGTTGATCGAGCTGGCGTCCGATCAGCCCTGATCGGGCTCGGAAGCGGCATGCTCCGCCCGGGCGTTTTCGAGCGCGACTTCGGTCTTGATCAGAATCAGTTCCAACACGCGATTCTGCTGGTCGCGCTCGGTCAGTTGCGCTTTAAGCCTGTCGTTTTCCTGCCGGGCATTGCTCAGCCGCTCTTCCAGCAAAGCGCATTGTGTGTGGGCCTGGAGATGCTGTGCCTTGAGGGCTATGACCTGCTGCTCCTTGTCTTGTATCCGTGACGTGGTGTCCAGCGCGGCCTGGGTCAGGCGTGCATTCTCTTTCTGCTCTTTTTGCAGGGCCTGTTGAGTGCTCAGCAGCGTGGCTGTCTGAGTGCCGAGCTTGGTGGTCTGCGCGGCATGACGGTCGATCAGGTCGGCCAGTTGACGTTGTACGGCGTGGAGCGCGTCCTGCGTCTCTTTTTTCTCGGCATCGAGTCTGGCCTTGGCCGCATCGATATGCTCCTGCGCTTGCCCGCGTAGCCGATCGGCAAGCCGCGATACCAACGCGGTGAGTTCGTCGTCGATCGAGGGGGACGTGCGTGTTCCGCTGGTCGCGTCGAGTTCGCGCATCAGCCGATGAATCGTGCTTTTCGATCCTGTATTACCGAGTGCTATTCGTACTGCGTCGATACTGGGGTTTTCCCCCTTGGCGATGAGAGCCGAGCGTGCATTGCGCACGGCTTCGAGGGTTATACCGCTACGGGCCATAGAAATACCTGCTGCAGGATACTGATTACGTAACCCGTGTTACGTACTGTTCGGGGCGGGCAGTGTGAAGCATATCTCTGCGCCTGTCTGCTGCCAGTGGTAGCGATCGATTGCTTGAACTGAGCGTGAGGAAGTCGGTAGGCTGAGTCGCGGCGCTCACCGATGTGAGCGGATGGAGACTGACGTTCGCCTGTTCGTCACAGAACGCTTCTATATAAGTGTTCTTTTATAGCGAAAACCAATCGTTGGCATCAGGTTTGCCAATGAGACCTGACACGTGTTTGTGAGTAAGCTCCTCCCCATCGAATTCAAACCCGTTTCATTTCCAACCCTAAGGAGATCCACCCGATGCCTATCATTAACAGCCAAGTCAAACCGTTCAAAGCGACCGCTTTCAAAAATGGTTCGTTCGTTGAAGTTTCGGATGCTGACCTCAAAGGCAAATGGTCTGTGGTGTTCTTCTACCCAGCCGACTTCACCTTCGTCTGCCCAACCGAGCTGGAAGACCTGGCTGACAACTACGACGCCTTCCAGAAACTGGGCGTTGAAATCTACTCCGTATCGACTGACACCCACTTTGCTCACGCTGCCTGGCACAACACCTCGCCAGCCATCGGCAAGATCCAGTACACCATGATCGGCGACCCAACCCTGACCATCTCCCGCAACTTCGACGTGCTGATCGAAGAAGCCGGTCTGGCGGATCGCGGCACCTTCGTGATCAACCCAGAAGGTCAGATCAAAATCGTTGAACTGAACGACGGCGGTGTTGGCCGTGACGCCTCTGAGCTGCTGCGCAAAATCAAAGCCGCTCAATACGTCGCTGCTCACCCGGGCGAAGTCTGCCCAGCCAAGTGGAAAGAAGGCGAAGCTACCCTGGCTCCATCCCTGGACCTGGTCGGCAAGATCTAAGTCCTCATGACAGGACCGGGGGCGTTGAGCCCATAGGCAAGTCAACCGCATCGCCCCCAAAAAACGCCCGGGCGGTCATCGCCTGGGCGTTTTTTTTTCAGACACTGCATCTCCAGAATCCGCAAGAAAGGAAGCCGAATCATGTTGGACGCCAATCTTAAAGCTCAGTTGAAATCGTACCTGGAGCGAATCACTCGCCCAATCGAGATCGTCGCGTCCCTTGATGACGGCGCGAAATCCCAGGAAATGCTGTCGTTGCTCAACGACATCGTCAGCAGCTCCAACCAAATCACCCTGAATACCAACGGCACCGACTCGCGCACGCCGTCCTTCGCCCTGAACAGCCCGGGCCAGGACATCAAGCTGCGTTTTGCCGGCCTGCCCATGGGGCATGAATTCACATCGCTGGTGCTGGCGCTGCTGCAAGTCGGCGGCTACCCGTCCAAAGCCAGCGAAGAAACCATCGAGCAGGCGCGTTCGCTGACCGGTGCGTTCAAGTTCGAGACTTATTTCTCGCTGACCTGTCAGAACTGCCCGGACGTGGTCCAGGCGCTGAACCTGCTGGCCGTGCTCAATCCGAACGTCGAACACGTGGCCATCGAAGGCAGCCTGTTCCAGCAGGAAGTCACCGACCGCCAGATCATGTCGGTGCCCAGCATCTACCTCAATGGTGAGCTGTTCGGTCAAGGTCGTATGGGCCTGGATGAAATCCTGGCGAAAATCGACACCAGTGCCGGTCACCGTCAGGCCGAGAAACTGAACGCCAAAGACGCCTTCGACGTTCTGGTGGTCGGCGGTGGCCCGGCCGGCGCGGCGGCGGCGATTTATGCTGCCCGCAAAGGCATCCGTACCGCTGTCGCGGCCGAGCGCTTCGGCGGTCAGGTACTGGACACCATGGCGATCGAGAACTTCATCTCCGTGCAGCATACGGAAGGGCCGAAACTCGCGGTGGCCCTTGAGGAGCACGTCAAAGAGTACGAGGTTGACATCATCAACCTGCAACGCGGCGATCAGTTGATCCCTGGCGAGAACGGCGCGCTGCATCAGGTGAAATTCGCCAGCGGCGGCGTGCTGAAGGGCAAGACCGTCATTCTGGCGACTGGCGCCCGCTGGCGCGAAATGAACGTGCCGGGCGAGCAGCAGTATCGGAATAAAGGCGTGGCGTATTGCCCGCACTGCGACGGTCCGCTGTTCAAGGGCAAGCGTGTGGCCGTGATCGGCGGCGGTAACTCGGGCGTCGAGGCTGCCATCGACTTGGCGGGGATCGTGTCCCACGTCACGCTGCTGGAATTCGACAGTTCGCTGCGCGCCGATGCCGTGCTGCAGCGCAAGCTGCACAGCCTGCCGAACGTGACGGTGCTGACCAGCGCCCTGACCACCGAAGTCACCGGCGACGGTCAGAAGGTCAATGGCCTGCGCTACAAGAACCGCGTCACAGGCGAGGAGATCACGGTCGAGCTGGAAGGCATCTTCGTGCAGATCGGCCTGTTGCCGAATACAGAATGGCTCAAAGGCACCATCGAGCTGTCGCCACGGGGTGAGATCGTGGTCGACAACCGCGGTGAGACCTCGATCCCGGGTGTCTTCGCTGCCGGTGACGTGACGACCGTGCCGTACAAGCAGATCGTGATCGCGGTGGGCGAGGGCGCCAAGGCTTCCCTCAGTGCCTTCGATCACCTGATCCGCACCAGCGCGCCGGCGTGATAGCCGTCGCGACAGCGTTAAAAAAACCTCATGAGTGATCATGAGGTTTTTTTTTACCCGCTGCCGCCCTGTAAGGAGCGCGCTTGCCCGCGACAGCAGTGTGTCAGCCACCTCGTTGTCGCAGTGACAACGTAGTCGCGGGCAAGCGCGCTCCTACAAGAGCTCCTTAATCAGCGACCGGCGTTGGCTGGATGATTTCGACCCAATAGCCATCCGGATCCTTGATGAAGGCCAGGCTTTTCATCCGGCCATCGGTCAGGCGCTTTTGGAAATCCACGCCTAATGCCTCAAAGCGTGCGCAGGCGGCGTGAACGTCCGGCACCGAAACGCAGATGTGGCCGAAACCGCGCGGGTCGGTGTTGCCGTTGTGATAGCTGAAGGCCGGATCCTTTTCGGTGCCGTGGTTATGGGTCAGTTCAAGAATGCCGGGAATGCCCTTCATCCAGACGGTGCGAGCGGCAGCGTCTTCTGGAATCTGCGCCTTGTCGACCAGCGCCAGGAAGTACAGGCTGAATTCCGCTTCAGGGAAGTCACGCTTTTCGACCAGGCTGAAGCCCAGTACGCGTGTGTAGAAGTCCAGCGATGCAGTGATGTCTTTGACACGCAGCATGGTGTGGTTGAACACGAATTGTGCGGTGGCCGCGTCTGGCTGGGCCGTGACGCCGGGGAAGGTGTTCAGTTCGTGCAGACTCATGGTCACTCCGAAGGGGGCAGTAAATGTTGCACAATGATACGGGACACAGCGCCAGAGCCAAACCCGAAAGTGCGGCGCCATTGCCGCAGCCCTTGTGACGGCGGGCGCGGTGGCTCACACTTTCCGTCACTCAGGTTCGGTCATCGGTCAGGTGTTCAGGTTGCGCATTTACCTTTCTGTGGGTTTCTTTTTATCAATGGCGCTTGGCAGCGCCTGGGCGGCCGATACGCTCATCATCTGGCCGAGTGACTGGGAGGTCGAAGCACTGCCTCAGACGGATGCCGCTGTGCAGATGCGTCAGAGGGCGGTCAAGCATGATGCCAACGGCGATCCGGCGATGGTCGTGGAGCTGACACAGACCCGTCTGCAGCCAGGTCATGAGGTCAATGTTCAGGGGGTGCTCCTGGAGATGCGCAAGGCCGTACAGGTCAATTTCGTCCATGGCGGGTTCCAGAGCGTCTGTACGCAGATGAAGACCAGCACATTGGGTGAGGTCCCGGCCGCGGAGACGACGTGCACCATTACCCAGAACGGCGTCCACGTCATGACTCAGACCCTGGTCGCGGCGGCCAGCAAGGCGCTGGCGTGGTCGTTGTCGTATGCCGGTTCAAAGGAAGGTTATGCGGCGAACCGAGATGAGGTGATGCGTATTCGGGACAGCCTGCGCTTGGATGTGTCCCCTTGACGCCGAATTTCAGGCAAGAAGAAGCCCGCCGAAGCGGGCATGGGGTGCTCTTCCATTAGCAGTCTTCATCCTGTAGAAACGCGTGTGAAAAAAACGTGAAGGTGGATTCCCTTCGGTCGGCAATGTACGGGCGGGGAGCGCTGGAAATCTTTGCTTCATGTGCCTGAGCATGGCTTCAAAGGCCTCGTGTGTATCGTCCAGATTAATAATCACCTGGCGATTATTGCATTGTGCAGATATCGAGAGGGATGATGGCGTGAGTGGCAGTCGGCAAATTGACCCGGTGAAGACGATATTCATTCACGACGGACCGCAACGTTCATTACCGGGAGGGCGGGATAAACCAAACGCTAATGATCATTCTTCACTCAGTTATTGCGCTAATAAAAAAGCCCCGAAGTCCGGGGCTGTTTTATAACGCATTGACAGGGAGCGATCAGCCGCGCAACCAGGAGTCGACAGCTTCGACGCCGTATTGCTCTTTCCAGGCTTTCAGACCGCGGTGATTGCCACCCTTGGTTTCGATCAGTTCGCCTGTGTGCGGGTTGTGATAAACCTTGACCACCCGGGCCCGACGACGCTTCGGACCGGCAGGGGCCGCGGCCAGCGCAGCTGAAGGATTCGGGTCAAGGATAGCGATGATGTCACGCAGGCTCTTGTCATAGGTGCTCATGAGCGCCTGAAGCTTCTGCTCGAATTCGATCTCCTTCTTCAGTCCGGCATCGTTCTTCAGGTTTTCCAGCTGAGCCAGCTGTTCCTGAAGGGCTTTTTCTGCGGCGCGAAACTCGGCAAGTCTGGACAAAAATAGTACTCCGGCGGTAATTGGCTGTTGTCAGCCCAACGCAAGCAACATAGACGTGATCGGGGAGCCGACGCAGGTCTTGTGCTCATTTAATGACTACCCGGCCTAGGCGTTGTCACCCGTGAAGAAACTAAGAGGGTGTTGTCAGCGGCTCATGGGTGGCGAGGTAGTTGTAAGTCGCTACGGGCAAATAATGCACGTTTTTTTCGAGTTGGAAAACAGGCGCAGCGCATTTGTTATATGAAACTTCTTCAACGCGATAATCCGATCGAAAAAATAAGTCGAGGCGGGACAGTAGGCGTGTAAGTAATTTCCTGAACTATGTCGTCAGGGGAAACTATCGCAATTCCCCGGACGGTGACACGCGCAGTTTACAAGCCCTGTTGCAGCGCAGGATCGTCAGGATTCAACTGTTCGAGCTCGGCGAGCAGCACTTGGACTTTCTGCAGTTGCCCGGACTCTTTCCAATAACGAATCAGTAGAATTCGCGCACGGCGGTTGGCCGGCTGGCGCTGCAGAATGTCCTCAAGTTGTCGCTGCGCCGGTTCCAGTTGCTGCAGGTCGTGCAAGGCGACCGCCAGGTCGTAGCGATAGTCATTGTTCTCAGGTTCCAGCTCCACGGCCTTGGCCAGGGCCAGCAGTGCGTACTCATGCTGCTGGTGACGCAACAACCAGCGTCCAAGGGCGTGCTGCAGCAGGGAGGACTGAGGGTGCCGTTCCAGCCATTGCGCCAGTTGCTGGCGTGAGCGGTCGCTTTGCCCTTGCTGATCCAGCAACTCGATGAGCGCCAGTTCCGCCTGGACGTTGTCTGGCTCCAGTTTCAGTGCCAGGGCCAACGCGTCGAACGCCTTGGGCATGTCGCCCTGGTTGATGTACAGCCGGGCCAATTGTGTCTGGCTTTGACCACTGGGCGGTTGCGCGGCCAGGAAGTGCGCGTAATCGGTGGCGGCGTCCTGCAACGTTCCGTAATACAAACCGACATCATCCGGGGTCAGACCCAGCAGCGCGCGAACGGCGCTGTAACGCACATTCGCGTCGGGGTCCTCGAGCAGCGGGCCGATCAATACGCTGCGCTGTGCCTCGGGGACCAGCGCCGCCACGGTGTCGATGGCTGCCTGTTGAACCAGCGGCACGGAACGCTTGAGGTCGCCGTCGAGAATCTTCAGCGCCTGAGTACTGGGGTAATTCACCAGCTCAGCCAGCAGGCCGGCGCGGCGTATGTCCGACAGGTCGGTGCGGCTCAACTGTTGGTAGAGCACTCGGGCGGCGCCGGGTTTGCCATCGTGCGCTTGTTCCAGCGCTTCGGCATAGCTGTGATTGACCACGGGCGGGGCCGGCGGCGCATGCCAATTGCGCACCAACAGCGCCAGCCCGATGACCATCACGGCCACCGTCGCGGCGATGCCGACGATCCAGCGACGGCGTGCTTTGACTGCGGCAGGTGAGGGCGGAAGAGGCGCTTTTGGCATAAGGGTTTCCGTGGCGGCGAACAATCAGCTTCGGGGAGTCGATGGCGAGTGTCAAACGCCGGGGCAATAAAAAGCCTCGGACCTTGCGAGTCCGAGGCTCTGCGGGCTAACGGATCGCGTTCCTTGGCGTCAGGTGTCGGCGATCAGGCGTTGGGCTGCCAGCCACCGCCCAACGCTTTGTAGATCGCGACGATGCCGCGGTACAGCTCGATCTCGGCCAGGGCCTGGCTGTCCTCGGCGGCCAGACGCTCGCGCTCGGCATCCAACAGCACCAGGAAGTCCGCCGTGCCTTCGCGGTACTGGATGTTGGCGAGATCCGCTGCCTTGCGGCTGGACTCGCTCTGACGTACCAGCGACACCAGGCGCTGCTGACGCTTGTCGTAGTCACTGAACGCGTTTTCGGTTTCTTCCAGCGCCAGCAAGACCTGCTGCTCGTAGTTGGCCAGTGCGCCTTCGGCATCCGCGTTGGCGCCACGAATGCGCGCTTTTACGCTGCCCAGGTCAAACGCCGCCCAAGTGATGCTCGGGCCCAGGCCCCAGGCTTGCGCGGCACTGGAGCCGATCTGCGAACCACGGCTGGCGGTGAAGCCAAGGAAGCCGCTGAGGCTGACCCGTGGAAACAGGTCGGCGGTCTGCACGCCGATGCGTGCGGTTTGCGCGGCCAACTGACGCTCCGCACTGCGCACGTCAGGGCGGTTTTCCAGGAGTTTCGTCGGATCCCCGATGGGCAGCGCCTTGGAGATCGCCGGCAGTTTTGCCGGGCTCAGGTCGATGGTCATGGCATCCGCACGCTCGCCCAGCAAGGTGGCGATACGGTTACGTTCGCGCGCCTGCTCGGCCTGCAGTTGAGGGATGGTCGCTTCCACGGCGGCCAGCCGTGCATCGGCACGTACCACGTCCAGCTCGTTGCCCACGCCTTCGTCGCGCAATTGAGCGGTGACGCCACGGGATTCCTGCTGGTTCTTCAGGTTGGCCCTGGCGATGTCCTCGCGCAATTGAGCGCCACGCAACTGGCCATAAGCGTCCACCAGTTCGGCGATCATGGTCACCTGCAATTGATAGAGGTTGGCTTCGGCCACCTGCTGATCGGCCTCACTGGCTTCCAGCTCGCGCTGGATACGGCCGAACAGGTCGATTTCCCAGGCCATGTCCAGGCCCAGGTCATAGCGCTCCTGGTTGACCCGGTGCTCGGTTTCTCCAGGGACCTGAGCTCGACCGACCTCGCTGCTGGCACGGCTGGTGACCACCGGCATGGCGTCGTTGCTGATGTCGTCGCGAATGGCACGAGCGGCCTTCAGGCGGGCGAACGCCACGCGCAGCTCTCGGTTGCCTTGCAGCGATTGGGCCACCAGTTTGTTCAGCGTCGGGTCTTCGAACTGCTGCCACCAGATGGTTTCGGTGCGGCCGCGGTCGTAGTTGCCCTGTGCGGCGGCCTGAATATTGGCCGCCGCGGTATCCGGCGTCTTGTAGTCGGGGCCGACGGCACATGCCGCCAGCGCCAGGACCAACAGGCTCGGCAGGAAGAGTTTTGCAGCCTTCATCAATGAGCCTCCGGGGCGATGTTTTGAACGCGTTGAGCCTTGGCTGCCTTACGCGCCTCTTTGCGTCCAACGTAGTTACGAATCAGCACATAAAACACAGGGGTCAACAGCAGACCGAAGAAGGTCACGCCAAGCATCCCGGAGAACACCGCCACGCCCATGGCATGACGCATCTCGGCACCTGCGCCGCTGGACAGCACCAGCGGGACGACGCCCATGATGAACGCGAAGGAGGTCATCAGGATCGGGCGCAGACGCAGGCGGCAGGCCTCAAGGACCGCCTCCAGCGGGGTCTTGCCTTTTTCCTGCTCGTCCTTGGCGAACTCGACGATGAGGATCGCGTTCTTGCACGCCAGGCCCACCAGTACGATCAGGCCGATCTGGGTGAAGATGTTGTTGTCGCTGCCGGCAATGATCACGCCGGCGATGGCGGACAGCAGGGTCATCGGCACGATCAGGATGACGGCCAGCGGCAGGCTCCAGCTTTCATACAGCGCCGCCAGCACCAAGAACGCCAGCAACACGCAGAGCGGGAACACCAGCAGGGCGGTGTTGCCCGACAGGATCTGTTGGTAGGTCAGGTCGGTCCACTCGTAGGTCATGCCGTTGGGCAGCTCTTGCTTGAGCAGCTTGTTCATGGCCGCTTCCGCTTGGCCCGAGCTGTAGCCGGGCCCGGCGGCGCCGTTGATCTCGGCGGTGATGAAGCCGTTGTAGTGCATGACCCGGTCAGGCCCCGAGCTGTTGGTGACCTTGAGCAGGGTTGCCAGCGGAATCATCTCCCCCAGGTTGTTGCGCACTTTCAGTTGGCCGATCTGCTCGGCGTCCTGACGGAACTGCTGCTCAGCCTGAACGTTGACCTGATAGGTCCGACCGAAACGGTTGAAGTCGTTGGCATACAGCGAACCGAGGTACACCTGCAGGGTGTCGAAAATGTCGCTGATGGCCACGCCGTGGGTCTTCGCCTTTTCCCGGTCGATCGCGGCATCGACTTGGGGCACGTTCACGGTGTAACTGGTGAACAGCGCTGCCAGCTCCGGCACGCTGCGGCTCTTGGCGATGACGTTCATCGTCTCTTTATAGAGCTCGTCATAGCCCAGGTTGCCGCGGTCTTCGATCTGCAGGCGGAAACCGCCGATCGTGCCCAGGCCCTGTACCGGCGGCGGCGGGAAGATCGCCATGTAGGCTTCCTGAATCGCGGCGTACTTGCCGTTCAGCGCCCCGGCGATGGCTCCGGCGGATTCATCGGCGGCTGTGCGTTCGTCGAACGGCTTGAGGGTCACGAACACGATGCCGGAGTTGGGACTGTTGGTGAAGCCGTTGATCGACAGACCCGGGAAGGCGACCGCGCTTTCCACGCCCGGTTGCTTGAGGGCGATGTCCGACATGCGCTTGATCACGTCTTCGGTGCGGTCCAGGCTCGCGGCATCCGGCAGTTGCGCAAAGGCGACCAGGTACTGCTTGTCCTGCTGCGGCACGAAACCGGTCGGTGTGGTCGAGAAGCCCAGCCAGGTCATCACGATCAGGCCCGCATAAACCAGCAGCGCGACACCGCTGACACGAATCACGCGGCCCACGGCACCCACATAGCGGTTACTGGCTTTCACGAACACGCGGTTGAACGGACCGAACAGCCAACCGCCCAGCAGCTTGTCGAGGAAGCGCGAGAAGCCGTCCTTCGGTTCGTCGTGGCCCTTGAGCAACACGGCCGCCAATGCCGGGGAAAGGGTCAGCGAGTTGAAGGCCGAGATCACCGTCGAGATGGCGATGGTCAACGCGAACTGCTTGTAGAACTGCCCCGTGAGGCCGGAGATGAACGCCGCCGGTACGAACACCGCACACAGCACCAGGGCCGTCGCGATGATGGGGCCGGTCACTTCGCGCATGGCGATCTGCGTGGCTTCCATCGGCTTATGGCCGAGTTCGATGTTCCGCTCGACGTTCTCCACCACGACGATGGCGTCGTCCACGACGATACCGATGGCCAGTACCAGACCGAACAACGACAGCGCGTTGAGCGAGAAACCGAACAGGTGCATGACCGCGAAGGTACCGATCAGCGACACCGGCACAGCAGCCAGCGGAATGATCGAGGCACGCCAGGTCTGCAGGAACAGGATCACCACCAGGACCACCAGGATCAGCGCTTCGAACAGCGTGTGCACCACCGCTTCGATGGAGCCGCGCACGAAGATGGTCGGGTCATAGACGATGCTGTAGTCCATGCCTTCGGGGAAGCTCTTCTTGAGCAGCTCCATTTCCTCGCGCACTTCGTTGGAAATGTCGATGGCGTTGGAGCCCGGGCGTTGAAAGATCGGAATGGCTACCGCCGGCTGATTGTTCAGCAACGAACGCAGCGCGTATTGGCTGGAGCCCAGCTCGACACGGGCAATGTCTTTGACGCGGGTGATTTCGCCGTTTTCGCCTGAGCGAACGATGATGTTTTCAAACTCTTCTTCAGTGACCAGGCGGCCCTGGGTGTTGATCGACATCTGGAAGCTGGTGGCGCTCGGCGAGGGCGGTGCGCCCAGTTGACCGGCAGCGACCTGGCGGTTCTGCTCGCGAATGGCGTTGACCACGTCGGTGGCGGTGATGTTGCGCGATGCGGTCTTGTTCGGGTCCAGCCAGATACGCAGCGAGTAGTCACCCATACCGAACAATTGCACGTCACCCACACCGTTCAGACGGGCCAGCTCATCCTTGATGTTGAGCACGGCGTAGTTGGAGAGGTAGAGCATGTCGTAACGCTGGTCGGGCGAGGTCAGGTGGACCACCATGGTCAGGTCGGGCGAGGCCTTGTCCACGGTAATACCGATGCGCGTCACCTCTTCAGGCAGCTTCGGTTCGGTTCGCGTGACACGGTTCTGCACCTGGACCTGCGCGGTATCCAGATTGGTGCCCAGCGCAAAGGTGATGGTCAGGGTCAGTTTGCCATCGGCGGTGGCTTGCGAGGACATGTAGAGCATGTTCTCGACCCCGGTGATGGCCTGCTCCAGCGGAGCGGCAACGGTTTCGCCGATGACCTTGGGGTTTGCGCCGGGGAAGTTGGCGCGCACGACCACGGTCGGCGGCACGACTTCCGGGTATTCGCTGATCGGTAGCTGGAACAGCGAGATGGCGCCGCCGATCAGGATCAGCAGTGAAAGCACCGCTGCGAAGATCGGTCGCGTGATGAAGAATTTGGAAAAATTCATGAAGTAAGTCCCTTAACCGCGTGACGCAGCAGCGGCAACCTTGGCGTCCAGTTTCTTCTGGGCCTGAGGCTGGTTGCTGGCTTCGAGTGCTTGGCGTTGTTGCTGCAGGGCCGCGAGGGTCTCGGGGCTGGCCATTGGCGTGTCTTGCGGATCGATCGGCGAGCCGGGACGAACGCGTTGCAAGCCGCTGACGATGATGCGGTCGTCTTTGGCGAGGCCGCTGCGTACGATGCGCAAGCCTTCGAGTTTCGGCCCCAGCTCAACATTGCGGTACGTCGCCTTGTTGTCCTTGTCCACCACCAACACGAACTTCTTGCCCAGGTCGGTGCCGACCGCTTCGTCCTTGATCAGGGTGGCGTTGTAGGTGCCACTGCCCACCAGTTTCAAGCGAGCATAGAGGCCGGGGGTGTATTCGCCCTTGCTGTTGTCGAACACGGCGCGACCACGGATGGTACCGGTGCGCGGGTTGACCTGGTTATCGACGAAGTTCATCTGGCCCAGGTGCGGGTTTTCGACCTCATTGGAAAGGCCCATGTACACCGGCGTGGTTGCGCTGCGTTTGCCGTCGCGGGCCAATTGGTTGTACTTCAGGAACACGCGCTCGTCTGCGTCGAAGTAGGCGTAGACCTTATCGGTGGAGACCAGGCTGGTGAGGATCGACTGGTCGGCGGTGACGATGTTGCCTGCGGTGATTTCCGCGCGGCTGACGCGGCCCGTGATCGGCGCGGTGACGCGGGTGAAGCTCAGGTTCAGTCGGGCCAGGTCCAGTTGTGCCTGAATGGCGGCGACCGCGGCTTTGGATTCCTGGGCGGTGGTGGTCCGCGAGTCAGCCAGTTCGGCGGAGATCGCGTTGTTGGTGCGCAGACGCTCGCCACGTTGCGCTTCGTTGTTGCTGCGCACCGACGCTGCCTTGGCCTGTTGCAGCTGCGCCTCGAGGCGATGGACTTCCGCTTCGAACGGGCGAGGGTCGATCTGGAACAGCAGGTCGCCTTTCTTCACCAGTTCACCGTCGGTGAACGCCACCGAGTCGATCTGGCCGGAGACGCGCGGACGAACCTGCACGGTTTCCGGGGCTTCCAGCCGGGCCGTGACCTCGTCCCATTCGTTGACAGGCTGCTCAAGCACCTTGGCCACATTGACCTTGGCCGCCGCCGGAGCCTGGGCTGCCGTTTCAGGGCCTTTGCCGCAAGCACTGAGCACCACCAGCGCCAACGCGGCAAGGGGGTAGCGCAGAGGAGTAAGTGACTGAACCATGGGAAAATCCGCCGATGTTATTGAGATTGGCGGATTCTGTTCCCGGGGGTTCTATTGCACGAATCGAATACGGCGAAGGTAAATATCAGTGTGAATGATATGTCCGACCTCGAAGGCTCTGGGACGCGGCTTTCAGCGGGCCAAGGGGAATTTTCTCCCACCGATCCGCGAATCCCCTCACCAAACGTCATACCCATGACGGGTTTTTGCTGTATTTGACGGATCAGTGAGCCGATGGCGAAGGGGGAGCGAACACCAGGCCCGAGGCCTTCAGCAGCGCCTGAGTATAGGGATGTCGTGGCCCGGCGAACACCTCCCGGGACGGCCCTTGCTCGACCACTTTGCCGTCCTTGATCACGATCAACTGATGGGCGAGCGCATGCACCACCGCCAAGTCGTGACTGATGAACAGGTACGTCAGGCCGTGCCGGACTTGCAAGTCGCGCAACAGCGCGATGATCTGCTTTTGTACGGTGCGGTCCAGCGCCGAGGTGGGTTCGTCCAGCAGGATCAGGTCAGGTTCCAGCACCAAGGCGCGGGCGATCGATATCCGTTGGCGCTGACCGCCGGAGAACTCATGGGGGTAGCGGTGGCGGGTCTCCGGGTCGAGCCCCACTTCCCGCAGCACGCGGATCACTGTCTGCTCGCGTTCGAGAGGCGTGCCCACGTCGTGGGTCAACAGGCCTTCGGCGATGATTTGCTGCACTGTCATGCGCGGGCTCAGGCTGCCGAACGGGTCTTGAAACACCACCTGCATCCGCTTGCGCAGCGGGCGCATCAGGTGCTGGCTGTGCAGGCTCAGTTCCTTGTTGGCGAAACGGATGCTGCCCTCGGAATCGATCAGGCGCAGGATCGCCTGGCCCAGCGTCGACTTGCCCGAGCCGGACTCGCCCACGATTCCCAGTGTCGTGCCCTTGAGTAGATCGAAACTCACGCCGTCCACGGCCTTGATGTAATGGCGTTCGCGGCTGAACACCGATTTCGGCAGAGCGAACCACACCTTCAGCGCGTCGACGGAGAGCAGCGTGTGCGGGTGCTCGCTGGCCACCGGTTCACCGTCGGGCTCGGCATCGATCAGCAATCGGCTGTAAGGGTGCTGCGGTTGGCTGAACAGGGTCTGGCAGTCGGCCTGCTCGACGATTTCCCCGCTACGCATGACGCACACGCGCTGGGCGATGCGACGCACCAGGTTGAGGTCATGGCTGATCAACAGCAACGACATGCCCAACCGCACCTGAAGGGACTTGAGCAGCTCGAGGATCTTTACCTGCACAGTGACGTCCAGCGCGGTGGTGGGTTCGTCAGCGATCAACAGATCCGGCTCGTTGGCCAGCGCCATGGCGATCATCACCCGCTGGCGCTGGCCGCCGGACAACTGGTGCGGGTAGGCCTTGAGCCGCTTGAGCGGCTGCTGAATCCCTACCAGCTCAAGCAGCTCCAGCGTTCGTTCATGGGCCGCCTTGCCTTTGAGGCCCTTGTGCATGGCGAGGATTTCGCCGATCTGTTTGGCCACCGTGTGCAGCGGATTGAGCGAGGACATGGGTTCCTGGAAGATCATTGCAATACGGTTGCCGCGCAGTGCGCGCAATTGCCCGTCGGTGGCGTGCAGCAGGTCGACACCGTTGTAACGAATGTGGCCTTGGGTGCTGACTGTCTTTGCCGGCAGCAAGCGCAGGATCGAATGTGCCGTCACGGATTTACCAGAGCCGGATTCACCCACCAACGCCAGGCACTCGCCGCGCCGGATGCTCAGGTCGATGCCGTGCACCACTTCAACGCCGTTGAAGGCGACCCGCAGCTGGCGGATGTCGATCAGGGTTTCAGACTGTTGTTCGTCCATCGCATCGGGCCTCAGGTTCGCGGATCAAAGGCGTCACGGCAGGCTTCGCCGATGAACACCAGCAAGGTCAGGATCAGTGCCAGCGCGCAGAAGGCGGTCAGCCCCAGCCAAGGCGCCTGCAGATTGCGTTTGGCTTGACCGATCAATTCGCCCAGCGACGCGCTGCCTGCGGGCATGCCGAAGCCAAGAAAATCCAGTGCGGTCAGCGTGGCTATCGCGCCTGTCACGATGAATGGCAGGTAGGTCAGGGTGCTGGTCATCGCGTTGGGCAGAATGTGCCGCAGCATCAGCGCGCTGTCGGTCAGGCCCAGCGCCCGCGCGGCTTTGACGTATTCCAGGTTGCGCCCTCGCAGGAACTCGGCACGCACCACATCCACCAGCGCCAGCCAGGAAAACAAGGCCATGATGCCGAGCAGCCAACCGAAATTCGGCTCCACGAACCCTGACAGGATGATCAACAAGTACAGCACCGGCAGGCCGGACCAGATCTCCTGCAGACGCTGGCCGATCAAGTCCGCCAGCCCTCCGTAGTAGCCCTGCACAGCGCCGGCCAGTACGCCGATCACCGTGCTGATCAAGGTCAACGCCAGTGCGAACAGAATGGACACTCGCGTGCCGAACAGCACCCGGGCCATCACGTCCCGGGCCTGATCGTCGGTGCCCAGCCAGTTGCGTGCGCTGGGGGGGCTGGGGGAGGGTTGCCTGAGGTCGTAGTTGACCGTGTCATCACTGAACGGAATCGGCGCGAACAGCATCCAGCCGCCTTTGTCGGCGATCAGTTTGCGCACGTAATCACTGCTGTAGTCCGGCTCGAACGGCAGTTCGCCACCGAAATCGGTTTCCAGGTACTGATGCAGCGTCGGGTAATAGAGGTTGCCCTGGTAGCTGACGATCAGCGGGCGGTCATTGGCAATCAGTTCGCCGCACAGGCAGACCGACAGCAGTGCCGCGAAAATCCACAACGACCACCAGCCTCGCCGGTTGGCCTTGAACAGGGCCATGCGTCGTTTGCTTTGCGGTGAAAACTCGAACATCAGGCGTTCCTCGCGGAGAAGTCGATGCGCGGGTCGACCAGCGTGTAGCACAGGTCGCCCACCAGCTTGATCAACAGGCCGAACAGAGTGAACAGAAACAGCGTGCCGAAGACCACCGGGTAGTCCCGTGACACGGCGGCCTCGTAGCTCATGCGGCCGATCCCGTCGAGCCCGAAGATGGTTTCGATCAGCAGGGAGCCGGCGAAAAACACCTCGATCAGCGCCTGGGGGATGCCCGCCACGACCAGCAACATCGCATTGCGAAACACGTGACCGTAAAGCACCCGGCGTTCACTCAGGCCTTTGGCGCGAGCGGTGACCACGTATTGGCGGCTGATTTCGTTGAGAAAGCTGTTCTTGGTCAGCAGGGTCAGGGTCGCGAACCCGCCGATGACCAGCGCGCTGACGGGCAGCACCAGATGCCACAGGTAATCCCGTACCTGGCCCATCATCGACAGGCGGTCGAAGTCGTCGGAAAACAGCCCCTGCGCCGGGAACCAGCTCCAGTAACTGCCACCGGCGAACAGCACGATCAGCACGATGGCGAAGAGGAACGCAGGCACCGCGTAGCCAATGATGATCAGGCTGCTGCTCCAGACGTCGAACCGGCTGCCGTGGTGCACCGCCTTCTGAATGCCCAACGGAATCGAGACGAGGTAGGTGATCAGCGTGGCCCACAGGCCCAGGGACAGGGTCACGGGCAGTTTCTGCGCAATCAGGCCAGTGACGGTGGTGCCCCGGAAAAAGCTGTCGCCGAAGTCCAGTCGAGCGTAGTGCGTGAGCATCAGCCATAAGCGCTCATGCAGCGGCTTGTCGAAGCCATACTGATGCTTGATGGCCTCCACCAAAGCCGGATCCAGCCCTTGGGCGCTGCGGCTGACATTGCCGGTGGCGGCAATCTCGCCTGCACCGCCGCCCACGCCCGCGGCCGCGCCGAGACCTTGTACCCGTGCGATGGCCTGTTCGACCGGACCGCCCGGCGCCGCCTGCACGATAAGAAAATTGACCACCAGAATGCACAACAGGGTGGGGAGGATCAGCGCCAGGCGCCGCATCGCATAGGCCAGCATTTCAGTGCGCTCCCGACGTGGACGGCGCCGCCACCTGTGCAGCGCGCGGCGCATGGACCGATGCGCTGGTCTGCGGTGCCGTGCGCTCGGCCATCTGCTGATCGGTCAGCGGTACGGGGCTGACCTGCCACCAGGTGTCCAGCCCCACGTCGTAGGTCGGGGCGACTTTCGGTTGCCCAAAACGATTGGCGTACACCACCGGGATGCCGCGTGAATAGTAATTCGGAATCATGTAGAAGCCCCAGAGCAGCACGCGGTCCAGCGCCCGCGCGTAGTGAACCATGTCGTTGCGGCTATTGGCGGCCACCAGCCCATCGATCAGGGCGTCCACGGCCGGGTCGCGCAGCACCATCGCGTTGGAGCTGCCCACCTGTCTGGCGCTCTGCGAGCCGAACAGGTTGTACAGCTCACGTCCGGGCGAGAGGATCGGATTGCCGGTGTTGGGGAGGGTGACCACGATCATGTCGTAATCGCGAGCGTTGAGCCGGTTCATGTACTGCGCCGAATCGACTCGGCGAAAGTTCAGCGTGATGCCGATCTGCGCCAGCACTCGCTTGTAAGGCAGGACCAATCGGTCGAAACCGCCTTGGCCGTCGAGAAAGGTGAACGTCAGCGGTTGCCCGGCCGCATTGACCAATCGGTTGTTTTTGGGCAGCCATCCGGCCTGCGCCAGCAGCTTCAGCGCCTTGAGCTGTTTGTCGCGAATGTAGCCGCTGCCGTCGGTCTTCGGCGCGTGCCAGACCTGAGTGAAGACTTCGTCCGGAATCTGCCCGCGCAGGGGTTCGAGAATCTTCAATTCCTGCGGGTCCGGCAATTCGGTGGCCGCCAGCTCGCTTTTGGGAAAATAGCTTTCTTCGCGCACATAGAAGTTGCGCATGATCTGGCCGTTGATCCATTCGAAATCCCACAGCATCGCCAGGGCTTCGCGCACCCGGCGATCCTGAAACATCGGCCTGTCGAGGTTGAACACGAAGCCCTGCCCGGCGACCGGGCGCGACTGCGCCAAGATGGTCTTCTGCAAACGACCATCCTGCAGCGTCGGGGCGGAATAGCCGACCACGTAGCCGGCGGAAGAATACTCGCGGTTAAAGTCGAAACTGCCGGCCTGTACCAGTTGCCGGGCGACGTCGATGTCCCCATAGAAATTCACGGTCAGGGTGTCAAAATTGTACAACCCACGGCTGACGGGCAGATCCTTCGCCCACCAGTCGTTCACCCGCTGGAAGCTCACACTGCGTCCTGCATCCACCCGCGAGACCCGATAGGGCCCGCTGCCCAAGGGGGGTTCGAACCCGCCGCCCTTGGTGAAGTCCCGGGTTTTCCACCAGTGCTCGGGCAGTACCCGCATGCTCGCCAGGTCCAGCGCGAGGGTGCGGTTGAGGTTGTTCTTGAAGTCGAACCGCACCTGGTCGGGCGCCTCGATCACCACGTCCTTGACGTCGGCGTACAGGGGGCGGTAGCTGAAGCTGCCCTGGGTCATCAGAGTCTGGTAAGTGAACCGCACGTCCTCGGCCGTGATCGGCGTACCGTCATCGAAGCGCGCCTTGGGGTTGAGGTAGAACCGGACCCAGAGGTTGTTCGGATCGCGCTCCAATTTTTCGGCCACCAGCCCATAGACGGTGTACGGCTCGTCCAGCGAGCGGTAAGCCAGCGGCGAATACACCCAACTGTCGATCTGGCTGACGGAAATGCCCTGATCGACGTAGGGCGAGAGGTAGTTGAACTGACCGATTTCCTCGGCCGAGCGGCTCAGTGACCCGCCTTTGGGTGCATAGGGGTCGACGTAGTCGAAATGGCTGAAATCCGCCGGGTATTTCGGCGCTTCGCCGTACACGGTCAAGGCATGGGACGGGGTGGCGATGGCCAGCGGCACGTCACACAGGAAGGAAGCGAAAAACGCGACGGTGTACAGCAACGCGATGCCGCAAAGCAGGCGTCGCGATGAAAGAGGAGGGACGCACATGGTCGGACAGTCCTTGGTGTACGGGAACCTGAGCCTGAGAAAAAATCCCCCGGCCGGGGAAGGTGGATGAGACCTGTGGGCCGGGGGCGCGATTTCGCAGAACTGCCCCTCACGCGCGGGAGCGACGCGCGTCAGGGCAGGGCTCAGAAGTGGTACGTGGCGCGGGCGAACAGCGTGCGTCCCAGTGGGTCGGCGTAGCGCGGGTCATAGCCGGACTGGAAGTTGTAGGCCTGGTTACTGAACGGTGGATCGCGATCGAACAGGTTTCTCACCCCAGCGTCGATATCCAGCACTTTCTCGAAGGTGTGGCCTACCGAGAGGTCCCAGACCGAATACGACGGGACACGGTCGTTGGCGGACCGGTCATAGTCGTTGTAGCCCGTGGTGAAGCGGTTGGTCAGCGAGGCGCGGCTGTCGCCCAGGTTCCAGGTGCCGATCAGGACGTGTTTCCAGCGCGCGATCACCCCATCACCCTGAAAGTCGCCCACCTTGTCGGTGTAGGGGCCGTCGATGATGTTCTGGAAGTCATAGCGATCGACGTAAGTGCCGGTCAGGCCGAGACCGAATTGCCCGTAAGGGGTGTTCGGGAAGCGGTAGTCCAGTGTTACGTCCACACCGTTGGTCTTGACGATGCCCAGGTTGGCGTTGCCGGTGACGATATTGGCAATCGAACCGTCGGCATTGCGGATGATGCGGTCGCCGTACAGATCGGCCTGATCGAACACCGTGGATTCCGGGAACGACTGGATCTGGTTGGAAATGTGGATCCACCAGAAATCCAGCCCCATGGACAGGCTGTTGGTCGGTTGATAAACAAAGCCCAAGGTCACGTTGCGGGCTTTTTCCGGCGACAGGTTCTGGTTGCCGCCACTCAAATTGAGGAACTGCTGATTACAGTCGCGACCGGCTTGGCCGCCGGGCTGCACGGTGCCCCCGGCGCACAGCACCGGATCGTCGTAGTAACCCTGGCTGTAACTCAGGCTTTGCGGGGCATACAGTTCATACAACGACGGTGCACGAAAACCTTCGCTGTACGCGCCGCGCATCACCAGCTCCTTGAATGGCTGGAAGCGGAACGAGTATTTGGGGTTCGTGGTGCTGCCAAAGTCGCTGTATTTGTCGTGGCGGACGGCGGCGCTCAGCTCGAGGCTGTCGAGCACCGGCACGTTGAGCTCGGCGTACTCGGCCTTGACACTGCGATCCCCCGACACACTGCCTGCCGAGTCGAGGCCCAGGCTGCTGATGTCATCGACGAATGCCTCGTAATCCTGATGCAGTTTTTCCTTGCGGTATTCACCGCCCAGCGCCAGACCGGCCTGACCTGCGCCGAACCAGTCACCGATTTCTCGGCTGACCTTGCCGTCGAAGCCATAGACGCGGCCCACCGCGCTGGAGTACTGGCCGTGGTAGGTGTTGTCATTGATGAACTGCTGCCCCGCGGCCGATTGTGGTCCGAACGGGTTCAGCAGGCCGCTGGCCAGGCCTGACCTGAGGGCGGAGTCGCTGACATAGCCGGAGGTCACCGAAGACAAGACCTTGTTCTGGTTGTAGGAAGCACCGAGGTTGTAGTCCCAACCGCCGACGTTGCCGTCGAAGGTCAGCAGCAAGCGCTGGCTGGTGTTCTGGTCTTTGTTGCCCCGCGGCCCGGCCGCCGTTTCCCGCCAGGCCGTGTCCACCGGCTGGGTCGGGTCCAGAGCGAAGTTGGTCGGGCCGGGTGTGATGCCGTTGCCGGGGTAGTAGGGCGAGGACGGATCGACGCTCAGGCCGGTCAATGGAGCCGGGCCAATGTTGGTGGCGTTGTTGTTGCGCGCCCAGAAGTACTCCAGGCTGACGTTGTGATCCTCGGCCAGCTTGCCGGTGGCGCGACCGAAGAACGACGTCTTCTCGGTTTCCGGGATCAGGTCGATGTATTCGCGGGTGCTGAATCGGCAGATACCGTCAACGCCCACCAGGCTGGGGCCTACGCAGTTCGGGCCCAGGGGATTGGCCGAGTTGCCGTTCTGGTAGTAGTTGCCGGGGAAGGCGGTGCCTGAGGTCTGGTTGAGGCCACGGCCGGGCACGTAATCCTTGGCGAAGGAGCGATCGTTGGCGTCCAGATTCTGCTGTTTGCTGTAATTGAACACGCCCATCACGTTGAAGCGGTCTTCGTCCAGGTCACCGAAACCCCAGCTGGCGCTGGTGTCTTTGCTGGCGCCACCACCGCTGGCGGTCGGGGTGTCGCCACCCAGGCTGAGGGTGCCGTCGGTGAGGGACTTCTTGGTGATGAAGTTGATCACGCCGCCGATCGCGTCAGTCCCATACAGGGCCGAAGCACCGTCGCGCAGCACTTCCACACGGTCGATCGCGGCGAACGGAATCATGTTCAAGTCAATGGCGCTGCCATTGGGCGTGCCGACCCCGGACAGGGCGTTGTTGGCCAGCCGACGCCCGTTGAGCAGCACGAGGGTTTTGTTGGCGCCGATGCCGCGCATGTCCGCATAGGACGCGCCGCCGGTCGAAGCCCCCACCGAGCCCGAGCTGTTGTACAGCGACTGGCTGCCGGTGATGCGTGAGACCAACTGCTCAGTGGTGGTCACGCCCTGTTTTTTCAGTTCATCGGCCCGCAGAATCGTGACCGGCACGGCCGTCTCGGCATCCGCACGGCGTATCGCAGAACCCGTCACCTCTACACGTTTCAACTGTGTCGTGGCCGGGACGGCGGCAGCCGCGGCCGGAACCGCCGCTTCGCTGGCGGGCGCGGCTTCGACGCTGCTCTCTGTGCTCTCGGCGGCGTACGCCGGACTGATGCCCACCGCCAAGGCACAGATGAGTGCTCGAGGCTGGCGCCGCACGGCCAAAACCAAAGGCTTGAGGGTAAAACCGGGAAAACTCATCAGCATGGTAATTTCCGACTTATTCCAGTTGTGATTGAAATGGCCTTGTGAGCCCTCGTTGCTCCGACGCGGTCGTGGCGGTCGGGAATTCCTTTTTTCAAGCAAGCCGCTCCCCTCCGTGGCATCGCCACGGACGGCCATTACATTGGGAGTAGGGTGAGCAGGGCGCGTCAGATGCGGCCCCGCTTGTCTATGGGTGCGTCATTTGGAAGTCATCACGGAAATCTTCGTGATCCCCGAGCGCTCGATCGACGCCATGGCTTTCGCCACCTGGCCATAGTTGACGCTGGTGTCTGCCTGCAACTGCACGCGGACGTCCGGGTCCTTGGCCTTGACGTCCTTGAGGCTGACTTCCAGAGACCCCGGTGCGATCTCGGACTTGGCGAGGTAGAACTTGCCGTCCTGATCGACACTGACCACCACCGGGTCTTTCTTTTCGGCAGGGGCCACGGCGTCGGTTTTCGGCAGGTTGACCTTGATGGCATTGGTCATCAGCGGGGCGGTGACGATGAACACCACCAGCAGCACCAGCATCACGTCCACCAGCGGGGTGACGTTCATTTCGCTGAGCACTTCATCGCTGTCTTGGGTGGAGAACGACATCAGCTCGCCTCCCGAACGGCTTGGCCGTTCTTCTGCGCGATGGGCTGGCGGTTGACGGCAAAGGCGCTGCGCTGAGCCAGGGCATCGAAGTCGTGGGCGAAGTCATCCATGTCGGCGACGGCAGCCTTGAGGCGGCGCAGGAAGAAGTTGTAGATCAGCACCGCCGGTACGGCCGCCGCGATGCCCACCGCAGTGGCGATCAGCGCATGGCCAATGGGACCAGCCACCGTTTCCAGACTGGCCGAGCCGCTGGCACCGATGCTTTGCAGCGCTTCCATGATGCCCCACACGGTACCGAACAGGCCGATGAACGGCGCGGTGCTGCCGATACTGGCAAGGATGGCCTGGCCCGCTTCCAGGGCACGGCGTTCCTTCTGGATCTGTTGGCGCAGATTGCGCTCCAGGCGGTCGGCGCGGTTGATGGTATGGGCCAGTTGTTGGGTGGTGCGCGGGTTGTCTTCCACCGACATGGCCTCGAACCCACTGTTGGCAATACGTGCCAGGGAGCCCGGGTATTGGCTGGCATGTTCGGCGGCGGTCATCAGGTCAGGCGCTGTCCAGAAGACTTTGCTGAACTGCCGGTTCTGGGTTTTCTGCCGCATGTATTGCGCGGATTTGATCAGCAACATGGCCCAGCTCAGGACGCTGAACAGCACCAGGGCCCACAGCACGCCGGGGACGATCATGGAAGAAAGCGATTCGTTCATGGTTGCACCTTACCCACTCTATAAAGGTTGTCTGTTGGTTCGCCGGGTCATTCCGGCAACTTGAAATCGATGGTCTGGGTCGCGTAGCCCTCGATGGGCGTATCGCCACGCTTGGCCGGGATGAATTTCCAGTTGCGCACCGCTTCCACGGCAGCATCGTCGAGCACCTGTTTGCCACTGGATTTGGTCACTTCCACCGACCCGGCTCGGCCGTTCGGCAGCACCTTGATGCGCAGGATGACCCGGCCTTCCATGCCTTTGCGCAAAGCCGCCCCCGGGTATTCCGGCGGAGGGTTGCCCAGGCTTGCCAGCCCGGAGATCGCCGCCGACTCCTTCACCGGCGCAGGAGGTGCCGCGGGCGCTGCTGGCGCAGGTGTCGGTGCCGGCGTCGGTGGCGCTGGCGTGCTAGGCGCTGGCGGTGTGGGCGGCGCGGGCGGCGTCGGTTTTTTCACCGGTTCCGGCTTCTTGACCGGTTTGGGCTTCTCCACCTTGGGCTTTTCCACCGGCTTGGGCGGGGGCTTGACGGCGTCAGG
>NZ_QARE02000008.1 GCF_003052515.2 Pseudomonas sp. RIT409 | reverse complement strand
AGGTGACGAGCGGCACAAGCGCGTCGAACAACACAAGCTCGACGCGATGTTGTCGCTGTGCGAAGAGACCCGCTGTCGGCGTCAGGCCTTGCTGGCCTATTTCGATGAAGACATGCCCAATCCTTGCGGCCATTGCGACAACTGTGTCGACGACGTACAGACCTGGGATGCGACCGAGCCAGCCCGTCAGGCGCTGTCGGCGATCTACCGCACGGGCCAGCGCTACGGTGTCGGTCATCTGGTGGACGTCTTGTTGGGCAAGGCAAACGACAAGGTGCAGAGTTTTGGCCATGAGAAACTCGCTGTGTTCGGTGTAGGCAAGGGCCGCAGCGAAGGCGAGTGGCGCTCGTTGTTCCGTCAGTTGGTGGCCCGGGGGCTGGCCGACACGGACCTGGAGGGCTATGGCGGCCTGCGCTTGACCGATGCCTGTCGCCCCTTGCTGCGCGGCGAGGTCACCCTGCAGTTGCGCCGCGACCTCAAACCGCAAACCACGCCCAAGGCGGCCGGGAGCCCTGCCAGCCAACTGGTGCGCGGCGAAGAACGGGAACAGTGGGAAGCGCTGCGCACCTTGCGACGCAAGCTGGCCGAGGAGCATGGGGTACCGCCTTACGTCATCTTCCCGGACTCGACCTTGCTGGAGATGCTGCGCAGCCAGCCTGCAACGATGGCCGACATGGCGCGAGTCAGCGGTGTGGGGGCGCGCAAGCTGGAGCGATACGGTGCGGCGTTCCTGGAAGTCCTGGGTGGGGGCGCTCCGGCGGCGCGTACCGTGACCGATCTGCGGCATGAGCTGATCAGCCTTGCGCGGGCGGGCATGACGCCGACCCAGATCGCCGGTCAGCTGCAGTGCTCTGAAAAGAATGTCTACGCGATGCTGGCCGAGGCGGTGGGCAATCAGCAATTGTCGTTGCAGCAGGCGCTGGACTTGCCTGAAAACCTGCTCGGGGAGATCCAGGATGCGTTTCTGGATGGCGAAGGGGAGTTGCCGCCCGTTTCTTCCATTGCCAGCCTGTTCGCCGGGCGCGTACCGGAGGGCGTGCTGTATTGCGTTCGGGCCGCGTTGCAGTCCGAATTCGAGATCTGACGCCTACATAGGGGCCCCGGTGGACCTCGGCTCGCTCTACGGCCCATCGTCCATCATTACGCAGGTCCGCCCCCTTCGCGTCTGCCAGCCCCTCGTGCGACGAAACACCGCGTCGCACCTCTTGCCTCGTCAGGGCCTCCATGGTTAGCTGCCTATTAATTAGGAATCGTCTTTAACCATTGAGTTACTTATGCCGTTGACTGAAGAACATCGCTTTGGCATGCAACTGGCCAACCTGTCCCGAGGCTGGCGAGCCGAGCTTGATCGCCGTCTGGCCGACTTGGGCTTGTCCCAGGCGCGCTGGCTGGTTCTGCTTCATCTTTCTCGCTTCAACGAGGCCCCGACCCAACGCGAACTCGCGCAGAGTGTCGGCGTCGAAGGTCCGACATTGGCTCGGCTGCTCGACAGCCTGGAGAATCAAGGCCTCGTCCGGCGCCAAGCCGTGGTTGAGGATCGTCGGGCGAAGAAAATTCTGCTGTCCGACACCGCTGCGCCTCTGATTGAAAAGATCGAGACCATTGCCACCGCGCTGCGCCATGAGCTATTCGAAGGCATCGACGAGCAAGACTTGCGTGTTTGCATGCGCGTGCACTCGACCATCCTGGCGAATCTGGAGAAATCCTGACGGCATTGGCCCAGACCCGTGACAAATACGTTGAACCTGCCGAAACATCCTGTTCTATTTGCAGCCATAATGCTGGTGTTCATTAAGAAATTTGCAGGGAAGCCTGCCTCATAAGGGTTCGCATGCTGAAGAGTTTTCTGGCCGGTCGTCGGCGCGGGAGTCACGGATCGTTTCGCGTTCAGTCAGGTCGTCGTGTGGGGTTGCTGGCCGCAGCCATCGCTTCGGCGGCCATCCTGCACAGTTCCACGGCGGCTGCACTGGGGTTGGGCGATATCACTCTGCACTCGGCCCTGGGCCAGCCGTTCAACGCGGACATCGAATTGATCGAGGCTGGCGGGCTGACCCCGGAAGAAATTCTCGTCACCCTGGCGTCCGCCGAGGCGTTCAACAAAGCGGGGGTGGAGCGGCTGTTCTTTTTCAACGACCTGCGCTTTACCCCGGTGATCCGTGGCAATCGCGCGGTCGTGCGAGTCGAATCGCACAAGCCGGTCACTGAACCGTACATGGATTTTCTGGTGCGCCTTTCGCGTCCTAACGGTGATCAGTTGCGCGAGTACACCGTGTTGCTGGACCCGCCCAATTCTCCGGCCGGGCTCGCCGCCACGCGCAGCCGCACCCAGTCGCCAGCCACGGCCACTCAAAACGATCAGTCCCGTTTCCCGGTCGCCCCACCCAAAGCGGTACAGGGCAAGCACTACACCGTCGTGTCGGGCGATACCCTGGCGGGGATCGCACGCCAGCTTCAAGCCGCTGGCAGCAAGTCGTCATCGACCGACCTGATCAGCGGTATCCAGGCGCTGAACCCGCAAGCGTTTCCCAATGGGGAGCGTAGCCAGTTGAAAATAGGGCAGAGCCTGTTGCTGCCCGATGCCGCTGCAGAGCCGAAGGTGGCTGCTCCCGCGTCCTCAGCCGCCGGGTCGCCACCCCCTGCGCCTGTTTCCGGTACCGCACCGCCGAACGCTGCCGAACAATTGACCGCCACGGCCATGGAAAACCAGACCTTGGCGAAGGCGGTCGATGATCTCAAGGCCCAAGTGCAACAGATCTCCGAGGACAAAACCGCCAAGGACAAGCAGATCATTGAGTTGCAGACCCAACTGGCGGAGATGAAGGCGCTGGCCGCACGCCCAGCCCCAACGGCGCCAGCGGTTCCTGCCAACGCTGCCCCCGTCCAGAGGGTCGAACCCGCTCAGCCCACCGCCTTGCCAGCTCCGGTCGCGGCGGACGATGAGTTTCCCTGGACCACCGTGCTGGCGGCGTTGCTGCTGTTGATTTTGCTACTGGCGCTGGCGTGGTCGGTCCGGCGCAACCGGATCAGAAACGCGCTGGAGCCAGTACCGGACGCTGCCGAGGCCATCGTCAAACCGGCACAGACGGTCACGCCAGTGTTCGAGGTGCCCGCAGTGACCCCCCGCCCTCTGACGACGGCGTCACCTGCCGCGCCCGCCGCTCCGGCAGGCCAACGCCTGGCAGGCGCCGCGACCGATGCCTTGGATGGCGCCAGCATCTACATTGCCTATGGCCGGTTCGCCGAGGCCCTGGCCATTCTGCGCGATGCCCTGAAGACTCAACCGCAGCGCACTGACGTCCGCATGCGCGTGCTCGAACTGTTGGGCGAGCAGGGCGACATAGCCGGCTTCAATGAAGAAGAGAACATCCTGCTGGGTCACGGCGTTGAGCCAGAAAAACTCGCCGAGATCCGCGCGCGCTATCCAAAGCTCAAGGTTGAAGCGGCGTCGGCACCTGAGCCGGAACCCGAACGGTCGTCCTCCCTGGCCCCGGCTGCCGTGGTGGGGCCCGCGGTCGTTGCGGCGGCCACCGCACACGCTGCGCAAGGCGCGAATGAAAACGCGCCTCTGCAACTGGATGAAAGCGCCGCTGCTGCCTTGAACCCTGAACCGGTCGATGATTTCCAGCTCAATCTGGATGACCTTTCGCTGGATGCCGATTGGGATCTGGTCGATCCATTCGACAGCACCCCTGTGCGCAAGCCCGAGACCGCGGCGGAGCCAGAAGTCGATCCTTCGTTCGCATCGGACCTCACTCAGTTGCCCGAAGTGTTCGAAATGCCGGAGGAGCAATTTCTCAGCGATTACGCCGAGGAGGAGGCCGCGCCCGCGTTCGAGGTGGAGTTCGAGCCCGCTCCGGAAACCGCTTCGGTCGCCCAGAGCGCCAGTGACTCGCTGGACGACGAGTTCCTCGACAGTTTTCTTTCCGATGACATCGAGTTCGATCTGATGGAGTTGGACAGCGAGCCTTTGAGCAAGCTCAACGAGGCGCAAGTGTTGATAGACGAGGGCAACATCGAGGACGCCCGCCGTCTGTTGCGGGAAGTGATCGATGAGTCCGACGACGGCCTCCAGCAATCGGCCCGCGATCTGCTGGCCGGTCTGGACTGAACGCCATGACGGACAAGCCTGAAATCGTCATCACGTACTGCACGCAATGCCAATGGTTGCTGCGCGCGGCCTGGCTGGCTCAGGAACTGCTCAGCACCTTCGGCGATGATCTGGGCAAGGTTTCGCTGGTGCCTGGCACGGGTGGCGTGTTCGTCATTTCCTGCAATGGCGTGCAGATATGGGAACGCAAGGCTGACGGTGGTTTTCCGGAAGCCAAAACCCTCAAGCAGCGGGTTCGTGATCAGATCGATCCGCATCGCGATCTTGGTCACAACGACCGCCAGTCCAGCCTCGACAACTGACGCGAGTTATGGGGGGCGCCATCTGTAATGGATGGGTGCTGTCCGTCCAGCGCCACTGCGGCGGCCTCCAGGGCTCGATTGCCTGTCGCATCGCACTGCGTGCCGAGAGGGTGACGTGGCTCGCGCGGCCCTGATGGCTGTCATCAAACGTCAATACCTTCGTCATGTGCACTTCACCCCTCCGGTCCACCCTTGTGGAAACCCGAGTGGAGGCTGTCCATGAGCATTGCCGAACATCTGAAGCCCAGCCGTAAACAGCGTGTCCGGACCCTGTGGATTTCAGATGTGCACTTGGGCACCCGGGACTGTCAGGCCGAGCACTTGGCGACCTTCCTCAAGCGCTATCATGCCGACAGGATCTATCTGGTCGGCGACATCATCGACGGCTGGAAACTGCGCGGTGGCATGTACTGGCCGCAAGCGCACACCAACGTCATCCGTCGCCTGCTGACGATGAGCAAGCGCGGCACTGAGGTCATCTATGTCACGGGTAACCACGACGAATTCCTGCGTCGCTATTCGAAACTGATCCTGGGCAACATCCATCTGGTGGACGAAGTCGAGCATGTCACCGCCGACGGGCGTCGATTGCTGGTGATTCATGGCGATCAATTCGACGTCATCACCCGCTACCACCGTTGGCTGGCGTTTCTCGGCGACTCGGCCTATGAGTTCACCCTGACCCTCAACCGCTGGCTCAACCACTGGCGCGCCAAATATGGCAAGGGCTACTGGTCGCTGTCGGCGTACCTGAAGCACAAGGTCAAAACGGCGGTGAATTTCATCAGTGATTTTGGGGAGGCCATCACCCGCGAATGCCTGCGGCGGGGGCTGGACGGCGTGGTCTGCGGGCACATCCACCACGCGGAAATCCGCCAAGTGGGAGGGGTGGAATACCTCAACTGCGGCGACTGGGTGGAGTCCTGCACGGCATTGATCGAACACTGGGATGGCACCATCGAACTGTTCAGATTGGCCGACGCCCACCTGCAGGCGAAGACCGCGCCGGTGCCAGCGGTGTCCGACACCGTCTGAGCAACGACGGCGGTCAACGGTCACCACGGGCGGCCAGCGACAACAGGTTTCAGGCGCTTAGAAAGCCCTGCCATTCACCACGCTGATAAGCCGCCATCAGAAGGCAACCCGGCCTGTGAGCATGTCTTTGTACATCACAAAATCGCCCAACAGGCTGTAGAAGGGGTGCTTGAACGTGGCCGGGCGATTCTTCTCGAAAAAGAAATGACCGATCCAGGCGAAGCCTATAGCCGGCCAGCGGCAACACCCAGAATAACAGCCAATGCCCGCTGAATAGAGCGCTCGCGGCAATCAGGATGACCAGCGTCGTGCCGACGAAATGCAAGCGACGGCAGGTGCTGTCCCGGTGCTCCTGTAGGTAAAAAGGATAGAAGTCGGCGAAACGCTCGAAGCTCTTGAGGTTTTCCACTGCACGCCTCTCTTGTTGTTTGTCAGATCTACAGTCTAGCGGAGGGTACGTGGCGGCCAGTGACAATGGGTGCCAACGTAGTATCCTTCGGCTATCGGTCGCCAAGGGGCGAGCGATCGGTGACCTGTAGACGGGGCCATGGAAAAAACGACTTCTTCGAGCTGGGCGATGGGGATCGTCAAATCCCTCGAAATGGACGGCCTGGACTGCCGCGCACTGTTCGAGGAGTTGGGTCTGATCTATGCCGACCTTGAGAACCCCGATGCGCGGTTTCCCCAGGACGGCATGACCCGGCTATGGCAGCGTGCTGTGGAACTGTCCGGCAACCCGGCAATTGGCTTGAACATCGCGCGGGTCGTTCGCCCGGCTTCGTTCAGTGTCGCCGGGTACGCGTTGATGTCCAGCCGTACCCTCAAAGAAGGCTTCGAGCGGCTGGTGCGCTACCAGCGCATCATCGCGGACAGTGCGGACTTGAGCTTCCGTCTGCTGCCTGAAGGGTATGCGCTGATTCTGACCGTCCACGGCGATCTGCTCCCGCCTACTCGCCAAAGCGCCGAAGCTTCCCTGGCGTTTGCCCTGGCCTTCTGTGGCTGGTTGACGGGGCGCCCGCTGCATCCTCGGCAGGTGCTGATCCAGGGTGACACGCCGAAAAACCTGGAACCCTACAAAAAGTTCTTTCACGCCCCGCTGACCTTCAATGCCCCTTACGACGCCCTGGTATTCGAGCGCGCCGACATCGAAGCGCCGCTGCCCACGGCGGATGAAGCGATGGCCAGATTGCACGACCGCTTTGCGGGGGAGTTTCTCGCCCGTTTTGCCAGCAACCGGGTGACCCACCAGGCGCGGCAGGTACTCTGCCGCCTGCTGCCGCGCGGCGAACCGAAGCGAGAGGCTGTGGCGCAAAGCCTGCATCTTTCGCAGCGCACCCTACAGCGCCGTCTGCAGGAGGAGGGCACCAGCTTTCAGACCCTGCTGGACGATACCCGTCGCGAGTTGGCCGAGCAGTACCTCGCGCAGCCGCAGATGACCCTGCTGGAAATTGCCTATCTGCTGGGGTTCGCCGACCCCAGCAATTTTTTCCGGGCGTTTCGTCGTTGGTTCGACGAAACGCCCGGCGAATATCGAATCAGAAAATCGATCGCATGATCCTCTCGTAGCCGACTCAATGCCGCCAGAACGCCGGAACGCACAGCACCAGAATGGTGATGATTTCCAGCCGACCCAAGAGCATCCCCGCCGACAGAATCCATTTGGCGGCATCCGGCAACGTCGAGAAGTTGCCTGCCGGGCCGATGGTTTCGCCCAAGCCTGGGCCTACGCCCGACACCGTGCTCGCGGCGCCCGTCAGTGCGGTCATCCAGTCCAGCCCGAGCAGCGAAAGCAACAGGGCGATCAGGCAGATCGTGATGGTGAAGAAGAACGAAAACGTCAGGATCGAGCGCACGATTTCATCGTCCAGCCGATGGCCGTTGTACTTCTGTTTGATGACCGCGCGAGGATGAATCAACTGGTTGAGGTTGGCCTTGAGCAGGATGTAGGCGACCTGAAAGCGGAACACCTTCACCCCACCGGCCGTCGAGCCGGAGCAGCCGCCGATGAAGCCCAGATAGAAGAAGAACATCAGCGCGAAATTCCCCCACAGGCTGTAGTCCCCCAGCGCGAAGCCGGTGGTGGTCAGCACCGAGGTGGTGTTCAGGGCGACGTGTCGCAGCGCCTCGTACCATGGCAGGTCGGTGGTCACCCAGTACCACAGCGTCATCACCAGCCACGTGACCAGCAGCAGCCCGATGAAGCCTTGCACCTGTTGGTCCTTGATCAGCGCGTTGCGATGGCCACGCAGGGATGCAACGTACAGCGTGAACGGCAGGCTGCCGAGGATCATCACCACGATGGCGACCCAATGCACGGCGGGTTGTGGCCATTTGGCGAGGGACAGGTCGGATGTGGAAAAGCCTCCAGTGGAAATGGCCGACATCGCGTGGTTGATGGCGTCGAACAGGCTCATGCCCGCCCACCAGAATGCCAGGCTGCCCAGAACGGTGATGCTGACGTACACCAGCACGATGTATTTGGCGACCATGTGCGAGCGCGGCATGACCTTTTCGGAGCGATCCGAAGACTCGGTCTGGAACAGGCGCATGCCACCGATGCGCAGCAGCGGCAGGATCGCGACCGCCATGCCGATGAAGCCGATCCCGCCCAGCCAGTGGAGCAATGAGCGCCAGATGAGGATGCCTGGCGACATGTTGTCGAGTCCGCTGAGCACCGTGGAGCCCGTTGCGGTGATACCGGACATGCTCTCGAAGAACGAGTCGGTGTAGCTGATGTGCTGCGTGAGCAGAAAAGGCAGCGCCGAGAAAATGCACACCACCACCCAACTGCTGACCGTCAGCAGGTACATGTCTCGAGGGCGCAGGTGCACATGTTCCGGGCGCCCAGGACCCACCAGCGCAAGGCCGGCGATAAAGGTCATGAGGCTCGACCAGAGAAATGACGGCATGTCACCGGTGCGGTCGAAAATGACCAGCGTGACCATGGGCACGACCATGGCGATGGCGAGGGTGATCAGGAAGATGCCGATAATGAAACCGATGGTGCGAAGGGTCGGCAACGCCATGCAGTCGCTCTGATCTGTGAGTGGAAAGGCGCTCATTCTACTCGCGGGCCAAGCGCTGTAAACCGAAGCACTTTCCGAGAATGATGTAAGAATGGCCTGTTACGTGGTCATTGACGTTCAAGAATCCGTCGTCGGCACTACAATGGCCCATCCATTCTCAGGAGACTCTTCAATGGAAGCGCTCGATGTACTGCTCAATCGTGTGTCCGTACCGCGGCTGATCGAACCGGCCCCGGACGCTGCCCAGCGTGAAATCCTCTTCGGGGCGGCTTTGCGGGCGCCTGACCATGGGGGGCTGCGGCCTTACCGCTTTCTGACCGTCGAGGGCGACGCGCGTCAGCGCATGGGCGACTTGCTGGCCGAAGCGTTGATCGAGAAGGGCGGGGGCGCGGATGAAAAGGCATTGGAAAAGGCCCGATTCGGCCCGCTGCGCGCACCGCTGGTGATGGTCGTCATCGCGAAACTGACCGACCATTTCAAAGTGCCCAAAAAGGAACAGGTCATCACTGCTGGATGCGCGGCACATGGCGTGTTGCTGGCCGCTTATGCAATGGGTATCGGTGCCGTGTGGCGCACCGGCGAGCTTGCTTATTCGCCCCATGTGGCAAAAGGCTTGGGACTGACCGCCGACGAAGAAGTCGTCGGATTTCTCTACCTCGGGACCCCTCAAAACCCGCCCCGGGAAGCGAGCAAGCCCGAGCTGTCCGCGTTCGTGAGTGCATGGCAGGGGTGAAGCCCCCTGCTGCCGGCGGACGGGGGGCGTCAGCGGTATGACAGCACTTCACTCATCGGCCATTCACCGGCGAATTCGGAAGCGGGCAACCTTCCAGAGCGAGGCTCAAATCTCCGGCGGCACCACGATGCTGGCGACGAACCCGCCTTGCGGATGGTTTTCGAACACCAGGTGCCCGCCGTGCTTCTCGGCGGCGCGTTTGGCGATGGCCAGGCCGAGGCCATAGCCTGGCGCCGTCTGGTTCGGCGCGCGATAGAACGGCTCGCCCAATTGCGCCAGCTGCTCGGCGCTGACGCCTGGCCCATGATCGCGCACGCTGATGCGCACGCCTTCGGCGGTCTGGTGAGCGCTCAATTCGATGGGCTGGCCAATCGGGTTGAAGCGCAGGGCGTTGCGCAACAGATTGTCGATCGCCCGTTCGAGTACGTTGGGCCAACCTTGAAGCCGTGCCTCGGGCGCGGCATCGACCACGATCGTCTGGTCAGTGCTGCTCAACTCGGTCTCGTCTTTCAGGTGGTGAAGCAGGCCCGGTACGTCCACCGCCGAAGCACTGCCCATGTCGGCGTCCAGTCGGGCCAGGGCTAGAATTTCACTGATCAGTTCTTCGAGGCGATCGCACTCGCGCGTCAACCGTGGCCAGAGTTTTTCGCGTTCAGCGGGCTCTGCGCGCTCCGCCAGCGCCAACGCAATGCGCAGGCGCGCCAGTGGCGAGCGCAACTCATGGGAAACATCGCGCAGCAGTTGGCGCTGGCTGACGATCAGGCTCTGCAACCGAGCCCCCATGCGGTTGAAATCATTGGCCAGCACGCCGAATTCGTCGCGCCGGTCCGCCAGGCGGGCGAGGCTGTTCTGCTGATAAGTGGTCTGACCCAGATCGTGCACTGCACCCCGTAGCCGACTGAGCGGGCGGGTAATCGAGAGGGTCACCAGCAGGCTGAAGAGGGTCAGGACGACTAGCGCGATAACCAAGGCACTGAGCGGCCACATCAGGCTCTGGCGGTGCCAGGCATCCAGTTCCGGGTGCGGGATGCGGTAGATCAGCAGGTAGGTTTCCTGGGTCTTGGGGCTGGTGTATTCCGCGGTGAGGCGGCGCCACGGAAGCGGGCGTTCGTCATCTTTCTGTTGACGCGCCTCGAACGCGGCCGCCCTTGGCGGAAACGTGCCAGGGATGACGGCCTCACCGCTGTCGTTCAATACCTGGACATCGAAGTGGTATTTGCGTTTGAGGTTCTGCAGATACTCTTGCGCCGGGCCTTCGCCCTGCTCTTCGTAAAGCTGCGTCCATTTCTGCGGCAGATTGTGCAGGCCGGGATGGCGGCTGAGGATCCAGGCATCCTGATTGAGCATGTGCCCCCAGAGGATCGACAGCCCGGCCACCAATGCGATCGCCAGCCAGAAGCTCGCGAGAATTCGCCAGAACAATGAACGCACGTAGAGCCCTCGATCCTGCCCCTGCACGAGGCGCGTTAAACAAGCATCCCGACACGCCGCGCAGGCGTGTCGGGTGGGGAGTTTACTGCCGCGGCCGCAAACCTGTTACTGGGTTTTTTGCGCTTTCTGCGCCTTCCAGGCTTCGAACTCGGCGCGTTCGGCGCGACGCTGTTCACGTTCCTTCTGCAACTGATCAAACGTCTTCTGCTGTTCAGGGGTCAGCATCGCACGGATATCGGCCTGGGTTTTCGCGTGCTTGGCTTCGATCTCATCCTTCATGGCCTTCTGGTCGGCGGGGGACAGTTTGGCCAGGTATTTCTGAGTGATTTCGGAACGGCCGCGCCATTGATCACCCATCAGCTTCCCGACCTGCTGACGCTGCTCGGGGGTCAGGTTCAGCCTGTCGAACGGCCCACGATGGTGGTGCATGCCCGGGCCATCGAAACCAGGGCCTCCCATCGGACCACCTTCTGGAGGCATGGCCATTGCGACGGTTGGCAGGGCTGCAGCGAACATCAAAGCCATCAGAGTCTTGCGCATGGTGAATCTCCTTGTCTCGGATCCGGCTCTGTGCCGGTTGTGGCCAGTTTAGGGAGATCAAGGTCAAGCGAGGTCAGGTGTGGGTAAAGCTTGGGTAAAGAGGGGGGTAGCACTGAGCTGACACTGGCTGCTTTTCGTAGGAGAGCGCTTGCCCGCCATTGCGATAGGGCGGATACGTCTGTGCCATCAGATGCCACGCAATCGCGGGCAAGCGCACGCCTACACGTCATCGCGTCAAACCGTGTAGTAATAGCCGCGGCTACGTAAGGCCACGATGCGCGGCCTGCCATCGGCATGCGGGCCAATTTTCTTGCGCAGGTTGCTGACGTGCATGTCCAGGCTGCGGTCGTAGAGGGTCAACTTACGGCCCAGCGCCAGTTGTGCCAGCTCCTGTTTCTCCAACGGCTCCCCAGGCTGTTTCAAAAGCGCCTCGAGCAGACGGGCCTCGGAAACGGTGAGGGTGAACTCCTGATCGTCGATGGTCACCACGCCACGGGCCGGACTGAAGCACAGGTCGCCCAGTTCGATCTGGCTCGACACGGCTGCCGGGTGACTGCGGCGCAGCACCGCGCGCAGGCGGGCAGTCAATTCTCGAGGGTCGCAGGGTTTGGCCAGGTAATCGTCCGCGCCTAGCTCCAGGCCCAAAATGCGGTCGAGTGGTTCCCCGCGGGCCGACAGCATCAGCACGGGCAGATCGGGGTGGTCGGTGCGTAATTGCTTGAGCAGTTCCAGGCCGCTGCCGTCGGGAAGCATGACGTCCAGCACCACGGCTGCGGGAGCGGAATCGGCGAGCGCCTTGCGGGCGCTCTGGCCGTCATGGCATGCCTGGACCGCAAACCCTTCCTGGCTCAGCCAACTGCTCAGGAGCTCGCACAGCTCCTGGTCATCATCGATAAGTAACAGCTCGCTCATGACTCACTCAATTTAGCCATTGCCGACGCTGTCTACGCCAGCCGCTGGCAAAGATACCGCACAGCAGGGCGACCACTGCAACGCCGCCCCCCGTCACGAACCATTGTTGTTGCTCGGTCAGCACGCGCGCAGGCATGACTGATTGCGCTTCTTTGAGCTGCAATTTCAGCCTTTGGTTCTCCTGACGCAGGCGACCTAGTTGAATACTTTCGCGTTCTGCATCGGCATTGTGCAGTTGGCGCGTCAATTCTTCACGTTGCTTTTCGCTCTGCGCCAGTCGCTCCCGCAGTTCCACCAGTTCGCTGGCTGCAGGGGGGAGGGGCTGCGCAGGGTCGAAGGCATCGCTGGACTCCTCCGCTCGAACGTCGAAACTGATTAGCGAAACGGCCAGCGCGGCCGCCAGCACACACCATGGACGTGGACGCATCTGCTCTCCTGACTAATCTCGCGGCGCAGGGTCAGCGCGCCGGGTTCATGGGCATTTGTCAGGGTATCGGCACGGCAATGCGAATAATGAGCAGTCAGGTCCGACAGGCGCGAACCCGGCCGTGCACGTGTCCTTTGCAGAGAACGCTAGGGCAGGACTTGCTTGAACGGCTTTACTACGACGTGGTCGTAGACACCCGCTTTGATGTACGGGTCCGCATCGGCCCAGGCCTGTGCGGCATTCAGTGATTCGAACTCGGCGACGATCAGGCTGCCAGTGAAGCCGGCCGGACCAGGGTCGTTGCTGTCGATGGCAGGCAACGGGCCCGCCAGGACAACTCGGCCTTCGTTTTTCAGCGCAGTCAGGCGTTCCAGGTGAGCAGGTCGTGCCTCAAGGCGTTTATCCAGCGAGTTGGCGACATCCGTTGCTACGATGGCGTAGAGCATTTCAGTCCTCGGTTTTTTTGGTGGAAGGCTCTGTCGATGCGTCCGCATCGCGAATATGACGGGTCAGGAAAATGCCTTGCCCAATCAGGAAAATCAGGGTCATGCCCAGGCTGCCGAAGACTTTGAAATCGACCCAGAAGTCTTGGTAGGTGAAGGCGACATATAGGTTCGCCGCACCACAGAATAGAAAGAACACGATCCAGGCGATGTTCAGCTTCGTCCAGATGGCCTGGGGCAGGGTCAGCGCGTGGCCCATGATCCGTTGGATCAGCAGGCGGTCACCGATGAAATGACTGCCAGCGAAAATCAGCGCGAACAGCCAGTTGACCACAGGAGCTTTCCATTTGAGGAAGGTTTCACTGTGAAAGGCGAGGGTCAGGCTGCCGAACACCAGGCAGGCGATGAGGGTCAGCCATTGGCTTTTCTCCAGCTTGCCCTGACGCACATACAGCACACCATAGACCACGATGGAACTGGCGATGAGCATTGCGGTGGCGCTGAAGATCCCGCCAACCATGAAGCTGTGACCCATGATATCGACGGCTTGGGGGCTGATTTTATAGACGACGAAGAACAGGATAAGCGGGATGAAATCGATGAATTGTTTCACAGTGAGAGCCAGAAGCTGGATGTGACGGCATAATAACAAACATCAATGACTGCGAAAGCGCCCCTATGAATGTCGACCTGCACTGTCACAGCACCGCCTCCGACGGCGCGCTTGCGCCTTCGGCGCTGGTCGCCCGCGCCTTCGAGCACGGTGTCAGAGTGCTCGCGCTGACCGATCACGACACCATCGAAGGCCTCGAAGAGGCCCGCACCGCGGCGCATGCATTGGACATGCAACTGATCAACGGCATCGAGCTGTCCTGCGCCTGGGGCGGCGCCACCATCCACATTCTGGGTTACGGCTTTGATGTCGATGCCCCGCCATTGCGGGAAGCCATTGAGCAATTGCACAGTGGACGCTGGCTGCGGGCCGAGGAAATCGGCCGCAAATTGGCGATGAAAGGTATGCCTGGTGCGCTGGAAGGCGCGCGCGCCGTTCAGAGAGCTCTTGGGGACAGCGGAAACGCACCGGCCCGACCTCACTTCGCCGATTTTCTGGTCAATGAAGGCTTCGTCAAGGATCGCGCCGAGGCCTTTCGCAAATGGCTGGGTGCAGGCAAGCTGGGCGATGTGAAGCAGCACTGGCCGACGCTCGAAGACACGGTCGCCACCTTGCGAGCGGCCAACGCCTGGGTCAGCCTTGCCCATCCATGGCACTATGATTTCACTCGCAGCAAACGTCGCAAGCTGGTTGCGGATTTCCTGCAGGCCGGGGGCCAGGCAATCGAAGTGGTGAACGGCTTGCAACCCGCCGATCAGGTGGGCAGCCTGGCCATCCTGGCTCGGGAATTCGGCCTGCTGGTGACCGCGGGAAGCGACTTCCACGCCCCCGGCGCCTGGTCCGAAATAGGCGTCTACCGTCCATTGCCGGAGGATCTGCCGTTGTTATGGCGGCGATTCACACATGACCCGTCCACTGCCGTCTGAACAGGAAACTACCGTGAGTCAATTTTTCCAGGTCCATCCGGAGAACCCGCAGGCGCGCCTGATCAAACAGGCCGTGGACATCATCAAGCGCGGTGGCCTGGTGGTGTACCCGACCGATTCGTCCTATGCGCTGGGTTGTCAGATGGGTGACAAAAACGCTGTCGAGCGTATTCGTCGTCTGCGGCAGCTGGACGATAAACACAATTTCACCCTCATGTGCTGCGACCTTTCGCAATTGGGGTTGTTCGCGAAGGTCGACACGGCGGCATTTCGGGAACTCAAGGCGCATACGCCGGGGCCGTACACCTTCATCCTCAATGCCACGCGGGAAGTCCCGCGCCTGGTGCTTCACCCGAAACGCCGCACCATTGGCTTGCGGGTCCCGCGTCATCCAGTCGCGCAGGCGTTGCTGCAGGAACTGGGCGAGCCGCTGATGAGCGTGAGCCTGATCATGCCGGGGGAAGACTTGCCGATGAGCGATCCCTACGAGATGCGCGAATTGCTCGAGCATCAGGTCGACCTGATCATCGACGCCGGGCACGGTGGCGTATCCGCGTCCACGGTGGTCAACCTGTCCGAAGGTGAGCCGCAGGTCGTCCGCGTCGGCTGTGGTGATCCAACGCCTTTCGGGGTCGCTGTCGAGTGACCGAGGCTCAAGCACTGGACCCCCAGGCGGGCGCCCAGCAGGAACTCCCATTCGCCGTGGTCTATGGGCAGGCCGTCACGCAAATGCCGGTCGACCTGTATATCCCACCCGATGCGCTGGAAGTGTTTCTTGAGGCCTTCGAAGGGCCGCTCGATCTGCTGCTGTACCTGATTCGCAAGCAGAACATCGACATCCTCGATATCCCGGTCGCGGAGATCACACGCCAGTACATGGGCTACGTCGAGTTGATGAAAACGGTGCGTCTAGAGCTGGCGGCCGAGTACCTGGTGATGGCGGCCATGCTCGCCGAAATCAAATCACGAATGTTGCTCCCGCGCTCGGAAACCGCCGAAGAGGAAGAGGACGACCCGCGTGCCGAACTGATTCGCCGCTTGCAGGAGTACGAGCGCTTCAAGGCGGCCGCCGAGGCTATCGATGAATTGCCTCGTGTCGGCCGCGAAGTGGTGGTGCCCAAGCTCGATGCGCCGCAGGCGCGGGCGCGCAAGCTGTTGCCGGATGTCGCGCTGGAAGAGCTGCTCATGTCCATGGCCGAGGTGTTGCGCCGGGGGGACATGTTTGAAAGCCATCAGGTGAGCCGGGAAGCGTTGTCCACCCGCGAGCGTATGAGCGACGTGCTTGAACGGTTGAAAGGCGCGGGTTTCGTCCCCTTTGCCGAGTTGTTCACGGCAGAGGAGGGGCGACTGGGTGTCGTCGTGACGTTCATGGCGGTGTTGGAACTGGTCAAGGAGCAACTGGTCGAGCTGGTGCAGAACGAGCCGTTCGCTGTCATTCATGTACGGGCGCGAGCCGAGTAATAAGCAAGAGCGAATTGATGAACCTCAACGACCCCCGTGAACTCGCCCCTCTGCTTGAAGCCTTCCTGTTGGCGTCCGGCAAACCGCAATCGCTCGAGCGGCTCTACGAGCTGTTCGAAGAAGGCGAACGCCCGGAACCGGCGGTGTTCAAGAAGGCCCTCACATTGTTGGGCAAATCCTGCGACAACCGCGCGTTCGAGCTGATGGAAGTGGCGTCCGGTTATCGCCTGCAGATTCGCGAGAAATTCGCGCCTTGGGTGGGGCGCCTTTGGGAAGAACGACCGCAACGCTACTCGCGCGCGCTGCTGGAAACCATGGCGCTGATCGCCTATCGCCAGCCGATCACAAGGGGAGAGATCGAGGATGTACGGGGTGTGGCGGTCAACAGCAACATCGTCAAGACGTTGATGGAACGCGAGTGGATCAGGATCGTCGGCTACCGTGACGTGCCGGGCAAACCGGCGATGTTCGCCACCACCAAGGCATTCCTTGATCATTTCAACCTCAAGAGCCTGGAGCAATTGCCACCCTTGGCCGACTTGCGTGAGATGGAGGCCGAGCCCGTGCTGGAGTTCGACGACGCGCCGGTGCCCGACCATCTGCAAGCCATGGCGGACGCCACGTTGGCTGAAGAGGGCGAAGCCGAGCCGGAACCGCCTCGGGACGAAACCAGCTTCCGCAGCCTGCTCGCCGAACTGGACACCATGGAGCAGGGTCTTAAAACCGACTTCGATGACCTGTTGCCCGATGAGGCCGATAAAGTCTCTGAATTGGAAGATTCGCCGCCAGACGACCAAGATCCACGCTGATGGCGTGGGCTGCGAGAGCGTGTGTCTCGCCCCTGGGCCGTCGAGCACCGGCGGAAGCCCCCTTCAGCGCAGCGAAACAATTCACCAGGTCTCTCACGTGAGCACGAAAGATCCCTGCATCAGCATTTGCAAATTCGATGACGACATCTGCCGCGGCTGCGGGCGCAGCAAGCGGGAGATCAAGTCCTGGAAGAAAATGGACAAGGACGAAAAACGCGCCGTGCTGGCGGCGTCGGCAGCGCGCCTGAAAGACATGAAGAAGGCCGCCGGTCGGCGGAAAAAGAAATAAGGCGGACATTTTCATCTAGTCTCTGATGCGCGACGTGCGCCATGGGCGTATGATTCGCGGCCTTTTGGCGAACCTCACTCGCCAAGACATTTCAGTTTCAGCCCACGCTCTGGCCTTCAGAGTCGGGCAACAGGCCATGCCCGCTCGCGCATGACCCTGATTCGACACACCGGGAGGTGCCCAGATGAGTGAACAAGACAAGCAAGAAACCGAGATCCGCCCTGCAGGCGAGAAGCTGCAGAAAGTGCTGGCGCGGATCGGCGTAGGGTCGCGTCGTGATGTCGAAGCCTGGATCGGCGAAGGCCGGATCAAGGTCAATGGCGTCGCGGCCACCCTGGGCCAGCGCGTCGACCTGCACGATGCGATCACGGTCGATGGCCGAGTGATCAAGCGTGAGGAAGGGGCCGAAACGGTCCGTCGCGTGATCATTTACAACAAGCCGGATGGCGAAATCTGCACCCGCGACGACCCGGAAGGCCGTCCAACCGTGTTCGACCGCCTGCCGCGCCCGAAAGAAGGCCGCTGGATCAACATCGGTCGCCTGGACATCAATACCACCGGTCTTCTGATGTTCACCACCGACGGTGAACTGGCAAACCGCCTGATGCATCCGTCGTTCGAAATGGACCGTGAATACGCCGTGCGCGTGCGCGGCGAGGTCGATGACGACATGCTGTTGCGCCTGAAGAACGGCGTGATCCTCGAAGACGGTCCGGCGCGTTTCACCGATATCCAACAAGCGCCGGGTGGCGAGGGTTTCAACCATTGGTACCACTGCGTGGTGATGGAAGGCCGTAACCGTGAGGTGCGGCGTCTGTGGGAATCCCAAGGTCTGGTGGTCAGCCGCCTGAAACGCGTGCGTTTCGGTCCGGTATTCCTCAATTCCGACCTGCCAATGGGGCGCTGGCGCGAAATGAGCCAGCAGGAAGTCGACATCCTCAGCGCAGAGGTCGGCCTCAAACCTGTGGCGATGCCGCAGATGAACGCCAAGGCCAAAGACCGTCTGGAGCGCTTGCAGCGGCAACACTCCCGCCCGCTGAGCAAGAACGAGCGGGTGCGTCAGTTGCGTCCGGCGCGTGATGCGTCGTCGTCCGAAGCAGAGCGTCCTGCACGCAGCCCAGCCGACAGCGGGCGCCCCGCGCGTACGCCGCGCCCAGCGGTGGAAGGTCGTACCGGCGGCCGCGCGACGCCAGTGGCGGAGCGGCCGAGCGAGGTGGCCAAGCGGCCAACCAAGCCGAAAGCGACGCGTCCCGGCATCAAGCTGAGCGACGACAAAGCGCCTGCGAGCAAGCGCCGCGGTGCTCCCAATGGTCGCCGCAAGCCTGAATGACGCAGGTTTGAGCTAAAAAAACGCCAGTCCCTGTGACTGGCTTTTTTTTGGGGGACATCCTCCTACGCCCACGTAGGGTGGACATCGGTTCGGCACCGTCTGGTTTGGGGTGTACAATGCCGCGCGTTTTTTCTGTGATCCATGGGCGCCTGCGCGCCATCCATTCGGGGTTACCCACCTCGTTTCCATTCCGCTGCGCCATAAGCGCGTCGGGTTCGATTCCGTCACAGACAAGAACAATAAGGTGACACTGAAATGAGTGAACACATGTCCCATTCGGGTGACTTGAAGCGCGGCCTCAAAAACCGCCATATCCAGCTGATTGCCCTCGGTGGTGCTATAGGCACCGGGCTTTTCCTGGGATCTGCCGGGGTTCTCAAATCGGCCGGCCCGTCGATGATTCTGGGCTATGCCCTGTGCGGTTTCGTTGCCTTCATGATCATGCGCCAACTGGGCGAAATGATCGTCGAAGAGCCGGTCGCCGGGTCTTTCAGCCATTTTGCGCACAAGTACTGGGGTGGCTTCGCCGGCTTTCTGTCCGGCTGGAACTGCTGGGTGCTGTACATTCTGGTGGGCATGTCGGAATTGACTGCCGTCGGCAAATACGTCCAGTACTGGTGGCCGGAAGTCCCTACCTGGGCCTCGGCCGCGGTGTTTTTCGTGATGATCAACGTCATCAACCTGGCCAACGTCAAAGTGTTCGGCGAGACCGAATTCTGGTTTGCGATCATCAAGGTCCTGGCCATTCTGGGCATGATCGCTCTGGGCAGCTACCTGCTGGTCAGCGGCAACGGTGGCCCGCAGGCCTCGGTCAGCAACCTCTGGGACCGCGGCGGGTTTTTTCCCAATGGCGTCAGCGGGCTGGTCATGGCGCTGGCTTTCATCATGTTCTCGTTTGGCGGCCTTGAGATGCTGGGCTTCACCGCTGCCGAAGCCGATCAACCGAAAACCGTCATTCCCAAAGCCATCAATCAGGTGATCTACCGCATCCTGATCTTCTACATCGGTTCGCTTGGGGTGTTGTTGTCGTTGACTCCCTGGGATGCTCTGCTCACTGACCTCAATGCATCGGGCGATGCCTACAGCGGCAGCCCGTTCGTGCATGTGTTCTCCATGCTCGGCAGTACGACGGCGGCTCACATTCTCAACTTCGTGGTACTGACCGCCGCGCTGTCGGTGTACAACAGCGGCACGTATTGCAATGCGCGGATGCTGTTCGGCATGGCTGAGCAGGGCGATGCGCCGCAGTCGCTGGCGAGGGTGGATGAGCGTGGGGTACCCGTGCGGGCCATCCTGGTCTCGGCGGCCGTCACGCTGATTGCGGTGCTGCTGAACTACCTGATTCCGCAGGACGCGCTGCAGTTGCTGATGTCTCTGGTGGTTGCGACGCTGGTGATCAACTGGGCCATGATCAGCATCTCGCACCTCAAGTTTCGTCAGTACCTCATCAGCAAGGACCGCCAGCCAACGTTCAGGTCGCTCTGGTATCCGTTCGGCAATTACGTGTGCCTGGCCTTCGTGGTGATGATTCTGGTGATCATGCTGATGATTCCCGGCATCCGCATTTCGGTCTACGCGATCCCGGTCTGGCTGGTCGCGATGGGGCTGTTCTACATCGTCAAGATCCGGCGTCATGCCGAAAGCCAGTCGATGGCGCAACGCAATTCGATTATCAAGTAGTGTGGGGGGGCGCGCCGATGGCCCGGTGCGCATTCACTCCTGCGTAAAGCGTCGGCTGAAGCGACCGTTCTGCCGACGCTGACTCCCCGCCAGTGAAACCCTCCTCACCGAGCGGTGAAGGCCCTGATATGACGTCTCGATACGGGCAACCCCATGTTGATCATTTCCAACAACGTCCACCTGCCTGACCACGAAGTGGAACTGACCGCAATCCGCGCTCAGGGCGCTGGCGGGCAGAACGTCAATAAGGTCTCGAGCGCGGTGCATCTGCGTTTCGATATCAACGCATCGTCCCTGCCGTCATTCTATAAAGAGCGGCTGCTCGCTTTGCGTGACAGCCGCATTACCAGCGATGGTGTGATTGTCATCAAAGCTCAGCAATACCGAACGCAAGAACAGAATCGCGCGGACGCGTTGGAGCGGCTGACCGAGTTGATCGTCAGTTCGGCGAAGGTCGAGAAGAAACGCCGACCGACAAAGCCGACGCTGGGGTCGAAAACCCGTCGGCTGGAAGCAAAGTCCAAACGCGGATCGATCAAGGCAGGGCGGGGGAAGGTCGACTTTTGACGAGCTGTCGCGGGCCGCTCTTGGCCCTTGATCGGCGGCAGGTTCAGTTCCTCACAAACCCGTAGCCGTTTCTCGCATCACCTTCGCCTGTTTGTACAAGTAGATGCTCAATCCCAGCCCGCCCAGTGACGCCAGCGCCGCGAACAGGAATATCGAGGAAAAGCCAAAGCCTGACGCCACTGCCCCGGCCAGAGGGCCGGTGATACCCAGGGAAAGGTCGATGAACAGGGAGTACGCACCCACGGCGGCGCCACGGCTCGAAGCGGGTACCAGGTTGACCGCCTCGACCCCCAGCGCCGGAAACACCAGCGAGAAACCAAAGCCGGTCAGTGCCGCCCCGGCCAGCGCCAGGTTTGGATTGGGAGCCAACCACAGCAGCAGCAACCCCAGCGCTTCGACGGACAGGCAGGCAATGGCCACACGAAAGCCACCGATTCGGTTGATCATGTTGCCGAACAACAGCCGTGCACAGATGAAGCAGGCGCCGAACAGGCTCAGGCACAGCACTGCATTCGGCCAGGCGTGGCTGGCGTAATACAAGGTGATGAAGGTCGCGATGGTACCGAACCCGATTGACCCCAGGGCCAGCCCCGTACCGTGGGGCAGCACGCGGCCAAGCACATGGAGAAAGGGCATCCGTTCCCCGTGGACGATCGGGGCCGGTGTCTTTTTCCAGGCCAGCGAAATGCCCAGCGCCGCCAGGAGTATGATGCTCACCCCCATCGCCCACAGGCCTAGGGATTGGACCAGCAACACGCCCAGAGGAGCGCCGATCGCCAGCGCGCCGTAGCTGGCGATGCCGTTCCAGGAAATCACCTTCGCGGTGTTCCTGGCCCCGACCCGACCGATGCCCCAGCCTATCGAGCCGGAACCGACCAGGCTTTCCGCGCTGCCCAACACCAGACGACCGACGAACAGGCACACCAGGCTGACCATCGGCCAGGCATCGAGCCAGCCCGCGAGCAGCATGAACACCCCGCTCAGACCACAACCGAACAGCCCGATGATCACGGCCTTTTTGGGCCCCTTGTTGTCGATGATCTTGCCGGCCTGAGGGCGGCTGAGCAGCGTGGCGAGGTACTGCACGCTGATGACCAGCCCCGCGGTGACTGCGCCGAAGCCCAGGTCGGTGTGCACATACCCCGGCAGAACGGCCAGTGGAATCCCGATGTTCAAGTAACCGATGAAGGTGAAAAGGACGATGGAAACGACCTGCAGTGTGACGGCGATAGGGCGTTGGGGTGCGGCGCTTGAAGCGTCTGGCATGAGCAACAATCCACGATTACGGCTGGAAAGGAGGGGCGAGGGGGTAGAACTGAATGAATCGTAGACGCTTGAACGGCAAGCGGTGCCACATGATAACGAGGCTTTCCCGTTCGTGGCAGTCGAAGGTTGAACCTGAGGTGAATGGAAACTGGATCGCGTGGGGTCAGACGCTTCGGATCATTTAGCGGCGGGCGCCAGAAGCTGTGTCGTGACCAAGGCAGCCAGGGCATTTTCCAGGGTGCCGAAGCGAGCCAGCAGGGCCTGTTGTTTTTCTGGGGGTAAGCGGCTCCAGATCTCGATCATTTTCTCGGTGGTGCCGATCAGTGTTTGTGCCTGGGTGTCGGTAAATTCGGTCATGGTCCGTTCTCGAAGCCTGTCAGCCCTTATGGAAGTACGCCTGCGAGACGCTCTTGCATAGGGGCTGAGCGTCAGCCTTCAGCGTTGGCCTTGGGCTTTTTTGCTTTCACTCTTTTTTACACCCGCCTCCCGCTCGATCGGCTGACCGAGTTCACGACGGGCTGCTGCGCTTTGTTGGGTTTGGCTTGGGAAGGGGAAGTTCGGGATTTCGTGCATCGTCTGTCGCTCCTCACAAGTTGCTTGGTTCAGTCCGCTGAAGGTGCAGGTTACCCCATTCAGCGAACCTCCCTGAGCTGCCGGGCCGGCAGCGCGTCCATAAAACGCCACCGGAGGATACAGCACAACGGATGACAAACAGACGTTCAGCATGGCCGTTGGTCATGTAGTGGGCGTCTTGGCGCACAACCCGCCATCGACCTCGGCCTTACCCCGGCGATTCAGTCCCTGCACACCGCCGCGAACGCTGCCGCCAGCGCGTCCAGGCGGCTGGCATCGATGCCGGCGACGTTGGCCCGACCGGCGGCGACCATGTACACGCTGTGTTCTCTGCGCAGCCGAGCCACTTGGTCGTCGTTCATGCCGGTGTAGGAGAACATGCCCCGTTGCACGCCGATGTGTGCAAAGCGTTCGCCGAGCCCCAGGGGGGTCAGGGCCTCGACCAGCCCCTGACGCAATTGCGCGATACGGCTGCGCATGGCTTCCACTTCGTCCGCCCAGAGCGACTTGAGCTGCGGATCACCCAGAATCTCGGCCACGACTGCGGCGCCATGATCCGGTGGATTGGACCACAGGTTGCGGGCGGTGGCGGAAAGTTGGCTGCGGACATCGGCCAGTTTCTCACTGCTGTCGGCACACACCAGCAATGCGCCCGTGCGTTCACGGTACAGGCCGAAGTTCTTCGAGCAGGAACTGGTGATCAGCAGCTCCGGTAATTCGGCGGCGAACAGGCGCACGGCCCAGGCATCTTCGTCCAGCCCTTCGCCGAAGCCCTGGTAGGCAAAGTCGATCAGTGGCAGCAGATTGCGGCGTTTGACGATTTTCAACACTTCATGCCAGTCATCGTGACTCAGATCGAAACCGGTGGGGTTGTGGCAACAGGCGTGGAGCAGGACGACATCGCCTTCCGGAATCCTGTCCAGGGTGTCGAGCATGGCCGGTACGTTGAGCCTGTTGTCGCTCCCCACGTAGGGGTAATGGCTGACGTGCAAGCCGGCTGCGGCGTAGATGGTCTCGTGGATCGGCCAGGTCGGGTCGCTCAGCCAGATGCCCTTGCCCGGCAGGCAGTTGGCGATGAAATCGGCGGACAGGCGCAGGGCGCCGGTGCCGCCAGGAGTTTGCGTGGCGCCGACGCGCTGATGCCGGATCAGCGGAGAGTCAGCACCCATGACCAGTTCACAGATCAGCGTACCGAACCGCGGCTCGCCATGACCGCCGATGTACGTCTTGGTCGGCTGGGCGTCCACGAGGCGCTGCTCGGCCAGCTTGACGGCCCGGGGGATGGTGGTCAGCCCCTGCGCATCCTTGTACACACCGACGCCCAGATCGAACTTGTTCGGGTTCGGATCCTTGGCATACGCCTGGATCAGGCCCAGGATCGGATCATCGGGTACACGCTGAATCTGTGAGAAATGCATTTACTTACGGCCCTCGGCGCTCTTGGCCACCTCGTCAGTGCGGGCGGCCATGATGAAATCGTTGCGGTGCAACCCTTTGATGGAATGGCTCCACCAGGTCACGGTCACTTTACCCCACTCGGTCAGAATGCCTGGGTGATGACCTTCGGCCTCGGCAATTTCGCCGACCGCGTTGGTAAACGCCAGCGCAAATTTGAAATTCTTGAACAGCCAGGCCTTTTCCAGCTGCATCACGCCGTCCCGGACTTCGATGTTCCAGTCCGGAATCTGGCGCAGCAGCGTCGGGAGTTCGGCTTCGCTGACCTGCGGTGCGTCGGCGCGGCAGGCTTCACAGTGGTGTTGGCTCAGCGTGGTCATGATTGCAATCCTTGTTCAGACAGTAACGGGTTCGGAGGCCGGATTTTTTGGCGCGAAGCGGGGTGCATGAAGCCCGGCCTGCATGGCGGTTCGGACCATCTCCATGATGTCGGCATGGGCCAGATCGAACAGGCGCTTGAGGTCAGGCAGCACGAAGTAGAGCGGCTGCAGGATGTCGATGCGGTAGGGCGTGCGCATGGCTTCCACCGGGTCGAACGCCTGGTGCGCCGGTTCCGCCGACAGGCTGTACACGGTTTCCTTCGGCGAAGACAGGATGCCGCCACCGTAGATCCGGCGGCCGTGAGCGGTGTCCACCAGCCCGAACTCGATGGTCATCCAGTACAGACGGGCAAGATACACGCGTTGCTCTTTCGTGGCTGCCAGACCGAGCTTGCCGTACATGTGAGTAAATTCGGCGAACCAGGGGTTGGTCAACAGCGGGCAGTGTCCGAAGACTTCATGGAAGATGTCAGGCTCTTGCAGGTAGTCCAGCTCTTGCTCGGTACGGATGAACGTCGCCACAGGAAAACGCTTGTCGGCCAGCAGCTCGAAAAACGTCTGGAAAGGAATCAGCGCCGGAACACGGGCGACCTGCCACCCCGTGGCCGTGTCCAGCACATGGTTGATCTCGCGCAGTTGTGGGATTCGATCATGGGGCAATTTCAACTGCTCGATGCCGTCCAGGTAGTCCTGACAAGCTCGTCCTTCCACCACTTTCATCTGGCGGGTGATCAAGGTATTCCACACCCGGTGATCGGCCTCGGGGTAGTCGATGAAGCCGCTGGCGTCCGGTTCACGGGCGACATACTGCGTGCTCATGCTGCTCTCCTGTAGGTTTAATTGTTATCTGGAGCAAACGTGGCCGATGGCCCGCTTGTGGCTATAGATAGCGTCTTTTACGGCGATTCCGGATGAGGTTGGGGTCATCGGAGGCGGAAAACACCAAGTTCTCTGTAAAGAATTCCTGACGGAAGAAGTGTCGGCTTTTGGAATCGCGGGTAGCGAGCGCCCGTTTACGCCCCATCCTGTAACGGAAACTTGACGACGATTTGGCACCCGGCTCAAATCTTCTCGACACCTCCACCCGAGTGACTTTCCATGCGGATCAAAGTGCACTGCCAAAACCGCGTCGGCATCCTTCGCGACATCCTCGATCTCCTCGTCGCTTATGGCGTAAACGTGTCCGGCGGAGAAGTCGGGGGGGAGCGTGGGGATGCGATTTATCTGCGCTGCCCGAACCTGATCAACCTGCAATTCAAGGCGTTGGTGCCGAAGTTCGAAACGATTCCCGGGGTATTTGGTGTCAAGCGGGTAGGCCTGATTCCTAGCGAGCGTCGGCATATGGAGCTGAATGCGTTGCTGGGGGCGTTGGAGTTTCCGGTTCTGTCCATCGACATGGCAGGCTCGATCGTGGCGGCCAATCGGGCAGCGGCGCAGTTGCTGGGGGTGCGTGTCGACGAGGTGCCGGGTATACCCCTGTCGCGCTACACCGAGGACTTCGATCTGCCTCAACTGGTGCGAGCGAATCGTTCGCGGACCAATGGCTTGCGAGTCAAGGTCAAGGGCGACATCTTTCTCGCTGATATCGCACCCTTGCAGTCCGAGCACGAAGACAGCGAAGCCATGGCCGGAGCCGTGTTGACGTTGCACCGCGCGGATCGCGTCGGGGAGCATATCTACCAGGTACGCAAGCAAGAACTGCGGGGTTTCGACAGCATCTTCCAGAGTTCGAAACCCATGGCAGCGGTGGTCCGCGAAGCACGACGCATGGCGCCTCTGGATGCGCCGTTGTTGATAGAAGGGGAAACCGGAACCGGCAAGGAATTGCTGGCGCGGGCCTGCCACTTGGCGAGCCCGCGTGGCCAGGCGCCGATCATGGTGCTCAACTGCGCCGGGTTATCCGAGTCGATGGCCGAAACCGAACTGTTCGGGTACGGGCCTGGTGCTTTCGACGGTGCGCGGGCGGAGGGAAAATTGGGGCTGTTGGAACTGACGGCGGGCGGCACCCTGTTTTTGGACGGCGTCGGCGAAATGAGTCCGCGGCTACAGGCCAAATTGCTTCGCTACCTGCAAGAGGGCTGTTTTCGCCGTGTTGGAAGCGATGAAGAAGTCTTCCTGGATGTGCGAATCATCTGCGCGACGCAGGTGGACCTGTCCGAATCGTGCGCGCGGGGGGAATTCCGCCAGGATTTGTATCATCGGCTGAACGTACTGTCCCTGCACATTCCGCCGTTGCGGGAGTGCCTGGACGGTCTCGAGCCTCTGGTGCAGCATTTCCTCGACCAGGCGAGCCGGCAGATCGGCTGCCCGCTGCCCCGTATCGCGGTCGACGCGATGCGGCGGATGGAGCAATACCATTGGCCGGGTAACATTCGTCAGTTGGAAAATGCGTTGTTCCAGGCCGTTTCACTGTGCGAAGGCGGCCAGGTGAAGGCCGAGCATATCCGTCTGCCAGATTACGGCGCGCGCTCGCCATTGAACGACTTTTCGTTGGAGGGCGATCTGGAAGCCATTGTCGGGCGTTTCGAGAAGTCAGTTCTTGGTCAGTTGTATGGCCAATACCCTAGCAGCCGTTTATTAGGAAAACGATTAGGCGTTTCCCACACGACAATAGCTAATAAGTTGAAACAGTATGAAGTTGGGAATAAATAAAAGAGGCTTCGTTATTTACCTGTCACTGAAGCGCGAATGATTTCACGGCGGGCCGGCGGTGGCGTTGCAAGAACGCTGCCGCCGTCGGGCCGTACTGCCACAGGCGATGTCGCGTCAGGGCGGTCAGCCGTTGCTGCACCCGTTGCCCATCACCATGTACTCCATGATGTGACGCTGACCGCGGGAGTCTTCATAGGTCATGTGCTGCGGTACGACGGCACACACGTTAGGCGTATTGTCCACCGAAATGACCTTGGCGATGTCCGGATGGCTCGCGTAAGTGTAGTGCTCGATGCGTTGCTGTTGGGCAGCCACCTTCGCGCCCGATTCTTCTGCCATTGCCATGGCACTGAAACCACAAAGAGCCATTACCACCAGTGCAGCTTTCATTACAGGTTTCCTCTCAGTTGCTTCGTCAACTCGGTCGAACCGGAATTCTGTTCGGCAGGGTGCGCAAAACCCTTTTGGGGTTCTGTGTGAAGTCAGTTGTTACCAGGTTGGGTGAGTCGATCGACAAGCCGGAGTGGGGGGCGTTAGTTGTCAATCGTTTGCCGTGTTGGCGGAATGAAGTTTATGCCTCTGCCGGGCGGTTATATAGAAACCATTTTGATAAAGACTGTTATGCATTTCGGTAACAATCGTCGAAATGACGGAGTAAGGCGTTCGGTTCTCGTTCCTTGGTCGTAGTTCAAGCGGCAGGATTCGCCGAAAGGCGGGGCCTTTAGCGCTTTTCAGCGTTATGCTGAAGGCCGGTAAGACCATCGTCGAATGGCTTCCTGAGCCATCGGCGGATACAACGGGTCCATACAAAAACAACATTTCCACCGAGGTAAGAAAGATGAGTGCGGCTTCCCTGTACCCCGTTCGCCCTGAAGTGGCAGCCAATACGCTGACAGACGAGGCGACCTACAAGGCCATGTACCAGCAGTCGGTGGTCAACCCCGATGGCTTCTGGCGCGAGCAGGCCCAGCGCCTGGACTGGATCAAGCCTTTCACCCACGTCAAACAGACCTCCTTCGATGACCATCGTGTCGACATCAAGTGGTTCGCCGACGGCACGCTGAACGTTTCCTACAATTGCCTCGACCGCCATCTGGCCGAGCGCGGCGATCAGGTCGCGATCATCTGGGAAGGGGACGACCCCTCCGAGAGCCGCAACATCACCTACCGTGAACTGCACGAAGAAGTCTGCAAGTTCGCCAACGCCCTGCGCGGCCAGGATGTGCACCGGGGTGACGTGGTCACGATCTATATGCCGATGATTCCCGAGGCCGTTGTGGCGATGCTGGCCTGTGCCCGCATCGGCGCGATCCACTCCGTGGTGTTCGGCGGGTTTTCACCCGAGGCGCTGGCCGGGCGGATCATCGACTGCCGCTCTAAAGTGGTCATCACGGCCGACGAAGGCCTGCGCGGCGGCAAGAAGACTGCACTCAAAGCCAATGTCGACCGAGCGCTGACCAACCCCGAAACCAGCAGTGTGCAGAAAGTCATCGTGTGCAAGCGCACGGGCGGCGACATCGAATGGAACCGCCATCGCGATATCTGGTATCACGCGCTGCTGGAAGTGGCATCGTCCACGTGTGCCCCAAAGGAAATGGGCGCTGAAGAATCGCTGTTCATCCTGTACACCTCCGGTTCCACCGGCAAACCGAAAGGCGTTCTGCATACCACCGCCGGTTACCTGCTGTATGCCGCGCTGACCCATGAGCGCGTGTTCGACTACAAGCCGGGGGAAATCTACTGGTGCACCGCCGACGTGGGCTGGGTCACCGGCCACAGCTACATCGTCTATGGGCCGTTGGCCAACGGCGCGACCACGCTGCTGTTCGAAGGCATTCCGAATTACCCGGACATCACTCGCATGTCGAAAATCATCGACAAGCACAAGGTCAACATTCTGTACACCGCGCCGACTGCCATCCGCGCCATGATGGCCGAAGGCACCAAGGCGGTCGAAGGTGCCGATGGCTCCAGCCTGCGTCTGCTCGGTTCGGTCGGCGAACCCATCAACCCCGAGGCCTGGAACTGGTACTACAACACGGTTGGCAAGCAGAACTGCCCGATCGTCGACACCTGGTGGCAGACCGAAACCGGTGGCGTGCTGATCAGCCCACTTCCCGGCGCCACTGCGCTCAAGCCGGGTTCTGCGACCAAGCCGTTCTTCGGGGTGATTCCGGCCCTTGTGGATAACCTTGGCAACCTGATCGAAGGCGCCGCTGAAGGTAACCTGGTGATCCTCGACTCGTGGCCGGGGCAGTCACGGAGCCTGTACGGTGATCACGACCGTTTCGTCGACACCTATTTCAAGACCTTCCGCGGCATGTATTTCACCGGCGACGGTGCGCGTCGCGATGAGGACGGCTACTACTGGATCACGGGCCGTGTCGACGACGTGCTCAACGTCTCCGGCCACCGCATGGGTACTGCCGAGATCGAGAGCGCGATGGTCGCGCACCCGAAAGTCGCCGAGGCCGCTGTAGTGGGTGTGCCCCACGATCTCAAAGGGCAGGGCATCTATGTCTACGTCACCCTGAACGGTGGCGAGGTGCCGGACGAAGCCCTGCGCATTGAACTGCGCAACTGGGTGCGTAAAGAGATCGGCCCGATCGCCTCGCCGGACGTGATTCAGTGGGCGCCAGGCCTGCCGAAAACCCGTTCCGGCAAAATCATGCGCCGTATCCTGCGCAAGATCGCCACGGGTGAGTACGACGCGTTGGGCGATATTTCGACCTTGGCTGACCCAAGTGTCGTGGCGCATCTGGTCGAAACGCACAAGACCATGACGGCCGCCTGATAGCCCTCCTGCAATAAAAACGCCCCGTCCGGTGAGAGCCAGATGGGGCGTTTTTGTGATGTTGATCTTGAGCGCTGATCGTAGGCTTAGTCGTTGGTTGGCAATGAGAAACCTTGGCACTATGCCCTACGCGCTGCATAGCCTTTAATGTCCAGGGGTATGCAGGTAGCTTGGTCAATAGTTGCCTAGCCGCGTGTCTATCTCGTCTCTTATATCCGTAAGCCATCGACTATTGAGTGCCGCCGATGGCGTAGCAAAGTGCTGCCAGAAAAAAGCCGTTAATAAGAAGCCAAATATGGATTGTCCAAATACGCCTTCTCAAATGTTGAGGGATGTTCAAGTGAGCGTCTCTGGTGATGTCGCCTCGTCGATGCATGACTTTCGGCATATACATAATTGCGAAAATTATGCTAAGTCGCATCTGTCGGCCTATCACTCCTCCCTGCCACAGATTTCGGGTGGCGGTAACGCCCGCGCAGTCAGACAGATGGCTCTCTAGAATATCGATATTCTTGTAAGTGAACCACACCAGTACCGTGAGGTTGGCCCACGACGAAATCAACCAGATCAAACTAAGGACTATTACCGTCGGCATTATGGCCGCCACTCGTAAATTACTTCACCAACGTGCTCACCACCCCATTCACCGCCCAGACCTCCGGCATACCCACCTGTGGCAGCGGAGACAACCGCGCATCCGAGTGCACCCCAGCCCCCCGTAGGAACGCCAAATAGAACCATACAGAGCGGTGTCAATACCGCCGCTCCGATCGTACCTCCGACCATCCCTCCAGTGACGCTACCTACTAGCTTTGTCCCTTCAATATACTTCGCCTTTCTGCACACCTCCTCCCGACCAGTCGCGCAAGCCTCTTTGATCTCAAGATGAGTCGACAAGCCATTCAATCCAATCCCAATCGGCGTCCCCGCTTTCAGAAACCTGGAAGCCTTGGCGATACTTTCCAGACGTGCTGCATAACCCTGGATTTCTGGTGTGTGCAGGTAGCTTTTTGTCGATATGCCCAACATTTTCTTGATCGATCCTTTGTTGTGCATGCCCGTCCCCCAGCGGGCAATACCTTTTAACTGCGTATCAAGCTTGGAGAACAGCACACGACGCTGTGTAATGAATGTTTGTCGGGCGATTGTCGTGCCTTTTCTGAGGGAGTCCTTGTGAAGTTGTTCGATGTCCTTGAGCGTTTGTGCAACTTCACTCAGGTGTTTTTCCCAACTGCCGCTGGCAGCGCCGATGCCGAGCGAGCTGTAGTTCAGGACGTTTTGCAGCAGGTCATAATTCTTGACCACATGACCGTCACCCCCGGCCTGCTGTGCGAGCAGATGGCGCCGGACTTTATCGGCGTAGTCCATCATCTGCATCTCTTCGGCGGTCAGCGTGCTTGTCGAAAGGTCGCCCATGATGACCAATTGACCGGGCACGACCACGATATTGCGAAGGTGCGCATTGAGAACGTCGAATTTTTGATTGCCGCCCACCCGGTTTTTCAACGTGGCGTAGGTCTGCATCTGGTCGTTGATGAAGAAGTAAGGTCTGGCCATATCCGTCTTCTCAACTGAAGCGTTTGTTGGCGATACGATCCCAGCCGCCGGAAATGTTACCTGCGGCGGCGCCGTCGCTGCGTTTCTGTTGGGTGTACACGACATGGATGCGACCGAAGTTGATCTGTACCCGCTCCATCGGCTCGCCGCTTTCACCCTCTTGTGAGAAGTCGGAAATGATCACTTCTTCGAGCCTGACTTCGTAGTATTTGAGCTTGTCGCCCCCAGCTCGGTAGAGAACCAGTGTCAACTCTTTGATGTGCTCCCCCGAGCAACTGGCTTCAAAGAGGCGCGCGCTGGAAGTGTCCAGTCGTTTGCTGAAACTGAAGTCCGTGAGGGTCGCACGTCCCGAACCTGCTCCGCCGTTGGAGCTGGCGGTCGCCGAGGTGCTCTGATTGACGCCGAAGTTATACCCGGTGATTTCGATCCAGCCTTTGTGTCGATCATCCATCGATTCGCCGGCGATGCCATCGAGCTTGATAAATCCATCGAATGCCATACCACTACGTCCCTGCTGAGTTGAGAAGGGGCGAGGATAGAGGCTGCGCAGCGAGGTCTGAAAGCCTGATTTGACGTGCTTTTTGTATTCTCAGAAAGGTCTTACGCCGCCTGATTTCTTAACCTACAAAATGCGGAATTTCAGGTGCGTATCGTTGCGCATCATTCTGGCCTCACCAGGTGAAGCTGCAGGCCGCTCCCGACGTCATGGTTGGCAGTGGAGGCGGTGACGGGCCGAAAGAGGGATATATATCGATTTGTTACCGAGCGAGGCATCGCCGTAACCCTTTGCACGTACTTGGGGCCTAACACCCCGAGCGCTGTGCAATTCATCGCCCCAATCGACCCACTCGACACGCTGGACTTGCCGGATTAGAAGGCTTTGCCAATAATGGGCGCGTTATTTGCTTCGTTGATGGGTTTGCTGCCAATTGCCTATGCATGAAATGTCTGGGCTGTCAATTAGGTTGTCTGGCTTTCTCGGTGCTTCTGTAACTAGTTGTCGCATTGAAGAAATATCGACTTACCGCCTGCCGCTAAAATGCCGATCACTCGCCGAAGGCTTGTCGAACTCGAGACTCGACGGCGCTTCGCGTCGCAATGTCAAAGCTTCCTCTGCACATTGAGCGCTTCGCTCACTGCCACTTGTCGCGTTATACCGATGGAGTTTCAAGAATGAAAAAGCTCATGCTGCTCGGCGCCCTGGCGCTGTCCGTACTGGCACAGCCCGTTTTCGCCGATGAGAAGCCTCTGAAGATCGGCATCGAAGCGGCCTATCCTCCATTTGCTTCGAAAGCGCCGGACGGCAGCATCGTTGGCTTCGACTACGACATCGGCAACGCCTTGTGCGAAGAAATGAAGGTCAAGTGTGTCTGGGTCGAGCAAGAGTTCGACGGCCTCATTCCTGCCCTCAAAGTGCGCAAGATCGACGCGATCCTGTCCTCGATGTCCATCACTGAAGATCGCAAGAAGTCTGTCGACTTCACCAACAAGTATTACAACACTCCGGCCCGCCTGGTCATGAAGCAGGGTACTGTCGTCAGCGACGGCCTGACCGAAGTCAAAGGCAAGAACATCGGCGTGCAGCGCGGTTCGATCCACGAGCGCTTCGCGAAGGAAGTGCTGGCGCCACTGGGGGCCGAAGTCAAACCCTACAGCTCGCAGAACGAGATCTACCTGGACATCGCTGCGGGTCGTCTGGATGGCACAGTGGCGGATGCGACGCTGTTGCAGGATGGCTTCCTGAACACCGACGCGGGCAAAGGCTACGCGTTCGTCGGCCCTGCATTCACTGACGTCAAGTACTTTGGCGACGGCGTGGGCATCGCCGTACGCAAGGGTGACAAGGCCAATCTGGACAAACTCAACGCCGCCATCGCGGCGATCCGTGAGAACGGCAAATACAAGGCGATTCAGGACAAGTACTTCAACTTCGACATCTACGGCAAGTAAGTCGACGTCCGCACCCAATGGCGCACGCAGCAGGTTTTCGATCCTTCTGATTGCGCCATTTTTCTTTCCCGCGCTCGAGGGCCCCACTACATGTTGAAAGGCTACGGAGCCGTCATCCTTGACGGGGCATGGCTGACTCTGCAACTCGCGCTCTGTTCCATGGCGCTGGCCATCGTGCTCGGGCTGGTCGGCGTGTCACTGCGGCTGTCGCCAGTGCGCTGGCTGGCCTGGCTGGGCGACGTGTATTCGACGGTCATTCGTGGCATTCCCGATCTGGTGTTGATTCTGCTGATTTTCTACGGCGGTCAGGACTTGCTCAATCGCATCGCCCCGTTGCTGGGGCACGACGACTACATCGACCTGAATCCGCTGATGGCCGGTATCGGCACGCTGGGCTTCATTTTCGGTGCCTATCTGTCCGAGACCTTTCGCGGCGCCTTCATGGCCATCCCCAAGGGCCAGGCCGAGGCCGGCATGGCGTATGGCATGAGTCAGTCACGCGTGTTCTTCCGTATTCTGGTTCCGCAGATGATCCGACTGGCGATTCCCGGTTTCACCAACAACTGGTTGGTGCTGACCAAGGCCACTGCGCTGATTTCCGTCGTCGGTCTGCAAGACATGATGTTCAAGGCCAAGCAGGCCGCCGACGCGACCCGCGAGCCGTTCACGTTCTTTCTCGCCGTTGCGGCCATGTATCTGGTGATCACCAGTGTCTCGCTGTTGATCCTGCGTCAGGTCGAAAAACGCTACTCGGCGGGCGTAAGGGTGGCAGAGCTATGATTTTCGATTACAACGTCGTCTGGGAAAACCTGCCGCTGTACTTGAGCGGTGTGGCGGTCACCCTGAAGCTGCTCGCGCTCTCGCTGTTTTTCGGCCTGCTGGCGGCGCTGCCATTGGCGCTGATGCGGGTCTCGAAAGTGGCGTGGGTCAACGGGCTGGCCTGGACCTACACCTACGTGATTCGCGGCACGCCGATGCTGGTTCAGTTGTTCCTCATCTACTACGGGCTGGCGCAGTTCGAGGCGGTCCGAGAGAGCTTCCTCTGGCCGTGGCTGTCCAGTGCGACCTTTTGTGCCTGCCTGGCTTTCGCGATCAACACCAGTGCCTACACCGCGGAAATCATCGCCGGCAGCTTGAAGTCCACGCCTGCGGGGGAAATCGAGGCCGCGCGGGCGATGGGCATGTCCAAGGCCAAGATGTATCGGCGCATTCTGCTGCCCTCGGCGCTGCGCCGGGCGCTGCCCCAGTACAGCAACGAGGTGATCATGATGCTGCAGACCACCAGCCTGGCGTCCATCGTGACGCTGATGGACATCACGGGCGCGGCGCGTGACATCAACGCACGTTTCTACCTGCCGTTCGAGGCCTACATTACGGCGGGCGTGTTCTATCTGACCCTGACCTTCATTCTGGTGAAACTGTTCAAATTGGCCGAGCGCCGCTGGCTCGGTTACCTCGCACCGAGGAAGCACTGATATGCAACGCATCGATCATGACTTGCCGTGGGGCAATCTCGGCACGCAGCGCAGCGTGAGCGTGTTCCGTTTTGGTCAGGGCGAGCGCAAGGCTTACATCCAGGCCAGCCTCCACGCCGATGAACTGCCTGGCATGCGCACGGCCTGGGAGCTGAAACAACGCCTCGCGGACCTGGAGTCACAGGGTTTGCTCAAAGGGGTGATCGAACTGGTGCCTGTGGCCAATCCGATCGGTCTCGGGCAAGTGCTGCAGGGCAATCATCAGGGGCGTTTCGAATACGGCACCGGCAAGAATTTCAACCGTGATTTCACTGAACTGAGCGAGCCGGTGGCCGAGCAGCTGGCGGGCAAACTGGGGGACGATCCGCATGCCAATGTGGAGCTGATTCGCCGCGCCATGGTCGATGTGCTCGAGCAACTGCCGCCTGCGAGCAGCGAGCTGGCCGGCATGCAGAGGGTGCTTCTGCGCCATGCGTGTGACGCCGACATCGTTCTGGACCTGCACTGCGACACCGATGCCGCACTGCACATGTATGCGCTGCCGCAACATTGGCCACAATGGCGCTCGTTGTCGGCGCATCTGGGTGTCAGCGTCGGGTTGTTGGCTGAAGATTCGGGCGGCAGCTCGTTCGATGAGGCCTGTTCGTTGCCCTGGCTACGGCTGGCGCGGCGTTTCCCTGAAGCGAAGATTCCTCTGGCCTGCCTGTCGACCACCCTGGAACTGGGCGGGCAATCCAATACGGGCAAGGCGCAAGCCCACGCCTACGCCGAGGGAATCCTGGCATTCCTCGCCGAACAGGGTCTGATAGGCGGCGAATGGCCGAAGGCGATCCATGAGGCGTGTGAGGGCATGCCTTTCGAAGGCACCGAAATGATTTACGCACCTCATCCGGGCGTGCTGACCTTTCTGCGTCCGGCAGGCGTCTGGGTCGAGCCGGGCGAGCCGTTGTTCGAAGTGGTCGATCCCCTCACCGATCGGGCGACCATAATGTGCGCCACCACGGCCGGCGTCCTGTTTGCCATCGAAAAGTTGCGTTACGCCCAACCGGGGCTTTGGATGGCGAAGGTGGCGGGTCGTACTCCGCTGCGCAGCGGCCGTCTGCTCAGCGATTGATTACCTGTGAGAACCGAGAACATGAACAAACTGGAAATCCAGGACTTGCATAAATGCTACGGCACTCACGAAGTCCTCAAAGGTGTTTCGCTGACCGCCAAGGCAGGCGACGTGATCAGCATCATCGGCTCCAGCGGCTCGGGCAAGAGCACGTTCCTGCGTTGCATCAACCTGCTGGAGCAGCCCAAATCCGGGCGGATCCTGCTCAACAACGAAGAGCTGAAGCTGGTCGCGAACAAAGACGGCGGCCTCAAGGCAGCGGACCCCAAGCAATTGCAGCGCATGCGCTCGCGTCTGTCGATGGTGTTTCAGCATTTCAACCTGTGGTCGCACATGACGGCGTTGGAAAACATCATCGAAGCGCCCGTGCATGTGCTGGGTGTGCCAAAAAAAGAGGCGTTGGAAAAGGCCGAACACTACCTGAACAAAGTGGGCGTGGCTCATCGCAAGGACGCCTATCCAGGCCACATGTCCGGCGGCGAGCAGCAGCGCGTCGCGATTGCCCGGGCGCTGGCCATGGAGCCGGAGGTGATGTTGTTCGATGAGCCGACCTCGGCGCTGGATCCGGAGCTGGTGGGCGATGTGCTCAAAGTCATGCAAGCCCTGGCTCAAGAAGGCCGTACCATGGTCGTGGTCACCCACGAGATGGGGTTTGCCCGGGAAGTCTCCAACCAATTGATTTTCCTGCACAAGGGTTTGGTCGAAGAATACGGCGACCCCCGTGAGGTGCTGGTCAGTCCGAAGTCCGAACGCCTCAAGCAGTTTCTGTCCGGCAGCCTGAAGTAGCCAGGCGCGCCGTCGCGAACGGTGCGTTTTACCTCGGAACAGTTCATGCTGCGCGTCGACCGCCGACACGAATTGCAGACCCAGAACCCCATTGCACGCCTGGCGTGCGACCCCCAACAGTGACACGTTTCGGATTGCACGCCATGACTGCCCATCGAATCGGATTTCTCATCTGGCCCGGCACCAAAGCCCTGACTCTGGCGCTGGCAGAGGAGGCCCTGCGTGTCGCTCAGCGGGTGCACCCCGAAGTGGCTTATGAACTGGCGTTCATGCACGCCGAGCCTGAAGAGCAGGGCAACGGGTGGCAGTTGCCGGGTGAGTCGTGGGCCGGGCGGCTGGAAGGTTGTCAGAAGGTTTTCCTGCTTGCCGACGAGCCGCCCGCGCCGATGTCGTCTGCGCTGGCCGGCGCGCTCAAACAACTGGTGCGGGCAGGTTGCGTGATCGGTGGTCTGTCGGCAGGTGTGTATCCGTTGGCGCAATTGGGGCTACTCGACGGCTATCGAGCGGCCGTGCACTGGCGCTGGCAGGATGACTTTGCCGAGCGTTTCCCGAAAGTGATCGCGACCAGCCATTTGTTCGACTGGGACCGGGATCGCATGACTGCCTGTGGCGGCATGTCGGTGCTGGATCTCATGCTGGCCGTGCTCGCGCGCGACCATGGGGCCGAGTTGGCCGGTGCGGTGTCCGAAGAGCTGGTGGTCGAGCGCATTCGCGAAGGGGGCGAACGTCAGCGCATTCCGCTGCAGAATCGCCTGGGGTCCAGTCATCCCAAGCTGACTCAGGCGGTGCTGCTGATGGAAGCCAACATCGAGGAACCGTTGACCACCGACGAAATCGCCCAGCATGTGTGCGTGTCCCGCCGTCAGTTGGAGCGCATCTTCAAGCAGTACCTCAATCGCGTGCCGAGCCAGTACTACTTGGAGCTCCGTCTGAACAAGGCGCGTCAGATGCTCATGCAGACCAGTAAGTCGATCATCCAGATCGGCTTGTCCTGCGGCTTTTCCTCGGGTCCGCATTTCTCCAGTGCCTACCGTAATTTCTTCGGTGCCACGCCTCGGGAAGACCGAAATCAGCGACGCAGCAGCAGCCCCTTCGAACTCTCCTCCGTTCCCGCCGAGCGTGGCTGAGCCCGGCCCTTGGTCGCGCGGGTGACCCTCTGTAGGCGCGAGTGTGCCCACGATGAATCTGTGTCAGTCGCCGACAGGCTCGCTTGAGTGCGTGAGCACCCACAAGCCCGCTCCGACAGAGAAGGGCAGTTCCGTTGCTCGAACCCGGCAAATCAAATCGACAGACCGCTGCTACAACCACTCGCCAACGTTTAAACTGCGCCTTTCCGACGCAATTTGTCGCATTGCCGAAAGCCTCGGAAAAACCCGGTTTTGCGCTATAAGAAGTTGTCGCTTGGCGGCAAGGCCGGGGTGAAAGCAGTCCTTACAATCCTTCCATCGCTCGCCAGTTCCAGGCAGGCGTTCCTCTTCAGGAGACTCCGATGTCCGTTGAGCAAGTACCGGTGCAACGTGCCGATTTCGACCAGGTGATGGTCCCCAACTACGCTCCTGCCGCGTTCATTCCTGTGCGTGGCCAAGGCTCCCGGGTGTGGGATCAGTCGGGACGTGAACTGGTGGATTTCTCCGGCGGCATCGCGGTCAACGTGCTAGGCCACGCTCATCCGGCGCTGGTAGGCGCATTGACCGAACAAGCCAACAAGCTGTGGCACGTCTCCAACGTATTCACCAACGAACCGGCATTGCGGCTGGCGAAAAAGCTGGTCGACGCGACGTTCGCCGATCGCGTGTTCTTCTGTAACTCGGGTGCGGAAGCCAACGAAGCGGCTTTCAAGCTGGCCCGCCGCGTGGCCCATGATCGGTTTGGAACCGAGAAATACGAAATCATCGCTGCGTTGAACAGCTTCCATGGCCGCACGCTGTTCACTGTCAGCGTCGGTGGTCAACCGAAGTATTCGGACGGGTTCGGTCCGAAAATCAGCGGCATCACCCATGTGCCGTACAACGATCTCGCGGCACTGAAGGCGGCGATCAGCGACAAGACCTGCGCGGTGGTACTGGAGCCGATTCAAGGCGAGGGCGGTGTACTGCCTGCCGAGCGGGAGTACCTGCAAGGCGCCCGCGAGTTGTGCGACGCGCACAACGCGCTGTTGATCTTCGACGAAGTGCAGAGCGGCATGGGCCGCAGCGGCCACCTGTTCGCGTACCAGCACTACGGCGTCACCCCGGACATCCTCTCCAGTGCCAAGAGCATCGGCGGTGGTTTCCCGATGGCCGCGATGCTGACCACCGAGGCGCTGGCCCAACACCTGTCGGTCGGCGTGCACGGCACAACCTACGGCGGCAACCCGCTGGCCTGCGCGGTGGGCGAGGCGGTCATCGACGTGGTCAATACCCCGGAAGTCCTCAAGGGCGTCACGGCCAAGCATGCGCTGTTCAAGGCGCGTCTGGAAAAGATCGGCCAGCAATACGGCGTCTTCAGCCAAGTGCGCGGGATGGGTCTGTTGATCGGCTGTGTGCTGACGGACGCCTGGAAGGGCAAGGCCAAGGACTTCTTCAACGCTGCCGAGCACGAAGGCGTGATGATCTTGCAAGCCGGTCCCGATGTCGTGCGTTTCGCGCCGAGTCTGGTGATCGAAGAGGCGGACATCAACGAGGGGCTGGAGCGTTTCGAGCGCGCGGTGGCGAAGCTGACAGCGGCGTGACAGCCACCCCGTAACCTGTAGGAACGCGCTTGCGCCTGTCGCGGCCGTGTCGACTGACACACCGCGATCGCCCAAGTGCGGCCCAGACCAAGCGCGCTCCTACAGGCATCTGCATGAATGATTTTATTTTTCTGGTACCGGGCAATCGCCCTGATTTTTTTCAAGGAGTGACACCATGCTGGTAATGCGCCCCGCGCAAATGGCGGATCTGAGCGAGGTCCAGCGGCTTGCCGCGGACAGCCCGATCGGTGTCACGTCCCTGCCGGATGACGCCGGTCGGTTGAGCGACAAGATCGCCGCGTCCGAAGCGTCGTTCGCCGCCGAGGTGAGCTTCAATGGCGAAGAGACCTATTTCTTCGTGCTCGAAGATACCGAATCCGACCGTCTGGTGGGGTGCTCGGGAATTGTTGCGTCCGCGGGCTACTCCGAGCCGTTTTACAGTTTTCGCAACGAAACCTTCGTCCACGCCTCCCGCGAACTGAAGATTCACAACAAGATTCACGTTCTGTCCCAATGCCACGATTTGACCGGTAACAGCCTGTTGACCAGTTTCTACGTGCTGCCGGAGCTGGTGGGGACGCTGTGGTCCGAACTCAATTCCCGTGCCCGACTGTTGTTCGTCGCCGCCCACCCGGAGCGTTTTGCCGACTCGGTGGTAACCGAGATCGTGGGTTACAGCGATGAAAATGGCGATTCGCCGTTCTGGGACGCCATCGGCCGCAACTTCTTCGACCTCAATTACGCTGAGGCCGAGAGGCTGTGCGGGCTGAAAAGCCGGACATTCCTGGCCGAGCTGATGCCTCATTACCCGATCTACGTCCCGCTGCTGCCCGATGAAGCGCAGGAGGCCATGGGGCAGGTTCACCCGCGTGCGCAGATCACCTTCGACATTCTGATGCGCGAAGGCTTCGAAACCGATCATTACATCGACATCTTCGACGGTGGCCCAACCCTCCACGCGCGCACTTCCGGCATCCGCTCCATTGCGCAGAGCCGTGTGGTGCCGGTGAAAGTCGACCCGGTCCACAGCGACGACGCCGTCAAAGGGGGGCGTCCGTACCTGGTCGCCAACAGTCAGTTGCAGGACTACCGCGCGGTGATGCTGGAGCTCGATTGGGTCCCCGGCAAACCGGTTACGCTGAGTGTGGCCGCCGCCGAAGCGTTGGGCGTCGGCGAAGGCGCCAGCGTGCGCATCGTCGCGGTTTGACAGTTGAGTCATCGGTGGCCGCAGCGGCTGCCGTATCGCAGGTTAGCGAGTTGGCCGGTGTCCCCATGAAGACCCGGCGTGAGGAGAAAGCATGATCGTTCGTCCCGTACGCAGCACTGACCTACCGGCGCTGATCGACCTGGCACGCAGCACCGGCGCAGGCCTGACCACGCTGCCTGCCAATGAGGAGCGTCTGGCGCACCGGGTGAGCTGGGCGGAGAAAACCTTTCGTGGCGAAGCCGAACGGGGCGACACCGACTACCTGTTCGTCCTCGAAAACGATGACGGACGTGTGGTCGGGATCTCCGCCATCGCCGGTGCGGTGGGCTTGCGTGAGCCTTGGTACAACTACCGCGTCGGACTGACCGTCAGCGCCTCGCAGGAATTGAACATCTACCGTGAAATTCCCACGCTGTTTCTGGCCAACGACCTGACAGGCAATTCCGAGCTGTGCTCGCTGTTTCTGCATGCGGATTACCGCCACGGTCTCAACGGCCGACTGCTGTCCAAGGCGCGCATGATGTTCATCGCGGAGTTTCCCGAATTGTTCGGCGCCAAGATCATCGCCGAGATGCGCGGCATGTCCGACGAACACGGGCATTCACCTTTCTGGGAAAGCCTGGGGCGTCACTTTTTCAAAATGGAATTCAGCCAGGCCGATTACTTGACCGGGGTCGGCAACCGGGCGTTCATCGCTGAACTGATGCCGAAATTTCCGTTGTACAGCTGTTTCCTCTCCGAGGCGGCGCGCAGTGTCATCGGCCGCGTGCACACCAGCACCGAGCCAGCGCTGACGATGCTCAAGGCCGAAGGCTTCAGCTATCAGGGGTACGTCGACATCTTCGACGCCGGGCCGGCCATTGAGTGCGAGACCGGCAAGATCCGTGCGGTGCGCGACAGCCAGGCGTTGGTGCTGGCCGTGGGCACGCCAGGGGACGACGCGACGCCTTTCCTTATCCACAACCGCAAGCGCGAAGACTGCCGCATCACCGCGGCACCGGCGCGCTTCGCCGCGGGCACGTTGGTGGTCGATCCCACGACGGCCAAGCGTCTGCGTCTGACTGCGGGCGATCAGGTGCGTGCGGTGCCGCTGTCTCCAGCCCGGGAGGGAGTCTGATGTCTACGTTGCATATCGCAGGTGCCTGGCAGGACGGGCAGGGCGAGCCGTTCGAATCGCTGAATCCGGTCACTCAACAGGTGATCTGGAAAGGGCGCAGCGCCACGTCGACGCAAGTCGACACGGCCGTCAAAGCCGCGCGTCAGGCATTTCCGGCCTGGGCGACTCGCACGCTGGAGGAGCGCATCGCCGTTCTGGAAGCCTTTGCCGCAACGCTGAAGCGACGTGCCGACGAGCTCGCTCGCTGCATCGGCGAGGAAACCGGCAAGCCGTTGTGGGAGTCGGCCACGGAAGTGACCAGCATGGTCAACAAGGTCGCCATTTCGATCCAGAGCTACCGTGAACGTACTGGAGAGAAGAGCGGTCCGCTGGGTGACGCCACGGCGGTTCTACGCCACAAGCCCCATGGTGTGGTGGCGGTGTTCGGGCCTTACAATTTCCCGGGTCACCTGCCGAACGGGCACATCGTCCCGTCGCTGCTGGCAGGCAATGCCGTGGTCTTCAAGCCCAGCGAGCTGACGCCGAAAGTCGCTGAATTGACGGTGCAGTGCTGGGTCGAGGCAGGCTTGCCGGCCGGCGTTCTGAACCTGGTGCAAGGCGCGCGGGAAACCGGCATGGCACTGGCCGCGAACGCCGGGATCGACGGGCTCTTCTTCACCGGCTCCAGTCGCACGGGTAATGCCCTTCACCAACAATTCGCGGGGCGTCCGGACAAGATTCTCGCTCTGGAAATGGGCGGCAACAATCCGCTGGTCGTGGATCAGGTCGCCGATGTCGATGCGGCGGTTTACACCGTGATCCAATCTGCCTTCATCTCGGCAGGCCAGCGCTGCACCTGCGCCCGGCGTCTGCTCGTTCCGCGCGGTACCTGGGGTGACGCGTTCGTGGCGCGGCTGGTGCAAGTGAGCGAGACCATTCAGGTGGGCGCGTTCGATGAGCAACCGGCGCCGTTCATGGGTTCGGTCATTTCCCTGGGCGCGGCGCGGGCGCTGATCGATGCGCAGGATCGGTTACTGGCCTGCGGCGCGGTGGCGCTGCTTGAGATGAGTCAGCCGGACGTCAATGCCGCGTTACTCACGCCCGGGATTCTCGATGTGACCCAAGTGGCGGATCGCTCGGACGAAGAGCTGTTCGGCCCTTTGCTGCAAGTCATCCGCTACACGGATTTCGACGCGGCCATTGCCGAGGCCAATAACACGCAATATGGGTTGGCGGCCGGGTTGCTGTCAGACTCGCAAGCTCGCTATCAGCAGTTCTGGCTGCAGAGCCGGGCGGGGATCGTCAACTGGAACAAGCCATTGACGGGGGCTGCGAGCAGTGCGCCATTCGGTGGCGTCGGCGCGTCGGGCAACCACCGCGCCAGCGCCTATTACGCGGCGGATTACTGCGCCTACCCGGTGGCATCGCTGGAAAGCCACGCGCTGGCATTACCGACGAGCCTGACGCCGGGTATTACGCTTGACGTATAGGCGGGTGGCTTGTCCCGCGATCTGTCGCGAAGCGGCAGCAAGGTCGGAAAATGCGTTGCTTCAGACAGACCGCGTCTCCTGACTTCGACGGGTTTCCCGTCGATCGCGGGACAAGCCACGCGCCTACAAAGACCGCGCTGCACACGAACATTGATGTTTATAAAAACAGATCCACGGAGCCTCACCGATGAAATCCTGCGAAGTCAACTTTGACGGTCTAGTGGGGCCGACCCATAACTACGGCGGGTTGTCCTACGGCAACGTTGCGTCCCAGAGCAATTGCCAGCAGTCGTCCAACCCGCGTGAGGCGGCCTTGCAAGGCTTGGCGAAGATGAAAGCGCTGATGGACATGGGCTTCACCCAAGGGGTCCTGGCGCCGCAGGAGCGCCCGGATGTGGCCGGGCTTCGCACGCTCGGTTTCAGTGGCACCGATGCGCAGGTCATCGAGCGTGCCGCACGCCAGTCCATGCCACTGCTCGTCGCCAGTTGCTCGGCGTCCAGCATGTGGGTTGCCAACGCGGCGACCGTGAGCCCGAGCGCCGACACTGGCGACGGCCGCGTGCACTTCACCGCCGCCAACCTTAATTGCAAATACCACCGCAGCATCGAACACCCGACCACCAGCCGCGTGCTGGGGGCGATGTTCGCCAATCCGTCCCATTTCGCTCACCATCCAGCGTTGCCTGCCGTCGCCCAGTTCGGTGACGAGGGCGCTGCCAACCATACGCGCTTCTGCCGCAGTTACGCCGAAGCCGGGGTGGAATTCTTCGTGTTCGGCCGCTCCGCCTTCGACACCCGCTTTCCTGCCCCGCAAAAGTACCCGGCACGCCAGACCCTCGAGGCGTCGCAGGCGGTCGCCCGGCTGCACGGCCTGAACGATGACGGCGTGGTCTACGCGCAGCAGAACCCAGCAGTGATCGATCAGGGCGTTTTTCACAACGACGTGATTGCTGTCGGCAACGGCGAGGTCCTGTTCTATCACGAGGATGCTTTCCTCAACACCGACCACGTGCTGCGCGAACTGCATGACAAGCTGGCGCGTCGCGGCGGACGCTTCCAGGCGATCTGCGTGCCGCGCATCGAGGTCGGCGTGGAGGATGCCGTGCGGTCCTACCTGTTCAACAGCCAGCTGCTGTCCCGCCCGGACGGTTCGATGGTGTTGATCGTGCCGGAAGAGTGCCGCAGCAACGCGCGCGTGTGGTCCTACCTGCAACGCCTGATTGCCGATGAAAGTCCGATTCGTGAGGTGAAAGTCTTCGACCTGAAACAGAGCATGCAGAACGGCGGAGGGCCAGCGTGCCTGCGCCTGCGAGTGGCGTTGAATGAAACGGAACTGGCGGCGGTCAACCCAGGCGTTATCATGACCGCGCCGCTGTACGACACCCTGACCCAATGGGTGGACCGGCACTATCGTGATCGCCTCAGCGAACACGATCTGGCCGACCCGCAATTGCTGATCGAATGCCGTACTGCGCTGGATGAACTGACACAGCACCTGAAGCTGGGCGCGGTCTATCCTTTCCAGATCGATTGATGCATCCATGGCATCGCGTATGGCCTGATCATCCCGGGCGAGCGATGTCTTCGCGTTTCACAGAGAGAATGTTGATATGACCGACGCCTTGCGTTTGCTTCTTGAAGACACCGACGGCACCCAGCTGGAAACGTCCTGCACGCGGTTCGCCGTGATCTGGCAAGGCAAGGAGGTGTGGATTCAGCAAGACGGCCGTGGCCAGTTGCTCATCGGCGTCGACGTCGATGAGGGGGATACCGAGTACGCCAATCTGCTGCTGCGTCCGATGGCGACCAACCTGGTGAGCCTGCAACTGGAAATGGAGGCGGCCGAGTCGGGCGAGGAAGACGATGGGCATGTGCATGGCCCGGACTGCAACCACTAATCTCTGGCAGGTATTCCCATGCTCGCCCTCGGCAAACTGCTTGAACTGACGTTGGCGGGACGTGAGCCCGCCGAAAAGACTCAACTGACTGTCGAAGGCGTGCGCATGCGCTGGCTGGCCGAGGGGGCACTGGAAGTTCGTCCACCCGAGGCCAGGGACAATGGCACGGACCTGCTCTTGTCCGCGGGCATCCATGGCAATGAAACCGCGCCCATCGAACTGCTCGATGACCTGATCCATGCCATCGCCCGCAGCGAGCTCAAACCCCGGGCCCGCATCCTGTTCCTGTTCGGCAATCCCGAAGCGATGCGCCGTGGCGAGCGTTATGTGGAGCAGGACGTCAACCGGCTGTTCAACGGGCGCCATGAGCTAAGCAGTGGCAACGAGGCGATCAGGGCCTGCGAACTCGAGCGTTTGGCAGCCAGCTTTTTCAGTGTGCCCGGTCGGTATCGGCTGCATTACGACCTGCACACGGCCATTCGAGGTTCGAAGATCGAGCAGTTTGCGCTCTATCCCTGGAAGGAAGGGCGCCAGCATTCACGTCGCGAGCTGGTGCGGCTGCATGGAGCGGGAATGAATGCGGTCTTGCTGCAGAACAAGCCCTCCGTGGTGTTCAGCGCCTACACCTATGACAAGTTGGAAGCAGAGGCCTTCACCCTGGAATTGGGCAAGGCTCGGCCCTTCGGGCATAACCAGCACGTCGACCTGTCGCGTTTGCGGACCATGCTCGACCACTTGATTCAGGGCACGGAGCCGCTGGTGGGGGGCGAGCTCGACGGGTTGAAGCTGTTCAGCGTGGCACGGGAAATCATCAAGCACAGCGATGCGTTTCGGCTGCATTTGCCGGCGGACATCGAGAATTTCACCCAACTGGACAAAGGGTATGTGCTGGCCGAAGACCTGGCCGATTCGCGCTGGGTGGTCGAGGAGGAGGGCGCGCGCATCATTTTCCCCAATCCGAAGGTCAAGAACGGGCTGCGTGCAGGGATTTTGATCGTACCGACCACCGACGAGCAGTTGGCCTGAACCCATTGCGTCTGGAGAGGGGAAGCGGCGCTCGCGGGAGCGCCGCCATGTCGATCAGCCCGCCGCTTTCTGCGGCTCGCCCAGGCGCCGCACGGCGCGCAACTTGGTGAGCGTGTCGGCACACGTTTTCGCGGCCTCCTGGCCCTTGTGCACGAAGTGATTGAAGAAATAGGTGTGGTGCTCTTCACCGGCATGGAAGTGGTGAGGGGTCAGGACCACCGAGAACACCGGTACTTCGGTTTCCAGTTGAACCTGCATCAAGGCGCTGATCACTGATTGGGCGACGAATTCGTGACGATAGATCCCGCCATCGACCACCAGACCGGCAGCGACCACGCCGCCGTAGCGTCCGGTCTTGGCCAGCAGTTTGGCATGCAGCGGGATCTCGAAAGCGCCCCCGACTTCGAAGAAATCGATGTCGCTTTCGGTGTAGCCATGTTGGGCCATCTCGGCGACGAAGCCTTTGCGCGCCTGATCAACAATATCTTTGTGCCAGCAGGCTTGAATGAAGGCGACACGCTCGTGAGCGTGGATTGCGGTGGGTTGCATCTGTTCTGACTCCTGTTTAATGAACAAACAGGGCGTGTTGGATCGAAGGGGAGGCCAGGGTACGGTCGTCCACGCTCAGAGGCGTAATGCCCCTGTGAAGCAATGACGAGACGATCCTGCGGTACCCACCCCGTTCTCTCTTCATCCGGACTATGACCGTCGGCTCTGGGATCGCACCAGATCTGCTGACCTTTTGCCCAGTACATCCAGGCAAAAGCGCTCGCGGGCTAGACGTGTTTCGCGCCATCACCGCCGGTGGGGAATCGCACCCCGCCCTGAGAACGTCGCCGACGGCATCTGTCGTCGGCGTGCCGTTTGTAACATAGATTCTCCTGCCATGCATGTAGCCGTTTCGATGGGTTTCATCGCCTTTTCTTATAAGCACGGCTTGGCAATCCTGTGTTCAGCCTTGATTATCGTTCGCTCCGGCCTCACCACCAGAGGTTCAGGCCATCTTTTCAGGGAGCTCCATCGTGACCGTTATCGATCTGCGCAGCGACACAGTGACCCAACCCACCGCCGGCATGCGCCAAGCCATGGCGAATGCGCCGCTGGGCGACGACGTTTACGGTGAAGATCCCACGGTCAACAAACTGGAGTCCTGGCTGGCCGAGCGGCTTGGATTCGCCGCCGCGCTGTTCGTACCCACGGGTACCATGAGCAACCTGCTGGGGTTGATGGCGCACTGCGAACGCGGTGATGAGTACATCGTCGGCCAGCAAGCGCACACCTACAAATACGAAGGCGGTGGCGCGGCGGTGCTGGGGTCGATCCAGCCGCAACCGCTGGACAATCAACCCGACGGTTCACTGGACCTGGATCAGGTCCTGTCGGCCATCAAGGCGGATGACTTTCACTTTGCGCGTACCCGCTTGCTGGCACTGGAAAACACCATGCAAGGCAAAGTGCTGCCGCTGGACTACCTGGCGGCTGCCCGCCGGTTGACCCACGAGAAAGGGCTAAGTCTGCATCTGGACGGCGCGCGTCTGTACAACGCGGCGGTCAAGCTCGGGGTCGACGCCCGAGAAATCACCCGCCACTTCGACTCGGTGTCGGTCTGCCTGTCCAAAGGCTTGGGTGCGCCGGTGGGCTCGGTGCTCTGTGGGTCTCACGCGTTCATCGCCAAGGCACGACGCCTGCGCAAGATGGTCGGTGGCGGCATGCGTCAGGCGGGCTTGCTCGCGGCGGCCGGATTGTATGCGCTGGAGCATCAGGTGGCTCGCCTGGCCGAGGATCACGGCAATGCTGCGCTCCTGGGCCAGTCGCTGGTCGAGCTGGGCTTCGAAGTCGAGCCTGTCCACACCAACATGGTCTACGTGCAGATCGGTGAACGTGCCGAAAAACTCAGGGCCTTTTGTGCCGAGCGGGGCATCGTGCTGAGCGCGGCGCCGCGCCTGCGAATGGTCACGCATCTGGACGTCAACGCGGCGCAGATCCAACAGGTGGTAGCGGCCTTCGCCGAATTCGGCAGCCGATAGTCGATCAATAAACCAATTGGCAGCTTCTATCGTACAAAGTGACTGTACCGTTGCAGCAACGCCTATATAATGCGGCCCTTTGCCGTCGTTTCGTCGAATGACGTTATGCACCTGGCTCCGGCCGCAGTTCCCGTGGAAGAACCTATGAAAAGCGCAGAAATCCGTGAAGCCTTCCTTCGCTTCTTCGAAGAGCAAGGCCACACCCGTGTAGCCTCCAGCTCCTTGATTCCGGGCAATGACCCGACCCTGCTGTTCACCAACGCAGGCATGAACCAGTTCAAGGATTGCTTCCTGGGCCAGGAAAAGCGGGCTTACACCCGTGCTGTCAGCAGCCAGAAGTGCGTGCGAGCCGGGGGCAAGCACAACGACCTGGAGAACGTCGGCTACACCGCTCGTCACCACACTTTCTTCGAAATGCTGGGCAACTTCAGCTTCGGCGATTACTTCAAACGTGATGCCATCACCTTCGCCTGGACCTTCCTGACGTCCGAAAAGTGGCTGAACCTGCCCAAGGAAAAGCTATGGGTCACGGTGTACGCCACCGACGATGAGGCCTACGACATCTGGACCAAGGAAGTCGGCGTACCCGCCGAGCGCATGGTTCGTATCGGTGACAACAAAGGCGCGCCTTACGCTTCCGATAACTTCTGGACCATGGGCGATACCGGGCCTTGCGGCCCGTGCACCGAGATATTCTACGACCATGGCGCCGACATCTGGGGCGGCCCGCCCGGCTCGCCGGAAGAGGACGGTGACCGTTACATCGAGATCTGGAACAACGTCTTCATGCAGTTCAATCGCACCGCCGACGGTGTGCTTCACCCACTGCCAGCGCCATCGGTGGACACCGGCATGGGCCTGGAGCGGATCAGCGCGGTGCTGCAGCACGTGCATTCGAACTACGAGATCGATCTGTTCCAGAGCCTGTTGAGCGCGGCGGCCAAGGCCATCGGCTGCACCAACGACAACCAGCCTTCGCTGAAAGTCGTCGCTGACCACATTCGCTCTTGCGGCTTCCTGATCGCCGATGGCGTGCTGCCCTCCAACGAGGGCCGTGGCTATGTGCTGCGCCGGATCATTCGTCGCGCCTGCCGTCATGGCAACAAACTCGGCGCCAAAGGGAGCTTCTTCTATCAGATCGTCGCCGCACTCGTGGCCGAGATGGGCGATGCGTTCCCCGAGCTGAAGTCCCAACAGGCGCACATCGAGCGCGTACTGAAAGGGGAAGAAGAACAATTCGCCAAGACGCTCGAGCAAGGCCTGAAGATTCTCGAACAGGACCTTGCCGAGCTCAAGGGCACGGTCGTGCCGGGCGATGTCGTGTTCAAACTGTACGACACCTACGGTTTCCCGATGGACCTCACCGGCGATATCGCCCGTGAGCGCAACCTGACCCTCGACGAAGTCGGCTTCGAGCGTGAAATGGACGCTCAGCGTGAGCGCGCACGCTCGGCCAGCGCCTTCGGCATGGACTACAACAGCCTGGTCAAAGTGGATGTCGCCACCCAGTTCACCGGCTACCACGCCACCCACGGCGAGGCGAAAGTCGTGGCCATCTATAAGGACGGCCAGTCGGTGCCGCACCTGAACGAGGGAGAGGAGGGCGTCGTGGTGCTCGACCAGACGCCTTTCTATGCCGAATCGGGTGGTCAGATCGGCGACAGCGGTTACCTGTCGGCAGGCGCTGCGCGTTTCGACGTGCGCGACACCACCAAGACCGGCGGTGCCTTCCTGCACCATGGTGTGCAGGTTTCCGGCAGCCTGGCTGTCGGCACCGCACTGCAGACCGAAGTCGACGCAGAAGTTCGCAAGGCGACGTCCCTGAACCACTCGGCCACGCACTTGCTGCACGCCGCATTGCGTCAGGTGCTCGGCGATCACGTCCAGCAGAAAGGGTCGCTGGTCGACAGCCAGCGCCTGCGTTTCGACTTCAGCCATTTCGAAGCGATCAAGCCTGAGCAGATCAAGGCGCTGGAAGACATCGTCAACGCCGAAGTCCGCAAGAACACCGCGGTGGAAACCGAAGAGACCGACATCGACACCGCCAAGAAGAAGGGCGCAATGGCCCTGTTCGGCGAGAAGTACGGCGACACTGTTCGCGTACTGACCATGGGGGGAGATTTCTCCGTTGAGCTGTGTGGCGGTATCCATGCCAATCGCACTGGCGACATCGCGCTGTTCAAGATCGTCAGCGAAAGCGGTGTCGCTTCCGGCGTACGCCGCATCGAGGCTGTGACGGGCGCGGTGGCGCTGGCGTACCTGAACACTGCCGAAGAACAATTGAAGGAAGCCGCGACCCTGATCAAAGGCAATCGCGACAACCTGCTGGACAAGCTGACAGCTGTCCTGGAGCGCAATCGCCTGTTGGAAAAACAGCTGGAACAACTACAGGCCAAGGCGGCCAGCGCGGCGGGCGACGACTTGTCGAACGCTGCGGTGGAGGTCAAGGGTGCCAAGGTTCTCGCCGCCCGTGTCGACGGGCAGGACGGCAAAGCCCTGCTGGCGCTGGTCGACCAGTTGAAGAACAAACTCGGCCGCGCAGTGATCCTGCTCGGCGGTGTGCATGAGGAAAAGGTCGTGTTGGTGGCAGGCGTCACCAAGGACCTGACTGGCCAACTCAAAGCCGGTGATTTGATGAAGCAAGCGGCCGCCGCCGTGGGCGGTAAAGGTGGTGGTCGTCCTGATATGGCACAGGGTGGTGGCGTTGATGCTGCCGGCCTGGACGCAGCGCTCGCGCTGGCGGTTCCGTTCGCCGAACAGGGAATTTAAGTCGACCCATCGCAGCCCTCGCCAAGGGGGCTGCGGCGCTACGCGGTTTGAATGTTTAACGGGCGCCCTAACGGGCCGAGGCGGCTTTGAGATGGCTTTAATCGTACAAAAATTTGGCGGCACCTCCGTGGGCTCTATCGAGCGCATCGAGCAGGTGGCCGACAAGGTCAGGAAATTCCGCGAAGCGGGTGATGATCTGGTGGTGGTGCTGTCCGCCATGAGCGGCGAAACCAACCGCCTGATCGACCTGGCCAAGCAGATCAACGATCAACCGGATCCTCGCGAACTGGACGTGATCGTTTCCACCGGCGAGCAGGTCACCATCGCCTTGCTGGCGATGGCACTGATCAAGCGCGGTGTGCCGGCGGTGTCCTACACCGGTAATCAGGTGCGCATCCTGACCGACAACTCGCACAACAAAGCGCGCATTCTGCAGATCGACGACCACAAGATTCGCTCCGACCTGAAGGCCGGTCGTGTCGTGGTGGTGGCGGGTTTCCAGGGTGTCGATGAAAACGGCAACATCACGACACTGGGGCGTGGCGGTTCCGACACCACGGGCGTGGCGCTTGCCGCCGCGCTGAAGGCTGACGAATGTCAGATCTACACGGACGTCGATGGCGTTTACACCACGGATCCGCGTGTCGTGCCGCAGGCGCAGCGCCTGGAGAAGATCACCTTCGAAGAAATGCTGGAAATGGCCAGCCTCGGCTCCAAGGTGCTACAGATCCGCTCGGTGGAGTTCGCCGGCAAATACAACGTCCCGCTGCGCGTGCTGCACAGCTTCAAGGAGGGTCCGGGTACCCTCATTACCATCGATGAAGAGGAATCCATGGAACAGCCGATCATTTCGGGCATCGCCTTCAACCGTGACGAGGCCAAGCTGACCATTCGTGGCGTCCCGGATACCCCAGGCGTTGCCTTCAAGATCCTTGGCCCGATCAGTGCCGCGAACATCGAAGTGGACATGATCGTGCAGAATGTCGCGCACGATAACACCACGGATTTCACCTTCACGGTGCATCGTAACGAGTACGAGAAAGCCCTGAGCGTGCTGGAAAATACCGCGAAGGAAATCGGTGCCCGCGAGGTGATCGGCGATACCAAGATCGCCAAGGTCTCTATCGTCGGCGTCGGTATGCGCTCCCACGCGGGTGTGGCCAGCCGCATGTTCGAATCGCTGGCCAAGGAAAGCATCAACATCCAGATGATCTCGACGTCCGAAATCAAAGTCTCGGTCGTCATTGAGGAGAAATACCTGGAGCTGGCCGTGCGCGCCCTGCATACGGCGTTCGAGCTCGACGCGCCCCGCAAGGGCGAATAACGGCTGGGACGAAAGGCGCGGTGGATACCGCGCCTTTTTGTGTGTCCGACGCGCGTGCGAAAAAAGTGTGTTTTTCCGGCGCTAGTCAATACTCAGGGTGCTGGCCCGTTGCCGCTTGTGGCAGGGCCGACACCTTTCGGTTGTGCAGTCTGCAGTCCCTGAATTCAGGTTGAGGAGATAGGTATGCTGATTTTGACCCGTCGGTGCGCAGAGAGCCTGATTATCGGTGACGGTGAGATCACCGTGACGGTGCTCGGCGTAAAAGGTAATCAGGTACGAATTGGCGTCAACGCGCCCAAGGAAGTGGCTGTTCACCGCGAAGAGATTTACCTGCGCATCAAGAAAGAGAAGGATGAGGAACCAAGCCATTAATTTTATTTGAATTTTTGGTTTGCAAACGGGGAAAAGGGTGGTTATTATACGCCCCGTGTTGCGGAGAGCTGGCCGAGTGGCCGAAGGCGCTCCCCTGCTAAGGGAGTACACCTCAAAAGGGTGTCGGGGGTTCGAATCCCCCGTTCTCCGCCATTATTTGCTTAGTACGTTGTAATCTGGCTTCTTCGGTAAGTGGTTGAATTTACTAGAAAAAGTGCTTGACCAAGAGATTTGACGGCCTATAATGCGCGGCAACAAATGCACTCGTAGCTCAGCTGGATAGAGTACTCGGCTACGAACCGAGCGGTCACAGGTTCGAATCCTGTCGAGTGCACCATTTAAGCGTTGTGAGTAGTGATACTTACAGCAGCTTTAAAAAAGAGCCTGACTTAAACAGGTCTTCGGAAGAGCCACTCACTTCCAGAAGTAAAATGCAAAAAGCCAGAGGTGAACTGGTTTAAAAAGCGCCACCTGCACTCGTAGCTCAGCTGGATAGAGTACTCGGCTACGAACCGAGCGGTCACAGGTTCGAATCCTGTCGAGTGCACCATAAAACGAAAAGCCCGCATTCAGATGCGGGCTTTTTGCTTTTCTAGGGTCTGCTTTTAGAGCGGCCACCTTTAACGCATCCGTGCTCGTCGAACGCGACCTGTCGGCTTCTGCCTTTTTTCTCGGCGTACACGTAGCGCACTTCACTGTTACGCCCGATGATTTTGTCAGGCTTCCCAAGCAGGCTTTCCACATCCCGCTTGGTCATGCCTGTCGGTGTCTGCTGATTGATGATCGCCTTGCGCCGTTGTTCCGCGCTCAACACATTTCCGCAGCCATCGTCCCGTTGGCCGACGATCACCAGGTCCTCTGAAGGTTGCTTGGTGGGCTTGGCGGCCTTGGTGGACGTCAAGATGGTGGGGGGCCGGCTGCCTGGCAGCGGGCTGTCCGCTTTCTGCAGGCGTGATGCTTGCCCGGCCGGACAGCTCAAGGTTGTGAAGGTGATATGACCGCGTTCGTCTTCACAGCGATTGACCGTGGCCGTCCATCCATACACGGGCAGTCCGAGCAGCGCAGCAATAACGATATTCCGAGTGTCGAACCCCATGGCGCATTCCTCCTTGGTGAATGTCCAGGCAGGCTAGTCAGATGAAAAAGGGGCGGCGAGCGTGTTTTCTTCTCGGGATGTGACGTCGTACCGTGCCGCCTTGTAAAACCCTTGGTGCAACTGCGTTTTGCTGTCGGCCCAAGGGGTGTGGTCAAGTGTGAACAAACCTTTGCATTGTGTTGCAAGCGATTGTTCCGCGTTGAATTTTTAACATGCAAACCCGGCAAGCGGTGTATGATTGCGCCCGTCAGCCCCGCCGGGGCTTGTGGAATACCTCCATGGACTTACCCAGTAGCCATTTAGAACCAAGCTGTACCAATCACGAATCGACTGATTGATCTTCCGGCGGGTCCACTGCTGGGAGTGGAGTTCGCCTATGACCGAAATAGAAGTAAAGAAGACTCAGGAAAGCCTTCAGGATCGTCTGGCCCAGGTTATCGACCTGTTGCAGCGTCAGCGTGTCGTGGAAGACCTGACACATCGCCAGGATGGTCAGCACCAGGAGCGTGTTGATAATCTCGTTCACCGGCAGAATTTGGTCGAGCTGCAACGCAAGCTCGATGATCTGCACTCCGCCGACGTTGCCTATATTCTCGAAGCCCTGCCTGTTGAGGACCGACTGACGGTCTGGCAACTGGTCAAGGCTGAGCGCGACGGCGATATCCTTCTCGAAGTTTCCGATTCTGTCCGCGAAACGTTGATCGCCGACATGGACGATCACGAATTGCTCGCCGCTGCCAAGGAAATGGACGCGGACGAGCTCGCCGACCTTGCGCCCGAGCTGCCTCGCGATGTCGTTCATGAGTTGATGGAAGCGCTGGACAGCCAGCAGCGTGAGCGGGTGCGTTCTGCGCTCTCCTATGATGAGGATCAGGTCGGGGCCCTGATGGACTTCGAGATGGTCACCATCCGCGAGGATGTCAGCCTCGAAGTGGTCTTGCGCTACCTGCGCCGTCTCAAGGAGCTGCCTGGTCACACCGACAAGCTGTTCGTGGTGGATCACGACGGTGTGCTCAAAGGTGTGTTGCCGATCAAGCGGCTGCTGGTCAACGACCCTGACAAGCAGGTGTCCGAAGTCATGGCCAACGATCCGGTCAGCTTCCATCCGGACGGCGATGCGTACGAAGCCGCGCAGGCCTTCGAACGCTATGACCTGATTTCTTCACCTGTCGTCGACAAGAATGGCAAGCTCATCGGCCGGCTGACCATTGATGAGATGGTCGACCTCATTCGTGAGGAAAGCGAGACAGAGGTCTTGAACATGGCCGGTCTGCGCGAAGAAGAGGATATCTTCGCCTCAGTGTGGCGTTCGCTGCGCAACCGCTGGTCGTGGCTGGCCGTGAACCTGATTACCGCCTTCATCGCCTCGCGGGTGATTGGCCTGTTCGAAGGTTCCATCGAAAAACTGGTGGCGCTGGCGGCGCTGATGCCGATCGTGGCGGGCATTGGTGGTAATTCGGGTAACCAGACCATCACCATGATCGTTCGCGCCATGGCGCTGGACCAGGTGAGCACCGGCAATACCTCGCGTTTGATGCGCAAGGAGCTGGGCGTTGCACTGGTCAACGGTCTGATCTGGGGTGGAGTGATTGGTGTGGTCGCCTACATGCTGTATCACAGTTGGTCATTGGGTGTGGTGATGACTGCCGCAATGACGCTCAATCTGTTGTTGGCAGCCTTCATGGGCGTGTTGATTCCCATGACGCTCGCACGACTCGGACGTGATCCAGCGATGGGCTCCAGTGTCATGATTACTGCCATGACGGACAGCGGCGGCTTCTTCATTTTCCTGGGCTTGGCGACGCTGTTTCTGCTTTGATGAAGCCGCGCCTCTCCTGAGCAACCGCCGTACAGCGCGGTTGTTCAATGTCCGTCACCGCGATAGCGCGGGTGGGCGGGCACAAAAAAAGCCAGCAATTGCTGGCTTTTTCTCTACTTGCTGCGCGATCGAATTATTCTTCGTCGCCCAAGCTGGTGTCGTGAGCAATGAGCGACACCAACGCGTTTTGCTGACGATGGGCGAGTTGGCGAAAACGTTGCAGCAACTCGCGCTCGTGCAATGACAGCTCAGGGCTGTCAAGGCGAAGCTTGGCCTCATCCCCTAACGCGCCTTCCTGAATCAGGCTTTGTTCGAGGCGTGCAATGATTTCAGAATTCATGCTGCGATGGTTGTCCTTGGAGACCTCGGCAATGCGCTCGCGCATGCCTTCCGGAAGACGGACAACGAACTTGTCAGCTGTGCGACTGGAATAATTGGCCTGTTTCATAGGGCTCATATTTTTAACCGATTTAGTTCAAAAGGGAGGCGGTTCATGCATTGGGCCGCGAGATTCAACAGTCTGACTGTCTTCACGGCGAAATGTTCAACCTGCCCAGAATAAAGGTCCGACATGATGCAGCAAATCGTCGAAACCTTGGCGTCAAATCTGTGACAAATATTGAACTAGATAAAGGCGTTTAGCCAGCACCAATTATCAGAAATGCGTTCTGGTTAGCAAAGTTCCGAGGCACCCTTCACCCCCGGCGATAGCCGCAGACTACGCGGGCTTGCACCGTGATGGCTATCTGTCTTCAGGGTAGAGCCCATCGCGGATATTTTCGAGAAAACATTCAGGAAAGAGACGAAGGGTCACGCGATCAAGGAAGGGGGGGCGGTGCGGCAATAAACGAAATGTGTTTGACGAGACGAGTCAAGCTTGCGCGGGAACCGTTCCTACGGCTTGGCTTGGCGCAGTACCGGGTCGAACTTGATCCGACGGCCAACGATCAGTGACATCAGGAATAACATGGCGAATACGCCAGCGCTGATCTTCGCAATCAGCCCCAATGGCTCAAGCGATGCGTCTAGCAATTGATCTACGGCGAGAGCCATCAAGGTCAGAACAAGGAAGGACAGAGCAGCTTTTGACATGGCAGTTCTCGTAAAAAAGGAAAAACGGGTGGTTCAGACACCGTGCAAATAATTCAGAACACCCAGCGTTCGGTGCGGTCAACAGGAATAGCGTCGTCTGTGTCAGTGGCCAGCATGGCGTCGGAGCGGTGGCTCTGCATTGCCGCATAGCGAGGCGGCTGTTTAGCCAGATAATGCGGTTGGGCTTGCTGTGCGACGTTCTCGGTCTGGCTGGCGTTGTCTTGAAAATTGAAGGCTACCAATGCGACAAGGGCTGCGGCATTCAGGAGGGAGAGCGTCATGTTCATCTCGTTTACCTTCACGTGGGTAGGTGTCTGAAAGGGAGTTGCACGATCAGAGAGAATGCAGCGTGCATGCCAAGCTGATATCAGAAAATAATCCTTAAAAAACAATGAGTTATATTTGAATTGCAATGGTTGTGGGTTGCAGTTTGCAAGGATCCCAACTGCCGACATTGCATTTTGCATGACGGACCTTTCCCACAGGTTCGATCAACGTAAGACCATGGTTCGAAACGCCAATCACGACATGACAAAACAATGGCTTGCCGTTAACATGCACGCCGTCTCGCTGGCACCGTTCAGGCGCCGGCACCGTGTCTCAGTAGCTCAATTGGATAGAGCATCCCCCTCCTAAGGGGAAGGTTGTGAGTTCGAACCTCGCCTGGGACACCATTTCAAATACGCTTCCCAGTCCAGGCTCTGTTTTTGGATCGCTTGCGACCGTCAGGCCAACCCGGCTGGCCCTGCTGAAGGATAGGTTGATGACCCCTCTAGATATCACCATCGAGCGTTATGTGCCTGGCGATGAGCAGGGCATCATTGACGTGATCGTGCCGATCCAACGCGAAGAATTTGGTATCGATATCACCCCCGAAGACCAACCCGATCTGATGGCTATTCCTTCCTTTTATCAGGCAGGCAAAGGCGATTTCTGGGTGGCTCGTGCGCAAGGGCGGGTGATTGGCACGATCAGCATGAAAGACATCGGCAACGATGAGGTCGCGCTGCGCAAGATGTTTGTGGCGGCTGCATGGCGAGGGCGCGAGTTTGGCGTGGCGAAACGTCTGCTCGAGTGCCTGATGGAAGCTGCGGCTGCGCGAGGTGTGACGCGAATCTATCTGGGAACGACGGCTAAATTTCTCGCTGCGCACCGGTTCTATGAGAAGCACGGCTTCGAGCTGATCGAGCCGACCGACCTTCCAGCGAGTTTTCCTTTGATGGCCGTGGACACGCGTTTTTACGCCTACACCGTCTAGCGCGAAGCGCATAAAAAAAGCCACGGGGTTTGCGCCCCGTGGCTTTCGTGTTTACCGCATCAGCGGCATTACAGCGCCATGTCGTTTGCAGGCTTGCTTTCAAGCGGCTTGCTCGGCTCGGTGCGCGTGCCGACGCTCTGGTCGATGACCGGCGGCTTGTCCAGTTGCAGGACTTCGGCGGTGTAGTTCCATTCCTGCTGCACTGCAGCCGGCGAGTCGTTCAGCTTGGTGCCGTAGCTTGGGATGATCTGATGGATCTTGGCTTGCCACTCAGGCGTTGCCACTTTGTCCTTGAAGACCTTCTCCAGCACGTTCAGCATGATTGGCGCTGCGGTCGACGCACCTGGCGAGGCGCCCAGCAGTGCGGCAATGCTGCCATCCTGCGAGGAAACGACTTCGGTACCCAGCTTCAGCACGCCGCCTTTTTCGGCATCACGCTTGATGATCTGAACACGCTGGCCAGCTTGCCATAGACGCCAGTCTTCTTTCTTGGCATGCGGGAAATACTCCTGCAGCGCCTTGAAGCGGTCATCGTCAGACAGCATCAACTGACCGGCGAGGTACTCGACCAGCGGGTACTGCTCGATGCCCACTTTGGTCATCGGCCAGAAGTTGTGGGTGGTCATGCTGCTGAACAGGTCCAGGTACGAACCCTGCTTCAGAAACTTGGTCGAGAAGGTGGCAAACGGGCCAAAAAGGATCACGCGCTTGCCGTCCAGCACGCGGGTGTCCAGGTGCGGAACCGACATGGGTGGCGCGCCGGTAGAGGCGATGCCATAGGCCTTGGCCATGTGCTGCATGGCAATGTCCTGGTTCTCGGTCACCAGGAACGAACCGCCGACCGGGAAGCCTGCATAGTCGCGGCCTTCAGGAATGCCGGATTTCTGCAACAGCTTCAACGCGCCGCCGCCTGCGCCGATGAACAGGAATTTCGCGTCGGTGCCACTGGTGGTGCCGTCTTTCAAGTTTTTGTACGAGACGTGCCAGCTGCCGTCATCGTTACGCTTGATGTCCTCGACCTCGGTGGAAAGCTTCAGGTTGAAGTTCGGGCGGGTCTGCAGAGAGCTCACGTATTGGCGGGTGACTTCACCCCAGTTGACGTCGGTGCCGATCGGCGTCCAGGTCGTGGCCAGCTTCTGGTTCGGGTCGCGGCCTTCCATCATCAGAGGCACCCACTTGGCGATCTGCGCGTGGTCCTCGGAGAACTGCATTGGGCGGAACAGCGGGCTGGCTTGCAGGGCCTCGTAACGTTTTTTGAGGAATTTGATGTTGTCATCGCCCCACACGAAACTCATGTGCGGTGTGGAGTTGATGAACGAGTGCGGGTTTTTCAGCACGTCGCTGCGCACTTGCCAGGCCAGGAACTGACGGGTCACCTGGAAGGCTTCGTTGATCTCGATGGCCTTGGAGATGTTGACCTTGCCGTCTTTGTCTTCAGGCGTGTAGTTCAACTCCGCCAGGCCAGAGTGGCCAGTGCCGGCGTTGTTCCAGCCGTTGGAGCTTTCTTCGGCTACGCCATCAAGGCGCTCGATCATTTCCATCGACCAGCCCGGTTCCAGCTCATTGAGCCAGACACCCAGCGTCGAGCTCATGATGCCGCCGCCGATCAGCAGCACGTCCACTTTTTTGCTTTCGGCCGCATGGGCTTGAAGCATCCCCAAAGAAATCGCCAGGCCCAGCAGCGCCTTGCTCGTCGTTTTGATCATGGTGCCTTCCACTTGATTTAACGTTATCCGCCTGCCGCTTGGTCGAGGCGAAACCAAATGGCCGCGTCAGGTCCGACGTGACGGTTTCGGTTTCGCGCCCGGCGGGCGAGGGTGGGGTCAAGGCCGATGATGCAGACCTCGAGTTGTGTGTCCCTCCGCGCTGGCTTTTTGTTAAATCGTTGGATTCAGCAGCTTGAGTAAACAACAAACAGTTCGCAAACCCGCTCATCAGGTCCAGGTCCGCGAAAGGCGGCGATTGTACCCGAAATGTGATTTGCGACAAAACAGATGACTATTTAGTCAATACGCCAATGTGTCACAGGTGGCCGAAAGACAGCTCCATGGCCTGCGACGGCGCGTTTTGTCGACGGCGGCAAAAGGCCGATCTTCCGCCGACAGGGCGCGCTACGACACTGGCGGCAAGGGTTAAAGCGTGAATTTGCCCACCATGCTGTTGAAGGAGATGGCCAGCCGCGAGAGTTCTTGGCTCGATGCGTTGGTCTGGTTGGCGCCCGCAGCCGTCTGTGCCGAAAGGTCCTGGATGTTCACCAGATTGCGATCGACCTCACGAGCCACTTGCGCCTGTTCTTCTGCGGCGCTGGCGATGACCAGGTTGCGCTCGTTGATTTGACTGACGCCTTCACTGATGCGCTCCAGTGCCTGTCCTGCCTCGGTCGCCAGGCCTTGCGTGTTGACCGCCAGCGCCTGACTCTTGCCCATGGCATGCACCGCCTCGTCAGCGCCGTTGCGAACCTGAGAAATCATCGATTCGATTTCGCCAGTGGAGGCTTGAGTCCGGGCAGCGAGTGCGCGGACCTCGTCGGCCACCACGGCAAATCCGCGGCCCTGCTCACCGGCGCGTGCGGCTTCGATCGCAGCGTTGAGTGCCAGCAGGTTGGTCTGTTCGGCAATGCCGCGGATCACGTCCAGCACCTTGGTGATGTCGCGAATCTGGCCGGCCAGCGCCTCGACGCGCTGGGTCGAATCATTGATTTCGACGGTCATGGTGTTCATCGCCGCGACGGCTTGTTGCACCTGATGTTGCCCTTTGGCCGCCTCCTCAGCGGTGCGGGTCGAGACTTGCGATGCGCTGGCGGCGTTGCGGGCGACTTCCTCGACCGCCGCTGTCATTTCGTTGACTGCTGTTGCGGCCTGCTGGATTTCGTCGTTCTGGCGCTGCAGCCCACGGCTGCTGTCGTCGGTTACAGCGGTCAGTTCCTCGGCAGCCGAGGCCAATTGGTCCGAGGCGTTGGCGATCTGCTGCACGGTGTTCTTCAGGTTGCCCTGCATATTCGACAAGGCCTTGAGCAACTGGCCGGTTTCGTCTTCGCCACCACTGGCGATGGTTTGGGTCAGGTCGCCACTGGCGACGCGCGCGGCGCTGTCGACCGAGAGAAAAATCGGACGAGTAATCATGCGGGTGACGATCAACCCCAAGGCAATGGCGCATAGCACCGCGAGCAGCGCACCGATGCCCAGCATCCAACTGACTTGACGGTCGGTCTCGACACCGGCCTGTGCCGATTCGCGAGCCTGACGCGCATTGGATTCAATGATGATCTTCAGCTCGGCCATGGTCTTGCGGTAGCTGGGTGTGACGCTGCTCGCCGCCTGCTTGCTGGCCTGTTCAATGTCGCCACTTTGCAGCATCGCGAGGGTGCTTTGCACGGCGGACAGGTAAGCGGCCCAATCCCGTTCGAAGTCATCGCCAGCGGCTTTCTCATCTGCCTCGAGCGGTGTCCCGCGATAAACCTTGAACTCGCTTTCCGCCTGGGCCTGGTTTTCTTTCAGCGATTGAATCGCGGCGTTGATTTCGTCCGGGCTCGCTTTGGTGGCGCTCAGGGCAAGTGCCTTGTAGAAGTCGCGGTTGGTGGCGATGACGTTGGCCTTGACCGAGTCCACTTTGGCGATCGAGACCAGGTTGTCCTCGACAGTGTTCTGAAACAGATCGTACAGGCGGGAAATACCGGTCTGTCCCAGCACACCGATCACAACCGTGATGAGTGCGCACAGGCAAAACGCAGACAGCAATTTGGTCTTGAGTTTCAGATTCGAGAGCCAGGACATGGAGAGTACTCGGGCAGGGAGGAGGGGGCGGCACACAGGCGCTTTCCCTGCGTATCGGCGGAGAAATCCCGGACTTTACCGGTTTCGAAACAAGCAGATGAACGCCCTTATCTCGACGATCCTGGACCCATTAGCGAGTGGACATTCCAGCGCAATGAGAGGTGTTGGTCTGACAATGGAGGGGCGCCGTGCGGACGGTTCAAAACGTGCAATCTGCGATCACGGTCGCTTTTTCCCGCGCCCATCATCTAAGCTTTACCCCTGCGCCGCCGATAACCCGGACAAGCGGCAATTCACCGCACCGCAAGTCGCCCGAGCTGGTATGAATTAGCTTGATGGCAAATTGATGTTGGCTATCATCGTTACCCGCAGCACGGGGGCGATGCCGTCGACGTATTGTGTAATTGCCCTTGGGCCGATTTTTTCTCCCGTGACAGGAATCTCGATGCTGGCGTGGAACCAAAAAACCTTTCTGATCGTCGATGATTTCTCCGATTTCCGCAGTTCGGTCAGGTCGATGCTGCGCGAATTGGGCGTCAAGGAAGTGGACACTGCAGACAACGGTGAACAGGCCATCAAAGCCTGTTCGCAAAAGCGCTATGACTTCATCCTTCACGATTTCAACCTGGGCGATGGCAAGAAAAATGGCCAGCAGGTGCTCGAAGACCTGATGACTGATCGCCTGATCAGCCATGAAAGCGTGTTTGTGATGGTCACGGCCGAAAACAGCCAGGCAATGGTGATGAGTGCGCTGGAATGGGAGCCTGACGCTTACCTGACCAAGCCGTTCAACCGCGCCAGCCTTGCCCAGCGACTGGAAAAAATCGTCCAGCGCAAGACCGTGCTCAAACCGATTCTCCAGGCCCTGGACCGTGGCAAGCCGGCCGAAGTGCTGGCCGCTTGCGTCAACCTGACCAAACAGGATCCGCGCTTTGCGCCGTTGTGCATGCGTTACAAGGCCGACGCCTTGCGTGATCTGAATCAGTTCGAACCGCTGGAAGCCTTCCTCAAGTCGATACTCGCCGACCGTCCCCAGCCATGGGCCTATTCGGCACTGGGCAAGCTGCTTCATAAACGAGGCCGCAACGCCGAAGCACAAGGCGTTTATGAGGAAGCCATTCGCGCCTTCAACAGCATGCCGGTGCTGTTCGACGGTTTGGCCGACGTGCTGATCACCAGCGGCGACGGGCGCCGAGCGCAGAAAATGCTGGAAGAAGCCGTGCGCCTGTCGCCGTATGCGGTCCGACGCCAACGGCTGTTGGGTAAGCTGGCGTTGGAAAATCAGGACTTCGACAGCGCCTCCAAGGCCTATCGCCAAGCTGTTTCCCAAGGGCAGTTTTCACGCTTCAAAGACCCCGAAACCAATCTGGGGCTGGCGCAGGCGCTGATCAGCAAAGGTGGCGAACGGGGGCTCGACGCCCGTACCCGGGTCGAAATCAACCAGACCCTCGGTGAAGTGGCCAAGGAGCACACCCACGATGCCGGTCTGCAGGTGCGCGCCCGTTTGATGAAGGCGACCAGTGTCGCGACCTCCGACCCGGAAATGGCGGCAAAACTGACTGAGCAGGCCATGACCCGTCTGGAAGGCATGGAGCAATTTCTCAGCGCCGACGCTGCGCTCGCCGTGGCCGCGCAGCTCAAGCAGTTGGGCCAGGAATCGGCCGGCGCGGGCATTCTCAAAAGCTGTGCGGAAATCTACGGCGACGATCCGCAGGTCATGCAGAACATCGCCAAACAGACCGACGATCCGGACATCCTCAGCGCCGGTAAGGCGGCGATCGATTTCAACCTGCAAGGCATCCGCAGTTACCGCGCCGGCAAGCTGGGTGAAGCACAGGACCTGTTCCGTAAAGGCCTGGCACTGCAACCAAAGAACATCAGTATCGCGTTGAATATGGCCCAGTCGCTACTGCACATGGGGGTGCAGAACCTTGACGCGGCCAGCCTGCAGGAGTGTCGCAACAGCCTGAAAATGGTGGGCATGATGCCCGAGACGGACCCCCGCTACGAGCGCTACCAGAAACTGCGGCTCAAGGCATTCGGCGAATGACGGATCAGGAACTGGGGCTGGATTTTTCGATGGTGATCGCCTCCACCGTCCATGACATGAAAAACTCGCTGGCGTCGCTGATCCAAGCCCATGGCCAGTGGGTCCGGCAATTGCCCGAGGCGCAGCGCGGCACCGCGGAACAGGGGGTGATCGATTACGAATTCGCACACCTCAACGGCATGCTGGTGCAGTTATTGGGCTTATACAAACTGGGCGTGAACCAACTGCCGTTGCGCCCGGATTATCACGAGCTGGATGACTTCATCGAAGCCCAGTTGGCCTTTCACCAGGAAGTTCTCGCCAGCCGCGGCATCGCGGCCCGGTATGAGGTTGAAGACTTCGGTCTGCCGGGTTTCTTCGACCGCGAGCTGATCGGCTCGGTGGTCTCGAACGTGGTGATCAATGCCATTCGCTTTGCGCGCAAGGAGGTGTTGATTTCGGCCAGGCAGGTAGACCAACAACTGGTCATCAGCGTCAACGATGACGGGCCTGGCTTTCCTGAACCGATGATCGCGCATCAGGCCGATTATGTGCTGGGCATCAACCAACGCAGCGGCAGCACCGGGTTGGGTCTGTACTTCGCTGCCAATATCGCTCGCCAGCATCAGCGGCAGGGTGTGCGCGGACGCATCGAAATCGCCAACGGCGGCGAGTTGGGTGGCGGAGTGTTCAGGATTTACCTGCCCTGACCGAACGACCTGATACCCCGTCTTAGCTTAGGCGTGCCTGCCAAGCTCAAAGCTGCGCTCACGGGCTTTCGGAGTGAGCGGTATATCGGACCGAGCGCTCACTGCGCATTCGCCACATTCATCTTCGGTGGTGTCCAGCCAGCAGATCGCGCAGGCGCGGTGAATGCGTCAGTAGGATGACAGCTGAACAGGGCATACGAAAGCTGCGCCCGGCAAGGGGCGACAATTGACGTTGTTGTTGTGGGCGCGGCGCAGGACTGAGGAAACTGGGCGACGTCCCGTCTTGAATGGATCCCTGTTTCAAGCGTCTTAGTCGCCATCGCGCGATCTTTTAGCAGAAAATATAAGCCGCAGTGACGCGCGATGACCGCCGGGCAGTCAGCGCTACGCTCAGAGCGTCCAAGGTTTACAACCCTTTACCCAGCACGACGTTGAGCGCATTGCGCGCATCGTCCAGTTGCACCAGCGTGGCGTGATGCGCACCCAACGCATCGCGGTTTTCGATGGCGGTGAGGATGGCCTTGTGACGCGGCAGCGCCAATTCGTGCAGATTTGGCCGCTGATTGGAGTGCTTCAAGGCTTCGCGTAGCGCGAGCGACAGCATGTTGCACAGGTGCGCCAGCAGGTCGTTGTGGGTGGCGTCGGCGATGCGGCTGTGGAAATCCAAGTCCGGTTGCAGCACGTCTTCGACGGTCGGGGCGAGGGCCATGCGCTCGTAGGCTTCGCCGATGGCGGCGACTTCCTCAGGCGTAGCGTGCTGGGCGGCGAGGGCGGCGGCAGCCGGTTCGATGATGCTGCGCACGCTGGTCAGCAGTGCAAAGAATTCGTTCTGAGGGGAACATTGCATCAGCCAGTGCAGAACGTCAGGATCCAGAATGTGCCATTCACGTCGGGGCTTGACCACCGTGCCGACGCGCGGGCGCGAGTACACCAGCCCTTTGGCCACCAACACGCGCGTTGCTTCGCGCAAGACCGGACGGCTGACCGCATATTCTTCGCAGAGCAAGGCTTCGGCGGGGAGTTTGTCGTCTGGTTTGAAGCGGCCTGAGACGATCTGCATGCCGATGTCCTGAACGATACGCGAGTGCATGCTTTTACGGTCGGAGGGCTTACGGTAATCCATGGGGCGCGAGGCAATCCTGAGCGATGAATGCGGCGCATCATAGCATTGGCGTGACGGTGGTAGGCGGGCTACAGCGATGAAGCCATTGGTCCGGTTGCGGCGAGCTGATCCATTGGCGATGTTGACGCTGATTCACCGTTCCGCTTTTACAGCGGGTCACTTTCCTTTCGGGGTCAGTCCAGCCATTTGCTCCTGGTTTGGCCCGGCTACGCCGGGTTCCCTCCTTCCGGCGTTACTCCGTGGGCACGCCGCGGACGGCCATCCATGGCCGCGCGGCTTTCGCGGCTCCCGGCCGCTCAACCCACTGCGCAACGCCTCCACTCGGCCTGCACCCAAGTCGCGGTCCGTGGTGTCTGGACTGTCGCGCACTAAAAGCAAAAGCAAAAGCAAGGCAAGGCAAGGCAAGGCAAGATCAACCTATACCCTGAACCAAACGACGCTCTGCTTTTCGCTCTTCGCTTTTGATCTTCCTACACAAACAGCCCAGCCACCGCCGAACGCGACTTGGGTGCAGGCTGAGCGGAGGTGTCGTGGAGTGGGTTGAGCGGCCGGGAGCCGCGAGAGCCGCGCGGCCATGGATGGCCGTCCGCGGCGTGCCCACGGAACGGCGCCGGAGGGAAGGGACCCTGACGCAGTCAGGGCCAAACCAGGAGCAAGCGGTTTTCCTCCATTTTGCCAAGACAAAATGGAGTCGCTCGTAAGGAGCGAAACCTGGGTCCCAGCCCACGCGCAAACGGATCTGCCCCCCATCTCAGCAGCGCCGATAACCAAGCTATGCTCCGCTTTTCGCTCTTCGCTTTTGATCTTCCTTACAAAAACAGCCCAGCCACCGCCGAACGCGACTTGGGTGCAGGCTGAGCGGAGGTGTCGTGGAGTGGGTTGAGCGGCCGGGAGCCGCGAAAGCCGCGCGGCCATGGATGGCCGTCCGCGGCGGGCCCACGGAGCGGCACCGGAGGGAAGGAACCCTGACGCAGTCAGGGCCAAACCAGGAGCAAGCGGTTTTCCTCCATTTTGCCAAGACAAAAATGGAGTCGCCCGTAAAGGGGCGAAACCCTAGCTCCCAGTCCACGCGCAAACGGATCTGCCCCGATTTCAGCCATACCTACGAAGCCATCGGTTCCGACACCGAGGACCGCTCCACAAGGAAGTTGCCCGTAAGGGGCGAAACCAACTCCCAGCCCACGCGCAAACGGATCTGCCCTCAGTTTTAGCCACACCGCGCCAGCACCCCTGTGGTCTGATGGGCGCCTGAGCGTGGCTACGGCCATTGATCTCAATGAGAATGCCGTGGCACCTCAGCCCCGCGGGTGCCCACCAAGAAGTCGAAATCACAGCCTTGATCGGCCTGCATCACGTGGTCGATGTACAACTGACGATAGCCCCCAATCAGCTTCTGCTGCGGAGCCTGCCAATCGGCGAGACGCGCATCGAGTTCCTCCTGGGAAATGTCCAGATGCAGGCGCCCAGTGGCGCAGTCCAGCTCGATCCAGTCGCCTTCCTTCACCACCGCCAACGGCCCACCCGCTGCCGCCTCCGGCGCAACGTGCAATACGACCGTGCCGTACGCGGTGCCGCTCATGCGCGCGTCGGAAATACGCACCATGTCGGTTACGCCCTGCGCCAGCAGCTTGGCAGGCAGGCCCATGTTGCCCACTTCGGCCATCCCCGGATAACCCTTCGGTCCGCAGTTCTTCATGACCAGAATGCTGTTGGCGTCCACGTCCAGGTTCGGGTCGTTGATGCGCTCTTTATAGATATCGAAATTGTCGAACACCACGGCACGCCCTCGATGCTGCATCAGCGCCGGCGTGGCGGCGGAAGGCTTGAGCACCGCACCTTGCGGCGCCAGGTTGCCGCGCAGAACGCAGATCCCACCATCGGCGCGGATCGGGTTGTCCAGTGCGCGGATGACTTCGTCCTCACCGTAAATCGGCGAATGCTTCACGTTCTCCCGCAGGCTCTTGCCGTTGACCGTCAAGGCGTTCGGATGGGGCAGCAGACTGGCTTCGTCCATGCGCCGAAGCACCGCGGGCAGGCCGCCGGCGTAGTAGAACTCCTCCATCAGAAAACGACCGGAGGGCTGCAGATCGACAATGGTCGGCGTGCCGCGGCCGATGCGGGTCCAGTCGTCTAGCTCCAGGTCCACGCCAATGCGCCCCGCGATGGCCTTGAGGTGAATCACCGCATTGGTCGACCCCCCAATCGCCGCGTTGACTCGGATGGCGTTTTCGAAGGCTTCTTTGGTCAGGATCTTCGACAGCCGCAGGTCTTCGTTCACCATCTGCACCGCCCGCATGCCTGACATGTGCGCCAGCACGTAGCGGCGAGCGTCCACCGCCGGGATGGCGGCGTTATGTGGCAATGAAGTGCCCAGGGCCTCGGCCATGCAGGCCATGGTCGACGCGGTGCCCATGGTATTGCAGGTGCCTGCCGACCGGGACATGCCCGCTTCGGCGGAGAGGAATTCGTCGAGGCTGATCTGGCCAGCCTTATAGGACTCGTGCATTTGCCAGACGATGGTGCCCGCGCCGATGTCCTTACCTTTGTGTTTGCCGTTGAGCATAGGCCCGCCGGTGACGACGATGGCGGGCACATCGCAACTGGCCGCGCCCATCAGCAGGGCAGGGGTGGTCTTGTCGCACCCGGTCAGCAATACCACGCCGTCGATCGGGTTACCGCGGATGGCTTCTTCCACGTCCATGCTCGCCAGGTTGCGCGTGAGCATGGCAGTCGGACGCAGGTTCGATTCGCCGTTGGAGAAGACAGGAAACTCGACCGGGAAACCACCGGCCTCGATAACGCCACGCTTGACGTGCTCGGCGATGGTTCGGAAATGGGCGTTGCAGGGGGTCAGTTCGGACCAGGTGTTACAGATGCCGATAATAGGTTTGCCGTGGAACTGATGGTCGGCGATGCCCTGGTTCTTCATCCAGCTGCGGTACATGAAGCCGTTCTTGTCGGCGGTGCCGAACCACTGGGCCGAACGCAGGGTAGGTTTCTTATTGGAATCAGACATAAATCAGCACTCTTATTGTAAGACTTAATTTTTAGCGTGGTGAGTAAAATAGGCCGAAATTCTGGCGATTGGAAGTGTTGTAACCGTAAATAGTATTACTATATAGTCGGATCCTATCGAGGGACGACCCTGTCAGCCAATCTCCTGCAGTCTCGGCACACACGAAGTCAGAGGCGAGCCCCGAGCCTTCCATAACAAAAACAATGTGGAGACCGCTTGCATGAGCCAGGAACTGAGGCTTATTCGCCGCATCACCTTGAAACTCATCCCGTTTCTGATCCTGCTGTACCTGATCGCCTATGTGGACCGATCTGCCGTGGGCTTCGCCAAATTGCACATGGGCGCAGACGTCGGCATCGGTGATGCCGCTTATGGCCTGGGCGCAGGGCTGTTCTTCATCGGCTACTTTCTGTTGGAAATCCCCAGCAACCTGATGCTCGAACGGTTTGGCGCCCGGCGTTGGTTTGCGCGGATCATGGTCACCTGGGGTGCGATCACCATGGGCATGGCGTTCATACAGGGGCCGACCAGCTTCTATGTGATGCGCTTTCTGCTCGGCGCGGCGGAAGCTGGCTTCTTCCCCGGCGTGCTGTACTACATCACCCAGTGGTTCCCGGTCCGCCATCGCGGCAAGATCCTGGGGCTGTTCATCCTCTCGCAACCCATTGCGATGATGATCACCGGCCCGATTTCCGGCGGGCTGCTGGGCATGGAAGGCATTGGCGGCCTGCACGGCTGGCAATGGTTGTTCCTGTGCATCGGCGCCCCTGCAATCCTGCTGACCTGGCCTGTGCTGCGCTGGTTGCCGGACGGTCCTAAAGACGTCAACTGGATGGACCCGGTCGAGAAAGACTGGCTGGCCGGCGAGCTGAAACGTGACCTGGACACCTACGGTCAGACGCGCCATGGCAATCCGTTGCGCGCCCTGAAAGACTCGCGGGTCTTGTTACTGGCGCTGTTCTACTTGCCTGTCACCCTGAGCATTTACGGGTTGGGCTTGTGGCTACCCACGCTGATCAAACAGTTCGGCGGCAGCGACCTGGTCACCGGTTTCGTGTCCGCCGTGCCCTACATTTTCGGCATCGTTGGTTTGTTGATCGTCCCGCGCAGTTCCGACCGCCTGAATGACCGCTACGGCCATTTGGCTGTGTTGTATGTCATCGGTGCGTTGGGCCTGTTCTTCAGTGCTTACCTGGGCGCACCGGTGTGGCAATTGGCGGCGCTGTGCCTGGTGGCGTTTTCCCTGTTTTCCTGCACCGCAATTTTCTGGACGTTGCCGGGACGATTCTTCGCCGGCGCCAGCGCGGCTGCGGGCATCGCACTCATCAACTCGGTGGGCAATCTCGGTGGCTACATTGGGCCATTCGTCATCGGCTGGCTGAAAGAAATAACCGGCAACCTTGCCACGGGGCTTTATTTCCTGTCGGGCGTAATGGTGTGCGGCTTGATCCTGACGGGTGTGGTGTACCGCGTGCTCGAACGCAAGCACGTACTGCCGGAAAGCGAATTCGCCTCCAGCGCCCATTCGCGCTGACAGTTTGATTGCGGCCACATCGGGTCGAGGCACCGCGTGTCCGCGATCACGAGGCGTGGCATAGCTCACAGAAGGAGTGTTCACATGCATTTGGTTCAATTCGAATTGGGTAATGGTCAGCGCCGTGTCGGGTTGGTGGACGGTGCGCTGGTGCGTGAAGTGCAGGGCGCGACCAGCACCCGCGACCTGGCCTTGGCAGCCATCGATAAACATATTTCCCTGGCTGAGCAGGTCGATAGCCTGGGGCTCGGTGACAGCCACGACTATTCGCAATTGCGCGCCGATTTGCGCATCCTGCCGCCGCTGGATCACCCCGATCCTGCGCACTTGCTGGTCAGCGGCACGGGCCTGACCCACTTGGGCAGCGCCTCGGCCCGGGACAAGATGCACCAACACGGCAATGACGAGTCGGCCATGACCGACACCATGCGCATCTTCAAATGGGGCATCGAAGGCGGAAAGCCTCAGGCCGGTCAGGCAGGGGTGCAACCGGAGTGGTTCTACAAAGGGGACGGCAGCATTGTCGTGCGCCCCGGCGAGGCCTTCCCGCAACCGCCGTTCTCGGAAGATGCCGGTGAGGAACCGGAACTGAGCGGCCTGTACGTGATCGGCAACGATGGCAAGCCCTACCGGCTGGGTTTTGCCATCGGCAACGAGTTCTCCGACCACATCATGGAGCGCAAGAATTACTTGTATCTGGCGCATTCGAAGCTCCGCGCCTGCTCATTCGGCCCTGAGCTGCGCGTCGGCGACTTGCCGCAGCATCTGGCAGGCACCAGCCGCATCCTGCGCGACGGCCAGGTGCTGTGGGAGAAAGAGTTCCTCAGTGGTGAGGCCAACATGTGCCACAGCCTGGAGAACCTCGAATACCACCATTTCAAATACAGCCAGTTCCTGCGCCCGGGTGACGTGCATGTGCATTTCTTCGGCACGGCGACGCTGTCCTTCGCCGACGGGGTCAAGACCCGGCCGGGAGACCACTTCGAGATCAGCCAGCGTGAGTTTGGCGCACCCCTGGTCAATGGCATCGCTGCGACCGAGGCGGTGTTTCAGCCGGGTGGAATCACACAGCTTTAAACGACAACGCCAACTCGATCGTTCCTAGGTTCGACGGGCAATGCCCTCGCGAACCCTCCGCTCCGCTCGGTGCAGGCGTCTGCAGCTTGTGCCAGGCGCTGTGGAGGAACGACCCCGCCACCGGAGTACCGTTCATGTTCCCCATCACAGGCCACAATTTCATCAATGGCGCCCGTAGCGCCGCAGGCAGCATCATCGTCTACAGCGTCGATGCCCACACCGGCGAGCATCTTCCCTATGACTTCCATCAGGCGACGGAAGCCGAAGTGGACGCCGCCGCCAGAGCCGCTGCATCGGCCTACCCGATGTACCGCGCCTTGAGCGCAGAAAAACGCGCACAGTTCCTCGATGCGATTGCCGACGAAATCGACGCGCTGGATGACGAGTTCATCGCCACCGTGTGCCGTGAAACCGCGCTGCCGACCGCTCGCATTCAAGGCGAGCGTGCCCGCGTGACCGGCCAGATGCGCCTGTTCGCCAAGGTCTTGCGCCGTGGCGATTTCTACGGCGCGCGCATCGACCTACCGCTGCCGGATCGCAAACCTGCACCTCGTCCCGATTTGCGCCAGTACCGCATCGGCCTGGGCCCCGTCGCGGTATTCGGCGCCAGCAACTTTCCGTTGGCATTTTCCACGGCGGGCGGTGACACGGCGTCGGCTTTGGCCGCCGGCTGCCCCGTGGTATTCAAGGCCCACAGCGGTCACATGGCCACCGCGGAAATCGTCGCTGGCGCGTTGGTGCGGGCCGCTGAAAGGACCGGCATGCCCAATGGCGTTTTCAACATGATCTATGGCGGTGGGGTCGGCGAGTGGCTCGTCAAGCATCCGGCCATTCAGGCAGTGGGCTTCACGGGTTCGCTCAAAGGCGGTCGGGCGCTGTGTGACATGGCCGCCGCGCGACCTCAGCCCATTCCGGTGTTCGCCGAGATGTCGAGCATCAATCCGGTGATCATCCTGCCGCAGGCGCTGGAGGCGCGCAGTGAACGCATCGCCACTGAGCTGGCCGCTTCCATCGTGCAAGGTTGCGGTCAATTCTGCACCAACCCCGGCCTGATCATCGGCGTGCGTTCGCCTGCCTTCACTGAGTTCCAGAAGCGTCTTGCCGATCAGATCAACGATCAGCCGCCCCAGACGATGCTCAACGCCGGCACTCTGGGCAGCTATACCCGAGGCCTGAAGGCGCTGCAGTCGCACGCTGGCATCGAGCAACTGGCTGGCAGTCATCAGCAGGGCGATCAAGCTCATCCGCAGTTGTTCAAAGCTGATGTGCGCCTGCTGTTGGAGGGCGATGCGTTGCTGCAGGAGGAAGTCTTCGGCCCGACGTCCATCGTTGTCGAAGTGGCCGATCAGGCCCAGCTCACCGACGCCTTGCTCGGCTTGCATGGTCAGCTCACCGCAACGTTGCTGGTCGACGGCGATGATCTGCAGCGTTTCAGCGAACTGACCGGGCTACTGGAGCAGAAGGTGGGGCGCATCCTCATCAACGGCTATCCCACCGGCGTCGAAGTGGTTGATGCCATGGTCCACGGCGGCCCGTACCCCGCCACGTCCGATGCTCGAGGCACGTCGGTCGGCACCCTGGCGATCGACCGCTACTTGCGGCCCGTGTGTTTCCAGAATTACCCCGACAGTGCGCTGCCTGATGCCCTGAAAAATGCGAACCCCCTGGGCATTCAGCGGCTGGTGGATGGCGTCAATACCACCCACGGCTGGTAATCGATCGCTCCCACGCGCCAAACGCTGCGCGTCACGTCAGACGCTGCAGCCTTGAGCGTGGGAGCGAGCAACACCGATACATCTATAAAAACAATCGAGGTGCGCCCCATGACTGCCAACGCTATCCCGCTGGAACAGGTCGACACCGATGCGCTGGAAGACCGCATCTACCGCAAGGTCAGTTGGCGCATCGTGCCGCTGTTCATCTGCTGTTTTCTCTTCGCTTACCTGGACCGGGTGAACATCAGCTTCGCCAAACTGCAGATGGCCAGTGACCTGGGGTTCAGCGAGACGGTTTACGGCTTGGGCGCCAGTCTGTTTTTCGTGGGGTACTTCCTGTTCGAAGTGCCCAGCAATGTCTTGCTGCACAAGATCGGCGCGCGAATCTGGATCGCTCGCATCATGGTGTCTTGGGGTGTCGCATCGGCGTGCATGATGTTCGTGCAGACCGAATTCTGGTTCTACACGCTGCGCTTCCTGATTGGCGTCATGGAGGCGGGCTTCGTCCCAGGGGTGCTGTATTTCTTCACACAGTGGTACCCAAGCACCCGCCGGGCGCGGGTCAATTCCTATTTCAAGAGCTCCATTTGCCTGTGTGGAATCGTGGGTGGTCCGATCGCCGGGTTGATTCTCGGTCACTTCGATGGCGTCATGGGCATGGCGGGCTGGCGCTGGTTGTTCTTGCTGGAAGGCATCCCTTCGGTGCTGCTCGGCGGGGTGGTGTTCTGGCTGGTCAAGGACCGGATCGAAGACGCCCCCTGGCTCAGCGCTCAGGAAAAGCAGGTGGTGCTGGCGCGCATGGCCAACGAATCCCGGCCTGCCACATCGCAAACGGTCAAGGACATCTGGAAGCACCCGACCACGTATGTGATGTCGGCGATCTATTTGTGCCTGGTCATGGCGCTGACAGGGCTGTTGTTCTGGATGCCACAACTGATCAAGAGCGCGGGCGTGGTGGACACGATGAACATCGGGCTGCTGACCGTCATTCCTTATCTCGGGGCGGTCATCGGCAACCTGCTGATCGGCGCCAGTTCCGACCGCCATCGCGAGCGTCGCTGGCACATGGCAGGCTGTGCCACCCTCACGGCGCTCGGCTACTTGGTCTGTGCGCTGTTTCCAGCGCAGTTGTTGCCACTGATGATCGGGATGACGCTGATCATGACCGGCATCATCGCCTGGATGCCGATCTTCTGGACCATCCCGCCGCGTTTTCTGACCGGTATCGCGGCCGCCGCTGGGATCGCGCTGATCAACTCCCTGGGCCAGCTAGGCGGCATCATTGCGCCGTTCATGGTGGGGCGGATCAAAGACCTCACTGGCACGGCCACACCGGCGTTGTTCGCACTTTTCGCCGTGAGCGTGTTGGCAATCGCCCTGATCGTCTGGGGCATACCGGCGCGCTATTACGCGAAGGAGGCCAGCGCCGAATGACGGGTCGATTGTCTGGGAGCGCGACTGACTTTTGGCCTATCATTCGCGCTTTACCCTATGCGAAGCCTTGCCATGACCACCACCCCTGAAAATCTGCGTGCGGTACTGCAACAAGCCCTGACCGCTCACGGCATGCTGGAAATCGACGGCCTCCACGCGTTCGAGTTCACCCTCGACGAAGGGCTGCAAATCGAAAGCATGGACGGCCGCGAGCGCAAGGTCTGGCGTTTTTCGCTGGCGCAGGTCGACACCGCGGAATTCGACGAGACCTTGCAAAGCTGGGTGATCAACGACGGTAACGCCGACCACCGCCTCGTGGTGCTCGAGGCGTTCTCGGCGGGGGATGACGAAGAAGACGAATGAGTACGGCTGTTCTCCACTCGCGAGTTTGGCTTGCCCAGGCCGCACTCGGACGGCCTGGCCCGCAGCGACCGGCAAGCCTGCCCATCCCCTCTGCTTGATACACCCCGGTTTCAAGGCGGCTGTGCCGCCGGCGTAAAGGACACACCTGGCCACCGCGTCTGCTCTGTGGGGGTGGCAACTACCTCCCGTGCTCCGCTGTCTTAGCCCTGACTCACGCGTGAACGCGCGCCAACACTATCAACAACGAGATAGCTCAAATGACTCCCCGACTCTTGCCCTGGCTGGTGCTTGCCAGCAGCCTTACCGCTCTTTCCGCTCAGGCTAAAACCATGACCGATTACGATGTGCTGGTCGGCGCTTATACTGCCGGTGCCAGCGAAGGTATTTACCGCTATGGCTTCAATACGCAAAGCGGGCAGCTCGATGCCTCCCCGCGCCAAGTGATCAAAAGCGAGAACCCCTCTTGGCTCACCCTCTCCAAGGACCAGCGTCATCTGTTCGCCGTCAACGAAAACGGCCCAGGCCAGACTGACGTGGTGGGCAAAGTCAGCAGCTTTTCCATTGACCCCAAAACCCACGCCGTTTCGTTCATCAATCAGATCGACAGCAAAGGCGAAGAGCCTACTCACTCCAACCTGAGCGCTGACGGGCGTTTCCTGTTCGTCGCCAACTATGCAGTCCATCCCGATCCGGGGGGTTCCCTGGCGGTAGTACCCGTGGGCAAGGACGGCAAACTGGCCCCGGTCGTTCAGACCGCCACCCACCCCGCGAGCAAGGTCAATCCCGAGCGCCAAGCGTCGTCCCATGTGCACGCGGCAGTGCCCACGCCGGATGGCAAATACCTGGTCGCGATGGACCTGGGTGCCGACAAGCTGTTCGTTTTCAACTATGACCCTCAACAGGCCCAGCCCCTCAAACCTGCCAAAATGCCCGCCGTGGAGCTGCCACCCGGGAGCGGCCCACGCCATCTGCTGTTCAGCAAAGATGGGAAACACGCTTGGCTGACCACGGAAATGAGCGCCCAAGTCGCGGTGTTCGATTATCACGACGGCGTGTTCAAACGTACGCAACTGGTGGACTTGGCCAAGCAGGACGGCCAGCAATACCGCGCTGCCGGCGGCCTGCACACATCGCCGGACGGCAGGTTTCTGTACGTGGCCAACCGGGGTGAGGTCAACGAGTTGCTGGTGTTCAGCATCGACGCCAAGAACGGGCAGTTGAAAGAGATCCAGCGCCGCTCCGTGGAAGGCAAAGAGCCTCGTGAATTCGCCTTCGACCCCAGCGGCCATTTCGTATTGATCGCCAATCAGAAAAGCAACCAGATCGTCACTGTTCGCTTCGACGCCCAAACCGGTCTTCTGGGCGAGACCGTGCAGAAAATCGACTTCGATTCACCCTCGGATTTCCGCTTTCTGACCCGCTAAGTCATTCGGAGCGACACATTGCCGCAGGCTGCAGCCCTTAAAGAACAAGGGCTGCAGCCATGTATTAATTGGCGTGATATGGGCTAGTGGCAGAAAAGATTTTTTCTGAAAGCAGCTCGGGCGTAACTTTCATTCCACGGCCACGACGGTCAAGACTTGAAACGAAACACGACACCGAGGTATGCATCATGAACTTCAATCTCTTCTCCATCATCGCCGCCTCTGCCATCTCCGCTTCTGTCGCATTGCCTGCCAGTGCCAGCGTTGAAGTTGCGGAAAAGAAAGTGGCATCGACCCAGAGCTACACCCCGAAATACCTGCAGCAAAGTGCCAACTTCTACGCCGCTCTGGATCATAAGACTCAGCAATGAATAACCCTGATCCGATGAACCCATTCCCCATCTACGATGCACACGAAACTGGGGAATGGGTTCCTGACCAACTTGGTCATCCTCGCCGGAAATAATGGATTGTCTGCACTGAAAGAACGCTTTCGCGAGCAACTTCGCCTTCAACAGGTTGACGCGACCCACTGACCACTGCGTGTCAGGCCATGTGTCAAATGTGGGCGAGCTTGCTCGCGAAAGCGTTGAATTCCCTCCCTTTGGTCCCCGTCAGCTGACTAAGCGACGGGGATTTTTTTATGCGCAAAAAAGACAGAGTGGGTAGCTTAGAAGTCCAGTGCGTAACTAACGCCCAATGTCCGGCCTTGGGCGTGTGCGTAAGGCGCACGTGACGTTGCCTGACTGAACAGTGAATAGTATTGGCGATTACACAGGTTGTAGATTCCGCCCTCCAGCCGTCCCACCGACAAAGACGTCGACCCCATCAGATCGAAGACTGTATAGCCGCTGATTTTGCGCCCGTTGTTGTCTTTCGAGGCGGCGTCATAGTTGCCGAGGTGAAGGGCTTGGAGCCGAACCGAATAACGATCAGGTGCATATTCGGCAAAGACTGTGGTTTTGGCGGGTGATACGCGTGTCGCGGGCAGGTCGACCCATTTCCCGGTTTGGCGCGTTTCTCCCTTCGTCCACGCGTAAGTTCCACCGGTCATCAATGCGTCAGTCAATCGATGCTGCAGATCGACTTCAAATCCTCGCACCCGTTCTTTCTGATTGATCAGACGCAACGCCCGGGTTTGTGCGTCGTAGAACTGCGTGACGTCAGAGGTGTTCTCATACACGGTGATCTGACTTTGCCATCTGTCTACCGTTGCGCGCCAGCCCAATTCATGGCTATTGACCTTCAACGCCTGTGCGTTGAGTTGGCTGATGTCATACGTACTGCTGACTTCACGCAAGTAACGTTGGATATCGGGCAGTGAGAAGCCTTGGCTGAAATTGGCGAAGACTTCCTGTGTCTCGTCCAACCGATACACCGCACCCGCGTTGTAAAGTGTGGCGTCGTATTTAAGGGTCTCGCCGGGCAGCGTCGACCAGCGCCCGGTTCGTACAATTTCGCCATAAGCGATGCTGTCACTGACATCACTTTCAATCCAGGTTCTGCGTACCCCGCTGCGCAGCGTCCAATCGCCCAGTTCATAGGACGCTTGGGCAAATATTGCCTGGGTAGTGGTGATGAGGTCAGGCCCCAACTCATACGTGGTGCCGGTCTTACGATAGGTCAGCCCATCGATCATGTACTGGTCAGCACGCTGGCGGGAGCGTTCGTGGTCATAATCAGCCCCCCACACAACCCGACCTGTGGCGCGTCCAATGTCAGGGAGAGCAGATTGGATCGCAGCGCGTAAGCCGTACACATCCTGCACGCTGTTGTTATCGGAGAAACCTGCCTTACCCCGACGAACGGCAGGAAAAAAGAGTGCATCGCTACGCCGCCAGTAACCTTCCATTTGCAGGTCCTGCGCAAAAAATTCGTTGTCGGTGTAGCTCAGATTGATGGCCTGTTTGTGCGTATAAGGCTGATCCTCCAAATCGAGGCCCTTGACTGCTACGGCTTCACTCAGGTTTTTCGGATCCTTGATGTAGCGGGTATGTTGTTGGTCCTTATAGTCTTGCAACCCCAACTTGAGTGCGCGTGTGGCGTCGAGTGCATAACCGAATCGGGCCAGTAGGTCATACGTTTTGGTGTCCATGTTGCTGCCCTGCGACGTGTCCTGCGCAATACGTTTACCGTTGCCATCGAATTGATCGTTGCGCTGGCTAAGTGCTGCCGAAAAATATCCGTCCCACGCACCTGATTGCCCCGTGGCGCTTTGGAAGACGTCATAAGACACCCCTCCAGAGCGAAGCGTGTTCCCGGTCGCTACGCCGACTTTGCTGCTGAATCCGAGCGCTTCTCCGTTGTTGCGTTTGGTGATGATGTTGATGGTCCCCCCTGATGCTCCCGCGCCATTAATGCTGCTGGCGCCTGAAACCACCTCGATACGCTCGATGCTGTCGGCAGCGATGCTGTTCAACTGCCGGTAATTGTCCCTGGTCGATTGCTGTGATACCCCGTCAATCAGTACCAGTAGGCCACGCCCTCGCAGTGACTGGCTGAAGTTGCTCATGCCTCCTGTCCCAGGGGCAAGTCCCGGTACCAATTGTCCGATGATGTCCGACACCCTCCGCCCGGCCATGCTTTGCTGGCGAATCTGCTCGGCATGGATGACCTGCACAGAACCTGGGATCGACGCGATATTTTCCCGGGCTCGCGTCGCAGACACGACCACTTCAGAAAGATTGATCGCGCCGGGCGTTTGGGTGTTTTCGCTTCGTTCGGCCGCTAACGGGAGAGTGACGTAACCGAACAGAGGCAGAAGAAAGGTGAATGTGTGTTTTGTCATTGTGGGATGTCGCCGACTGGTATTGGGCTGGACGGGAACACGGGAGCGTGGGTTTAACGAATGGCGCGGACGATCATCGATAAGTGTCCGACACGATCTCCCGATTGGCCCCATGAGGGTGTAAAGAGCATCGCGGGCATCCCGCTTGGCTCAAACCGCATGAAGGTCATGGTTCAATGGGTTTTTCAGACGCCCTGTGATGTCGGTACGGCTGTCAACCAGACGCATTCGAAGGAGTGATTTCGCGGGCCAGTCGTGAATCAGCAAAGCAGCCCTTTCGGTTTGCCAACGTTGAGGTTCCGCTCGCTCCCTTAAATCGTCGAAGCAGCAGTTGACGTGAGCACTGAGGACCTCCCACAGATCCGATTCAGCGACCGCCCAATGCTGGGCAATCAGTAGAAGCAGTTCGCCGAAGTGGCACATGAAAGCGGCGTGCAGCAGTTTGTCTCTAACGATGCTGGCGTCGTCATACAGTGTCATTTCCGAGTCTTCCAGTTGCAGATCGAACCCACGCTGATGCAGGGTTGTTTTATCGATCCGAATGTCACCGAAATCACGCAGCAACAGGCGAGAGGGATGCCCGTCCGCTCCCATGATCATGAGGCTGTTTTGCTGGTGGGCTTCAAAGGCGACGCCGTACAGCACATACATTCCGAGAATTCCTGGTAAGGCGGCGTACAGGTAACAGTCCAGGAACTGCAAGACGGCCTGCGTGGTATCAGTGCCTTCGGATAACGACACCCAGTGACGTAGGAGTGGTTGATGCTCGTGGTCCATGGCGAACAGACTGCCAACAGGAATCGCGATTTCTCCCGGCTCAAGGGAGTCGCTCAGGTTTGCCCGGTAAAGCGCAGACAGGTGGCGTGCGCGGTCGTCAGAAACGCCAGGCGCGCGGAAATGCAAGCCAGTGTGTTCAGCGACTATCGTCAGTTTCTTCTGAAGGCCAGGCTCGCTCTTCAATATCTTCATCAACAGAGCCGATACCCTCGGCCCCATGCATGCAGACCTTGGTGAGACCGTACGTTGAGCACTGGTCAGGCCCAGACCTACAGGTAGTTTGACCATCGGGGCGGGGGCGCTGGCTTCGGGTAAAACCGTACGAAAGGACATCGTGGGGTGTGCGATGAATGCGGTTATCCGGGTGACGATTAATAGTTGATCTCGGATTTCAGCGGCAAAGAGTTTGGGTAATGTCTTCTCGGCCTGCCATGGGTGGACAGGCAAGGCGATGTAGTCGTGAGCGTTCAACGCCATCGCTTCAAGCTGTCTGCCCAGTTCATGCATGGGTCCGGGGAGCCAGCGCATCAGCTCGGATGAGTAGTCCGGGAAATCAGGGAGTGATTCGATATGCATGAAGTCTCTGTGTACGGCGTACAGCAAGACATTGAAGCTCGATTCGAACTCCGGCGAGTAATCAATGACTTCTGAGGTTGCTAACCCCAATTTGGTTTTACAGTTGGGATGCCATGGATGTCCCGTTGTCCCCCACTGCTCCAGAAGCAGGCTGACATTGATGGCGTTTTCTCTTCTCAGCCCGGCTAAGAACGAGCGGGTGTTATTTTTGATGTAGGCATTTTTAAGACGTGTACTCCAGGCATCATGAAAGGCAATACATAGGGTGTCATTCATGAAGCTGTTATCGATTTCCTCTGAAAGCCGAACAAGAGAATTAATGTTTGTGGAGAGGGTCAGCGCAGGTAGAAGCAAGTCAAGGAGTTGCGCAGGGAGGTAAACACGCGCGACAGGTTGGTCGTATGGGTGGCTATATATGCCACCCGTCAGCGACCACGCATTCATCCGGTGTTGGATGAGGCCATCGAATACCAAATGGTGTGTAGGGCTCAACGCTAAGCGATAGCCGTGGGGGATTCTCTCTAGTGAGTCCGAACTTAATATGCCCTCTCTCAATAGTGCTTGTAACAGTCTCTGCAAGCTTCGTTGCGATGAGGTATGAGCGGCGTGATTCAGTCGCGGTGCATCAATATCGTATTTTTTGAAAGAGGGATGATCTATGGCTATCCCCCATTGAGTGAGGATTGTGTCGGGAATTGAAAAAGGCGCTGCGATCACATTCGAATCCTTGGTAATTCATCATCACACCCTCTTCAGCAGGGAATGATGATAATGATTATTATTGGCTCTAGCGAGAGGGGCGCAATTTAATTGGTTAGGAAGTTGTCGTCTGTCGGAGAGGTGCCATAGATATCGAAGGAAGCTTCTGATAGGCCGTGTGAAGGCAAGGGAATGGATTTCCTAAGCCATCATTCGCAGCGTAAGAGCCGCTCTATTGGCTGGATTTACTTCGTTAATAATCAACTTGGTTGATCTTTTGAATCGTTCCTTATCGTTTTTCAATATCACGCGCGCCGGGCATTCTTGCCGCCAGAAAAGAAACATCCTGGAGCTGCTGTCATGGCCACTGCCATTCTTCATTCACTTAAACAGGGCGCTTATACCGCCATCGCTTTGTATGTCGTTTTCATCGCAGTGGTCACTGTCGTCAGTCTGAATCCACACTTAGGCGAACCTTCATCGGTGGCCGCGCAGTCGTCTGTCGTTGCACTGGACCGTGCAGCCGATCAGGCGAAGGGGCGTGCATCGTGAGAGGCGCCAACTTTTGGGTCATTGTGTTTTTCGCCCTCATCAACAACGGGTGCTCGTTGCTGGGCCATGGCGAGGGATCGGTCGGCGGTGTGGCTCGGAGCATGGAGTTCAAGACGGAGGTCGCGCAGGACATCGAGATGCTGCGGGCCCAGCGATTGACCGCAGGCCATCCACCGCCCAAACAGGGTGAGCTGTTTTCGACGATCTTCCAGTGGTCGGTGGCCTAGCGATTCATCCAGGCCACGCGTCTGGCCGAAGTGCGTGCGTGCCCGCGATCGTGATCGTCCTCAAGCAGGGCCTGGGGACGATAATCGCGCGAGCACATGGCCGTCACGAAGTGACTTCTAGCGTACTGAGCCCATTGCCTTGGCGACGGACCTGAATCTGCACCGGGATGCGTTCGTGCATTTCCTGGACGTGAGAAATGACGCCGACTTTGCGGCCTTGAGCCTGCAATCCGTCGAGGGCGTCCATGGCCAGTTGCAGCGATTCAGGGTCGAGGCTGCCAAAGCCCTCGTCGATGAACAGCGATTCGATCCTCAGCGTGCTCGATGCCATGGAGGCCAGACCCAAGGCCAGCGCCAGTGACACCAGGAACGTCTCCCCGCCTGACAGGGAGTGGACCGAGCGCAGCTCGTCGCCCATTTCGGTGTCCATCACCAACAAGCCCAGCAGGCTGCCGCCGCGTTTAAGGCGATAGCGACGCACTAGTTGCTTGAGTTGGGCATTGGCGTGGTGCACCAGCAAATCCAGGTTGTACGCCTGAGCGATTTTGCGGAAGGTGTCACCGTTGGCCGAGCCGACCAATGCGCTGATGCGACCCCAACGCTGGTATTCGGACGCAGCGGCAGCGATCCGCGCCTGCAGCTCGCGGCTGGCGTCGCGGCGGCGATCATCCTCGCTGAGCTGCGCGCGCAGGTCGGCGCAGGATTGGTCATGGATCGCTGTTTTCGATTGAGCTTCCTCCACGGCTTCCAACAGTTGCCTGGCATCGCTGAGGTCGCTGTGTTGCGCCTGATGCTGCTGGACCTGCGTCTCGCGCTCTTGCACCAGAACCTTCGCCTGTTCCAGTGCCTTTTCGCTCTGTTGCAACCGCTGACGGAGCTGGGTGACACCGTCGTCGCTCAGGCTCAGCAGCACGTCCAGCGCCGCGTCGTCCTGTTCACCGTGCTCATCGCGCCAGGCCGTGATCTGGCTGTCGAGATCGGCGACTTCCTGTTCGAGCACGCGCTGGCGCTGTTGTTCGCCTTCCAGCTCAGCGGTCAGTTTGATCAAGCCGCTGCGGGCGTGTTTTAAGGCTTCAGCGGTATTCGTCTGAGCTTGGCGCGCTGATTCGACGGCTTGTTCCAGATGCTGTTGCCATTGCTCGGCACTGGCGTGTCCGCCCAAGAGGCCCTGCAAGCGTTGCTGCACCGACTGCTGATGCTGTTGGCGCTGTTCGACACGCTTTTGCAGGTCTTGATACTGCTGCTGACGACCTTCTTGGGCAAATCGCTCACGCTCGAGGTGCTGCGCCCGCGCAGCATGTTCCTGCTGCTCGTCCTTCTGTTGATCGAGGTGCTGAATGCGTTGAGCGATGGCGGTGTCCAGTTGCACGAAGCTTTCGGTGGCCGAGGCGCGCCACGCCGTCAGGCTTTCGCTCGGCAGCAAGGGCTCGAACTCCTGCAGCGCTGTTTCGAACGCCAGGTTGTCCTGGGAAATGCTGCGCTGTTGATCCTCCAACAGTTTCATCGCCTGTTGACTGGCTTCCCGGGCGTCCTGGACTTGCTGCTGAAGGGCTTCGGCGTCGCGCTGCACTTTCAACAGTCGGGCCTGGCGTTGCTCGGCGCTGAGCACCTCTTGGGCCAATTGGTGCAGACGCTCGCTCAGCCAATCGCTGCGCAGGTGTTCGGGTTGCTCAAGCAGGCGGGGATACAGAGGATGGGCTTGCAGCTCCGGCGTCAGCTTCTGCAGTTGCTCGTCGAGTTGGTCCAGCTGCGGTTTGGACTGTTTGAGCTGAAGGTTCAGTTCGCCCACTTCGGCACGCAGTTCGGCGAGTTGTTCGCTCAGCCGACTGACCTTCTGACGAGCCATGGCTTCTTCGTTTTCATCGTGGCCGGACAACGCCTGCAGCAGGGCATCGGACTGGTGGTACGGGTGTTCTTCGCTGCCGCAGACAGGGCAGGGCTGGTGATCCACCAGTTGCTCGCGCAATTGCTCGACGCTGGCGCTGAGAGCCAGACGCTGACGTTGCAGCAACTCCACGGTGGTCTTGAGCGCCTGCTCGGCGGCGTCGTGTTCGCTTTTGAGCTGCAAACCTTTGGCAATGCCTTGGGCGCGACGCTCGGTGGCCCGTTGTTGCTGGCTCTGCACTGTACTCAAACGTTCGGCGATGTCCTGATGCCGCTGCCACAAGCGCTCCAATGCGTCACTGGCGCTGTGCTGCTGACGGTTGTCCTGCAACAGTTGCCCGAGCCGCTCAATCTCTTGACTCACTGCGTCGGCTTTGACTTCGGCGTCGTCATACAACGCCTGCAAGGCGGTGCGACGCTCGCTCAACGCCTGCTCGGCGAGGGTAGAGGCCTGCTCCAGCGCAGGCAGCTCGTCGCGGCCCTTATTCAGCCGCGCGCTGACCAGCACGACCTGTTGCAGGCGAGGGCGGTAGGCGACCCACGACTGACTCAGGGCGTCCAGCGCCGCGCTGTTTTCCAAGTGCTCGGCAATGGTGTGCAGGCGCGCTTCGACGTGTTGCTGCTTCTCGTTCAACTGGTCGAGCGCGGCCTGCCCGTCCTGGCTTGCCTGACCGGCAACCCGGGCCTGTTCACTGAGGTGATGCAGTTCGTCGTTCAGGTGATTGAGCTGAACCTGTTGCTCGAACGCTTCGTTCAGCGCCGGTCTGGCGGCGTGTTGCTGTTCCTGTGCCTGTTGCAACGCAAGCTGGTCGGCGGCGCTGCGCGTCTCCAGATCCGAGAGCGTGGCTTGGGCGCTTGAGTGCGCTTGAAGGTGCTCTCGAACCTGTGAGGCGAGCGTTGTCAACTGAAGGTCGAGCTTCTGACGTTGGCCGAACAAGTGCCGTTGGGGCGCGAGCCGTTCCAGCCGGGTCAGTTGCTGGCGTTCATCGCTCAGGCCTTCCCAGGTTTGTTGCGCGCGAGTGAGCTGTTCGTTGGCGGCCAGATGACCGTCACGTAGACGGTTCAATTCGCTGAGCCATTGTTGTTTCAGCTCCAGTTGCCGTAACTGCGCCTGAGCCAGCTTCAACTGTTGCTGCGCGTCGTTGAAACGGCCTTCCAGCACGGTGCGCTGCTCCGCGTCCAGAGGAGCGAGATTGCCTGCCTGGGCATTGAGGGCTTTCAGCGCCTCTTCGGCTTCCTTGCTCTTGCTGTAGGCGCGTCGCCCTAAATGGCTGTAGATCGCCGTGTCCGTCAGCTTTTCCAGCAGTTCACTGCGCTCACGGTCGTCGGCCTTGAGGAAGGCACTGAATTCGCTTTGGGCCAGCATCACAGCGCGGGTGAACTGTTCGAAGTTCAGGCCCAGTCGGGCTTCGAGCAAGGTTTTGTATTCGGTTTTGTTCTGGCTGCTGAGGATCTGATCGCTGTCCAGATCGGTCAGGGTTTGGCGGCTCTGTTGCAGCTTTTTCGTCGCATTGTCGCGGGCGCGGTTGGTTTCCCAGCGCGCGCGGTAACGGCGCTTGTCGATGCCGACGAAGTCCACCTCGGCGTAACCGCTGCCGGTGCCGCGACGCAGCAGGTTGCGCGGGTCGGCCGTGCTGATGTCACCGTCGATTTCCGGCACGCGCGACTGGCCGATATCGTTCAGCCGCGGAATCGCCCCGAACAACGCCAGGCACAAGGCGTCGAGCAGGGTGCTCTTGCCCGCGCCGGTCGGGCCGGTGATGGCGAACAAACCGGCGCTGGCCAGTGGCTCGGCGGTGAAGTCCAGTTCGAAAGGGCCGGCCAGAGAGGCCAGGTTTTTCAGGCGAATGGCGAGGATCTTCATGGCTGCTCACCCTCGAGCTGCACGTCCTGCAGCAGGGTGGCGAAGTCCTGCAAGGTCTGCTCATCCACCTCCGTCCCGTAGCTGTCGAGCCAGGCGCGACTGAACAGTTCTTGCGGCGTGAGCTGGTTCAATTCGATCAAGTCGCGCGCGTCTTCGTCGGGGCGAGGGCCTTTCCCCGCGTATTCGGCGGCGATCCGCACCAGCCGCACGGCCTTGTTTTCCAGGGCGGCTTCGATCTGATTGCGCAGGTCCGGCTGCGGCTCATCCAGCTTGACCCGTACCTCCAGCCATGGCTGGCGGTCAACGTCGGCCAGTAGGTCGATATCCGGCAAGTCCTTGAGCTGCAGCAACAGTTCCGCCAGGGGCGCGGGCCCGACCCGTTGCAGATTGACTGCCCGAGGGATCAGCATGGGTTGGACGCTGACCAGTTTTTCGCCCTCGCACTCGATTTCCAGGATCTGGTGCTGGTAGCCAATTTCCGAGAATGACAATGGAATCGGCGAGCCGCTGTAGCGAATGCGATTCTCGCCGTTGACCTTCTGCGGTTTGTGCAGGTGCCCCAGCGCGACATAGGTGATGGCGTCGCCGAACAAGCTGGCGGGCAAGGCTTCGGCGTTGCCGATGATCAGGCTGCGCTCGGAGTCCTCTGAAACGGAGCCGCCTGCCATGTGCGCGTGACTGATGGCGATCAGCGGCTGGCCTTTCTTGCGTTTCTGCTGAGCGGCAGCGATGAGCTTCTCATGCACCTGGCCGATGCCGTGCAAGTAGTTGTCGCCCAAGGCCGGGCCGGTCACTTCCGCCGGGCGCAGGAACGGCAGCGCCAGGCACCAGCCCAGCACCTTGCCCTTGGGGTTGGTGAGCGGCAACAGCAGGCGTTCTACGTCAAGCACCCCGTCGTCGAGCCACAGCACGCGGCCTAGCGCGTGGGTGCGCAGGCGGCGCATCAGCGGGGCGGGCAGCTCGATGCGTGAGCCGGAGTCGTGGTTGCCCGCGATCATGACGATGGTCAACTGCGGGTTGCGCTCATGGGCGCTGACGATGAAGTCGTACAGGCGCTCCTGGGCTTTGACCGGCGGGTTGACCGTATCGAAGATGTCGCCCGCGATCAGCAGCACATCAGGCGTACGCTCGCCCAGACGGGCCAGCAGCCATTTCAGGAAACACTCATGTTCGAAGTCCCGCTCCTGGCCATGGAGGTTCTGGCCCAGATGCCAGTCGGAGGTGTGGAACAGACGCATTGATTTACCTTGGTTCTTTGGGGGCGCGCGACCGCACCGGCGGGCTGCCGTTCTGCGACGAGTCGCTCATTCACTTCGGATACAACGGCGGAAGGCTGTCCACGGCGTTGCCATCCACGGGTTTTTCCACGGCGGGCAATGCCCTGACCGCTTTCCACAATTCTTCGCCCAGCCACAGCTTGCCGGTTTCGCTATAGAGCGCGCCGTTCAGCCCGTCCAGCGCATCGGACAGCGGTACGAAACGAGCGGCCATGTCGGCCAGGGTTTCCGGTTGCTGGCGGGCCCAGGCATCGAGGGCTTGGCGGGTGGCCTGGGGATCGTTGGCCAGGCAAGCGCGCTTGAGGTCGTCCAGCACCGTCCGTGGGCTCGGTCCGGCCTGGGCGGCGCGGGTCAGGGCCGGTTGCCAGCGCGCTCGCCACCACAGCCCGAACCCCAGCAACGTGGTGAAGGCCAGCAGCACAGTACTCAATTGCCATGGCCACACGGGTGGGCCGATGACCGTGACGCCGAGGTTATCGCTGACCGGCATGTCCACCGCCAGCGCGGGGTTGGTGCTCACCTGCAGTGTATGAGCGGGCAGGGCACTGTGCTCCAGATGGTCTTCCAGCGTGTTCCACCAGACCACGTCGACCGCCGGAATGTCGATTGCGCCAGGACGATTGGGCACCAGCGCTTCACGTTCCTCGCGGCTCCCGACCAGGCCCCGCTCGTTCACCTGATTGCTCAGTTGCGGCTGGTCGGGATAGCGGCGCAACGCGCTGACATCCGTAGCGGGCAGCGGCGGCAACTGCGCGCTGGACAGCCCCTCGGCCGTCATCACCAAGGTGCGCGTCAGGGAGTCGCCGATCTGGGTGTGGGCCGGGTCGGGATTCCAGTTTTCGCTCAGGCTGATGCTGCGTGCTGGCAACCAGGGTGTATTGGCCGGGTAATGCACCGGTTGCGGCTTGACCTTCAACGACAGCGGGTCGGACGTCACCCGAATCAACTTGCCCGGCTTGGGGCTGGTGGCCATGGCAGGCTGGCGGGTGGCCTCGCCCTGTTCGGGGATGTCCTGGACCATGGTCGCACTGAATGCCTGCGACGGGATGGTCAATTCGCCGCTCTGCTGCGGGTACAGCGCGTAGCGCATTTCGATCACGCCATGGCGAATGCCATTGATCTGCTTTTCATAGGTGCGCGTGTCGCCGAGCTTCTCGATGCGCACGTCGGGCAACTGCAGCGGGGTCAGGTTACTGTCGTCGAACAGCGACACCGAATGGTAGATGCGCACGGTCAGTACGGCTTGCGCCTGCACGTACACGGTGTCCTGGTCCAGGCTCGCTTCCATGAACACCGGCGCAAGTTGCTGTTCCTGAGCCTGCCCGGACGCTTCGACCACTTGCAGGGTAATCGGCTGGCTCGTCAATTGACCCAGCTTGAGCGGTGGAATTTCGATGGAGCCGCTGTGACGAGGCATCAGGGTGATCAACCAGCGGGTGGTGGCGTGGACATTGCCTTCAAGCGTCGTGAGGCTGTTGAGCTGGCGTGTGTCGCGCACCTCGAAATCAGCCTCAAGCGCGCTCATGTCTGGCTTGCCGAACAGGGTGGCATCGTCGGATTCGAGCGTCAGTTCGACGGTTTCACCGGTATTGACCCGAGTGCGATCGACACTGGCCTGCAGCGCGTCGGCGGGCGTGTCGGCTTGCGCCACGACGGCGAACAGGCACCACAGCCCGGCGATCATCACAGAGTGCACACGGTTCATCGGGTCTTGTCCTGATGCTGCTGTTGTTCATACCAGAATTTGCGCCGCAGCAACTCACCGGGTTCATCGGGAATCTGCCGCAGCCATTGTTCCAGTGCCTGACGTTGCTCGCCGCTGAGGTGGGTATCGGCAGGGCGGGTTGGAGCACGGGTCGGCTCATCAGCCTCCGGTGAGGCGTCAAGCGCATCGTTGCTGCCGCTGGCTGCAGACAAGGCTTGCGAGCCGTTGGCATTGTCATCTTCGTCGTTTTGCGCCGGTGCCGACTGACTCGACGAGGTCTGCCCGGAACTGTCCGGGTTCGGCGAGTCAGCATTCTCGGCAGTTTGGTTCTTGCCCTCACTGGCGTCTTCGGCAGCGGCCTGCTCGTTCTGCTGTTTCATCGCTTCGACCAGCGCCTTGTTCGCAGCGGCAGCGGGAAAGTCTGGCTGACGGTCGAGCGCCTGTTCATACGCCTCGATGGCCGCGTCCAACTCGCCACCCTTGGCCAGCGCGTTGCCGCGATTGTAATGGTCGGCGGCGCTGTTGCCCTGGGCGAAGCGCTGAGCGGCAGCGGCGTAATCCCCCGCTTCGTACAGCGCAACGCCTTGCCACTGCGTGTCTTCGAAGCGTTGCGCAGCTTCGGCCGGGCGGTGGCGCTGCAGCAAACGTTGCCCCTGTTGGTCGGGGCGCCGCCACAGGTTCTGCAGAAAGTCGTTCTGTAAATCGGCGGCCTGGCTGGGCGGCGGCATCAGCATCAGCAGCGGCAGGCAGAGCAGCCAGCCGCGACGACCGGCACAGGCTGCCAGCAGCAACAGGGGCAGCAACAGCCAATAGCCTTGATCGGCCCAACTGTCGAGTTGCAGGGTCTGCCCCTCGCCGCGCATGTCTTTCGGGCCGTCGAGCAACCCCAGTTCCCGCAGGTCCTGGTCGTCCAGGCGCAGCGTCGTGTAATGGCCACCCAGCCCGTCGGCGAAGTCCTTCAGGCTGGCGCTGTCCAGACGCGGCACCATGATTGCACCCTGAGCGTCCTTCAGAAAGCCCCCCTTTTCCTGAGTGACCGGCGCGCCTTCGGCGGTACCGACCCCCAGCATCAACAATTGCGGCGCGTGGCCAGTCATCGCCTCACGGATGCCTTGCCGCTCGCTCTCGGACAACGAAGAGCCGATCCACAGCACACGGCCAAGACCCAGATCACCCTGTTTGAGCAGCGCAAGGGCTTTACTCACGGCCAGATCGGCACGCTGACCCGCTTCGGGCATGATCGACGGGCGGATCGCGTCCAGCAGATTCTGGCTGGTTCCCAGATCGTCCGACAGGGGCACGAGGGTATGGGCGCTGCCGGCGTAGACGATGATCGCCGTTTGCGAATCGCTGCGCAGTTGCAACAGATCCAGCAACTTGCGCCGTGCCTGCTCCAGACGCGAGGGCGGGCTGTCGGCCGCGAGCATTTCAGGCGTGAGCTCCAGCAGCACCACCAACGGATCGACAGGCCGCTGGCTGGTTTGCTCGACGCGCTGCCAACTGGGGCCGAGCAGCGCAAGCAACGCCAGCAGCCAGCCCAGTGCCAGGGCGATCCACGGCAATTTGCTTTCGCGCCCGTTACCGCCACTGAGCAGCACCGAATGGAAAGCGCTCGGCAGGATCATTTGCCAGCGGCCGATCCGCTTCTGCCGATGCCAAAGCCGCCACACCAGCCAGCCCAGCAACGGCGCAAGCAGCAACCAGCCGGGGCGTAGCCAATGCGGCCAGCACGCGATCAACGAAGCGATCATCGACGCCTCCGCAGGCGCTGGAAGCGCTGACGCCACTGAGGCACTTGATGCAACACCGGCCGACGCGCAAGAAAACGATACAGTGGGTTGTGCGGCCAGCGTTCATGGATGACCAGCAGAACGCTCAGCGCCAGCGCGAGGGCGAGAGGCCAGTGATACAAGGCCTGCGCGGGGCGAGCCTGGGTCGGTTGTTGAGTTACCGGCTCGAGGGCGTCCAGCGCTTTGCCGATCTGAGCGAGTTGTGCGCCATCGCGGGCGCGGAAATACCGGCCGCCCGTGATGGCGGCGATTTCCTGCAGGGCCGGTTCGTCCAGGTCCAGGCTGGTGTTCAAGCCCAGAATACTGGTCGCCCCCTTGTCCGGATCGGCACCGATGCCGATGGGGTAGATCTTCACGCCTTCCCCGGCTGCCAACCGTGCGGCGGTGGCCGGGTCGATCTGCCCGGCGTTGTTGGCACCGTCGGTGACCAGAATCAGCACACGGCTCTGCGCCGGGCGCGAGCGCAGACGCTTGAGGGCCAAGCCGATGGCGTCGCCAATGGCGGTGTTCTTACCTGCGATGCCGATGCGGGCTTCGTCGAGCCAGACTCGGACAGTCTTGCGGTCGAAGGTCAGCGGTGCTTGCAGGTAGGCCTGGCTGCCGAAGAGGATCAGGCCGACGCGGTCGCCCTGGCGATGCTCGAGGAAATCCCCCAGCAGTTGCTTGACCAGCGTCAGGCGGCTGACCTCATCGTTTTGCCAGACCATGTCCGGGTAATCCATGGAGCCCGAAACGTCCACTGCCACCAGCAGGTCTCGTCCACTGGCCGCCACCGGGAGGGGATCGCCCAGCCATTGCGGGCGGGCCGCCGCCACCAGCAACAACAGCCACAGAATGATGAAGGGCAACTGCCGACGCCAGCCGGGCAGATGGGCGCGGGCGCGGCGTCCGGCCAGCCCTTCGAGTTCGTCGAGAAAACTGACCTTCAGTGCGGCTTCGCCGCTGTCGGCCACCGGCAGCACGAAGCGCAGCAGCCATGGCAGCGGCAACACGACGAAGATCCACGGCCAGGCGAACTCAAACATGTTTGCGAATCCATGTCTCGACCGACTGGGTCAGGCCAGTGATGGCCTTGTCGTCGAGCTTGCATTCGGGTTTGTAGGCGCCTTCGACGAGCACCATCCAGCGTGTGAGCCCGGCGGCCGGACAGCGGTTGTCGAGAAACGCCAACCATTTGCGCCCGTTGAGGGTATGGCTCTGGGCGTGGGGATAATCGTGGCGGCATAAGCGCTTGAGCAGGCCATTGATCTGTTGCAGCCAGGCGCCCGCCGGTGCGCCATCATAGGGCTTGGGCATTTGCGCCAATTCCTGAAGCGCGGCCTGGCGCCGGGGATCCAGCGGCTGTTCGGCCACTTCCTTGACCGCTTTTTTCGGCAACCAGACGCGGGCACGCCACAGGCCGTAAGCCAGCAATGGGAGTAGGCCCGTCACTATCCACCAGCCCGGTGCAGGCGGCCAGGCACTCACCGGCGGTGGCAGGATCAATGGCTGCAGTTGGTCCAGGACGCTCATGTGCGCTTCACCGGCTGGTTCGCATTCAGGTAGTCGCGCAATTGATCGACCATTTCCTGTTGGGTGCTCAAAGGGATCATCAGCACCCGCAGCTTCTGCGCGAGCAACTCCCAGCGTGCCTGACGCGCTTCGCCCTTGGCGCGGTAGGTCTGGCGCAGGTCGGAATTCAGCGTATCGAGTTCCAGCCGCGCCCCGCGGTCGTTGAATCGCAGCAGCCCGGCAGCGGGGAGCGCGTGATCCAACGGGTCGGACACCGGCAACAGCAACAGGTCGCAATGACGCGAGAGCAGGGCCAGTTGCTGCTCCGCGGAATCGGACAGCGTGCGCTCGTCGCACAGGATGAACACCAGGCTGCCCGGCCGCAGCACTTCGCGGGCCCGGCGCAACGCCACGCCAAAGGTATCGCGGTCTGCACCCGCCTCGGTGTGCAGCGATTGGTTGGCTCGCACCAGCCGGTTGAGCAATTGCAGCAGGCTCTGTTTGCTGCGCCGTGGTTTGATCTCGTAGTGCTGGTTGTCACCGAACACCAGGCCGCCGACCCGATCGTTGTGCCCCAGCGCCGCCCAGCCGATCAAGGCCGCCGCCTGGGCCGCCAGCACCGACTTGAACATCAGCCCCGAGCCGAAGAACAGCCGACGGCTTTGCTCGACCATGATGAAAATCGGCCGTTCGCGCTCTTCATGAAACAGTTTGGTGTGGGGCTCCTGGGTGCGGGCGGTCACTCGCCAGTCGATGGTACGGACGTCGTCGCCGGCCTGGTACACCCGGACCTGATCGAAATCCACCCCGCGACCGCGCAATTTCGAGTGATGCAACCCGATCAGTGGGCTGCGCCGGCCGGGTGACGAGAACAACTGGACTTCCCGTACGCGATGACGCATCTCGATCAGCTCGGCGAGGCTGATGCGGATGCCCGGTTGGGAAATCTGGTAGGGTTGCATGGGGTCAGGCGACGGCCACGACATCGAGAATGCGCTGGATCACGCGATCCTGATCGATGCCCGCCGCTTCTGCTTCGAACGACAGAATGATGCGATGGCGCAAGACGTCGAAAACCATGGCCTGAATGTCTTCGGGGCTGACGAAATCGCGGCCGGCCAGCCAAGCGTGAGCCCGGGCGCAGCGGTCCAGGGAGATCGAGCCGCGCGGGCTGGCGCCGTAACCGATCCACTCGGCCAGCTCGGCATCGAATTTCGCCGGAGTGCGGGTGGCCATGACCAGTTGCACCAGGTACTCCTCAACCGCGTCGGCCATGTACAGGCCGAGGATTTCCTTGCGCGCCGAAAAGATCGCCTGTTGACTGACGCGACGGTCGGGCTTGGCCTCGCCATTCAACGCTTCGCCGCGGGCTTGCTGCAAGATTTTGCGTTCGACGTTCGCGTCCGGGAAGCCGATCTTGACGTGCATCAGGAAGCGATCAAGCTGCGCCTCGGGCAAGGGATACGTGCCCTCCTGCTCGATGGGGTTTTGCGTGGCCATCACCAGAAAAAGCGGCGAAAGGTCGTAAGTGCTGCGCCCGACGCTGACCTGCCGCTCGGCCATGGCCTCCAGCAGTGCCGATTGCACCTTGGCAGGGGCTCGGTTGATCTCGTCGGCCAGCACCAGGTTGTGGAAGATCGGCCCTTGCTGGAAGACGAAACTGCCGGTTTCCGGGCGATAGATTTCGGTGCCGGTGATGTCGGCGGGCAGCAGGTCAGGGGTGAACTGAATGCGATGGAACTGGGCTTCGATGCCCTCGGCCAGCTCTTTGATCGCCTTGGTCTTGGCCAAGCCGGGGGCGCCTTCGACCAACATATGGCCATCGGCGAGCAGCGCGATCAGAAGGCGCTCGACCAGCTTCTCCTGCCCCAGAATCTGAGTGGAGAGAAAGGTTCGCAGCGCGATCAACGCTTCACGATGTTCCATCGATGACGGTTCCTGGCAGGTAGGCAGCAGCGCCAAAACGGCACCGACGCTGGGGGCGTTACTTTAATCCATCCCAAGGGGTGGCGACCAATCGGCTGAGGGGTTTTTTCAGTGTTTGGGGCTGTTTGCACGTAAAAACCAGAGATGTCTGACAGCTCGCGGTTTTTCTTCGTGTGATTAAGAGGATCAAACGGCAGGTAACGGCTCAGTTCGATGTGCCGCGTGGCTCGCCCAGGGCTCGCTTCCCGAAGTGAGTGACCTCGTTTGAATTGACCGCCGGTCCACTTCTGTATGCGTCATTCTCTACCCGTGCTTAGCTGGGTTTATGGGCTTGTGCAGTGACCATCTCAAGGAAGCAACTACTCAGGATGAGTCACTGCCATGAAGAAGAAAGCTGGGAAAAAATCCGCCAAGACCCCCTCGGCTCTGGATGTCTTGCTTAACGGGGCCGCGCAGAGAACGGACAGTCTTTCCTCGTTGACGGATCAATTCAGCTCAGTGATGAGCTTGGCCCGTGCCGACATTCCTCGCTTGATGAAACAAAACCCACAGATGCACATCAGCGAGGCTCGCGATGTGCATGCGCGTGCCCAAGCCATGTCTGTCGTGATTGCCCGTCAATTTCGTGAACAACGATTGACGGCATCGGTGCGCCAGGCCAACACGCCGCCCACGGGCATCAAGGGGCTGGTTGACGGACCCACTTACACCGACATGTTCAACCCGGACTGGGCCAACCACTGCCCGCCCGATGCCATCGAGGCCACCACGTCGCCGGTGGCCTATCTGGCCGATCTCTATCGTTATGCTCAAGAACTGGAAGCCACGGGCAACGAGGCCGAGGTCATCCCCCTCAATGAGCGCCGTCCCGACCTTAAGGATCTGGTGCTCGATCACACGGCGCTGAACCGGGTCGAACCGACCATCGTGCTGGTCAACGAGATTCTGGAAAAATCGATACGTACTCACCTTGATGGCATCGGCCTTGAAGAGAAGTCAGTCGATGATGCGCTGCTGGAAGCGCGGTATCCCAATGCCTTGCCGTTTGAGCGGTATACGAGCCAGATCAATTACGCGCTCGGGCGAAAAGACCGCACACTGGGGGACGCCATTCGTGCGGCGGATCCCGCCTATCCGTATTTCAAAGAGACGGGTGTGCATTCGCTGCTATCGGACACGGTGTTGATTCAGGACACCGGGTTGGGTCCGGTTCAGCAAGGATTGTTGCTGGAGGCGCCGTACTTCCCAGCGACAGAGGACTCCACTCATTCCCCAGGGGTTAACCCATGGCGGATGGATCCTCGAAGCCAACGGCTGATCCTCAAAAAGGCAGACGACGAGGCGCCCACTCGCTTTTATCTCGACAACTTTGGCGTCGCAAGTCTCCTGGACCTTGAGGACACTCAGACGTTTTGTTTGCGCACGGGCCTGAGCACTGACGATCTGGACGCATTGCTGAGCGTGGGCGCCTACGCACCCAGCCGTTCGGCCAACGTGCCAGGCGAGGACGATATCGATGCCAGCCTGTCGGGGTCGGTCTACATCAACGCCGGGTTGGCACCCGCAATGAGCATCGAGACCCAGGCTGGCGACACGCAAAAAGGCGTTGGCGCTCGGCATCGGATTATCAACCTTACACCTGATCGTCTGGACCGCATGAACCGCATGATTCGGCTCGCTCGTTGGCTGGATATCCGGTTCGATGAGGTGGATTTGCTGCTGGTGGCGTCTATGCAGGCCGAACAGCGTGCAGCCACGCTTACACGCCGCGTCAAGGCCGAGGCTCATAACCCCTGGTTGATTACCCAAGACACGTTGCGAGCCTTGGGGTTGTTTCAAGTCGGACGCCGCTTGCACGGTCTGCTCGCAGAAGATTTCGCTGTGCTGCTGTACGGTCTGACGGTTTACGGACGCGGTAAAACAGCGTCTCAGTTCGACCGGGTATTCAACGACCAGGCATTGTTTTCGATGCCGCTTATCCTGGATGAAGCGCCGTTTACCGCCCTGCCAAAAACCGAAGCAGAGCGCCAGAAGATCGACCATTTGTGCGCGGCGTTGGGGATGACATTTGAGGTCTACCGTTTCGTGGTGAAGGCGGTTGAGCAAAGTTTGGCAGGCGAGCCGTTGCGGTGGTCTAGGGAAGTGGTGTCGGCGTTTTATCGGCTGGTGCGCCTGCCCCGGTATCTGGATTTGGGGACGGTAGAGACGTTGGCGTTGCTGGAGCTCCTGGATGAAGGTGGCAGCCACTTGGTGTCCAAAGTGGCAGGTGTTTCGCAGATCGCTTCCTACTACGCCTCGGGCAACACCGATACGCTGAGTGTGATTCATGCTTCCGTTAACGCAGTTGCCTGGCTCAGGGAGCACCGCTGGTCGATCGCCCAGTTGTGCAATATGGTCCTGCCATCTCTCACCCGGCCGGTGGCCACCGAGGCCGAGCAAGAGTTACTGCAGCACATGCAGTCTCGCCTGACATCCGCTTTGATCACCGACAGCAGTTTCGCCGAGGTGGGTACTCCCCATGTGTCGGTGGCGAAGGCCGCCGATGATCAGGACAACCTGTATGCCAGCGAGCCAATCGATTGGTTCGCGCTGCTCAGTAACTTCATTGACGATGGCAGCACGATGTCGACGTCCAAAGGGCTGGTGAAGTATCTGACGGGTGAAACAGAGGAGACGTTCGAGAGTGCGTTGAGCGCAGAGGTCAGTAAGGTATTAGCGAGCGTGGGGCTGCCCGTGGAAGAGCTTCACCCCAAGATCACCAATATGATCATGCGTGCCCGAGGTGCTCAAGAGGCACTGTTGATGGAGGGTCTGGGCGGTTATTTGGGCGTTTCCGCCGATCTGGCCAGAGTTCTGCTGTTCTGGTCCGGTGGCAATCGTCACCAGGTGCTCAAGGAAGTGTTAAGGGTTTATGGCGCTCATCCCGCCGGGCAGGTCGCGATTGGTGATGAAGTGCTGATAGTGCTTGAGGCGCTTGTGAAAGAGGCGGCACTGGTGACGCACCTGAGGCTCAGCGCTGCGTTCATCGCGCAATTACTTGAGGCACCGCAATGGTTCGGGCTCAGTGACGCCAAGCTGTCGATGCAGTTGATTTATTTCAGTAGCCAGTACTCAGCGCTGCTGCGGCTGAGTGAGCAGAGCGAAGACTCGCTGCTGGATTACTTGCGGCTCATCAACACGCTGTGGGGAAGCGCCACAGAGGGTGACAAACGACTGATCAGAGACAGCGCTTCAAACAGGCTGGCCAGTTTCTTGAAATGGGGTGTACGTGAGGTACTGGACGTCGCCTACGCGCTGAACCCAGAAGGCATTGTATTTACCCTCAAAGACCTGGACACCGTGGCGCGATTGAGCCAACTCAGCCGGCAGACCGGCCTCGATGCCAATGCACTGCTGGCGTTGTCCCGATTGGTGCCTACCAGTCCCGTGGAAGCCTATCGTCAGGCTGCAGAAAAGGCGCTGAGTTCTCTCATAGACAAAAACTCAAGTACCCAAGAGGAGGCGGGTCAAAGTCGCTCCAGCGCAATCACCGTGACACCGGATTACTTGGTGGCCAAACGTCCAGAGGACAAGGCGACTTACACGATCACGCTGCGCGATGTGATGGGAGAGCCGTTCAAGAACGTGACTGTGGGTTGGAGTACGACGTTGGGCGAGCTTGACCAGCTTCAAACCACCACTGACGAGAACGGCGCGACTTCAACGACGTTGAAGAGCGGCGCGGTCATGGGGGTTGCTGCGGTAGTCGCCAGTTTTGGGTTGGGTGAGCAGTTGAAAGCGCCCGTGGTGACGATCGATTGTGACGAAGCATCCATTGACTTCGAAGGGGCGGAAATCGGCCCCACCGAAGCGCTTTCTAACAAGCTGGAACCTGTTCTTTGCTCCGTCGCCCTGGTTGATAAATACGCTAATAAAGCGATCGATCGTCCGGTGGAGTGGTTTGCGTCATTGGGCGAGTTTCAACGCTACCAGACGTACACTGACCATGATGGCGTCGCGCGGGCCGAGTTGGTCAGTGGCCCGGCAGGCGTATCCGAAGTGATGGCCAAGTACCGCAATGGCGCTGTCGAGCCGTTCAATCCGGTCGAATTCATCAGCCACCCTTACTTTCAATATGTGAAATTCATGGAAGTGGCCGTCGTTGGAATCAAGGTCTCGGTCACGTGTTCTTTGGTCGAACTGAATGGAACACCCAGGGCCAACGAGGTGATCACTTGGACGGCGCTTGACGAAGACGGAAAGCCCTTTGGAACCTTGACCGGAAGTGGCGGTAAAACAGATGCTCAAGGCATCGCGACGGTCACCTTTCTGGCCGACACAGTCGGCCATGTTCGAGTGACTGCCACGGCCAATGCCTTGACCCCCAAACCCACAAAGACTTCTGAACTGACTGCCATTAATCCGCAAGCCGAAATCATCCGGCAGGCCACCCGTCACGATGACTTTCTGGTGGGCAATAGCGACCCGGAAGTTTTTTCGGTTTGGGTGGCGGCCGGTGAGACTCCCGCAGTCGGTGCATTGGTCAGTTGGACTACCGCGGCGGCGGGCAAAGCCCGCAAAAAGGCGGACGCTGTCACGAGTCGGACAGATCGAGACGGAAAGGCTACCTACAGCGCGAAGTTCACCGAAGGCAACCATGTGGTCACCGCAACGTTGAGCGGAACCAGCAAAAGCGTGAAGTTTAATGTCTTGGCGCGCAAGCAAGTTGAATTTGAGATCACCTTCGACGGCGAGTTGCTGGACCCTCTGTCGCCTGATTTGATTTCCCGGATTGCCGAGTATGAATGTGTCATCAAGGTCGTTGACAGGGAAAGCAGAACGCCATTGGCGGGTGTCTCGTTCGAAGTGGACTTCGTCGATGCTGATCCTCAGTTGATGGGGCTGTACATCGCGGGGCTGGGCAAAAAATACAAATCGGCAGTCGAAGGTATAAAGTTGAAGGTCAGTTCCAATTCCGGCGACCGGGGAACGTTTACCTTGCAGACCAAAACCGGCTATTTGCTGGAGGAGCTGCATCCCACTTATCGACTGGGATGGATATACAAATACTCGTCGGCAACACTTCGATCGGGCGGTGTACTGGATTTGAAATGGATATGTGTCGTCACTGATCTTGATCCTTACGACGGTGCAGTGATTGATCCGCTAGGCGCTGTCGAGTTCTCGGTCCCGGCTAAGAACATAAAAGTTGTGTTGCCGGTAAAGCTCGATGGACGTCCATTACATAACAAAATCCCCGACACAAGTCTTCCTGCGCTGGCGAATGGCGATGTGACGACAACGTCGCGTCTGGTGGCGCTTGACGGTTATTTGGTCATGTTGCCAGGAACGCAGCCGCTCACCAATGTATCAGCATTGAGGTCCAAGCGTACAAAAACCTGACCGTAGTCGATCATGTTTACCCATGGTTCGCACGTTCGTACACCGTCCATCGATTGGCGGTTAGATGCAAAGCGCGTCTTGATGATCGTGCGCAGGCGTCTATAGAAATGACGGTTCTGTTCAGTTAATGAGAGGCAGGAAATGAACAATGTCAAGCAAGGTGATAGTTATAGTTTTCTTATGACGATGAAAAGTGGCCTGCAACTTGTAGGGCATACTGATTTATTGGGCAGGGATATTCGTTATGTCCTCAACGTCAAGACTGTCGCGGATGACGGCAGCGCCTTGGCGGGGAAAACCTATACGTTAAATTCGACTCACGGAAGCGCAAACAAAATCAATATTCCACAAGTCGGTATGGAGATGGTGTCCACCGCGGATGGAAATGATTTCCTTATTTACGGTAAGCCTGCCGAGTCCGAGGGCGATTATAACCTCATGCAGTGCGAGTTTACCCTGTCTTGTGATAGTGGCTCCGGTCAACCCTCTGAACAACTCACGTTCAAAATGGGACGTCTGGCGTACTGGGGAGCACCCCGTATACTCGCGAGTGATGACGTAAAGAACGTGATATTCAAAACCAAAACCGAGTGGGCGGGAGAAGGCACGCCAGGTGCTCTATGGGGGTGGGGCGATAATGTCGAAGATTGCACGATTAAGTTTCCGACATTGAATATTGAAGTCGAGAGTCCCACCCAAACCGGCAGCGATGGTAGCGCGAGCGTTGAGCTTCCTGTCGAACTGGGCAAGTTTTCCACTGCGCCAGACGTCGCGCCGGTGGAGATTTTAGCCAAGGTGTCGAAGAGCGGCTACACGGCGATCTCGCGATACTATGAAGAACGTGAGTTGTATTACTTCGCGTCCGTCAAGTTTACCGCTCCACCTGTATACGTGGGAGTTGCAGCAGAAGTGACGTGCGTGCTCATCGGGTTGAACGGTAAACCCAGGGCAGGGGAAATGGTGAGTTGGAGTGCCAGCAAGGGGGCCATGCTGGATGCGACAAGCGTGACCGATGCAAACGGCATTGCGGCATCTCGTTTTCTGACAGATGAGATCGTAGACGTGACAATCACCGCAACGGCTGAACGAATGAGATTGAACGGCAGCAGCCAGTTGGTGATCATTCAACCTCTAGAGATAATTAGTAATCAGGCGAGCGCTACTCAGTCTGTGGTTGGCATCTCCCCTCCAATTAAATTTTCAGTATGGGTGGGGGGAGCAGGCACGATGTTTTCGGGTGTAAAGGTAGATTGGTTGTACGATGGTAGACCTATGGTTGTCGATTACTCTGATGCCGCCGGGCGGTCAGATTATGACGTTGCGATAGATGTAGGAGAACACAAAGTCACCGCTCGGCTGACCTCGTCCCAGGTGTCGGTCGACTTTCTCGTCACGGGTTACACCGTTGCCATCGGTGAAGTGTCCGGCGGCTCAAGCAACTACATTGTCGGCCTGTCGGCGCCTGAAGTATTCAGTCTGAAATTTGTCGGGGGCGCGCAACCCGTGCCGGGTATTAGAGTCGATTGGTACCTGGCGGGTGTGAAATTAGGTGATTCTGTTTCCGGTGAGGATGGTAAAGCTACGTTCAGTCATTCATTTGAGGCGGGCACCCATGAAATCACGCCATTAGTTTTGGGTCATCCAGAATTGAGACACTCCTTCAGAGTTGAAGCTTACCCCTTGGTTGTTGCTCGTCAGGAAGCCAGTGCGACGCAATACCTTGTGGGTTCCTCAGAAACTATCGAGTTTTCAGTCTGGCTGACGGCCAACAACAAGCCGGTCGTCTGTGGCGATGTGCAGTGGGCAATTGACGGCGCACCTCAACGTGAAAGCTCCCTGGATATAGAGGGGAAAGCAACCATTGATTTGACGTTCGATGAGGGCGAACACGTGGTGACGGCATCCATTGCTAATCATAATTCGCTGGCCACGTTCAATATTGTATCGTTGGCATTGGGCTTTGATGTCGTTATCACCCCAGCGAGAATTAGAGATCCTGATGCTCCCGATCTTTTATGCCGAGGTGTTGAATATTATTTGGATGTGCTGATTGTCGATGAGCAAAAAAAACCCGTTCCCGGTATTCCATTCAGAATGAGCAGTTCGGGTGACGATTTGGAGTCTAATGCCATCGAGATTTATAAATTGAACACTGAGCAAGTATCGGGTGCCAATCCTGTTCGATACTACCTGACCTCGAAAGAGTGGTCGATCCCTACGAATTTTACTCTCGCATTGGCAGCAGATCAGCGAGTGTTTGAATGGAGAAGACACTATCGTATGGGTTGGATTTATCTCCCGCTTCGTGTCGATGCGAGTATCACTGGTCGGCGAATTTCTGCATTTTGGACAAACTCAACCTTGTTATCTCACTACTCAGGCGAACCGCTCGATTTCGGTCCAATCGAGGTGAGCAATGGCGATCCAGTTGTGCTTCAAGGAAAGGTGACTCGATTATCTTTGCCCGTCGCTGGCCATGTATTTTCCTCCGATGACAGCACACGAAGCGATGCGTCTCCGCTGGAGGAGGTTGATGTTGCAGGTAAATTTACATTTAGCCGAAAAGTCCTACTTGATGGCTTTATGGTTTTTGTCGCGGGCGAGGCGGTCGGTCACATCGTGCCTTAAGTCTTACTGCCGTATTTCCAATAACAGGTTGTGCATGTCGGGTTGATCAGTTGGTGGAGACCGTCGTCGGTCGGGTGCAGGCATACATTGCTTCGATAGGATTGAATGACATGGACTATGACGCGCAAATGGATCAAGCGCTTCGCGACGCCCTCGTCGCCTACTACCTCGGCCAACTCATCCCGGCGCCGGAGTCCAGCGCGCCGGATAACATCATCACCCCCGACGACCTCTACGAATACCTGCTCATCGACAACCAGGTATCCGCCGATGTCGATACCAGCCGTGTCGCTCAAGGCATCGCCAGCCTCCAGCAACATATCCATGCCATTTACGGCGGCATGGAGCCCGGTTTCGCTCAGATCCCGGATACTGCCGCGCATCGTAAACAGGTGAATGAATGGCACGAAACGATGAGCCAGTACAGCGTCTGGGCGGGTTATCAGGCGCTGGTGGATTACCCGGAAAATTACTTGGACCCCTCGTTGCGGCAGGGCAAGACCGAGGCCTTTCAGGCGCTGGAAAGCGAGCTGTCCCAATCGCGCTTGACGGCGGACAGTGTGCAGAACGCCGTCAGCAACTACCTCGCGCGATTCGAGGAGGTCAGCAATCTGCAAACGGTGTGTTGCTACATCGACGGCGTGGACTTCCGGCAGGCTGATTACTATTTCGTCGGGCGTTCTGCGACCGACACGTCGCGTTATTACTGGCGCAAGGTGGCCATCGACCTGGACGACAGCAGCACTCGGGTGCCTCCCTCAGCCTGGAGTGAGTGGAAACCTATCGACATCCAGTTGGCCGGGCACGTGACGCACGTGCGCGCAGCGGTGGTCGATGGCCGTCTGCATCTGGTATGGCTGGAGCAGGTACGCCAGGCGCTGGATGCGGCTGACACGCCCGTATCGGGTAGCTTTCTCTATCGGCTGAACGCCAGCTACTTGCAAAACACAGGACGTTGGAGTGATGCACTGATCCTTCATGAATGCCTCATGCCGTCGTTCGAGGACCTTGATCGGCTCGACTATGTGTTGATCGCAGCGCTTGATGATCGTGTCACCGGGCAACCGTGTCTGGCGGTGGGGTTCATCCAAAGCAAGCTGTTTACGCCGGGCACCTATGCGTTCTTGCATGTCAGGGACAAGCACTGGCAACCCGTGAACCTGTCGACGGCCTCACGCACTTCGATGTTCGCTGCTTTGGTGAAACAACTGGGGGACGGTGGCGCAGCGGCGGCGCAGCACGTGATGGTAGGAGCCGAGGGAACCACGGAGCAAAATGCGAAGGTCTGGATCCTCGACAGCGTAGTCTGGGATGAGGTTGGGGATAATCACGAGGGCGCGCTCAGTCGCTATCTGGAGGTCGAGACGCCCATCACGTCTATTGAAGGCGCTTGTACGATCAATGCGGTAGGCGTTTGCAACACGCCGTGGTACCAAACGGGCAACGAGGGCATTCCGTTTCGCGGAAATTTTGGCCTGTGGAAAGGCCAGCCCCGATCGCCTTACTCTCTGACACTCAACGGCGCTGCGCGCACGCCCGTCATGCCGATCGGCTGGTCGGCCGATGCAGGGAACCCTAACGCTTACACCCTCCGGTTCGGTATGCATGATACGACCAACGGGTTGGGCTACCGCTCGTTTACCGTGACCCGTAAAGAGCGCTCGAAGGCACCGATCACTCGGGTGACAGATGAGGGCGGGAATTTTCTGGATCTTGAAGGGCTGGCACTTCCCAACCTGCGCTTCATTCGGCTGAACAGCACCTTCGCTGGCGAGCTGGTACGCAAAGCCGAGCGCTCCCTCGACGGGGTGTTGGGCTGGGAAACTCAGCACACGCTGGAGCCGCCCACTCCGAACGCCGAAGGTGAAACCAAAGATGAGCCTTGGGTGCCGGTCGACTTCAACGGTGCCAATGGTCTTTATTTCTGGGAGCTGTTCTTTCACCTGCCGCATCTGGTGGCGTGGCGGCTGCATCATTCATTCGAGTACGCAGGGGCCGAGCGCTGGCTCAATTATCTGTTCAACCCGCAGGTCCGCGTCGCGCCGTTGTATCCCCCGCCTGATCAGGTGGACTGGATGCCCTACTGGACCAGTCGCCCGCTCGGCTTCGCCGATGATCCGATGCAGGACATCGCCGCGCCTAGAGACCCAAACGCCATCGCCTATGGGGCTCCGTCACATTATCGCAAGGCGATTTTCACGCTGTATCTGGACAATCTGATCGCCTGGGGTGACTCGCGCTATCGGCAGGTGACCCGTGACGCCCTCAATGAGGCGAAGCTGTTGTATGTGCGCGCCATTTCGTTGCTCGGCCCCTTGTCCAAGGGGCGAAGTATCAGCCAGTGGGCACCGATGTCGCTGCAAGACGCCGCGCGGCATGAGACTGAAACCTTTGACGCCTTTGAGGCCACCCGTTCAACCGGATTGTTACAGGGCATACCGCGTCGTGTGTCGCAGGCGCCGTGGGTGCGTTTGGTGGATGCGCCGTGGTTCCGGCTGCCCGTCAATACGCGGCTTCTCGACCTCTGGGACACGCTGGATGCGCGGCTGTATAACCTGCGCAATAACCTCACTCTTGACGGTCAGCCGTTGTCGCTGGCGCTGTATGAAATGCCTGCCAATCCGCTTGACCTGCTGCGGGCGCAATTGGCGGGGGGTGGTGCGTCACTTCGGCGTTTGGGCGCGCAGGCGATCATCCCGCCCTACCGTTTCAGCGCCATGTTGCCTCGTACGCGGCAGGCGGTGGATACACTGACCCGTTTTGGTGAACAGGTGTTGCGGAGTATGGCGAGCGCCGACCGGGCGGAGCAGGACGCGTTGCAACAAGGCCATTGGCTGGAGCTGGCCGGGTTCGCGGCACAACTTGCCGGATTGGCCGTCGAGCAAGCTGAACGTAGTCTGGAGGTGCTGACGGCGAGGCAGGATCAACTTCAATTGCAGATCGGTACCTACGACAACTGGATCGCTCGCGACGTCAGCGTTGCCGAACGTGACGCCGAGGCAAAGTTAGAGCAGGCCAGTGCCATGCGCATCTCGGCTGCGGGAATGCGGGCGGGCGGTCATGGTATGGGCACGGCACCCAACACCATCACGTTTTTGCCGGGGCTCGTCCCGATCCCGGTTCCGGGCGGCTGGAATTGGGGTGGTCCGTCTTGGGCGGCGGCGTCTGCGGCAGAGGCTACGGGCATGTATCTCTCAGACAGCGCTGATTCGCGCTTGCGCGCCGATGCCTATAACCGGCGCAGAGACGAGTGGACGTTCTTGAAAGAGCAGGCGCAACAGCAGCTCGAGCCGCTTGCGCGGCAAATGGAACAGGCTCAGGTCTCGACGGTGGCCGCCAAGGCCGCGCGTGACCGCTCGTTGAAAGCGTGCGAACAGGCACAGGCGCTCTACGCTCTGATTCGCAACCGTGCCACCAACGGCGCTTTGCACCTGTGGATGCAAGGGCAGATGTCCACGCTGTATTTTCAGGCCTACGACGCGGTGCTTTCGATGTGCCTGGCGACCGAAGCGTGTTGGCAATACGAGATGGGCGATTACCAAACCGCGTTCATTCCGACCAGCGCCTGGGTCGACAATCGACGCGGGCTCACAGCCGGGGAGAGCCTGAGCCTGGGTCTGCTGCAAATGGAATCGGCTTTTGTCGCGCGTCACGAAAGGCGACTGGAGTTGGTCAAAACCGTCTCGCTGCGCACGCTGTTGAAGGACCACCCGGCGCGCGGCACAGAGACAGGATGGCCGGCGGTGCTGGCTGAGCTGCGGAAAAACGGTGCCATCGAGTTTCAACTGAAGCCTTCGTTGTTCGATCTGGATCACCCAGGCCACTACCTGCGCCAGTTGGTCACGGTGTCGGTGTCGCTGCCAGGCAGTCTCGGACCGTACGAAAACGCCCGCGTCACACTGGATCAACTGACCAATAGCTGCCTGCTCAAACCGGATCTGGGCGGTAGCAAATATCAGTACAAGCAGGTGGACGAATTGCCGGGTGAAGATGAGGGCTCCGATCCACGCTTCGTGGTCGCGAATAAACGCGTCAATCAGCGGGTGGCGATCTCGGCTGATCGACAGGATCCGGGTGTGATTGGAGCGTCACCGACGGACGAGCGTTACCTGCCGTTCGAAGGGACCGGGGCGATCTCGAGCTGGCTCATGACGTTTCCACGGCACGCTCAGCCGCACCAGCAATCGCTGATTGACGGGTTGCAGGATGTCATTCTGCACCTACGGTATCGCGCACTGGACGGTGGGCCGGTTTTCGCTGCGCAGGTCAAGGATCTGATTCCCGTCCAGCGCCGCACGCCTCAGTCGCTTACTCAGCAGGGCCAACCTTTGCCCGCCGTTTGAGAAGGGCACATCAACGGAAGATGGGAGTGCATCATGGACCAGTCGATCATCGGTGTTCTCGAGCAGCAGCGGCGTGATGCGCTGGTGGCGTGGTACCTGGGGCAATTGGTGCCCAAAGGTGAGCGATTGACGCGGGTGCTCAACGAGAACGATCTCTACGAATACCTGCTGATCGACAACCAGGTCAGCGCACACGTTGATACCAGCCGGGTGGCGCAGGGCATCGCCAGTGTTCAGCAGCATATTCATGCCATCTACAACGGTATGGAGCCCGGCTATGGCTCGTTCGACAGCGATGCGATGGCATCGTGGCGGGAGAGCATGTCCCAGTACAGCCTGTGGGCGGGCTACCAGATGCTGGAGGACTACCCGGAAAATTATCTTGATCCGACACTGCGGCTGGACAAGACATCGATGTTTAAAGCGTTCGAGGGTGAATTGGCTCAGGCCCGTTTGTCTCGCGACTCCGTGCAACAAGCGCTGGGCAATTACCTGCAAGCGTTCGAGAGCGTGAGTAATTTGCAGGTAGTGGGGTGCTACGTTGACGACGTGAAGTTTATCAATGCCGATTATTACTTTCTCGGTCGACAAAATATTGAGCCCTTTGGCTACTACTGGCGCTCGTCCCGTCTTTATAAGAATGCAGATGATCAGCAAGGGCAGATGGCGAGCTGGACCGAATGGAAAACGGTTGAATCCATCATGGGCGCAAACGTGAAACATGCGTGCCCAGTGGTCATGGACGGTCGGCTCTATGTGGTGTGGGCGCAAAGTGGTAAGGCGTTAGTCGATGCCGAAGGAAAGAAGTCCGGGGAATTCGAATACGCGATCAAAGTGTCCTGGCGGCGACTGGATGACACATGGAGTCCTCCCGTTGAGTTGTATAAGGACAAGGCACCTGATGAATTGTCGGCCAATGACATTGACAGTCAATACGCGCTGACCAAGGGCTACCGACTGACGGTCAGCGCGGATCATCGCAACCGTAGTCGGTCGCGCTTATTGATCGGGTTCCGTTCGGTCGGGTTTAAGACCGACTTGAGCGTCCACTTGGCATTTGACGAGTTTCTAAATCCTTTGACGGCCACCACTGATGAGGGCGTTGCCACGTTGTTGGCGTTGGTCGCAGGTGTGGATGTGCGGCGTGCCGGATTCTGTGTCGATCAGCTGGATCCTGACCCCAAGACCAAGAACCACTGGAAAATCGTGTCGGTGGTGTGGGACAAGGCTGAGCCTCCTACGACAATGGGCTCGGAAGAATTCGGCATCAACCAGCACCTTGAACTGCAAGCGCAATGGCGCGCCGGAAAAGTGGAGCTGCGAGGCTATTGCAATAAGCCGGTTCTGCAAAACAAACTCACCTACTTTGAGTTCGTCGGAGCTGCTCAGGGATTCGATCTGGATGTGAGCTACTCTGTAAAGGGGCTCCTTGAAGGGCTTACTTTGCGCGTAGAGGCGATTCGGCGAGTCGCGAATGTAAGATTGGTCCCGTTTGATATTTATTACCTAGAGGAAAAGATCGCGTCTTTCTCTCATGAAGACCTTTATTCATTAGGCCATACGCTGGATGGCGAACGGCTGATGGCTGTAAAAACAATTGATAAAGACGCTGATCAATTCGATACGCCGACATTCCAAACGGCGTTTTCAGTCGTCTGGATTGGGGGTGTAGAACCCCTCCGTCTGTGGGTCAAGGTGTATAAGGATGTACCGCTGGTCATGGATGCAGATTTTTACCACTACCGAAACGCTACTTTGTACAGTGAGGCGGTGACGCTTAACGGTGCTGCACAATCTCTGACTGCCCACGCCTGGCCTGCGAGTGAACCAGCCACCCGGACTTATCAATGGGGTGGGGATGCCGGCCAGCAAGGTCGAACCAAATTCGGTCTGAACGGCTTTACCGTCACCCGCGAGGCGATCACCGGCCCGGCACCCGTGGTATCGGTCACCACGGAAGGTGCTCAGTACCTGGATCTCACGACTCCGGCGCTCGGCGTCGGAAACGTGCTTGTTCGCCTCAACACCCTGTTCGCCAAAGCCCTCACTCGGCGTGCCAGCGTGTCCGTGGAAAGCGCGCTGTCGTGGGAGACCCAACACACCGAAGAGCCTTTGTTGACCGGGCAAGTTGCCCCGGTCTACGTCGACTTGGCGGGTGCCAACGGCCTCTACTTCTGGGAGATTTTCTTCCACGTTCCGCACTTGGTGGCCACGCGGCTGCAACAGGAGTTCGACTACGCGGGAGCGCAGCGGTGGCTCGAGTACCTGTTCAATCCCCAGATGCGCGTGGCGCCGTTGTATCCGCCGCCTGCCGAAACCGACTGGCTGCCGTACTGGACGTGTCGACCATTGGGACTGGCGGACAACCCGGCGATCGAACTTGAAGGCTTGACCAATCCCGACGCCATTGCCCGGGGCGCGCCTTCGCATTACCGCAAGGCGATTTTCATGGCCTATCTCAATAATCTGATCGCCTGGGGCGACATGCTCTATCGCCAAGTGACCCGCGACACGCTCAACGAAGCCAAATTGTTGTATGTGCGAGCACTTTCGCTCTTGGGGCCGCTGTCCAAAGGCCGCAGCATGAGTCTCTGGGCCCCCGTATCCCTTGCTGATGCCGCGGCGGAGGCAACGGAGACGTTCGAGTCTCTTGAGGCTTCGATGGGGAGGGCCGTTGCAGACCTCATCCCTCTGCCCGGAACGGCAAGGCCCTGGCTGCGCTTGCTGGACAAAGAGGTGTTCCGTCTACCCGTCAACACCCAGCTTCTGGACTTCTGGGACAGGCTTGACCTGCGTTTGCACAACCTCAGGCATAACCTGACGCTGGACGGCAAACCGCTGCAACTGGCGTTGTATGAAGCGCCTGCCAACCCGATGGACCTGCTGCGCGCGCAACTGAATGGCTCGAGCGTCAGCGCGCGACGCTTGGGATCGTTGGCGATTATCCCGCCCTATCGCTTTCGCGCCATGCTGCCGCGGGCCGTGAGTGCGACCGATACCCTGGTCAGGTTCGCTCAGCAAGTGTTGGGTTACATGGAGGCCAAAGACCGCGCCGAGCAAGACGAGCTGCAGCAGGGGCATGTGCTGGACGACCTGGCAACCTTTGCCGAGCAGCTAAAGACCTACGCCATCGAAGAAGCGAGCAAGGGCATCGAGGTCTTGCAAGCGAGTCGTCGGGTCATTGAAGCGCGTAAGCGTTATTACGATCAGCAGATCACGGAGGATGTCAGCGCCCTGGAGCGGTCTGCTCAATCACAGCGTCAGGCGGCAATGATCAGCATGACCACGGCTCACAGCCTTAACGCGGCCGGGCATCTGGCGAACCTGGCGCCTAACCTGTTTGGCGGTGCCACGGGGGGGATGCAGTTGGGCAGCGTCATGTTCGCTTCCGCCGAAGGGTTGGATGCCGCAGCGTCGACGCTGACGGAGCAGGCGCAGCAAGCATTGATCAGCGACTCGCAGTTGCGTCGCCGGGAAGAATGGCAGCGCCAGGCCGCCCAGGCGGACCTCGAATTGGCCGTTACCGATCTGCAAATCGATGCACAACGGGTAGCGTTAGCCGCGGCAAAAGCGAATTTGGCGCAGGCCTCCAAGGCGCGGGAGCACGCGCAAACGCTGTATGCCTTTATCAAGAACCGCACAGCTGGGGTGGGCTTGTACCGCTGGCTGTTGAGCCAGATGTCGACCCTGTATTTCCAGGCCTACGACGCCGTGCTGTCGTTGTGCCTGAGCACCGAAGCCAGTTGGCGGTACGAGGTAGGTGATCGCGACACACGCTTCATCTCCGCTACGGCCTGGGTCGATAACCGCTTTGGCCTGACAGCGGGGGAGACGCTCAAGCTCGGGTTGTTGCAGATGGAGTCAGCCTTTCTGAGCCGACATGAGCGGCGTCTGGAAATCAGTAAAACCGTCTCGCTCAAGGCATTGCTCGCGCAGGCCACACCGGCCTCCAGTCTGGCACCCGCTGCTTGGGAGGACGTGCTGGAGAGCTTGCGAACCACCGGAGAAATCGAATTTCAGCTCAAGTCATCAACGTTCGACAAAGACTATCCCGGCCATTACCTGCGGCAACTGACACGGGTCTCCGTTTCGCTGCCAGTGGTGCTGGCACCGTATCAAGACATTCGTGCGACCTTGAGCCAACAGAGCAGCAGCTACCTGCTCGAACCTCAGATCGATAACGTCAAACACCTGTACAAACAAGCGGGCGATTTGCCGGAGAATGAGCAAGGGGAGGATACCCGGCAAGACCAACTGGTCTTCAATCCGCGTGCCAATCAGCAGATCGGGCTGTCCACGGGCGTCGATGACGATGGTCTGTTCATGCTCGACTTTGGCGACGAGCGTTACCTGCCGTTCGAAGGCACTGGCGCGATTTCCCGCTGGACGCTGAGCTTTCCCCATCACGAGTCCGATGAACAGCAGGCGATGTTCGACACCCTTACCGATGTCATCCTGCACATTCGGTACCTGGCCGTGGATGGCGGCAAGGCGTTTACTGCCGAGGTCGAAAAGCTGGTCGCTGCGGTCGAGGACGGCCAGACCAGGCGTCAGCCGACTTCGCTGACGTAAGTGCCGACGTCCTTGAGCAGAATCCTCAACGTGGCGTCCAGTGCTACCAACTCCTCAGCGGACATACCGTGTCCGATCACAAAGAGGTGTTCACCGCCCAATGGCTGAGCGTCGGTGGGGTCAATCTCCACGGTCAGTTGCGTGGCGGTGAGCGTCACCGTCAGGTTCGAATCGACGTAAAGGGTGTCGTCACGGAAGGTGATGTGGACCTCGTCCTCGTCCGGGAAACGCCCCAGCAGGAACAAGTCACCGTTTTCGACATGGCAAAAGGCCGTCGCCAGGTCATCTTCTTCGTCGTCGCAAGGCTCATGAAAGAACAGGTCGGTGGTCATGCGCATGGCGATGTTCCTATGGTTCGGATCGGGACAAACCGAGATTTTGCCAGTCCTCGATGGATTTAGCTCGCGGCCTCTCACTATTCCTGTTCGGCATGGGCCATGCCGTTTCGCAAGGCGATGTCCGAATATGTCGCAGCCCCGCAAGCAGCGGCGGGGTTGCTCTGGGTAAGCTTCATCGTAGATGAACGAACCTGCGCTGCTGTCCCTCCGGGCGCACGCCCCGTTCGTCATTGGCTCCAAGGATGTGACGACGCACACACGACGAGCGTTAGTACCTATGCACGGGGGCGTGTCGGCCGCCTTGTCACGATCTGCCAACTATCATCGAACAGGGCTCACGCAACAGATACCCTTCGACCCATGCATGCACGACCCGAAACACGCATCTCTCCTATATAAAAGCCAAGCCAAGCGGAGTACCACAGATGGCGTTCTTCACCGCAGCCAGCAAGCCCGACTTTCAGCATCAACTGCGAGCGGCACTGGCCCAGCACATCAGCGAACAGGCACTGCCACAAGTGGCGCTGTTCGCCGATCAATTCTTCGGCATCATTTCGCTGGACGAACTGACCCAGCGCAGGCTTTCGGACCTTGCCGGCTGCACCCTGTCAGCCTGGCGGCTGCTCCAGCATTTCGAACACAACGCCCCGCAAGTGCGCGTCTACAACCCTGATTACGAGCGTCACGGCTGGCAATCCACCCATACCGCCGTCGAGGTGCTGCACCATGACTTGCCGTTTCTGGTGGACTCGGTCCGTACCGAGCTGAACCGTCGGGGCTACAGCATTCATACGCTGCAAACCACGGTGCTGAGCGTTCGTCGCGACGAAAAGGGCAATCTGGTCGACCTGTTGCCAAAAGGCGCAACTGGCGAAGGCGTTTTGCAAGAGTCGCTGATGTACCTGGAAATCGACCGCACCGCCAACCCATCTGAGCTCAATGTACTGGCCCGCGAGCTGGAGCAGGTGCTGCGCGAGGTCCGTGTTGCGGTGGAAGATTTCGAGCCGATGAAAGCCAAACTCCGTGAGTTGCTGGCCGGCATCGACGCCACCGAATATGCCGTGGATGCGGATGAGAAGTCCGAAGTGAAGGTTTTTCTGGAGTGGCTGGCGGACAACCACTTCACGTTCCTGGGCTACGAAGAATTCACAGTCGAAGGCGGCAGTGAAGGCGGGCAACTGACCTATGACCCGGCGTCCTTTCTCGGGCTGACCAAGCTGCTGCGCGCGGGCCTTACCCAAGACGACCTGCACATCGAAGGCTACGCGGTGAACTACCTGCACGAGCCGACGCTGCTGTCGTTCGCCAAGGCTGCCGCGCCGAGCCGCGTGCACCGCCCGGCCTATCCGGATTACGTGTCGATCCGCCAGATCGACGCCAGCGGCAAGGTCATCAAGGAGTGCCGTTTCATGGGCCTTTACACCTCTTCGGTGTACGGCGAGAGCGTGCGCAATATTCCGTACATTCGCCACAAGGTCGCCGAAGTCGAGCGTCGGTCCGGTTTTGACGCCAAGGCGCATTTGGGCAAGGAACTGGCGCAAGTGGTCGAAGTGCTGCCGCGCGACGATCTGTTCCAGACGCCTGTGGATGAACTGTTCAGCACCGTCATGTCCATCGTGCAGATCCAGGAACGCAACAAGATTCGCGTGTTCCTGCGCAAAGATCCTTACGGCCGTTTCTGCTACTGCCTGGCCTACGTGCCGCGGGATGTCTATTCGACCGAAACCCGCCAGAAGATCCAGCAGGTTTTGATGGAGCGCCTGAAGGCGAGCGACTGCGAATTCTGGACGTTCTTCTCCGAGTCGGTACTGGCACGCGTCCAGCTGATCCTGCGGGTGGACCCAAAAGTCACCCTCGACATCGATCCGCAACAGTTGGAAAGCGAAGTCATCCAGGCCTGCCGCTCGTGGAAGGACGACTACGCCAGCCTGATCGTCGAAAGCTTCGGCGAAGCGCAGGGCACCAACGTGCTGGCCGACTTCCCCAAAGGCTTCCCGGCCGGCTATCGCGAGCGCTTTGCAGCGCATTCGGCAGTGGTCGACATGCAACATCTGCTGAACCTGACCGATGCCAAACCGCTGGTGATGAGCTTCTACCAGCCCCTGTCAGGCGACAAGGCGCAGTTGCATTGCAAGCTGTACCACGCCGACACCCCGCTGGCGCTGTCTGACGTATTGCCTATCCTGGAAAACCTCGGCTTGCGTGTGTTGGGGGAATTCCCGTACCGCCTGCGCCATACCAGTGGCCGCGAATTCTGGATTCACGACTTCGCCTTCACCTATGCCGAAGGTCTGAATCTGGACCTGCAACAGTTGAACGACACGCTGCAGGACGCGTTCGTGCATATCGTACGGGGCGATGCAGAGAACGATGCGTTCAACCGGCTGGTCCTGACTGCAGGCCTTCCTTGGCGCGATGTGGCGCTGCTGCGTGCCTACGCGCGGTATCTGAAGCAGATCCGCCTGGGCTTCGACCTCGGCTACATCGCCAGCACGCTGAACAACCATGCCGACATCGCCCGCGAACTGACGCGCCTGTTCAAGACCCGTTTCTATTTGGCGCGCAAGCTGTCCGGCAACGACCTGGACGACATGCAGCAGCGTCTGGAGCAGGCGATCCTCTCGGCACTGGACGACGTTCAGGTGCTCAACGAAGACCGCATCCTGCGCCGCTACCTGGACCTGATCAAGGCCACCCTGCGCACCAACTTCTATCAGACCGACGCCAACGGCCAGAGCAAGGGCTATTTCAGCTTCAAGTTCAATCCCCGTCTGATCCCCGAACTGCCCAAGCCGGTGCCCAAATTCGAAATCTTCGTGTACTCGCCACGGGTCGAAGGCGTTCACTTGCGCTTCGGCAACGTGGCCCGCGGCGGGCTGCGCTGGTCCGACCGCGAAGAAGACTTCCGTACCGAAGTGCTCGGCCTGGTCAAGGCCCAGCAGGTCAAGAACTCGGTCATCGTGCCTGTCGGTGCCAAGGGCGGTTTCCTGCCGCGCCGTCTGCCGACCACCGGAACCCGCGATGAAATCCAGGCCGAAGCGATCGCCTGCTACCGCATCTTCATCTCCGGCTTGCTGGACATCACCGACAACCTGAAAGAGGGGGTGCTGATACCACCGGCCAACGTGGTGCGTCATGACGACGATGACCCGTACCTCGTCGTGGCTGCGGACAAAGGCACCGCGACCTTCTCCGACATCGCCAACGGCATCGCCATCGACTATGGCTTCTGGCTGGGGGATGCGTTCGCCTCTGGCGGCTCGGCGGGGTATGACCACAAGAAGATGGGGATCACCGCCAAGGGCGCGTGGGTTGGCGTGCAACGTCATTTCCGTGAGCGCGGGATCAACGTCCAGCAGGACAGCATCAGCGTGATCGGCGTGGGCGATATGGCCGGTGACGTGTTTGGTAACGGTTTGCTCATGTCGGACACGTTGCAACTGGTGGCGGCGTTCAACCACCTGCACATCTTCATCGACCCGAATCCGGATCCGGCCACCAGCTTTGCCGAGCGCAAGCGTCTGTTCGACCTGCCGCGTTCGGCCTGGACCGACTACGACACCCGTATCATGTCCGAAGGGGGCGGCATTTTCCCGCGCAGCGCGAAGAGCATCGCCATCACCCCGCAGATGAAAGCGCGCTTCGACATCACCGCTGACAAGCTGACCCCGACCGAACTGATGCATGCCCTGCTCAAGGCGCCGGTCGATCTGTTGTGGAACGGCGGCATCGGCACCTACGTCAAGGCCAGTTCGGAAAGCCACGCCGACGTGGGCGACAAGGCCAACGACGCCCTGCGCGTCAACGGGAACGAACTGCGCTGCAAGGTCGTGGGGGAGGGCGGTAACCTGGGCATGACTCAACTGGGCCGCGTCGAATTCGGCCTGCTGGGCGGAGCGACCAACACCGACTTCATCGACAACGCCGGTGGGGTCGACTGCTCCGACCACGAAGTGAACATCAAGATCCTGCTCAATGAAGTGGTGCAGGCCGGTGACATGACCGAGAAACAGCGCAACCTGTTGCTCGAGAGCATGACCGACGACGTCGGCAACCTGGTGCTGGGCAACAACTACAAGCAGACTCAGGCCCTTTCGCTGGCGGCGCGTCGCACTTACGAACGCATTTCCGAATACAAGCGCCTGATGAACGACCTGGAGTCCCGTGGCAAGCTGGACCGCGCTATTGAGTTCCTGCCTTCCGAAGAGGAACTGGCCGAGCGCATCAGCGAGCAGAAAGGCCTGACCCGTGCGGAGCTGTCGGTGTTGATCTCCTACAGCAAGATCGACCTCAAGGAAGCGCTGCTGGAGTCCCGTGTGCCGGATGACGACTATCTGGCCCGCGACATGGACACCGCTTTCCCACCGTCGCTGGCATCGAAGTTTGCCGATTCCATGCGCCGTCACCGCCTCAAGCGCGAAATCGTCAGCACCCAGATCGCCAACGACCTGGTGAACCACATGGGCATCACCTTCGTGCAGCGGCTCAAGGAGTCGACCGGCATGAGCGCCGCCAACGTGGCCGGTGCGTACGTCATCGTGCGTGACATCTTCCACCTGCCACACTGGTTCCGGCAGATCGAGGCGCTGGACTACAAGGTACCGGCTGAAATCCAGTTGGCGCTGATGGACGAACTGATGCGTCTGGGGCGTCGTGCCACCCGCTGGTTCCTGCGCAGCCGTCGCAACGAACTGGACGCGGCACGTGACGTGGCTCACTTCGGTCCGCACCTGGCCGCGCTGGGCCTGAAACTGGACGAGCTGCTGGAGGGGCCGCCGCGTGAAGCCTGGCAAGCGCGCTATCAGGAGTACGTCGCGGCTGGCGTACCTGAGCTGCTGGCGCGTATGGTCGCGGGCACCGCGCACTTGTACACCTTGCTGCCGATCATCGAAGCTTCGGACGTCACCGGCCAGAATGCAGCTGACGTGGCCAAGGTGTACTTCGCGGTGGGCAGTTCGCTGGACGTGACCTGGTACCTGCAGCAGATCAGCGCCTTGCCAGTGGAAAACAACTGGCAGGCCCTGGCTCGCGAAGCGTTCCGCGACGACATCGACTGGCAGCAACGGGCGATTACGGTGTCGGTGCTGCAAATGGCCAACGGTCCGGAGGACGTGGAAGAGCGGCTGAACCTGTGGCTGGAACAGCACCTGCCGATGGTCGAGCGCTGGCGCGCCATGCTGGTCGAGCTGCGTGCTGCGAGCGGTCATGACTACGCCATGTACGCCGTGGCCAACCGTGAGTTGCTGGACCTGGCCATGAGTGGGCAGGTGGCGGTGGTTTAGACGCGTTAGCTTCGAGTCTTAAGCGGCAGTCTGCAAGAAACAGCCCTGCATCGAGAGATGCGGGGCTTTTTTGTTGGCTTGGGATTTTTACTCTGATGCCCTAGCGTCGTACATATCCGACTCCCGAGTAAGAGCCCAAGACAAGCGCCTGTAGTCCCTTTCTGAAAGAATCGTAGCCCCTCGTTTTTGTGTTTCAGCGCCCGGACAGTCGCACTGTAAACCCCTAGATTCCGCGCTTTTCTCAGCGCGGATCACGGAATGTCTGACGCCCTTTGGGCTGCCCGCCAAGGCGATGCCCTCGCTCACAGTTCGATCGCCGCCGACCTTTTCGGCGGTGCATTGCAAGTCATCGCCACGGTTGGCGCATCGGTTCTGGTGACCACCGCGATTGTCGCGGCGGCCGGGGTCACGGTCGCCACCGGTGGTCTGGGCGCCTGCGTGTTGGGCGCTGTCGTCGGCGCTGCGGTGACGGTCGGTATGGATCTCACCGGCGCCAATGACGCCTTGAGCACGTTTTGCGAAGGGGTGGCCAACGATCTCTTTCCGCCCACGGTATGCGCGCACATCACCAGCGGCTCACCCGACGTGTTCATCAACGGTTTACCCGCTGCACGTGCGGCTGGGTCGATCTCTGAAGCATCGGTCGAGCTGCCGGAAGATGAAGCGCCAGAGGGCACCTTTCTCGACATCGCCAAGGGTTTCTTTTCGGAACTGTGGCGCCCGACTGTCGCCACCCCGCAGCCCGGTGCTGTGCCGCAATCGCTGGACTGGATCGCCTGCGACAAACACCCCGGCCTGCCCGGGCAGTACCTGGCTGAAGGCTCGGATTCGGTATTCATCAATGGCCAGCCCGCCGTGCGCAGCGGGGACCGCAGCACCTGCGACGCGGTGGTGGTGTCTTCCGGGCAGATTTCCCCCAATGTGCGCATCGGCGGCGGCAAGGCGGTTGTCCGAACCATCCGCAGCGGCAAGACGCCCGGTGTAGGGCTCGCGGTTTCAGCGCTGATGGCGCTGCGCGGCGGCCCGGCGAGATTTGTCAGCAATCTGCCGTGCCTGTTGGTGGGGGCGGCCAGTGGCGCTGCTGTCAGCGCTGCCGCCGGGGCGTTGGCTCGGGCAGTGACTGCCTCGCCGAATCCGGTGCACGCCGCCACCGGGGCCAAGGTCTTGGGCGGCAGTGAAGAGCTGGACTTCGTGCTGCCGGGCGTGTTGCCGATCGAGTGGCAGCGGTTTTACAGCAGCCGGGATGCGCGACGCGACGGACTGTTCGGCGCGGGCTGGAGCGTGGCATTTGAAGTGTCTGTCGAGGTCGAGGCCCTCACGGAAGGTGGCGAAGGGCTGATCTATATCGACGAACAGGCACGGCGCATCGACATGGGCACGCTGGCACTGGGGCGTGCAGTGTTCAGTGCGGGGGAGGGGCTGGCGGTCAAGCGGCATACCGACGGGCGGGTGCTGATCGAAAGCGAAGACGGCATCTACCGGCTGTTCGAGCCGAATCTGGTTGAGCCTTCACGCCTACGTTTGAGTCAGCTCGGTGACCGCAACGACAACCGAATTCATCTGGTCTACGACGCGGAAGGCCGTCTGGTTCGGCTGCACGACACCCTGGATGTCGTGCGTCTGACGCTGGTTTATTCGCGGCAATGGCCAGGCCGGGTCGAGCGTGTCGAACGGTCGTTCGATGACGACTCTTCAGAGGTGTTGGCCTCGTACGCTTACAGCGATCAAGGCGATCTGTGTGAGGTACGCGACGCGCTGGACAATGTGCAGCGGCGGTTCAGCTATGACGTTCATCGGCGCATGGTCGAGCACCGGTTACCCACCGGGTTGCGCTGTTTTTATGAATGGGCGCTGGTCGACGAGCGCGAGTGGCGCGTCGTGCATCACTGGACCGACGAAGGGGACGAATACCGCTTCGCCTATGACCTGGACGCAGGTTGCACGGTCATCGTCGACGGCCTGAATCGCCGCAGCGTTCGATGCTGGAACGCCCAGCATCAGATCACCGAGTACACCGACCCTCTTGACCGGACCTGGCATTTCTCGTGGAACGATGAGCGGCAGTTGCTCAGCGCCACTGACCCTCAGCAAGGCCGGTGGACCTTTGTCTACGACGACGCGGGCAACCTGACGTCGACCGAGGATCCCCTCGGGCGCATCGAATCCACTCACTGGCTGGAACATTGGTCGCTGCCCAAGGTGGACACCGACGCTGCAGGCCATCAGTGGCAATACCGCTATGACCGGCGGGGCAATCGCACCCATGAGGTGGATCCACTGGGGCAGGTTACCCGTTATCGCTTCGACGAACGGGGGCGGGTCATCGAGGTCATCGACGCCAAGGGTAAAAGCAAGACCCTGCGCTGGAATGAGTTCGGGCAACTGACCGATTATCTGGACTGCTCGGGCCACAAGACTGAATTTCGCTATGACCGGCGCGGGTTTCTGGACCGACGTACCGACGCCCTCGGCGAGCGCACGCAGTACATGCACGATGCGCTGGGTCGTTTGCAGCTGCGCGAATCGCCGGTCGGGCGCGTCGAGCGTTTCCTGCACGATGACAGCGGTTTGCTCGTCGGTTATGTCAATGCTGCGGGGGAGATCACCCGCTATGGCTACGACCGACGAGGACGGTTGCGGCAGCGTCAGGACCCCCACGAGCGCACGGTCGAGTACCGCTACGACGCCTATGGCCGACTCGAAACGCTGACCAACGAAAACGGAGAATGCTACCGGTTTGCCTGGGATGCAGCGGATCAACTGATCGCCCAGCAGGATCTCGACGGCAGCCAACGCCAGTATCAGTACGACGCGCTGGGCGACGTCGAATGTGCCACCCAACTGGCGGGTCTGGACGCCATCGTTCACCGCTTCGAGCGCGATGCCGTCGGACGCCTGATCGCAAAAGTGACTGACGATGGCCGCACGGCGTATGCCCACGACCTGCTCGATCAGTTGATTGACGTGACCTTCACCGACAACGAGGGTGAGCGACGCAGCGTTGGCTTCGCCTACGACGCACTCGGCCGCCTGGTCAGCGAAACGACCCCATCGGGCACCGTTCTTCATCGCTACGACGAACTTGGCAACCTGATCCAGACGCAAACCCCCGATGGGCGCTGGATCAACCGCTTGCTTTACGGCAGCGGCCACCTGCATCAACTGAACCTCGACGGCCAGGTAGTCTGCGATTTCGAACGGGATCGGCTGCACCGTGAGGTGCTGCGAACCCAGGGCAAGCTCCTCACTTGCAGCGCCTACGACCGCAGCGACCGCCTGCACTCACGCACCCGCCAGCACGAAAGCCGCCCTCGGCCTTTGCCCGCTGACAGCACAAAAACCTACGAATACGACCTGACCGACAACCTCCTGACCCGTGTCGAGCAGCAGCGTCATGGCGAGCATCGGACCCTGTTCGGCTACGACTCCAGCAGCCGGATAATGACCGCCCAAGACAGCGTCAGCCGGCTAGTGGAGCGATTTACCTACGACCCCGCCGCCAACCTGGTGGCCGGCGAATCCAGCAAGACGCGGGTCACCCAGAACCGACTGCTGACCTGGCAGGACAAGCACTACCGCTACGACAGCTTCGGACGCCTGAGCGAAAAACGCAGTATCCGGCGCGGGCTGCAACGCTTCGTCTACGACGCCGAAAGCCGCCTCATCGAAGTGCAAAATCCCGATCGCCACGTCGTGCGCATGACCTACGACCCGCTGGGCCGACGCATCGGCAAAACCCTGCACCACCCCGACGGCCGGATTCTCTGCGAAACGACCTTCCTCTGGGACGGCCTTCGCCTGCTGCACGAAGAGCAAAACGGACTGCCCACCCTGTACCTGTACGCGGACGAGAGCCACGAACCCCTGGCCCGCGTCGACGGCCGAGGCGAACACCAGACACTGCGCTACTACCACAACGACCTCAACGGCCTACCCGAACAACTCACCGAACCCGACGGCCACCTCGTCTGGCGCGCGCGTTACCAAGTCTGGGGCAACACCACTGAAGAAACCCGCGAACCCCACTTTCCCGAAAACCAGAACCTGCGCTTTCAGGGCCAATACCTTGATCGCGAGACCGGCCTGCACTACAACACCTTCAGGTACTACGACCCGGACATAGGCCGCTTCACCACCCCCGACCCGATTGGGCTGGCGGGCGGGCTGAACCTGTATCAGTACGCGCCGAATGCGATTGGGTGGGTGGATCCGTGGGGGTGGTGTAAGAAGGTCGTACGTGTGCGGCATTACACAAACAGAAAGGGAATAGATGGCATTAGAGAATCAGGAATAATCATCGCGAGAGATAACAATCGAGTTTATGTAGAGCCAGCCAAAAAAAAACCTTTGAGCGAAATAGAAGCCCAAGTGACACTTGGAATTACAAGAGGCAGGGGTAAGCACTTCGTAGAAACTGATGTGCTTGAAAGCGAATTGGAATGGATACCCAACCCTAGATATCACACTAAAGAGCTCACAATCAAAGGGAACGTAACTCTCAAAAACCCCACTTTCACGATAAGGAGATAAAATGGAATGAAAGTAGAAAATGAGATAATCAAACTCGAGGGCGCACAGCTCATTGATGCCCTGTGCGAAATAGAATACATAATGATCTCATTAAGGGAAATGGGTCGTTACTACTATCAAAACGTGCAATCCCCACCAACGGATGAAACACATCTTGAGTATGCGCTAGAGACGACTAGATTTATCGACGAAAACCTGATATTTGACAGGCTTAATAAGGTAAGAGCCATACTGTCCGCACCTTTCAACAGCGAGCTTGGAGATGATGATATGGATGACATAGAGAGAGCTATTGAAACTGTAAAGTTTTGGAGTAAGCCAGGCGATTGAATACGAATACGTCCAATACAATTTCCTACTTATAGCAAATCATGGGCCGAGGACTGGTAAGGACGTTTTGCACTAGTGAGATCACCATTAAATTGCGAACATCTTTCTCGCATCGACCGCCAAATATTCCGGCCTTTGAGCTGACCGTGAAAGGGGATGTGGTGTTGGATAACCCCGCTTTTGTCATTAGGACGTGATATGAAAAAGCAAAACGAAGTGGTGTCGTATAAAGGCGAGGTGGTAATTCAGGCGCTGTGTGAAATAGAGTATATTCTTATCTCGCTTGGCGATATGGGGAGTTATTATTATCTGCACCCAGATCGGCCGCCTACCCCGGAGACAGATCTTGAGTATGCGCTTGAGACTACGAGGTTTATAGATGAGAATGGTATATGTGATCGTTTGAATAAGGTTAGAAGCATACTCTGTGAACCTTTTGATCATGGGGTGGGTGATGATGATATGGATGACATTGAGCGTGTGGTGGATAAGCTGAAATTTTGGCGCAAGCCTGGTGATTAGTTTGGTAAGGCTAGTTGAGGTTTTATTTTCTGTTGTTTCGAGTTTTAAAAGGCACTCGTTGGCGGGGTGGATAATGAATTGTTTTGACGGGCTGTCTCTGATGATGCATTTTAAGTTGAAAATGACCTGGGAAAATTTTAAAGCTAAGATTGGTTATAGTTCAGATGCTAATGTGCTTCTCAAAGAGTCAAGGGGAGAAACTTCGACAGTGGCGCGATCGCTAGGTCAATGTTGGAAATGATCTCCCGCATTATAGGTGGAGAGATGGATCACAAAATGTGGGTCATGTTTTTTTCAAGGACTAGCCCGAATGGTGACGCCGTACCCAGGTCGCTTGCTTGACGACGAACAAGGCTTTCGAGTTTTGAAATGCTACATTTATAAATTTGTAAGGAACAGGATAGAGCGAAAACCTAGGTTCGATCTCGAGAAGAAATCGTTTACCGAAAAAAAATATTTTTGGTTTAACACGTGGCGGCCGTTATCAGGTTCGTATCACGAAGATAGCTATATTGAAAGCTTTGAAGCGGTTAAAAAAGAAAGCTTTATAGCCAAGGAGAGAAATGTATATCTCATGCCGCAGTACACACAAGAAAAAACGGCTAAAAAAAGGAAAAGCTATGTATACCAATGTTCAGGGTTGGACGTGGCGCACTATCTTTCTGTTATGACGCTGGAGGATTTGCAAAATATTACTATTTTTAGTAGCCGTTTCGATTGGGCGGTTGACTTGTACGAAGATACGCTGCCGGGGCATAAAGATGATATGGATGTACTGGTTTATGTTAAGCGCCCTGCATGAGTGTGGTGTTGAGTTTTAAAGAGGTGTGCGCCGGTTCTAGGCAGTGATGAGTCATAATTATGTTTAGATAGTTTCATTAAAATTAACCCTGCTTCGTAGAAAATCAAACTTGGATTTTTATGGCAAATACCTATCGCGCAACTGGACCGCAAAGGCAGAACGGTCCCCGGTACGTCGAAGGGCGCCTGGACCTGTGGCTGGACACCCTATCCCATTGGTCGAGCGATGGGGCGCGGTGCTAGTCAAAGGTTGCGCCGCACGTGGCCATGGCTACGCAATGCATGCGGTGGCCAACCCTGAGTGGCTGGACCTGGCCATGAGTGGGCGGACGGCGGTGGTCTGAGCGATCAGCTACGGGCTGTAAGCCGCAAGAAAGAACCCCGTGCCGAGAGATACGAGGCTGTTTTGTCGGTGTAGCTTGAGGCCGCTATGTGGATGCCCTTCGGGCCAATCGCGGGCAAGCGCGCTCCTACACCTATTTAAACGTATCGCATCTGAGAGGCCGCGTCTTAGCCTTGGCGAAAGCCGTGAACACTTTGTGTCAGTTATCAAGGCCACCGACACGGTCTATCAGTCCATGGCGCGGGCCAATCGCGGGCAAGCGCGCTCCTACACCTATTTAAACGTGCCGCATCTGAGAGGCCGCTTCTTAGCCTTGGCGAAAGTCGTGAACACTTTGTGTCAATTATCAAGGCCACCGACACGGTCTATCAGGCCATGGCGCTGGCCAATCGCGGGCAAGCGCGCTCCTACATTTGCTTGAACGTGCCACATATGAGAGGGCCGCGTCTTAGCCTTGGCGAAAGCCGCGAAGATGCTGTGCCAGGTATCAAAGCTACCGACTCGGTCTATCAGGCCATGGCACGTTGCAACAAATGTAGGAGCGCGCTTGCCCGCGATGTGCCCGAAGGGCACCCCTGTAGGGCCTTCGAGTGAACCCCACAACGCCCGATTTCGCCCCGCAACACAACAACCCCATAAAAAAACCCCGCCGAAGCGGGGTTCTTTCAGAGCATCAATACCTTACGCCTGAACCACCGGAATCTTGGCGTTAGCCGCCGATTCACGGAATTCGGCGATCTGGTCGAAGCTCAGGTAACGGTAGACATCGGCCGACATGCTGTCGATCTTGCCCGCGTATTCCATGTACTCCTCGACGGTCGGCAGGCGACCCAGGATCGAGGCCACGGACGCCAGTTCGGCCGAGGCCAGGTAGACGTTCGCGCCGTCGCCCAGACGGTTCGGGAAGTTACGGGTCGAGGTCGAGACCACCGTGGCGTTGGCGTTGACGCGTGCCTGGTTACCCATGCACAGCGAGCAGCCTGGCATTTCCATGCGCGCGCCGGCCTTGCCGTAGATGCCGTAGTAGCCTTCTTCGGTGAGTTGGTGAGCGTCCATTTTGGTCGGCGGCGAAAGCCACAGACGGGTTGGCAGCTGACCTTTGACCTGATCCAGCAACTTACCGGCAGCGCGGAAGTGACCGATGTTGGTCATGCACGAACCGATGAACACTTCGTCGATCTTCTCGCCAGCCACGCTGGACAGCAGGCGAGCGTCGTCCGGGTCGTTCGGCGCGCAGAGTACCGGCTCCTTGACATCGGCCAGGTCGATTTCGATGACTTCGGCGTATTCGGCGTCCTTGTCGGCTTCCAGCAGCTCAGGATTGGCAATCCAGGCTTCCATCGCCTTGGCGCGACGCTCCAGGGTGCGAGGATCGCCATAACCTTCCGCAATCATCCAGCGCAGCAGGGTGATGTTGGAGTTCAGGTACTCGGTGATCGACTCTTTCGACAACTTGATGGTGCAACCGGCGGCTGAACGTTCAGCCGAGGCGTCGGACAGCTCGAAGGCTTGTTCGACGGTCAGGCTTTCCAAGCCTTCGATTTCCAGGATGCGGCCAGAGAAGGCGTTTTTCTTGCCTTTCTTCTCGACGGTCAGCAGGCCTTTCTGGATCGCGTAGTAAGGAATGGCATGAACCAGGTCACGCAGGGTGACGCCGGGTTGCAGCTTGCCTTTGAAACGGACCAGGATCGATTCCGGCATGTCCAGCGGCATGACGCCGGTGGCCGCGGCGAACGCCACCAGGCCGGAACCGGCCGGGAAGGAAATGCCGATCGGGAAACGGGTGTGCGAGTCACCACCGGTACCGACGGTGTCCGGCAGCAGCATGCGGTTCAACCAGCTGTGGATGATGCCGTCGCCTGGACGCAGCGAGACGCCGCCGCGGGTCATGATGAAGTCGGGCAGGGTGTGGTGGGTCTTGACGTCGATCGGTTTTGGATACGCAGCGGTGTGGCAGAAAGACTGCATGACCAGATCGGCGGAGAAGCCCAGGCACGCCAGGTCTTTCAGTTCGTCACGGGTCATGGGACCGGTGGTGTCCTGAGAACCGACGGTGGTCATCTTGGGTTCGCAGTAGGTGCCCGGGCGGATGCCCTCGGTGCCACATGCCTTGCCGACCATTTTTTGCGCCAGGGTGTAACCCTTGGTGCTGGCTGCAGGTTCTTCAGGGAGCTTGAACAGGGTCGAAGGTGGCAGACCCAGTTCGGCGCGCGCCTTGCTGGTCAGGCCACGGCCCACGATCAGCGGGATACGGCCGCCCGCACGAACTTCATCCAGCAGGACTGGTGTTTTCAGTTCGAAGGTGGTGATGACTTCGTCGCTGTCGTGTTTGCACACTTTGCCCGCATACGGGTAAACGTCGATGACGTCGCCCATGTTGATGTTCGAGACATCGAATTCGATGGGCAGAGCGCCCGCGTCTTCCATGGTGTTGTAGAAGATCGGAGCGATCTTGCTGCCGAAGCAGAAACCACCGGCACGCTTGTTCGGCACGTAAGGGATGTCGTCACCGAAGAACCACAGCACCGAGTTGGTGGCGGATTTACGCGAAGAACCGGTACCGACCACATCGCCAACATAGGCGATCGGGAAGCCCTGGCCGCGCATTTCTTCGATTTGCTTCATCGGGCCGATGGAGCCTTGCACGTCAGGCACGATACCGTCGCGGGCCATTTTCAGCATGGCCAGTGCGTGCAGCGGGATGTCTGGACGGGACCAGGCATCTGGTGCGGGCGACAGGTCGTCGGTGTTGGTTTCGCCTGTGACTTTGAAGACGCGCAGGCTGATTTTCTCGGCCAGGGTCGGACGCTTCTGGAACCACTCGCCGTCTGCCCAGGATTGCAGCACGGCCTTGGCGTGTGCGTTGCCGTTCTTGGCCTTTTCAGCGACATCGTGGAAGGCGTCGAACATCAGCAGGGTGTGCTTCAGTTGCTCGGCGGCGACCGGCGCCAGTTCGGCGTCGTCCAGCAGCTCGACCATGGTCACGATGTTGTAGCCGCCCTGCATGGTGCCGAGCAGTTCTACGGCGCGTTTCTTGTCAAGCAGTGGGGAAGTGACTTCGCCCTTGGCCAGAGCGGAAAGGAACCCGGCCTTGACGTAGGCAGCTTCGTCAACTCCAGGAGGAACGCGGTTAGTGATCAGGTCAAGCAGGACAGCTTCTTCGCCAGCCGGTGGGTTTTTCAGCAGCTCGACCAGGCCTGCAGTTTGTTCGGCGTTAAGCGGCTGGGGCACGATACCCTGGGCGGCACGCTCTTCGATGTGTTTACGGTAGGCTTCAAGCACAGTATTACCCTCATCAGTGGTCCCAAATGGGTGTCCGGGACGCTCATCCAGAGAAAGTCCGCATCCGTGCCCGTAAAAGACTTCGTGAGTCTTTAGGCAGCACGCTGACGATCTCCAACAGAAGCTGTTTTCAAAGTTTTACGCCTGCATGAGCGATTCCGAGGAGGGGACGCAGGCGAACCTGCGTCGTAGAACCGTACTGCCGGGTTGACTTGACTGTGCTCGTGACGCTTTGAAAACAGCTTCCAACGGACATTGGCGCCTTAAAAGGCCCGGTGATTCTACGGCAAAAAAAGGCGGAAGGTAAGTTAGCCCCTACATCTTCAGGGGTGAACCCCGTTAGACAAAGGGCTAACATGCAGGCCTGTTTCGTCTGTGTCCGTGTGTCCGCGCCATGCCCAATCAAGTGATCAAGACGCCCTGCGTCGGCCTGTGTTCAACCGTCTACGGAGACCTCGTGTGCCGCGGCTGCAAGCGCTTCCACCACGAGGTGATTCACTGGAACGGCTACAACGAAGAGGAAAAGCGCGCGGTCTGGCTGCGTCTGGAACACCTGCTGGTGCAAGTCATGGCGGCGAAAGTCGAAGTGTTCGATCCGGCGCTGCTGCGCCAGCAACTGGAGCAACGCAAGATTCGTTTCGTGGCGCAGCAATCGGAATACTGCTGGGCCTATCAATTGATCGCGCGGGGAGCACGGGTCATCAACAACATCGAGGCGTACGGCATGGTGCTGTTGCCGGAGTTCCGCGACTGGGCGCTGCCCGAGCTGCGCGATGCCATCGACCGAGAGTTTTTCCTGTTGTCCGAGGCCCATTACGAACGCTATATCGCGCCGGGGTTTCTGAAAGACGCGATGGGCTGAGGCGCTAGCGCCCGAGCTGTCCCTGGCAGGTTTCATCGGCAAGGCTGGCTCTGCGGCCTGAGCGCCGTATAATGCTGCGCTTTGCCTATCAGCCAGTTGTGAATGCCATGCAGATGTATCCGGAAGTCAACGCTTTCCTGCTTTGCCCCACCCCCGCCCGTTGGGTCGAGGCCGCCCTGCAGAATCTGGATGTGCTGTTGATCGATCACGCCAACAATGAAAAGAAAGCCGCCGGTGCGGCGTTTCAGTTCATGTTCCAGTACAACGACAAATTCGATCTGCAGGCCAAGATGTCGCGGCTGGCCCGCGAAGAGCTGCGTCACTTCGAGCAAGTGATCAGCATCATCAAGAAGCGTGGCATCCCCATGGCCAACATCAGTTCGGCCCGCTACGCCGGGGCGCTGCGCAAGCGAGTGCGCAACCATAACCCGTACCGCTTGACCGATGCTCTGATCGTCGGCGCGATCGTGGAAGCCCGCTCCTGTGAGCGTTTCGCCGCGCTCGTGCCGCACCTGGATGACGATCTGGCGAAATTCTATGCAAGCCTGCTCAAGTCCGAGGCCCGTCACTTTCAGGATTACCTCAAACTCGCCTACCTCTATGGCGAGGAGGCCGACGTCGATGGGAAGATCGAAGAAATCCGCCTGGCCGAGCGTGAGCTGATCGAAAGCCCGGATCCGGATTTCCGCTTTCACAGTGGCGTCCCGGCCTGACAGCGCACGGCACTGTCAGGCCTGACGTCGCCAAGTGTCGCTGAATCAGCCCACGCGCTGAATCACATAGCTGCTTTCGAAGCCGCGCACGCAACCCAGTACGTGGAAGCCCTTGAAGTAGCCTGTAGCCCTTAGCAGGTCGACGGCAGGGCCCACCTCGGGTGAGTGCAGGTAATCGCCGTAATCGTCGAATACGATGAATCCGCCTGGCACCACGGCTGGGGAGTACAACAGGAAGTCCAGCAAAACGTTGCGTCCGGCGTGGCCGCCGTCGATGTGCAGCAACGCCACGCTGGGATTCAGGTGATAGAAGCGCTCGGCACACAGCTCCGAATAGCCTCGCAGGACTTGCGCATTGGGCAGCAGCGCGTCCTTGTAATGGCTGAACTCTTCGAACTGGTTGGGCAACTCGAACGGGTCGATGCCGATGACACGGCGTTCGCGGTTGCAGACTTCGTTCATCAATACCAGCGATTTACCTTTCCACACGCCGATTTCCACCACGTCCCCCGGAATGCCTTCAATCAAGAGCGCGAGATAACCCAATAAGCGGACGTGGTCGTGAAACGAGAGTTCGCGGCGCGGCATGGCGCGCTCTGGAGGCAGCGTGGCCTGGGCTTGCTCGAAGTGCGAGCCGATCAGATCCCAGACCTGCGCAATGCTGTCGTTCAACTCGGGGTTACTGATGAAATCGTTGAGGTCTTGAAGAGTAATCATCTGGCTCGACTGCTTGGGATGAGAATCAAGCATGCAGCATGGCACGCCAAGGGCCGCGGCGACGCGGTGGTCTGATCATAGGCGGCGGGTCTTGAAAGTGAAAGCAGGGGAAACCCTGATGACGCAGACGAATCCCAGCCACTCATCCGCCAAGGATGGCAATGAGGAACTACAGATCCTAAAAATTGTTTCATTGTGTGTTTGCTGCTTAGGCAGTAATATCCACCCATATTCACTGCCTAGGCAGATAATGGGTGACTATCGATGGCACATTTCACGCCTGAGAATTTTCAAAACAGTTTGCTCGGAATGCTGATCGGTCGCGCGGATCTGCTGAAAAACCGCATCCTCGACAAGCACCTCGAGCCCTACGACCTAACCGCTCAACAATTCAAAGTGCTGGTGATCATTGCGCTATACGACGCTGATACGCCGGCCGATCTTTGCCGTTCGTTGTGTCTGGACAGCGGTTCGATGACGCGCATGCTTGACCGTCTTGAGCAGAAAGACCTGTTGGCGCGCACTCGTTCTGAGTCGGACCGCCGTCAGGTCCGACTGGTGTTGACCGAGTCCGGGAAAGCGCTTTCCGACCTGTTGCCGCACATTGGCGCCAAGGCCATGAATGAAATGGTCGGCGTGCTGGAGGATGACGAACTCGCCACGCTGGAAAAGCTGCTGACCAAAGTGTTGGTCGCTGCTGCCGATCCCATCACGCTTGCGCGGATTGCAGCCCGATGAACAGTCCATTCAGGCAAGGCAAGGCCTTGCACAACGCTTCGAGCGTCGGCGGCCGGACCGCACTGAGCCTGGTGTTCGTGGCACTGGTATTGGCCGGTTGCGCCAACTCCAGAGGCCTCGACACGCAAGCGGTCGGTCTGGACGCCAATAGCCTGCAGGCCGGACAGAGCCTGACCGGCGTCGCCCTGTCACCAGCGGCGTGGCCAAAGCGGGATTGGTGGGCGAGTCTTGGCGATCCTCAGCTCAATGGCCTGATCACCGAGGCGCTGCGTGACAGTCCAGACATGCAGGTCGCGGCTGCGCGTACCCATCAAGCCAGTGCGGCTGCGTATGCGGCCGATGCCGATCGCATGCCGACGGTCGATGCCGATGCCAGCGTGACCCGCTCACGCTTGGCCAAGGATCAGGACCCCCTCGGCCAAGGTGACCGCTACAGCACCTTGCGCAGCCTGGGAGCCAGCTTCAATTACACCTTCGATCTGTGGGGCGGCCAGCGTGCGGCGTGGGAAGCTGCCTTGGGGCAGGCCAGGGCGTATGAAGTCGATCAACGGGCTGCGCAGTTGACGCTCGCGGCCGATGTGGCGAGGGCCTACAGCGATCTGGGGCATGCCTATATCGTGCGGGACCTGGCCGCCGATGACCTGAAACGTACCCGGCAATTGCTGGAACTTGGCGCTCGCAGGTTCAAGTCGGGCATAGACAGTGAGTACCAGTATCAACAGACGCAAAGCCTGGAAGCTGGCTCACGCGAGGCGTTGGCGGACGCTGACAAGCGGCTGCGCAGCGCGAAGATCGCCCTGGCGGTCTTGATGGGCAAAGGTCCGGACCGTGGGGAAGCGCTGGCGCGACCCAGCGTTCTCAAGCCTGCGGTGGTGGCGTTGCCTTCCGTGGTGCCTGCCCAATTGCTCGGTCGTCGGCCGGACCTGGTCGCGGCACGCTGGCGGGTCGAGGCGGCGAGCAAGAACATCGAGGCCAGCAAGACCAACTTCTACCCGAACCTGAACCTGAGTGCCTCGGCTGGCGTGGAATCGCTGCTGGGTGATGCGATGTTCGGTTCGGCCAGTCGCTTCTTCAACGTCGCACCAGCCATATCGCTGCCTATTTTTGACGGCGGCCGACGTCGCGCCGATCTGGATGCGCGGGATGCCGATTACGACCTCGCGGTCGCGCAGTACAACAAAAGCCTAGTGCGGGCCTTGGGCGATGTCAGCGACAACATTGGCCAGTTGCATTCGATCGAAGGTCAGATCGACGCTCGCCAGCAAGCGACCGACGTCATCCAGAAGTCCTACAACACCGTCGTGCAGCGCTATTCGTCAGGTATCGGCAATTACCTCGACGTGCTGACGGTGGAGCAGCAACTGCTGCAGTCGCAACGCCAACTGGCTGATCTCAACGCCGAACGCATCGATCTTTCGATTCAGTTGATGCAGGCCCTCGGGGGAGGCTTCGAAGAAAGCCAAACCGGCGAAAACGCCGCCCCGGCCGTTCCGTCAACTGCCTCGCTGACTCATTAAGGTATTCGTCATGGCCACTGCCACTTCAGAAAACACTGCTGCAAACGAATCCAAGGACGGCAACGAACAGAAGCCGTCGCAGGATCAGAAGGACCAGAAAGGCGCGCCTGGCCAACCTCAGAAGAACCCGCGCAAGCGCAAGTTGCTGATGATCGGGCTGGCGATTCTCGTCATCGTCGCTGGCCTCGGTGTGTGGGGCTGGTACGAGGTCTACGGCCAGTGGTACGAGAGCACCGATGACGCCTACGTCAACGGCAACGTGGTGGAGATCACGCCACAGGTGACCGGCACGGTGGTGAGCATTGGCGCCGATGATGGCGATCTGGTCCGTGAAGGCCAGACGCTGGTGCAATTCGATCCGAACGACGCCGAAGTCGCGCTGCAAAGCGCCGAAGCCAATCTGGGCAAGGTAGTGCGCCAGGTCCGCGGTCTGTACAGCAGCGTGGACGGCATCAAAGCGCAACTGGCCGCTCAGCGCGCCGAAGTGCAAAAGGCCCAGGACAACTACAACCGTCGGCGCAATCTGGCGGCGGGCGGGGCGATTTCCCAGGAAGAGCTGTCCCACGCCAAGGATGACCTGACCAGCGCTCAGAATGCCCTGGCCAACATCCAGCAGCAGTTGGCGACCAGCACGGCGCTGATCGACGACACGCAGGTCTCGTCGCACCCTGACGTGAAGGCCGCAGCGGCGCAATTGCGTCAGGCTTACCTGAACAGTGCGCGCAGCACGCTGATCGCGCCGGTCACCGGTTACGTCGCCAAACGCACGGTGCAGTTGGGGCAGCGCGTCCAGCCGGGCACCGCGTTGATGGCCGTGATCCCGCTGGATCAACTGTGGATCGATGCCAACTTCAAGGAAACCCAGTTAGGCAAGATGCGCATCGGCCAGCCAGTAGACATCGAAGCTGACCTGTACGGCAGCGACGTGAAATACAGCGGCACCGTAGACAGCGTCGGGGCCGGTACTGGCAGCGCATTCGCCTTGTTGCCCGCACAGAACGCGACCGGCAACTGGATCAAGATCGTGCAGCGGGTGCCCGTGCGGATTCACATCAACCCGGACGAACTGGCGAACCATCCGCTGCGCATCGGCCTGTCGACCGTGGTCGACGTGAACCTGCATGACCAGAGCGGCCCTGTGCTGGCGCAGCAGCCACCCAAGCAGGCGTCGTTCACTACCGACGTTTACGTCAAGCAATTGGCTGACGCGGACACGTTGATCGCCCGCCTTATCCACGAAAACAGCGCTTCCGCTCCGGGCAAGACAGCCCAGCGCTGATTCGTCAGTTTCCACGATAAGCCCCGACCGCTGGCCGGGGCGTTCTCCGAGTGTCAAAGGATTCGCGATGAGTAGCAGCAACAGCAGTGGAAACAATGCTCCCGCTTCTTTTACGCCGCCCAGCCTGTTGTTGACCACCATCGGCCTGTCGCTGGCGACCTTCATGCAGGTGCTCGACACCACGATCGCCAACGTCGCGTTGCCCACCATTTCGGGCAACCTTGGGGTCAGCTCCGAACAGGGTACGTGGGTCATCACTTCATTTGCGGTCAGTAACGCCATTGCGTTGCCGCTGACCGGCTGGCTGAGCCGCCGGTTCGGCGAAGTGAAACTGTTCATCTGGGCCACGTTGCTGTTCGTGATGGCCTCGTTTCTCTGCGGTATCTCTACCTCGATGCCGGAACTCGTCGGCTTTCGGGTGGTGCAGGGCGTGGTCGCAGGCCCGTTGTATCCGATGACCCAGACACTGCTGATTGCCGTCTACCCGCCGGCGAAACGCGGGATGGCGCTGGCGCTGCTGGCCATGGTCACGGTGGTGGCGCCGATTGCCGGACCGATCCTCGGCGGTTGGATCACCGACAGTTACACGTGGCCGTGGATTTTCTTCATCAACGTGCCGATCGGCCTGTTCGCCGCGTTCGTGGTGCGCACCCAGATGGCAGCGCGCCCGGTGACCACCAGCCGCCAGCCTATGGATTATGTGGGGTTGATCACCCTGATCATCGGCGTTGGGGCGTTGCAGATCGTGCTCGACAAGGGGAATGACCTGGACTGGTTCTCGTCGAATTTCATCATCATTGGCACGGTGATTTCGGTCATTGGACTGGCCGCGTTCGTGATCTGGGAGATGACCGACGAGCATCCTGTGGTCAATCTGCGGCTGTTCAGCTTTCGCAATTTCCGAGTTGGCACGATTTGCCTGGTGATGGGGTATGCCGGGTTCTTCGGTATCAACCTGATCCTGCCGCAATGGCTGCAGACACAGATGGGCTATACGCCGACCTATGCGGGCCTGGCGGTGGCGCCGATCGGCATCCTGCCGGTGATTCTTTCGCCTTTCGTCGGCAAATACGCGCCCAAATTCGACCTGCGCATGCTGGCCGGCCTCGCATTCCTGGGCATCGGCATGAGCTGTTTCATGCGCTCGAATTTCACCAGCGAGGTGGATTTCCAACACATTGCGCTGGTGCAGCTGTTCATGGGGGCAGGGATCGCGCTGTTTTTCATGCCCACACTGAGCATCCTGTTGTCCGACCTGCCGCCGTCGCAGATCGCCGACGGTTCGGGGTTGGCGACGTTTCTGCGTAATCTGGGCGGCAGCTTCGCGGCGTCACTCACGACCTGGATCTGGATTCGTCGCGCCGAAATGCACCATGCGTACCTCAGCGAGCACGTCAACAACTACGAACCGACCACGCGGCAGGCCTTGGAAACCCTCGGCGGGGCGAGCAATCAGGCGTATGCCCAACTCGACGGCATGGTCACCAGCCAGGCGTACATGATGTCGACGGTCGATTATTTTTACATGATGGGCTGGTTGTTCATGGCACTGATTCTGGTGATCTGGCTGGCCAAGCCGCCATTCGTGGCCAAGGCCGGGCCTGGGGCGGGGCATTGATCGCCGTTGGCTTAAGATTGTTGATGATTGTTCCCACGCTCCGCGTGGGAACACCGCCCAGGACGCTCCGCGTCCGCCTTCGATGTGACGCGGAGCGTCACGAGGTGCATTCCCACGCGGAGCGTGGGAACGATCAAGGCGTCTGAGGGCTGTGCGGCAACGCCAATGGCTGCTCCGGCACAAACCCGAAAGAGGTCAGTTGAAAGCCCTGCTCATCGACCTGCAAGGCCCAGCCTTCGCGGTCCCAATCTCCCAGCACGATGCGCTGCGCCGTGTCATTGCCGATCTGCAGTTTGTGGATGGCGGGACGGTGGGTGTGACCATGGATCAAGGTCTTTACCCCATGTGTCGCCATGACCCGCGGCACTTCGTCCGGGGTGACATCGACAATATCATTGGCTTTCATGCGCGTCTGAGCGCGGCTTTCGCTGCGCAGTTTGCGCGCCAGCTTGTGCCGGGTGCTTAGCGGAAGGTGACGCAATATCCACAATGTCAGCGGATTGCGCAGGTAGCGGCGCAGGCGCATGTAGCCTTCATCACGGGTGCACAGGCTATCGCCGTGCATCAATAACACCGGTTCGCCGTTGAAGTGCACCACGCTCGGGTCGCGCAGCAGTGTGCAACCTGCCGCTTTGCAAAACGCCTTGCCAATCAGGAAATCGCGGTTGCCGTGCATCAGGAAGACCTGCGTGCCGCTGTCGCTCAGGGCACGCAGCGCTTCGCAGATCGAGCGCTGGAAGGGCGACATGGCGTCGTCGCCAATCCAGACTTCGAAGAAGTCGCCGAGAATGTACAGCGACTCGGCACCGTGGGCGCGGTCGCTGAGCAGATCCAGAAACGCCCGGGTGATGTCCGGGCGTCCTTCTTCCAGATGCAGATCGGAGATCAGCAGTATCACTCAATGATCTCGGCTTTCTCGATGATCACGTCTTCTTGTGGTACGTCCTGATGGCCCGCTTTGGAGGTGGTGGCCACGCCCTTGATCTTGTCGACGGTGTCCGAACCTTCGATCACTTCACCGAATACGGCATAGCCCCAGCCCTGGACGGTCTTGGCGCTGTGGTTCAGGAAGCTGTTGTCTGCGACGTTGATGAAGAATTGCGCCGAGGCCGAATGCGGTTCCATGGTACGGGCCATGGCGATCGAGTACTTCTTATTCGGCAGGCCGTTGTCGGCTTCGTTCTGGATGCTTGGACGCTTGTCTTTCTTTTCCTTCATGCCGGGTTCGAAACCGCCGCCCTGGATCATGAAGTTGCCGATGACGCGGTGGAATACGGTGTTGCTGTAGTGACCAGCGTTTACGTATTCGATGAAGTTGGCGACAGTGATCGGCGCTTTTTCAGCGTTCAGTTGCAGGACGATGTCACCGTGGTTGGTGGTCAGCTTTACTTTGGACATGTGCTCAGTCGCTCTTTTGGAATGCGTGGTTGGACGTGTCGATCGCGGATTGCAACGCTGCTTCGAGGCTGCAAGTGTCGCGGATTTCACCCAGACGCGCAGTTTACAGAGGCCAGCCGTACAAACGAAAGTCACGATTGAAACGCTGGAGCACAGCATTGCGGCCCGGGTGCGGCAGTTTTGTCACGCCGCGCTGTCAGGGGCTTGACAGGTTCGGCTATGATAGGCGCTTTGATTTATTCGGCCTACCCTGGCCGCGACTGTCAGGTTTTCAAGGATCCTATGAGCAAGCCCACTCAAGACGCTGCTGCCAATACCAAGGCAGGCCCTGCCATTCCCACCAACTTCCTGCGCCCGATCGTGCAGGCAGACCTGGATTCGGGCAAGCACACCAAGATCGTGACCCGCTTTCCGCCGGAGCCCAACGGCTACCTGCACATTGGTCATGCCAAATCGATCTGCGTCAATTTTGGTCTGGCTCAGGAATTCGGCGGCGTCACGCACCTGCGCTTCGACGACACCAACCCGGCCAAGGAAGATCAGGAATACATCGACGCCATCGAGCGCGACGTCAAATGGCTGGGCTTCGAATGGGCCGGTGAAGTGCGCTATGCCTCGCAGTATTTCGACCAGCTTTACCTGTGGGCCATCGACCTGATCAAGGCCGGCAAGGCCTACGTCGACGACCTGACGCCCGAGCAGGCTCGGGAATACCGTGGCACCCTGACCGAACCCGGCAAGAACAGCCCGTTCCGCGATCGCAGCGTCGAGGAAAACCTGGACCTGTTCACCCGCATGAAAGACGGCGAATTCGAAGACGGCGCCCGCGTGCTGCGTGCGAAGATCGACATGGCGTCGCCTAACATGAACCTGCGTGACCCGATCCTGTACCGCATCCGCCACGCCCATCACCACCAGACCGGCGACAAGTGGTGCATCTATCCGATCTACGACTTCACCCACGGGCAGTCGGATGCCATCGAGGGCATCACTCACTCGATCTGCACCCTTGAATTCGAAAGCCACCGTCCGCTGTACGACTGGTTCCTCGACAACCTGCCGGTGCCCTGCAAACCGCGCCAGTACGAGTTCTCGCGCCTTAACCTGAACTACACCATCACCAGCAAGCGCAAGCTCAAGCAATTGGTGGACGAACAGCACGTCAGCGGCTGGGACGACCCGCGCATGTCGACCCTGTCGGGCTTCCGTCGCCGCGGCTACACCCCGGCGTCGATCCGCAACTTCTGCGAGATGATCGGCACCAACCGTTCCGACGGTGTCGTCGATTTCGGCATGCTCGAATTCAGCATCCGCCAGGATCTGGACCACAATGCGCCGCGCGCCATGTGCGTGCTGCGCCCCTTGAAGGTCGTCATCACCAACTACCCCGAGGGCAAGGTCGATCATTTGGAGCTGCCGCGGCATCCGCAGCAGGAAGCGCTGGGCGTTCGCAAGTTGCCGTTCTCTCGTGAGATCTACATCGATCGCGATGACTTCATGGAAGAACCGCCAAAAGGCTACAAGCGCCTGGAGCCGAACGGCGAAGTGCGCCTGCGGGGCAGCTACGTGATCCGTGCCGATGAGGCGATCAAGGACGCCGAGGGCAACATCGTCGAATTGCGTTGCTCCTATGACCCGGACACCTTGGGCAAGAACCCGGAGGGGCGGAAGGTCAAGGGCGTCATCCACTGGGTGCCTGCCGCTGAAAGCGTCGAGTGCGAAGTGCGTCTCTATGACCGCCTGTTCCTGTCCGCGAACCCTGAAAAGGCGGAGGAGGGCAAGACCTTCCTGGACAACATCAACCCGGGCTCACTGCAAGTGCTCACTGGTTGTCGGGCCGAGCCGTCGTTGGGCGAAGCTCAGCCGGAAGACCGTTTCCAGTTCGAACGCGAAGGGTATTTCTGCGCGGATCTGAAGGACTCGAAACCGGGCAAGCCGGTATTCAACCGCACAGTGACACTGCGCGATTCCTGGAGTTGAGGTAGGACAGTGCTTTCGATCTACAACACGCTCACCAAGAGCAAAGAAGTCTTCAAACCGCTAGATGGCAACAAGGTGCGCATGTACGTCTGCGGCATGACCGTCTACGACTACTGCCACCTGGGCCATGGCCGCAGCATGGTCGCGTTCGACCTGGTCACCCGCTGGCTGCGTTTCAGCGGCTACGACCTGACCTACGTGCGCAATATCACGGACATCGACGACAAGATCATCAACCGCGCCCGCGAGAACGGCGAACCGTTCGACGCGCTGACGGCACGCATGATCGACGCGATGCACGAAGACGAAGCGCGCCTGAACATTCTCAAGCCGGACCTGGAACCCCGCGCCACGGATTACATCGGTGGCATGCACGACATGATCCAGCGCTTGATCGACAAGGGTTATGCCTATGCGCCGGGCAATGGCGACGTGTATTACCGCGTCGGGAAATTCCTGGGCTACGGCAAGCTGTCGCGCAAGAAGATCGAAGACCTGCGCATCGGTGCGCGGATCGAGGTCGACGAAGCGAAAGACGATCCTCTGGATTTCGTGCTGTGGAAAGGCGTCAAGCCGGGCGAGCCGAGCTGGGAGTCGCCATGGGGGCCAGGGCGTCCGGGGTGGCACATTGAATGCTCGGTGATGTCGACCTGCTGCTTGGGTGAGACGTTCGACATTCATGGTGGCGGCTCCGATCTGGAATTCCCGCACCACGAGAACGAAATCGCCCAGAGCGAGGCCGCGACCGGCAAGACCTACGCCAATGCCTGGATGCATTGCGGCATGATCCGCATCAATGGCGAGAAGATGTCCAAATCCTTGAACAACTTCTTCACCATCCGCGATGTGCTGGATAAATACCATCCGGAAGTGGTGCGCTACCTGCTGGTGTCCAGCCATTACCGCAGTGCGATCAACTATTCCGAAGACAGCCTGAAAGAATCCAAAGGCGCGTTGGAGCGTTTCTATCACGCGCTTAAAGGGTTGCCCGTGGCGGAAGCTGCTGGCGGCGAGGCTTTCGTCGAGCGCTTTTCGGCGGCAATGGACGACGACTTCGGTACGCCGGAAGCCTGTGCAGTGCTGTTCGAGATGGTCCGGGAAATCAACCGTTTGCGCGATTCCGACGTGGCCGCCGCGGCCGGTCTGGCCGCCCGGCTCAAGCAATTGGCCAGTGTGTTGGGTGTGCTGCAACTGGAAGCGGACGATTTTCTGCGCGCCGGTGCAGAAGGGCGGGTGGATGCGGCCCAGGTCGAGGCGTTGATCGCTGCACGCCTCCAGGCGCGTGCGGATAAGAACTGGGGTGAATCCGACCGCATCCGTGACGAACTCACCGCCATGGGGGTGGTCGTGGAAGACAGCAAGGGCACAACGACCTGGCGTTTGGCGGATTGATCGCTAGCGCCTGATAAAACGTTATCGCGGTAGGTTCGCGCTTACCCGCCATGGCGGGGTGTCAGACGGATCTTCATCGCAGGCCCGACGCCGTCGCGGGCAAGCGCGCTCCTACGGGATTTGCGGCCGTCGCGGAACCGTCGTGCGCTACTGATCCGCTGTGGGATCGCGCTTGGCTGTCATGGGGTGTGTCAGGCGGATCTTCATCCCAGGCCCGACACTGTCGCGGGCAAGCGCGCTCCTACGGGATTCGTGGCCGCCGGGAACCGTCGTGCGCTACTGATCCCGCTGTGGGATTGCGGTTGCGCGAGATCGAGGGGTGTCAGACGGATCTTCATCGCAGGCCCGACACTGTCGCGGGCAAGCGCGCTCCTACGGGATTTGCGGCCGTCGCGGAACCGTCGTGCGCTGCTGATCCCGCTGTGGGATTGCGGTTGCCCGAGATCGAGGGGTGTCAGATGGATCTTCATCGCAGGCCCGACGCTGTCGCGGGCAAGCGCGCTCCTACAAGTGATCGCGTTCCACCTGTAGGAGCGCGCTTGCCCGCGACGGCGTCGGCTCTGGCGGCACTAATCCACAGTCAGAAACCCTGTTCGCGCAACCGCTTGTACAAGGTGTTGCGGCTCACTCCCAGCCGTTTGGCCAACTGCGAAATGTTGCCCCCGGCAGCTTGCAGCAACTCGTTCAGTTCCTTCGGCGTGTCCAGCGCCATTTTGCGCTTGAAAGCCGTTTCCGGCTGTGGACTAGCGATGCTCAATTCGAACAGCTCCAAATCCGCGAAGAAATCTTCCGGCAAATGCTCGGTTGAAATGGGCTGATCGTCCGCCAGCGCCAGCGCCACCTGGATCACGTTGCTCAGTTGGCGCAGATTGCCGGGCCATGGATGCCGCTCGAACAGCGCCAGGACCGACGGCTCGAAGCCTGCCCTCTGCTGCGGCTCACGGTGCTGCTCCCAGATGGCATGGACCAGAGCGGCCTTGTCGGTGCGGTCCCGCAGTGGCGGCAGTTCAAGGTTCAGCCCGCTGATGCGGTAATACAGGTCCTGCCGGAAGCGCCCGCTTTGCACCTGCTCGCGCAACGAACAGTGGGTCGCCGAAATGACGCGTATATCCACCGGGAACAGCTCGCTGCTGCCCAACGGCTGGACGCAACGCTCTTGCAGCACGCGCAGCAAACGGGCCTGGACGGGCAGCGGCATGTCGCCGATCTCGTCGAGAAACAGCGTGCCTTTGTCCGCCTTGCGAATCAGGCCGATGCTACCTTTAGGGTGAGCTCCGGTGAACGCGCCTTTTTCGTAGCCGAACAACTCGGCCTCCACCAGTTCCGAGGGAATGGCCGCGCAGTTCACCGCGATGAAGGGCTGGCTGGCCCGCGAACTGGCCTGATGCAGGTTTTTGACGAACACCTCCTTTCCCGCTCCGGTCTCGCCGAGGATCAGCAGCGGGACGTTCTTTTCCAACAGCCGCTGGGCCTGGCGAGCCGCCTTGGCGACCTTCTCGTCGCTGATGATTGCAGGCCGAGGCTGGGGCGCGCACGTGATGCTGCGCAACGTGGGCACCGGCGCGGTGGGGCGCCTGATCGAGCCATGGAAACGGTTGTGCCCTGCGGCCTGAAGCGCGAAGGGCTGGCCTTCCTGTTGGTCCAGCAGGTGCGCGACCGGCGTTTTGAACAGGTTCTCGATATTGGCGTGCAGCAGGCTGACACCCAGCAGGTTGTCGGCACGACGATTCGCGCACAGGATTCGGCCGCTTTCGTCGAACACCAGCAACCCAGCCCACTGACTGTCCAGGTTGTTCAGGCCGGTGTTGAAGGTCAATTGGAAATAGCCGTGCTGGAATTGGTCGAGGATCAGCCGATTCTCGATGGTCTGGCTCATCATCTTCACCATCCCCAGCGTGTGCGAGGGAGGCAGGAAGCTGTCGCTGGACACATCCAGCACCGCGATCATCCGTCTCGACGCGTCGAAGATGGGCGCCGCAGAACCGGTCATGAACCGGTTGGCCTTGAGAAAATGCTCGTCGTGTTCGATGTGCACGGCCTGTTCACAGGCCAGCGCGGTGCCGATTGCGTTTGTCCCGACGCCACGCTCCAGCCAGTTGGCGCCTGCGACGAACCCCTGCTGCTGGTCGGGTTCGACGAAGCGTTTGGTGCCCCACGAATTGAGCACTTGACCTTGCTGATCGGCCAGGAGAATCAGGCAATTCGAATTGCTGAGGATGTTCTCGTAGAAGGGCAGGACCTGCTGATGGGTCGTCTGCACCAAAGAATGGTGGCGTTCCAGCAGTTGAGCGATCTGCCGCTCAGGCAAGCGGTTGAAGGCGGGGCGGGATTGATGGTCCAGGCCGAACTCTCGGCAGCGGGCCCAAGAATCCAGAATGATCGTGTCGTGAGCTGTAGCGGCCATAGGCTGGCTCCGTCCTGATACTTTTATTGTTTTTTGGGGTACCGATTTGGCGGAGCATCCGTGCTCGAAACGTTCACCCATTGTTGTTCAGATGTGTTCAAAGTCAATGTTCATTTTGTTCAGCTGTTCAGTCTTTCCTGTTCATTTGTGTTCACCTACGAATGTTCATTCGCAGAGCAGGTGACGTTGAAGGCTCTGGAACGATGCTTCTGGCGTCGTGTTCACTTGCGAAGATGGTTTGGCACGATTGTCGCTATCCAACAAGCGGTCGACGAATGTCACCCGCAAGATTCAAAAACGCTTCACCCGAACAAGACAAATAACAAAGGGCACGTCATGTCTCTCACGCTTGAGCACGTCAGCCGCACGGTCGACGGTCAGATCTGGATCGACGACGCCTCGCTGAGCTTCGAACCTGGGTCATTCAACGTATTGCTGGGGCGCACCTTATCAGGCAAAACCAGCCTGATGCGCTTGATGGCCGGCCTGGACAAGCCGGACAGCGGCCGGGTACTGATGAATGGCAAAGATGTCACCCAGGTTGCGGTGCGGCACCGCAACGTTTCGATGGTCTATCAGCAGTTCATCAACTACCCCAGCATGACGGTGTTCGACAACATCGCCTCGCCGCTGCGTCAGGCAAAGATGCCTAAAGACGAAATCGAGCGCCGCGTCCGTGAAACCGCCGGGATGCTGCGGATCGAGAAGTTTCTCGGCCGTTACCCCCTTGAACTCTCCGGTGGCCAACAGCAGCGCACGGCCATGGCCCGCGCCCTGGTCAAGGACGCCGAGCTGATTCTGTTCGATGAACCGTTGGTCAACCTCGATTACAAGCTGCGTGAAGAGCTGCGTCAGGAAATGCGCCAGTTGTTCGAGACTCGCAACACCATTGCGGTCTATGCCACTACCGAGCCCAACGAAGCATTGGCCTTGGGCGGGACCACCACGATCCTTCACGAAGGTCGGGTGATTCAGAGCGGCAAGACGTCTGAGGTGTATCACCAGCCGAAAACCGTGCTGGCGGCCGAGCTGTTCTCCGAGCCTCCGATCAACCTGATGCCGGGGCGCATCGAGGGCAATGAAGTCAGCTTTGCCAATTTCGTGCACTTCCCGCTCAACGTTGACCTGCGCAAGATCGGCGATGGCGACTACCGTTTCGGCGTGCGCCCCAGTCACTTGAGCCTGGTGCCGTCCAACGATGACGATCTGGAACTGGCGGTTACCGTCGAGCTTGCAGAAATCAGCGGTTCAGAAACCTTCCTGCACGTGCGCAACGAGCACTTCTCATTGGTGCTGCACTTGCCAGGTGTTCATGAATACGACGTCGATACGCCGATTCGCGTGTACATCCCCACTCACAAACTGTTCGTTTTCGATCAGCAGGGCGGTCTGATTCAAGCGCCGGGCCTGCGCATGGCGAGGGTTGCCTGATGGCCGAGATCCGATTGCAACAACTCGCACACAGCTACAGCGCAAATCCCACAGGCCCTGAAGACTACGCGATCCGCGAGATGACTCATATCTGGGAGCAGGGCGGGGCGTACGCTTTGCTCGGGCCATCGGGGTGCGGGAAGTCCACGTTGCTCAACATCATTTCCGGTTTGCTCAGCCCGTCGGAAGGCAAGGTGCTGTTCGATTCGACCCTGGTCAACGAAATGTCCCCCGAGCAGCGCAACATCGCTCAGGTTTTCCAGTTTCCCGTGGTCTACGACACCATGACGGTGTACGACAACCTGGCATTTCCGCTGCGCAATCAGGGCATGCCAGAGCCGAGGATTCAGACCAAGGTGCAGGAAATCGCCGAGGTGCTGGACTTGCAACCGCTGCTGAAGAAAAAGGCCAGAAACCTCACCGCCGACGAGAAACAGAAGGTCTCCATGGGGCGCGGGCTGGTACGAGACGACGTGTCGGCGATTCTGTTCGACGAGCCGCTAACGGTCATCGACCCGCACCTGAAGTGGAAACTGCGACGTAAGCTCAAGCAGATTCACGAGCAATTCAACATCACCATGGTCTACGTCACCCACGATCAATTGGAGGCCTCGACCTTCGCCGACAAGATCGCGGTGATGTATGGCGGGCAAATCGTACAGTTCGGCACCCCGCGTGAGCTGTTCGAAAAGCCTCACCACACTTTCGTCGGTTACTTCATCGGCAGCCCGGGCATGAACCTGATCGAGGTCACTCCCGAGCCAGGCGGTGTGGGGTTCGGCGGCATTCACCTTCCGCTTCCGGAGGCCTTGCAGCAGCGGTTGGCTTCGACGCCCTGGAAAACCCTCAAGGTCGGTATCCGGCCCGAGTTCGTCCATGTTTGGGACGGCCCGTTCGACGATGCGATGTGCGCACAGGTGACTTACGTCGAAGATTTGGGGACCTACAAGATTCTCACGCTGAACCTGGCAGGCCAGGCATTGAAAGTCCGCTTGCAGGAAGACAAGCCGGTGCCTCAGGGCCAGGCCTGGATCAGCTTCCCAGCGCAGTGGTTGATGCTGTACGCCGATGAATTTCTGCTGGAGGCCGAGTCGAATCGCACGCCGGCCGGCGAGGTGCCGCATGAGTAAGGTGCAGAACAACAAGGCCTGGTGGCTGGTGCTGCCGGTGTTTCTCTTGGTGGCATTCAGCGCCATCATCCCGATGATGACCGTGGTCAACTACTCCGTGCAGGACATCTTTGACCAATCCAGCCGGTATTTCGTCGGGGCCGACTGGTTCAAACAGGTGCTGCAGGACCCGCGATTGCACGATTCTTTACTGCGCCAGTTCATTTATTCGGGCTGCGTGTTACTGATCGAAATTCCGTTGGGCATCGGCATTGCCCTGACCATGCCGACCAAGGGTCGCTGGTCCTCGGTGTGTCTGATCCTGATGACGATCCCGCTGCTGATCCCGTGGAACGTGGTGGGCACCATCTGGCAAATCTTCGGTCGGGGAGACATCGGTCTTTTGGGCTGGTTTCTGAACAACGTGCTGCACATCAACTACAACTATGCAGGCAACGCCTCGGATGCGTGGGTCACGGTGCTGGTGATCGATGTCTGGCACTGGACGTCCCTGGTGGCACTGCTCTGCTACTCGGGGCTGCGGGCGATTCCTGACGTGTATTACCAAGCGGCCCGGATCGATCGCGCATCCAAATGGGCCATCTTCCGACATATCCAGTTGCCGAAGATGAAGAGCGTGCTGCTCATCGCCGTGATGTTGCGATTCATGGACAGCTTCATGATCTACACCGAGCCCTTCGTCTTGACCGGGGGGGGGCCAGGCAACTCCACCACCTTCCTCAGTCAGACACTGACGACCATGGCGCTCGGCCAGTTCGACCTGGGGCCGGCGGCGGCATTCTCGCTGGTGTATTTCCTGATCATTCTGTTGGTGTCGTGGGTGTTCTACACCGCCATGACCCACGGCGAAAAGAACTGAGGAGCGACCCATGAGTCTGCGCAAGACACTGCCCTTGTGGATCTACCTGCTGTTTCTGCTGGTGCCGATCTATTGGCTCGTCAACATGTCCTTCAAGACCAACACCGAAATCCTCGGCGGCCTGACCCTGTGGCCGCAGGATTTCACGCTGGCCAACTACCGGGTGATCTTCACCGACGAGAGCTGGTACAGCGGCTATATCAACTCGCTGTATTACGTTTGCTTGAATACCGTGATCTCGCTGAGCGTGGCCTTGCCCGCCGCCTATGCGTTTTCCCGCTATCGTTTTCTGGGCGACAAGCATTTGTTCTTCTGGTTGCTGACCAACCGCATGGCGCCACCGGCTGTGTTCCTGTTGCCGTTCTTCCAGCTGTATTCGTCGATCGGCCTGTTCGACACCCACATCGCTGTCGCGCTCGCTCACTGCCTGTTCAACGTACCGTTGGCGGTGTGGATCCTGGAAGGCTTCATGTCCGGCGTGCCCAAGGAGATCGATGAAACCGCCTACATCGACGGATATAGCTTTCCCAAGTTCTTCGGCAAGATTTTCATCCCGCTGATCGGCTCGGGGATCGGTGTCACGGCGTTCTTCTGCTTCATGTTTTCCTGGGTCGAATTGTTGCTCGCGCGGACCTTGACGTCGGTCAATGCCAAGCCGATCGCGGCGGTCATGACCCGTACCGTATCGGCGTCAGGTATCGACTGGGGCGTGCTGGCGGCCGCCGGGGTGTTGACTATCCTGCCTGGCATGCTGGTGATCTGGTTCGTACGCAACCATGTGGTCAAGGGCTTCGCCCTTGGTCGGGTCTGAGGGAGGCAAAGAAATGGAGTGGATGTCCTGGACACTGCCGACTGCCCTGTTTTTCGGATCGATCGCTGCCTTGCTGGTGGCAATGACGGTCTGGGAATTGCGCTCGGCAAGCATCGAACGTCGTGGTTTTCTGCCAATGGCTACCACCCGTGGGGACCGGTTGTTCATCGGCCTTCTCGGCAGCGCCTACCTGCATTTGCTGGTGATCGGCGCCACCGACTGGAGCATCTGGGTGGCCTCGGGAGTGTCCCTGATCTGGCTGCTGGTGGTGATGCGTTGGGGGTAAACGGTTGAAAGGCGTTCTCGTTGTAGGCGGGTAATGCAAGCAGGTTGAAACGCGGGACTACATAAGAATCAACACTGGAGGTGTCTATGTTCAATAAGAAAAACAAGCTGCGACATAGTGTGACGGTAGCGACCATGGTAATGCTCAGCGGCTTGAGCGTGTCGGCATGGGCGGATCAGTACGAAGACGCCGCGAAGAAGTGGGCGGCCAGCGAATTCAAGCCGACCACCTTGTCCGACGCCGATCAGCTCAAGGAATTGGAGTGGTTCATCAAGGCGGCCGAGCCGTTCCGCGGCATGGACATCAAGGTGGTGTCCGAAACCCTGACCACCCACGAGTACGAATCGAAAACCCTGGCCAAGGCCTTCACCGAAATCACCGGTATCAAAGTGACCCACGACCTGCTTCAGGAAGGTGACGTCATCGAGAAGCTGCAGACCGCCATGCAGTCGGACAAGAGCATCTATGATGGCTGGGTCAATGACTCGGACCTGATCGGCACTCATTTCCGCTATGGTAAGGCGCTGTCTCTGACAGACCTGATGGCCAGCCCCGAAGGGGCGAAGGTCACGTCGCCGACGCTGGACATCAAGGACTTCATCGGCACCTCGTTCACCACAGCGCCGGACGGAAAGCTGTATCAGCTGCCTGACCAGCAGTTCGCCAACCTGTACTGGTTCCGAGCCGACTGGTTCGAGCGCGCGGACCTGAAGGAAAAGTTCAAAGCCAAATACGGTTATGAACTGGGGGTTCCGGTCAACTGGTCAGCCTATGAGGACATCGCCAAGTTCTTCAGTGAAGACGTGAAGGAAATCGACGGCAAGAAAGTCTATGGCCACATGGACTACGGCAAGAAAGACCCGTCCCTGGGCTGGCGCTTCACCGATGCCTGGTTCTCCATGGCGGGCAGCGGTGACAAAGGCTTGCCGAACGGGTTGCCTGTGGATGAGTGGGGCATTCGCGTCGAGGACTGCCATCCTGTCGGCTCCAGCATCACCCGAGGTGGCGACACCAACGGCCCTGCCGCGGTCTACGCGACCCAGAAATACATCGATTGGCTGAAAGCCTACGCGCCACCGGAAGCTGCGGGGATGACCTTCTCCGAATCGGGCCCGGTGCCTTCCCAGGGTAACGTCGCGCAGCAAATTTTCTGGTACACCGCGTTTACGGCCGATATGACCAAACCGGGGCTGCCGGTGATGAATGCCGATGGCACGCCAAAATGGCGAATGGCGCCTTCTCCGAAAGGTCCCTACTGGAAAGAGGGCATGAAACTAGGCTATCAGGACGTAGGGTCGTGGACGTTCCTGAAGTCGTCTGACGAGAAGAAACGCCTGGCAGCTTGGTTGTATGCGCAGTTCGTGACATCCAAGTCGGTCTCGCTGAAGAAAACCATCGTGGGTCTGACGCCGATTCGCGAATCGGACATCAACTCCAAGGAAATGACTGCCCTGGCACCGAAACTCGGTGGCCTGGTCGAGTTTTACCGCAGCCCGGCCCGTGTGCAATGGTCGCCAACCGGTACCAACGTCCCGGATTATCCGAAGCTGGCGCAGTTGTGGTGGAGTCACGTGGCAGAAGCAGTCACCGGCGAGAAAACCGCGCAAGCGGCGCTGGACGGGCTGGCCAAGGATCAGGATGCGATCATGACCCGGATCGAGCGCTCCAAGGTTCAGGAGGCGAGTGGCTGTGCGCCGAAAATGAACCCCGAAACTTCGGCGGAAGAGTGGTACAGCAAAGCCGAGAAGAGCGGTGGCAAGTTCCTGGCACCACAGCGCAAACTGGCGAACGAGAAGCCGAAGGGTGAAACCATCGCCTATTCGGACCTGCTCAAAAGCTGGGAAGCGGCCAAGAAGTGAGGAATGGCCAGCGGGTCTGACACTGACCCGAGGCTTCTAGGCAAAAAAAAAACGGCGCCCGCGAGGTGCCGTTTTCATTCACGCCGTGCTGCTCAACCGTGCAACGTTTCGGCTGCGTAGAGGGTATTCTCCAGCAGGCACGCGCGCGTCATCGGGCCGACGCCGCCGGGAACGGGGGTGATCCAGCCCGCGCGGGGCAGGGCGGTGTCGTAAACCACGTCGCCGACCAGCTTGCCGTCTTGCTGACGGTTGATGCCGACGTCGATCACGATCGCGCCTTCCTTGATCCACTCACCCTTGACCAGGCCGGGCTTGCCCGCTGCCACAACCACCAGGTCGGCGCGGCTCACGTGGCCCGCCAGGTCTTCGGTGAACCGATGAGTGACCGTGACGGTGCAACCGGCCAGGAGCAGTTCCATGGCCATTGGACGGCCCACGATATTGGAAGCGCCCACCACGACCGCGTCCTTGCCATAGAGATCGACCCCCGTGCTTTCCAGCAGGGTCATGATGCCTTTCGGCGTGCATGGCCGCAGCAGAGGGATGCGCTGCGCCAAACGGCCAACGTTATAAGGGTGGAAACCATCGACATCCTTGTCCGGGCGGATCCGCTCCAGCAGGGGTGAGGAATCCAGGTGCTCAGGTAGCGGGAGTTGCAGCAGGATGCCGTCGATGGCCGGATCTTCGTTGAGGCTGTCGATCAGATCGGTCAATTCGCTCTGAGTGGTCGCGGCCGGCAGGTCATAGGCCCGGGAAATGAAGCCGACCTCTTCACAGTCTTTGCGTTTGTGCGAGACGTAAACCTGAGAGGCGGGGTCGCTGCCGACCAGAATCACCGCGAGGCCCGGTGTGCGCAGCCCTTGCTCGCGACGTTCGGTGACTCGTTGGGCGATCTGCTGGCGCAGGTTGGCTGCGATCGCTTTGCCGTCTATTAGTTTTGCAGTCATTACGCGTGATTAACCATCGGAAGGGTGGGAAAAAGAGCGCGCATTCTCGCATGACAACGGCCAAGGGCAAAGGCGGTTGGTCCGCTTAATAAGCTAAGCCCTTTAATTAACTGAATTTTTTAGAAAAAAGTGTTGACGCCCCCGGAGGTCGTCTATAAGATTCGTCGCACTTGTCGGGCACAACCCCACACATGATAAGCCGGAAGCGGCAAATCAAGTCGAAGGGTTGGTAAAGTCAGGTGGAGTTTAAATCGACTCAGTGTGATTGAAAGCTCTAGTTTGCCTTCGAAAGAAAGCGAATTGACCAGCGCCCGTAGCTCAGCTGGATAGAGCATCCGCCTTCTAAGCGGATGGTCGCAGGTTCGAGTCCTGCCGGGTGCGCCACTTCAGGCAGCTTTGGCACAAGTAGGTTGTAACGCGATATGGTGGGCGTAGCTCAGTTGGTAGAGCACAGGATTGTGACTCCTGTTGTCGTGGGTTCGATCCCCATCGTCCACCCCATATTCGAAAAGGCGCCAGATTGATAGTCTGGCGCCTTTGCTTTAAGAAGCGCTTCAAAACGCGGACGTGGTGGAATTGGTAGACACACTGGATTTAGGTTCCAGCGCCGCGAGGCGTAAGAGTTCGAGTCTCTTCGTCCGCACCAGTTAAAAGCCCTGAACATCGCCAATGGCGATTCGAGGTTTGGAAAAAGCCGCCCCGTGCGGCTTTTTTTGTTTCGGCGTATCGGTTTCACGCTGGAGCGAGCCCGTCACGCTCTCGCACACGGGCTTTTCCGGAGTGTTTCCAGGGAATGGATCGACATTCGGTCGCGCTTCGCTTCCTTATATATAGAGGGCGCAAGCTGCGTTCCAGACCGCTCGCGAAGATTCGCATCTTCCTCCTTTTCCTTCTGGTTGCATTCCATCGTATTTACCCTTCTTCAGTAGGGTGACTTCTTGAGATTGACCCACTAGAATGCTTGCCCTTGATTCTGGGGTCGGAAACGGCCGGCTAACGTCTGTGCAACGAGGAATATCCATGCAAGTTTCTGTTGAAAACACTTCCGCTCTCGAGCGCCGCATGACCATTGGCGTGCCAGCTGAGCGCATCGAGACCGAAGTCAACAAGCGTCTGCAGCAGACCGCACGTAAAGCCAAGATCCCGGGCTTCCGCCCTGGCAAAGTGCCTATGAGCGTGATCCGCCAGCGTTATGAGGATGGCGCCCGTCAGGAAGCGCTGGGCGATCTGATCCAGGCGACCTTCTACGAAGCCGTCGTCGAGCAAAAACTGAACCCGGCCGGCGCGCCTTCTGTCGAGCCCAAAGCCTTCGAAAAAGGCAAGGATCTCGAGTACGTCGCCACCTTCGAAGTGTTCCCTGAGTTTTCCGTTGCGGGCTTCGAGTCGGTTTCGGTAGAGCGTCTGTCAGCTGATGTCGCGGATTCCGATCTGGACAACATGCTCGAAATCCTGCGCAAGCAGAACGTTCGTTACGAAGCTGTCGACCGCGCCGCTGCGAACGAAGATCAACTGACCATCGACTTCGTCGGCAAAATCGACGGCGAAGCCTTTTCCGGTGGCTCGGCAACCGGTACTCAACTGGTGCTTGGTTCGGGCCGCATGATTCCTGGCTTCGAAGACGGGCTGGTGGGTGCGAAGGCGGGCGAAGAGCGCGTTCTGAACCTCACGTTCCCCGAGGACTACCAGAACCTGGAGCTGGCTGGCAAAGCCGCCGAGTTCACCGTGACCGTGACTTCGGTTTCGGCACCTGTCCTGCCAGAGCTGAACGAAGCGTTCTTCACCCAGTTCGGTATCAAGGAGTCGAGCCTGGAAGGTTTCCGCGCCGAAGTTCGCAAGAACATGGAGCGCGAGCTGCGTCAGGCCATCAAGTCCAAGGTCAAGAACCAGGTCATGGACGGTCTGCTGGCGGCCAACCCGATCGAAGTCCCCAAAGCCTTGCTGGAAAACGAAGTGAACCGTCTGCGCGTGCAGGCCGTTCAACAGTTCGGCGGCAACATCAAGCCTGATCAACTGCCCGCCGAGCTGTTCGAAGAGCAGGCCAAGCGTCGTGTCGAGCTGGGTCTGATCGTCGCCGAAGTGGTCAAGCAGTTCGACCTCAAGCCTGATGAAGCCCGCGTTCGCGACCTGATCCAGGAAATGGCGTCCGCTTATCAGGAACCGGAGCAGGTGGTGGCCTGGTATTACAAGAACGAACAGCAGATGAACGAAGTGCGTTCGGTTGTGCTGGAAGAGCAAGTTGTGGATACTGTTTTGCAGAAAGCGAGCGTGACCGATAAAGCGGTCTCGTACGAAGAAGCCGTCAAGCCGGTGGAAGCTCCAAAAGCCGACTGATTTCTTTCTCTCGTTCGAAAACACCATAAGCCAGCCTTCGTGCTGGCTTATGCGTATTCAAGACATGACTATTTGGGAGTGAATGCGAGACATGTCCCGCAATTCTTATATTCAGCAGCACTCTGACATCCAGGCCGCTGGCGGCCTGGTCCCGATGGTTATCGAGCAGTCCGCCCGTGGCGAACGCGCCTATGACATCTACTCCCGTCTGCTCAAGGAACGTGTGATTTTCCTGGTCGGCCCGGTCGAAGACTACATGGCCAACCTGATCTCGGCGCAACTGCTCTTCCTTGAAGCGGAAAACCCGGACAAGGACATCCATCTGTACATCAACTCGCCAGGCGGTTCGGTGACGGCGGGCATGGCGATCTACGACACCATGCAGTTCATCAAGCCGGATGTGTCGACCACTGTGATGGGGCAAGCTTGCAGCATGGGCGCGTTCCTTTTGGCTGGCGGGGCCAAAGGCAAGCGTTTCGCATTGCCGAATTCCCGCGTGATGATTCACCAGCCGTTGGGCGGGTTCCAGGGGCAGGCGTCGGACATCGACATCCATGCCAAGGAAATCCTGTACATTCGCCAGCGCCTGAACGAGTTGCTGGCCCATCACACAGGCCAGTCGCTGGAAACCATCGAGCGCGACACCAACCGCGACAACTTCATGAGCGCCGAGCGTGCCGCCGAATATGGTCTGGTGGATTCGGTTCTCGATAAACGTCAGATGATCAAATGATCGGCTGACAGGCAGTAATCCCGGGTGGTCGGGGCTCCCGTACCACCTGCGGACTTGAAAAAGCCCGCAATTGCCTTCATCTTGTGTTGCAAGCCTACCGGATTGGATCGATCGAATGACTGACACCCGCAACGGCGAGGACAACGGCAAACTGCTTTATTGCTCCTTCTGCGGCAAAAGCCAACATGAAGTGCGCAAGTTGATTGCCGGCCCCTCGGTATTTATCTGTGACGAGTGCGTCGACCTGTGCAATGACATCATCCGCGAGGAGGTGCAGGAAGCACAGGCAGAAAGCAGCGCGCATAAATTGCCCTCGCCGAAAGAAATCAGCGGCATCCTTGACCAGTACGTCATTGGTCAGGAGCGTGCCAAGAAGGTTCTCGCAGTAGCGGTGTACAACCACTACAAGCGCTTGAACCAGCGCGACAAGAAAAACGACGACGTTGAATTGGGCAAGAGCAACATCCTGCTGATCGGCCCTACGGGCTCCGGCAAGACCTTGCTGGCGGAAACGCTGGCGCGTTTGCTCAACGTACCGTTCACCATCGCCGACGCCACCACCCTGACCGAAGCCGGTTATGTGGGTGAGGACGTGGAAAACATCATCCAGAAGCTGTTGCAGAAGTGCGATTACGATGTCGAAAAGGCCCAGATGGGCATCGTCTACATCGACGAAATCGACAAGATTTCCCGCAAGTCCGACAACCCTTCGATCACCCGCGACGTATCGGGTGAGGGTGTGCAGCAGGCCCTGCTCAAGCTGATCGAGGGCACCGTGGCTTCCGTTCCGCCACAAGGCGGTCGCAAGCACCCACAGCAGGAATTCCTGCAAGTGGACACGCGCAACATTCTGTTCATCTGCGGCGGTGCTTTCTCTGGCCTCGAGAAAGTCATCCAGAATCGCTCCACCAAAGGCGGCATCGGCTTCAATGCCGAGGTGCGCAGCAAGGAAGAGGGCAAGAAAGTCGGCGAGTCGCTGCGTGAAGTCGAGCCTGACGATCTGGTCAAGTTCGGTCTGATCCCCGAGTTCGTGGGTCGCCTGCCCGTCCTCGCGACGCTGGATGAGCTGGACGAAGCGGCGCTGATGCAGATCCTGACTGAGCCGAAGAACGCCTTGACCAAGCAGTACGGCAAGTTGTTCGAAATGGAAGGTGTGGACCTCGAATTCCGCACCGACGCACTCAAATCGGTGGCCCGTCGTGCGCTGGAGCGCAAGACAGGCGCCCGTGGGCTGCGCTCCATTCTTGAAGGCGTTTTGCTCGACACCATGTACGAAATCCCGTCGCAGCCTGACGTGAGCAAAGTGGTGATCGACGAGAGCGTCATCGAGGGTTCGTCCAAGCCGCTGTTGATCTACGAGAACAGCGAGCCACCCGCCAAGGCGGCTCCGGACGCATAACCCTTGCCACTGATGCACGGGCGACTGTAAGACAAAAGGGGCCCTCGGGCCCCTTTTGCATTTGAGCGGCGCCTTCGCATTAACTCGACGCGGCGCTTGTATTTTTGCAAGCCTACCCCCATCTTGGTTTTCAGCTCATTTTTATCTGTCCATGGCCTTAAGGCCGCCGTAGAGGCGAAATCATGAAGACGACCATTGAACTGCCTCTTTTGCCATTGCGCGATGTCGTGGTGTATCCGCATATGGTGATCCCACTGTTCGTGGGTCGCGAAAAATCCATCGAGGCCCTCGAGTCTGCGATGACGGGCGACAAGCAGATCCTGTTGCTTGCCCAACGCAACCCTGCAGACGATGACCCTGGCGAAGACGCCCTTTATAGCGTGGGTACCGTTGCAACCGTATTGCAGTTGCTGAAATTGCCCGACGGTACCGTCAAGGTCCTGGTGGAGGGCGAACAGCGAGGATCCGTCGAGCGTTTCATCGAAGTGGATGGCCACTGCCGCGCCGAAGTGGCGCTGATCGATGAGGTCGACGCACCGGATCGCGAGTCCGAAGTGTTCGTGCGCAGCCTGTTGTCGCAGTTCGAACAATATGTGCAGTTGGGCAAGAAAGTCCCGGCTGAAGTCCTGTCATCCCTCAACAGCATCGATGAGCCCGGGCGTCTGGTCGACACTATGGCTGCCCATATGGCGCTGAAGATCGAGCAGAAGCAGGAAATCCTCGAGATCATCGAGCTCGGCGCCCGTGTCGAGCACGTGCTGGCGCTGCTGGATGCCGAAATCGATCTGCTTCAGGTCGAGAAGCGCATTCGCGGCCGTGTGAAGAAGCAAATGGAGCGCAGCCAGCGCGAGTACTACCTGAATGAGCAGATGAAGGCCATTCAGAAGGAATTGGGCGACAGCGAAGAAGGCCACAACGAAATCGAAGAGCTGAAAAAGCGCATCGATGCCGCAGGCCTGCCGAAAGACGCCATGACCAAGGCCACGGCCGAGCTGAACAAACTCAAGCAGATGTCGCCGATGTCCGCTGAAGCCACCGTCGTGCGTTCCTACATCGATTGGCTGGTGCAGGTGCCGTGGAAGGCTCAGAGCAAGGTGCGGCTGGACCTGGCGCGCGCTGAGGACATCCTCGATGCCGACCACTACGGCCTTGAAGAAGTCAAAGAGCGGATCCTCGAATACCTCGCCGTGCAAAAGCGCGTGAAGAAAATTCGCGGGCCGGTCCTGTGCCTCGTCGGTCCGCCCGGCGTCGGCAAGACGTCGCTGGCCGAGTCGATCGCCAGTGCCACCAACCGCAAGTTCGTGCGCATGGCGTTGGGCGGTGTGCGTGACGAGGCCGAAATCCGCGGCCATCGCCGTACTTACATTGGCTCGATGCCTGGCCGTCTGATTCAGAAGATGACCAAGGTTGGGGTGCGCAACCCGCTGTTCCTGCTCGATGAAATCGACAAAATGGGCAGTGACATGCGCGGCGATCCCGCGTCGGCGCTGCTCGAAGTGCTCGATCCCGAGCAGAACCACAATTTCAACGATCACTATCTGGAAGTCGACTACGACCTGTCGGATGTGATGTTCCTGTGCACCGCCAACTCGATGAACATTCCGCCGGCCCTTCTGGACCGCATGGAAGTGATCCGTCTGCCGGGCTACACCGAAGACGAGAAGATCAACATCGCCACCAAGTACCTTTCGCCCAAGCAGATCGCTGCAAACGGCCTGAAGAAGGGCGAGATCGAGTTCGAAGAAGAGGCCATTCGCGACATTATCCGGTACTACACGCGTGAGGCCGGTGTCCGCAGCCTGGAGCGTCAAATCGCCAAGGTCTGCCGCAAGGCGGTCAAGGAACACTCGGGCGAGAAGCATTTCAAGGTGGTCGTGACGGCTGCAATGCTGGAAGGCTTCCTTGGCGTACGCAAGTTCCGCTACGGCTTGGCGGAGCAACAGGACCAGATCGGCCAGGTCACCGGGCTGGCATGGACTCAGGTGGGCGGCGAGTTGCTGACTATCGAAGCGGCCGTGGTGCCGGGCAAGGGGCAGTTGATCAAGACCGGCTCACTGGGGGACGTGATGGTCGAGTCCATCACCGCCGCGCAGACCGTGGTCCGCAGCCGAGCCAAGAGCCTGGGGATTCCCCTCGATTTCCATGAAAAACGCGACACGCACATCCACATGCCGGAAGGGGCGACGCCGAAGGACGGTCCGAGTGCGGGTGTGGGCATGTGCACCGCGCTGGTGTCGGCGCTGACGCAGATCCCGGTGCGGGCCGATGTGGCCATGACGGGCGAAATCACCTTGCGCGGGCAAGTGCTGGCGATTGGCGGTTTGAAGGAAAAATTGCTGGCCGCTCACCGCGGTGGAATTAAAACGGTGATCATTCCAGAAGAAAACGTGCGTGATTTGAAGGAAATTCCGGACAATATCAAGGCGGACCTGCAAATCAAACCCGTCAAATGGATTGACGAAGTCCTGCAAATTGCGCTGCAATACGCGCCGGAGCCCTTGCCGGATGTGGCTCCGGAGATGGTCGCAAAGGATGAAAAACGCGAGTCTGACTCTAAGGAAAGAATTAGCACGCATTAGTCTGGGGGGCCTTCCTTGACAGCTTTTTAGAGCCCTTGTTATAAAGCGGCTCTTTCCAGCGTCAGCAGGCCACTCAGCGTTTGTTTGGCTTCACAGAAAAACTTAGAAAATATACTCAATATAGATAGATATAAGGGGACTTAGAGTGAACAAGTCGGAACTGATTGATGCTATCGCCGCATCCGCTGACATCCCGAAAGCTGCTGCTGGCCGTGCGCTGGACGCAGTAATCGAATCCGTCACTGGCGCTCTGAAGGCTGGCGACTCCGTTGTACTGGTTGGCTTCGGCACGTTCTCCGTCACTGACCGTCCTGCCCGTACCGGCCGTAACCCACAGACCGGTAAGACTCTGGAAATCCCTGCGGCCAAGAAGCCAGGCTTCAAAGCCGGTAAAGCGCTGAAAGAAGCCGTCAACTGAGTTTCCTTTCACCTTTGCCTAGCGCCAGAACAGCGTCATCTCTGCTCTGGTCGTAAAGCGGCAGGTGCGGTTGGTCAAGCGCTGGCCTGTCACCTTGGGGAACGGACGTTCGAACCCTATCCGCTTTGCACGTTACGAGAAGGCGCATCCTCGGATGCGCCTTTCTTCTATCCGGAATACACCCACGCTCCGCTCCATGTGTCGCAGCTTGGTGAGTTGAGTAAAACCCTCTGGGGGACGCATGCTGCAGAATATCAGGGACAATTCACAAGGCTGGATTGCCAAGACCATCATCGGCGTTGTCATTGCGCTGATGGCCTTGACCGGCTTTGACGCCATTTTCAGGGCCACCAGCCACAGTCAGGACGCGGCGAAGGTCAACGGCGAGGAAATCACTCAAAACGAGCTCGGCCAGGCCGTTGAAACGCAACGTCGCCAGCTCATGCAGCAGTTGGGCAAGGATTTCGATCCTGCCATGCTCAACGAGAAGATGCTGCGCGATTCGGCGCTCAAGGGTCTGATCGACCGCAAGCTGCTTTTGCAGGGCGCTGCCGACTCCCATTTCGGCTTCTCCGAGGCAGCGCTGGATCAACAGATCCTGCTGACCCCTGAGTTCCAGGTGGACGGCAAATTCAACGCTGACCGTTTCGATCAGGTCGTTCGTCAACTGGGCTACAGTCGCCTGCAATTCCGCCAGATTCTGGGCCAGGAAATGCTGATCGGCCAACTGCGCGCGGGCATCGCCGGCAGCGCTTTCGTCACCGACGCTCAAGTCGATGCATTTGCCCGCCTGGAGAAGCAGACGCGGGATTTCGCCATACTTTCCCTGCCCGCTGACACCGCCAATGTGAAAGTCAGTGACGACGAGGTCAAGGCTCACTACGACGAGCACGCCAAGGAGTTCCTGAGCCCCGAGCAGGTGGTGCTGGATTACATCGAACTGAAGAAGTCCTCGTTCTTCGACAAGGTCTCGGTGAAAGATGAAGACCTCCAGGCCGCCTACCAGAAAGACATCGCCAATCTGTCCGAGCAGCGTCGTGCGGCTCACATCCTGATCGAGGTCAATGACAAGACCACCGATGCACAGGCCAAGGCGAAGATCGAAGAAATTCAGCAGCGTCTGGCCAAGGGCGAAGATTTCGCTGCGCTGGCCAAGGCCTACTCGCAGGATCCAGGGTCGGCCAGCAAGGGCGGTGACCTCGGTTACGCAGGCAAAGGCGTTTACGATCCAGCGTTCGAGGATGCGCTTTACGCGTTGAACAAGGATCAGGTCTCGGCCCCCGTCAAGTCCCAGTTTGGCTGGCACCTGATCAAGCTGCTGGGCGTCGAGGCGCCGTCGGTGCCGACCTTCGCCAGCCTGAAAGACAAATTGACCCATGACCTGAAGTCTCAGCAGGTCGAGCAGATGTACGTGGATGCGAGCAAGAAATTGCAGGACGCTGCATACGAAGCCTCTGACTTGACTCAGCCTGCACAGGATCTCGGCCTGAAGGTGCAGACCACCGCACCGTTTGGCCGCGAAGGCGGGGAAGGCGTTGCCGCCAACCGTTCCGTGGTTCAGGCCGCTTTCAGCACGGAAGTGATGGAAGAAGGTTCGAACAGCTCGGCGCTGGAGCTCGACCCCGACACGACCGTCGTCGTGCACATGAAAGAGCACCGCCAGCCGGAGCAATTGCCGCTGGAGGCGGTTGCCGATGCGATCCGTGCCCAACTGGTCAAGAACCATGCGTCCGAAGCGATCAAGGCCAAGGGCGAGGCGCTGCTGGCGGGGCTGCGTGACGGCAAGGTGCCGTATACCGCCACCAAGCAGGACGGTCAGAGCTGGAAAGTGGTGGAAGCGGCCTCCCGCGGCCAGGACGGCGTCGATCCTCAGGTCTTGCAGACCCTGTTCCGCATGCCGAAGCCCGAAGGCAAGGACAAGCCGGTCTATGCCAGCCTGACTGCAGCCGATGGCGGCTACGTGATCATACGTCTCAACGGCGTAAATCAGGCAGCGCCGGCCACCGACGCCGAGAAAACTCAGTACCGCCGCTTCCTGGCATCACGAGAAGGCCGTCAAGACTTCGAGTCGTATCAGGCGCAGTTGCAGTCAGCCGCGAAGATCGATAAGTACTGATCGGCAACAGGCGCTGAAAACGCAAAAGCCCCGCTCGCAAGAGACGGGGCTTTTTCGTATGCAGCGGATGGTGCGGGGGTGATCGTTGCCCTGTGGTGCGTGGGAACGATCAACCGATCAGCCGTGAAACGGGTGCATCAGTCCTGCAGGTCACCCATGGCGGTGGTGTTGAACCCACCGTCGACGTACATGATTTCACCGCTGACACCGGACGCCAGGTCCGAGCACAGGAAGGCGCCGGCGTTGCCGACTTCATCGATGGTCACGTTGCGACGCAGCGGGGTTTGGGCTTCGTTGGCGTCCAGCATTTTGCGGAAGTTCTTGATGCCCGAGGCGGCCAGGGTGCGGATCGGACCGGCCGAGACCGCATTGACGCGAGTACCTTCCGGGCCCAGGCTGCGGGCCAGGTAACGGACACCGGCTTCCAGGCTGGCTTTGGCCATGCCCATCACGTTGTAGTTCGGCATGGTGCGCTCGGCGCCCAGGTACGACAGGGTCAGCAGGCTGCCGTTGCGGCCTTTCATCATCTCGCGACCGGCTTTTGCCAGGGCCACGAAGCTGTAGGCGCTGATGTCGTGGGCGATGCGGAAACCGTCACGGGTGGTGGCGTCGGTGAAGTCGCCGTCCAGTTGGTCGCCCGGCGCGAAGCCCACGGAGTGCACGATGCAGTCCAGACCATCCCACTTTTTGCTCAGCTCCGCGAAGACCTTGGCGATTTCTTCGTCGCTGGCCACATCGCACGGGAAGCACAGCTCGGCACTCGAACCCCAGCCCGCTGCGAATTCTTCGACGCGACCCTTGAGTTTTTCGTTCTGGTAGGTGAAGGCCAGTTCGGCACCCTCACGGTGCATGGCGGCAGCGATACCGGATGCGATGGACAGTTTGCTGGCGACACCGACGATCAGGACGCGCTTACCGGCGAGAAAACCCATGGTTTTTTCCTCTTCAGGTTAATCGACAGTTGCGGGGGCCAGAAACGCGGCTTCCAGCAACTGCTGTGTATAAGGATGTTGCGGTGCGGCGAAGACAGCTTCTGCCACACCCTGTTCGACCACTTGGCCTTGCTTGACCACCATCAGCTGGTGGCTCAGCGCTTTGACTACCGCCAGGTCATGGCTGATAAACAAATACGTCAGGTTGTACTTGGCTTGCAGCGAGCGCAAAAGCTCCACTACTTGGCGCTGAACGGTCCGGTCGAGAGCCGAGGTCGGTTCGTCCAGCAAAATCAGCGCCGGTTTTAACACTAATGCCCGTGCGATGGCGATCCTTTGCCGCTGCCCACCGGAAAACTCATGGGGGTAGCGGTGCCGCGTGGCCGGGTCCAGGCCCACTTCCTTGAGCGCTTCCACCACCGCGGCTTCCTGTTCGACCGGCGTGCCGATCTTGTGGATGCGCAATCCTTCACCAACGATGTCGCACACCGACATCCGTGGGCTGAGGCTGCCGAATGGGTCTTGGAACACCACCTGCATCTGCCGCCTCAGTGGCCTGACCTGATCCTGTTTGAGGCAGGCCAGCGACTCGCCTTGAAAGCGTATCTCGCCCTCGCTGCGAATCAACCTCAGAATGGCCAGCCCCAACGTCGATTTGCCCGAGCCACTTTCGCCGACGATCCCCAGCGTCTGGCCCTTGGGCAGACTGAAATGGATGCCGTCCACCGCCTTGACGTGATCGACGGTGCGTTTGAACACGCCTTTCTTGATCGGAAACCAGACCCGCAGGTCGTTGACTTCCAGCATCGGCGCTCCGGGAACGTTGTTCGCCGGGCCTCCTTTGGGCTCCGCCGCGATCAATTCTTTGGTGTACGGATGCTGCGGCGCACGGAACAGTTCTTCGCACGACGCCTGTTCGACGATGCAACCGCGCTGCATGACACATACGCGGTTGGCAATTTGTCGAACGACGTTCAAATCGTGGCTGATCAGCAACAACGCCATGCCCAGCCGCCCCTGCAATTCCTTCAGCAGTTTGAGGATTTTCAGCTGTACGGTGACGTCCAGCGCCGTGGTCGGCTCATCGGCGATCAGCAGTTCGGGCTCGTTGGCCAGGGCCATGGCGATCATGACGCGCTGGCGCTGGCCGCCGGACAGCTCGTGTGGGAGGGCTTTTAGACGTTTGTGCGGCTCGGGTATGCCTACCAGCTCCAGCAACTCCAGGGTGCGACGGGTGGCGGCCTTGCCCGTCAGGCCCTTGTGCAAGCCGAGCACTTCGTTGATCTGCTTTTCCACGGACTGTAGCGGGTTCAGCGACGTCATCGGCTCCTGGAAAATCATCGCGATACGGTTGCCGCGAATCGCGCGCATGCGTTTCTCACTGGCCGTCAGCAGGTCATGCCCACGATAGGTAATGCTGCCCGTTGGGTGCTGCGCCAGAGGGTAGGGCAGCAGCCGCAGGATCGAATGGGCGGTCACCGATTTGCCAGAACCGCTCTCGCCGACCAGCGCCAGGGTTTCGCCCTTGCGGATGTCGAAACTGATGCCCTCGACGACGCGCTGCACCTGCTTGCCGTTGACGAACTCGACGGACAGGTCGCGGATTTCGATCAAGTTGTCCTGGTTCATCTCATTTCCTCGGGTCGAACGCGTCACGGGCGGATTCGCCGATGAACACCAACAGGCTCAGCATCAGCGCCAATACAGCGAAAGCGCTGATGCCCAGCCACGGCGCCTGCAGATTGGACTTGCCCTGCGCCACCAGCTCACCCAGCGAGGGCGACCCGGCGGGTAGGCCGAAGCCCAGGAAGTCCAGCGCTGTCAGGGTGCCGATCGCGCCAGTGAGGATGAACGGCATGAAGGTCATGGTCGAGACCATGGCGTTGGGCAGGATGTGACGGAACATGATCGCTCCGTTCTGCATGCCCAGCGCGCGGGCGGCACGCACGTATTCCAGATTGCGGCCACGCAGGAATTCGGCACGCACCACGTCCACCAGGCTCATCCACGAAAACAGCAGCATGATGCCCAACAACCACCAGAAATTGGGTTGCACGAAACTGGCGAGGATGATCAACAGATACAGCACTGGCAAGCCGGACCAGATTTCCAGAAACCGCTGACCGACCAGATCGACCCAGCCGCCATAAAAGCCCTGCAATGCCCCGGCGATGACCCCGATGATCGAACTGAGCACCGTGAGGGTCAGGGCGAACAGTACCGAAATGCGAAAGCCGTAGATGACCCGCGCCAGTACGTCACGCCCCTGATCGTCAGTGCCGAGCAGGTTCTCACGCGAGGGCGGAGCAGGGGCCGGGACTTTCAGGTCGTAATTGATGCTTTGGTAGCTGAACGGGATTGGCGCCCATAAGGTCCAGCCGTCTTTTGCCGCGATCAGCTCTTTGATATAGGGGCTCTTGTAGTTGGCTTCCAGCGGAAATTCCCCACCGAAAGTGGTCTCCGGGTAGCGCTCGAACACCGGGAAATACCAGTGCCCGTCATATTTGACGATCAGCGGCTTATCGTTGGCGATCAGTTCCGCGCCGAGGCTCAGGCAGAACAGCAGCAGAAACAGCCACAGCGACCACCAGCCGCGTTTATTGGCCTTGAACCGTTCGAAACGGCGTCGGTTGAGAGGGGACAAGGTCATGTCAATGGTCCCTGCGGTCGAAGTCGATACGGGGGTCAACCAGGGTGTAGGTCAGATCGCCTATCAGCTTCACCACCAATCCCAGCAAGGTGAAGATGAAGAGGGTGCCGAACACCACCGGGTAGTCGCGGTTGATCGCGGCTTCAAAGCTCATCAAGCCCAGGCCATCAAGGGAGAAGATCACCTCCACCAGCAGCGAACCGGTGAAGAAGATGCCAATGAATGCAGACGGGAACCCGGCGATCACCAACAGCATCGCGTTGCGGAACACATGGCCGTAGAGCACCCGGCGCTGGGTCAGGCCTTTGGCTTTGGCAGTAATCACGTATTGCTTGCCGATTTCATCGAGAAAGCTGTTCTTGGTCAGCAGCGTCATGGTGGCGAAGTTGCCGATGACCAGCGCCGTGATGGGCAGGACCAGGTGCCAGAAGTAGTCGCCGACCTTGCCGAGCCAATTCATTTCGTCGAAATTGCTGGACGTCAGGCCCCGCAGCGGGAACCAGTCGAAATAGCTGCCACCGGCAAATACCACGATCAGCAGGATGGCAAACAGAAAGGCCGGAATCGCGTAGCCGACGATGATGGCCGAACTGGTCCAGACGTCGAAGGCGCTGCCGTGTCGCGTGGCTTTGGCGATGCCCAGCGGGATCGACACCAGGTACATGATCAGCGTGCTCCACAGGCCCAGGGAGATGGAGACCGGCATTTTCTCGATGATGAGGTCGATGACCTTGGCATCGCGAAAGAAGCTGTCGCCGAAATCGAGGCGCGCGTAATTCTTGACCATGATCCACAAGCGTTCCGGCGCCGATTTATCGAAGCCGTACATGTGCTCGATTTCCTTGATCAGCGCCGGGTCCAGCCCTTGAGCACCGCGGTATGTCGATCCGGCGACCGAGACCTCCGCGCCGCCACCGGCGATGCGGCTGGTGGCGCCTTCGAAGCCTTCGAGCTTGGCGATCATTTGCTCCACCGGGCCACCGGGCGCGGCCTGGATGATCACGAAGTTGATGAGCAGGATGCCGAACAGGGTCGGCACGATAAGCAGCAAGCGCCGCAGAATATACGCCAGCATGTCAGTGCTCCGTATCCTTGGCCGGTGCTTGTTCGGGCTGCCCCGGATCGGACGCCGGTTGCACTGAAATGGCGGGCGGGGTATCGGGTTTCACCCACCAGGTCATGGTGCCGATGTCGTACAAAGGGGATGTTTTCGGATGACCCAGGTGGTTCCAGTACGCCAGGCGCCAGGTCTTGATGTGCCAGTTGGGGATCACGTAATAGCCCCAGAGCAAGGCGCGGTCCAGCGCACGGGTGTGGTCGATCAGGCTCTGCCGCGAATCGGCGTTGATCAAACCCCCGACCAATGCGTCGATGGCCGGGTCCTTCAACCCGATCAAGTTATAGCTGCCGGGTTTGTCGGCAGCCGAAGAGTCCCAGTATTCGCGCTGTTCGTTACCGGGCGAACTGGATTGTGGGAAGCTGCCCACGATCATGTCGTAATCCCGCGAGCGGCGGCGCGTGATGTATTGCGACACGTCGACCCGGCGAATCTCCAGATTGATGCCGATGTCCGCCAGATTGCGCTTGAACGGCAGCAAGACGCGTTCGAATTCGGTCTGGGCCAGCAAGAATTCGATGGTCACTGGCTTGCCTTCGGTATCGACCATTTTGTCGCCGACGATCTTCCAGCCTGCCTCTTTAAGCAGCGCAAAGGCCCTGCGCTGCTGGTCGCGAATGATGCCGCTGCCATCAGTGACGGGCAGGTTGAATGCTTCGGTGAAGAGGGCAGGCGGCAGTTTGTCGCGCAGCGGCTCGAGGATCTTCAACTCAGCCTCGGATGGCAGGCCCCGCGATGCCATGTCCGAGTTGTCGAAATAGCTTTTGGTGCGGGTGTAGCTGCCGAAGAACAGCTGCTTGTTGGTCCATTCGAAGTCCAGCAGCAGGCTCAGGGCCTGGCGCACGCGAACGTCCTGAAACATCGGTTTGCGCAGGTTGAAGATGAAACCTTGCATGCCCTGCGGGTTGCCGTTGGGGATTTCCTCCCTGATCAGCTTGCCTTCGCGCACGGCCGGTACGTCGTAGGCCGTTGCCCAATTCTTCGCGGTCATCTCTTGCCAGTAATCGAATGCGCCCGCTTTGAGGGCTTCGAGGGCCACCGTGTTGTCGCGGTAGTAGTCGGTGGATAGCCGGTCGAAGTTGTAAAAGCCCTTGTTCACGGGCAGGTCCTTGCCCCAGTAATCCTTGACCCGTTCATAGCGCACGGAACGGCCGGCCTTCACTTCGGCCACGCGGTAAGGGCCGCTGCCCAACGGAATTTCCAGGTTGCCTTTGTTGAAATCCCGGCTCGCCCACCAGTGTTTGGGCAAAACCGGCAATTGGCCAATGATCAACGGCAGTTCGCGATTGTTGGTGTGTTTGAACGTGAACAGGACCGTCAGCGGATCTTCGGCGACGACCTTGTCAACGTCCGCATAGTAACTGCGGTACAGCGGCGAGCCGTCCTTGATCAGCGTTTCGAAGCTGAACACCACGTCTTCGGCGCGTACCGGATGGCCATCGTTGAAGCGGGCTTCGGGGCGTAGGTAAAAACGCACCCAACTGTTGTCCGGGGCTTTTTCGATCGTGCTGGCGATCAAGCCATATTCGGTAAAGGGCTCGTCGAGGCCCTGACGCATCAGGGTGTCATAGATCAGGCCGATGTCATCGGCGGGGACGCCTTTGCTGATGAAAGGGTTCAGGCTGTCGAAACTGCCGAAACCGGCGCTGCGAAAGATCCCCCCCTTCGGCGCATCCGGGTTGACGTAGTCGAAGTGTTTGAAGTCGGCTGGGTACTTCGGTGGCTCGTTGTACAGCGTGATGGCGTGTTGTGGAGCGGCGTGGGCGGAACAGGCCAGACCGAACAGGAACAGGCCGCCAGCCCGCGTCAAAGAGCGGAGGGCAGTCATGGGGTTTTCTCCAGGGGCTTGAGCCACCACGCGCGCAGGCCCAGGGTGTAGGGCGGGGTGGTGACGAAGGCAAAGCGATTACGGTACGCCAGCCGATGATTGCTGAGGTACCAGTTGGGAATCATGTAGTGCTGCCAGAGCAGGACGCGGTCCAGTGCCTTGGTGGTGGCGACTTGTTCGTCGCGGGTTTTCGCCGACAGCAGTTGGCTGAGGAGGTTGTCCACCACAGGGTTGGCGACGCCCGCGTAGTTCTTGCTGCCTTTGGTCGTGGCCTGACTTGAGTGGAAGTACTGCCACTGTTCGAGGCCGGGGCTGAGAGTCTGGCTCAGGGTCATCAGAATCATGTCGAAATCGAACTGGTCCAGTCGCTGCTTGTACTGGGCGCGATCCACCGTGCGCAGCCGAGCGTCGATGCCGATGCGCGTGAGGTCTTCGATGTAGGGTTGCAGAATTCGTTCGAGGCTCGGATTGACCAGAAGTATCTCGAAACGCAACGGCTGCCCGGCGTCGTTGATCAGACCGCGCTCGGTGAACGTCCAGCCCGCTGCAGCGAGCAGACCAAGCGCCTTGCGCAGGGTATCGCGGGGCACGCCGCCGCCATCGGTTTTCGAAACGGTAAACGGCTGGGTGAACAGCTTGGGGGGGAGTTGATCCCGGTACGCGGACAGCAGCAGGAATTCGCGGCCTGACGGAACGTCATTGGCCGAGAATTCGCTGTTGGGGTAATAGCTGACCGAGCGCTGGTAGGCGTCATTGAAGAGCGTGCGGTTGGTCCATTCGAAATTGAACATCAGCCCTAGCGCTTCGCGTACGCGGATATCGGCGAAGGTGCTGCGCCGTGTGTTCATGAACAGACCCTGTGTCTGGGTCGGTATCCGGTGGGGGATCTGCGCCTTGATCACCTTCCCTTCGTTCACGGCAGGGAAATCGTATCCGGTCGACCAGTTCTTGGCCTGATGTTCGATGTAGATATCGAATTCTCCAGCCTTGAAGGCTTCGAATGCGACGTCGGCATCCCGGTAGAACTCGACTTGCACTCGGTTGAAATTGTACTTGCCACGGTTGACCGGCAAATCCTTGCCCCAGTAATCCTTGACCCGCTCGAAGACCAGGCTGCGGCCTGGGCGCACCTGGGTGATGCGGTACGGCCCGCTGCCCAATGGTGGGTCAAAGGTGGTGGCTTTGAAGTCGCGGTTCTTCCAGTAGTGTTGTGGCAGCACCGGTAACTCGCCGAGCCGCAGAATCAGTAATGGATTGCCGGAGCGCTTGAATACGAAGCGGATACGGTGGCGGTTGAGGATATCGACCCGTTGCACTTCCTGAAGCGCAGTGCGGTATTGCGGATGGCCGTCTTTTAACAGCGTCCTGTAGGAAAACGCCACGTCGTACGCAGTAATGGGTTTTCCGTCGTGAAAGTGGGCTTCGGGACGCAGATTGAACACCACCCAACTGCGGTCTTCGCTGTACTCAACGGTTTTGGCGATCAACCCGTAGCTGGAGGTGGGCTCATCGCCGGACGGGTCGTACTGGCCCGTGCCGACCATCAGCGGTTCGTTCAGCTCACTGACGCCGTATTGGCCGAAATTGGGGGTGGAAATCGGGCTGCTGCCCTTGAATGTGTAAGGATTGAGCGTATCGAACGTGCCGTTGGCCATGATTCGCAAGGTGCCCGCTTTCGGCGCCTCGGGATTGACCCAGTCGAAATGGGTGAAGCTGGCCGGATACTTGAGGACGCCGAACTGAGCGTAACCATGGCTCTCGCTGATGGTCGCGGCGGCTGTCGTGCTCAAGGCCAGGCTGATGGTCAGCAGCAGGGGGCGTATCAAGTCGGTGTTCGATCCAGGCAGCGGTCGGTCACAGTAACAGCTTGTATGGGCTGGAAAAAGGGTGGGGTAGAGGGGCAGCTGTGTTGGGCGTTGATCGTACCCACGCTCCGCGTGGGAATGCGTCTCCCGACGCTCCGCGTCGACCTGCTAACTGACGCAGAGCGTAAGCGGAGTTGTTCCCACGCGGAGCGTGGGAACAATCCTCTTCAACAGGTTAAGCGCTAGCTGAAGGATCAATGCGGCAAGTACACCGTCAACGTCTGCCCCGGCTTCAGCGCCTGGCCGCTGCGGGGGTTCCAGCGTTTGAGGTGCTGCATCTCGACGTTGAAACGTTTGGCGACCAGATACATCGAATCGCCTTTCTGGATCTTGTATTGCATCGGTTTGCCTTCGGCGCCTTTGCCGCTGCCGTCCGCCTTGGCCACTGCGCGTGCGCTGGCCTTGGCCGGAGCGCGGGTATCCTGCATGACCAGGGTCTGGCCGACTTTCAGGTTGTAGCCGGACAGTTTGTTCCAGTGCTGCAAGTCCTTGACTTCAACCTTGTTGATGCGCGCGATCTGCCCCAGGTTGTCGCCTTTCTTCACTTTATACGTGCGCGTGCGGGTTGGCTTTTCGTCCGCTTCGGCCACTTCTTCGAACACCGGCATGGCCATCTTCATGCCCGGCTGTACAGGAATCGTCAATGCCTGGCCACGTTTGAGGTGGTTGCTGGACAGCTTGTTGAGGTCTTTGAGGGTGCTGGTGGAGACTTTGTAGCGGCTGGCGATGCTGGCCAGGCTGTCACCCGGCCGAACGCGATACTGCTGCCAATCCACCAGTTCCTCGGGCTTCATGTTCGACAGGCTGGCGGCCAGCAATTGTGATTTGGACGTCGGCACCAGTAGATGCTGAGGGCCGTCGATCGTCAGCCGCTTCTTGAATGCCGGATTGAGCTGCATCAGTTCGTCTTCGTCGATATTGGCCATCTGCGCGACCTTGGAAAGGTCCATGCGCTGGTTCAACTCGACCACTTCGAAGTAAGGCTTGTTGTCGATGGGGCTGAGGTTGACGCCATAGGCCTCCGGCGACAGGACCACTTGCGACAGTGCCAGCAATTTGGGCACATAGTCGCGGGTCTCCTGCGGCAAGGGCAGGTTCCAGTAGTCAGTCGGGAGGTTGAGTTTCTCGTTGCGTTCGATGGCGCGGCTGACCGTACCTTCGCCGGCGTTATAGGCCGCCAGCGCCAGCAGCCAGTCCCCGTTGAACATATCGTGCAGCTTGGTCAGGTAGTCCAGTGCGGCAGTGGTGGAGGCGGTGATGTCACGCCGGCCGTCGTAGAAATTGGTCTGACGCAGGTTGAAGTAGCGCCCCGTGGACGGAATGAACTGCCAGATACCCGCCGCGTCACTGCGGGACAACGCCATCGGGTTGTAGGCGCTTTCGATCACCGGCAGCAGCGCCAGCTCCAGCGGCATGTTGCGTTCTTCCAGACGTTCGACGATGTAGTGCATGTAGAGACTGCCGCGCTCTCCCGCCGTTTCGAGGAACGAGGGGTTGTTGGCGAACCACAGGCGCTGCTGTTCGATACGAGGGTTCAGGTCGTTGCCGTCCTGCAATTGGAACCCCTGACGCATCCGTTCCCAGACATCATGGGGCGGGGCGAGAGGGCTTGGCTTGCGGGCCACGAAAGCGGACTTCGGCTTGACGGTGGCGGGAGGGTGCGCGACGTTTGCCGAGGCGCCGGCGTCCAGGCTGCTGGTCGTCTGACAGCCCGCCAAGGTTGCGCTCGCGACTACCGCGATTGCCTGGGCCAACCGAGTCAATGCGTCGGAATTAAAGGGATTGCGTGTGGATGACGACATTGGCTGGTGGGGTATCCAGTCGAAAATGTCGGGCGATTCTAGAAAGCGTCTCCGGAACGGTCAACCTTTCAGCATTTTCGTCGAGATTCCCCACCGGTTCAGAACGTGTTTTTCCATTCCCGCAGCGCGGCAAAAACCGCCACGGGCGAGGCATTGTCCGTGCCTGTCCGTTCGTCCGCTTTTTGTTTGACCAAGGGTTGTGAGACGCGCAGGAACGGGTTGGTCCGGTGCTCCAGTGCCAGGGTCGAGGGAAGGCTGATGCGATTTTGCGCGCGCCAGCGGGTGACCTCTTCGAGGCGGCCGGCGACGTCCGGGTTGTTCGGCTCCACTGCAACGGCGAACCGCAGGTTGCTCAAGGTGTATTCGTGCGTGCAATACACCAACGTGGCGTCGGGCAGGGCGCCGAGTCGGCTCAAGGACCGATGCATTTGCTCGGGCGTACCTTCGAAGAGACGACCACAGCCGGCGGCAAACAGCGTGTCGCCGCAGAACAGCAACGGCACCGATGCGTCGGCGTGATAATAGGCAATGTGGCCCAACGTGTGGCCCGGAACAGCGAACAGTTGAAAGTCCAACCCCAGCACCTCGATGCGTTGACCGTCGGTCAGGCCGACGTCACGGGCCGGTATGTTTTCGTCAGCGGGGCCGTAGACCCGGGCGTCGGTGACGTTTTTCAGTTCAGCGACGCCGCCGGTATGATCGGCGTGATGATGCGTGACCAGAATGTCGGTGAGGGTCCATCCCGGGTGGGCTTGCAGCCAACTGAGCACGGGGGCCGCGTCACCCGGATCGACCACGGCGCACCGTTTGTTGGTAGTGTCTTGTAACAACCAGATGTAGTTATCGGTGAAAGCGGGCAGGGCGTCGATCTGTATCATGGCGCGATTCACTTGGCTGGAAACAAAGTGCAATCTTAGAGTCTGAACAGGTTCCAGGCGAGCACCTCGCGCGGGACGTCTCATGGAGACCGAAAATGACCGATGAAGCGTTCGCTCAGGCCGACCCCGAATGGCTTGAGTTGATCAGCTCGGCCCGTGAGTGGTTGTCCGGGCCCGTAGGGCAATTGTTGCTGGAAGAAGAACGCCGCGTACTCGAAGAGGAACTGGAGCGTTTCTTTGGTGGCTACCTGGTGCATTACGGCCCCTCGGCGCAGACGCCGCCCGCCGCCACGCAGGTGCAACGCAATGTGCGCCTGGGCGCACCACTGCCGGGCGTCGAGATCGTCTGTGAAGAGCAGGCGTGGCCGTTGAGTGAGCATGCCGCCGACGTGGTCGTCATGCAGCACGGTCTGGACTTCTGTCTTTCACCCCACGGCCTGTTGCGCGAAGCGGCGAGCAGCGTTCGCCCCGGTGGGCACCTGGTGATCGTGGGCATCAACCCTTGGAGCGCCTGGGGCATTCGGCATTTTTTTGCCAACGATGCGCTGCGCCGGGCCCGGTGCATCTCCCCGTCACGTGTCGGCGACTGGTTGAATCTGCTGGGCTTCGCGCTGGAGAAACGCCGGTTCGGGTGCTATCGTCCGCCGCTGGCCTCGCCTGCCTGGCAGAGTCGCCTCTCAGGCCTGGAGCGTCTGGGCGGTGGCTGGCAAAGTCCGGGCGGCGGCTTTTACATTCTGGTGGCACGCAAGCTCGTATCGGGCCTTCGCCCGTTGCGCATGCCCCGTCGCGAGCCGATGGGCAAACTGTTGCCGCTGCCGATGGCCAAGGTCAATCGGCGCAGTCCCGAGCCTTGATGGCCGGGCTTCTTCATTTCTGGAACGAGCGCAATGAGCGATACCGTAGAACTCTTTTCCGATGGCGCCTGCAAAGGCAATCCCGGACCGGGCGGCTGGGGCGCGCTGTTAGTGTGCAAAGGCGTCGAAAAGGAACTCTGGGGCGGTGAAGCCAACACCACCAACAACCGCATGGAATTGCTGGCGGCGATTCGCGGGCTGGAAGAGCTCAAGCGGCCTTGCGATGTGACGCTGGTGACCGACTCGCAGTACGTGATGAAAGGCATCACCGAGTGGATGGCCAACTGGAAACAGCGTGGCTGGAAGACAGCGGCCAAGGAGCCGGTCAAGAACGCCGACCTGTGGATGCAACTGGATGAGCAGGTCAACCGCCACACGGTCACCTGGAAATGGGTGCGCGGGCATATCGGGCATTACGGCAACGAACGGGCGGATCAACTGGCCAACCGCGGTGTGGCTGAGGTCCGCGGGCTCAAGCACGGCTGAAGGGTGGCGCAGGGTACCGCGCTGTCGGGGTGTCCGTTGCGTGATCAGGTTGATCTTCAGGTATTGCGCTGTCCGATCGCGCAGGCCCACACGGCAAAATCCTTGCGTGTTAATATCCGCGCCTGAAACCGAGGCGCCAGGCAATGACTGTAGAAAACACCATCTCTGAACGTCGGGTCGTGCTCGACACCGAAACCACCGGTATGCCCGTCACCGACGGCCATCGGGTGATCGAAATCGGTTGCGTGGAGGTCATCGGCCGGCGTTTGACCGGGCGGCATTTTCACGTCTACCTGCAGCCGGATCGTGAAAGTGACGAGGGCGCTATCGGGGTCCACGGCATCACGGATCAGTTCCTCGTCGGCAAACCGCGTTTCGCCGAAGTGGCGGACGAGTTCTACGAGTTCATCAAAGGCGCGCAGCTGATCATCCACAACGCGCCGTTCGACGTGGGCTTTCTCAACAACGAATTTGCGCTGATCGGGCAACACGACCGCGCCGACCTGTCAGTCTATTGCACGGTACTCGACACGCTGGCCATGGCGCGCGAGCGTCATCCGGGGCAGCGCAACAGCCTCGATGCGTTGTGCAAACGCTACGACGTCGACAACTCCGGCCGCGAACTGCACGGCGCATTGCTTGACTCGGAAATCCTCGCCGACGTCTATCTGGCGATGACCGGTGGCCAGACGACGCTGTCGCTCGCCGCCAACAGTGATGGAGAAGGAGGCGGCGAGCGGCCTTCGGAAGTCCGCCGCATCCTCGACCGCACCCCAGGTCGAATCGTTCTCGCCAGCGAGGCCGAGCTCGCCGAGCACGAAGTGCGCCTGGCGATCATCGCCAAGGCCGCTGGTGCTCCGGCGCTGTGGACCCAGTTGCAGGGCGCGCAAACGCAGCAAGGCTGATCGGTCAGGGCTGCTTTAATGAAGGCAGCCCCTATCATCGATGGCGCAGGAGGCCCGATGACGACACTGCCGAGTCTGGCGCTGAATATTCGCGTCGCCGACGAATGTTTCGAAGATTACCTTCTCAACTGCGAATTCACCTTCACGGTCACCGGTTATGCACAGGTGGTGATGGGGTTGCCCGTGGCGCAATGGCCGGTCGATCCCGTCGAGCCCTACCTGAAGAACTACGGCATCGATTCGCAGGAGTTTTGCAACTACCGGGATGGCGGGGAGGGCACGGTGCTGGTGGCCTGGTCAGGCGAAGATCCGGTCGGTCACCTGGTGATCAGCAAGCACTGGAGCGGATTCGCGCACATCGATGAACTGGCAGTCGACGCAGTTGCACGTGGCAACGGGGTCGCGCGTCAACTGCTCGACGTTGCCCGGCACTGGAGCCGGGAACGCCAACTGCCAGGCATCATGCTGGAAACCCAGAACAATAACCTTGGGGCGTGCCGCCTGTATGAGCGTTACGGGTTCGTGGTAGGCGGCGTGGATCACCTGCGGTATCGCGCGATCGACCCGGGCACGCGGGAAGCTGCGATTTTCTGGTACCTCCTGTTCGACGAGTGAACAGCGCAGGTTTCAGGTCGCCGCCGCAACGTGAAGGGAGGGGCGGCGTCATGGCGGGCGTCTAGCTCACCCGGGTCAGCTTGATTCCGGATTGAACCAGTTCGAACTCGTCGCCGCCCAGATGGGTCACGCGGTCGCCGATGACCAGGCGATAGGTGACCACTTGTTTCATTTCGCCTGTTTCGTCTGGCTTGAAATCATGGAATTCCCGCACGGGATAGATGCGTCCCTCGGCATCTCGTGCATGGAACTGTGCGACATGATCATGTGAAGCCATTTGCTGTGTAACCTCTGAAAAAACCGCTGGTTTGCGCACAGCCTGACACTGCCCGCCGTAAATCCTTGTTCGTTTCAAGACTCGGCCGCCGAACCTTCGGGCGCCTCCCGCGCTCAAGCCCTTCAGACCGTGTTTTTTCAGGGTAGTTTGGGGCCAAGTAAAAAAATGTGTCGAGAAAGGGCAGGTGACATCCTGGTGGTAGATCGGATGGTTCGATCAAAGACAACGAAAAACAGCGCTGAATAAACGGCGTGTTTCATCTATAACTGTCACTTCTCCCATCACATAGAAGGTCAGGTTCATGAGCCAGGTTCATTCGATCGCAGTCATTGTCGGCAGCTTGAGAAAAGAGTCCATCAACCGCAAAGTCGCCCGCGCACTGGCCGAGTTGGCCCCTCCCAGCCTGAAACTGAACATCGTCGAAATTGGCGACCTGCCTCTGTACAACGAAGACATCGACCACGATTCGCCACCCGCCGCTTACACCGCCTTCCGTCAGGCGTTGCAGGGGGCTGACGGGTTTCTGTTCGTGACCCCCGAATACAACCGTTCCGTGCCAGGTGCGCTGAAAAACGCCATCGACGTGGGGTCGCGTCCCTACGGTCAGAGCGCGTGGGGCAAAGCCAAACCCGCAGCGGTGATCAGCGTGTCCCCAGGTGCCATCGGAGGATTCGGTGCCAACCAGCACCTGCGCCAGAGTTTCGTCTTCCTCGACGTGCTGTGCATGCAACAGCCCGAGGCGTATCTGGGAAATGCCGGTAGCTTCTTCGATGAGCAGGGCAAGCTGAGCGAGAAAACCCGTCCATTCCTGCAGAGCATCATTGATGCGTTTGCCGCGCATGTGGCGCGTACCTTGAAGGCGTGACGCCTAGCCCATCCGCAGCGGCGGCTTCGAGGGGGCGTGCTCGTCACGCCCATTCCGACATGGCGTCGCCTGCGGTTGAGTCGTCGTGCCCTGGGCCGAGTCAATCGGAATTTTCAGCGCCTTTGTACAGCATTATGTAGCGCAGTTGCCCTCACGCTTCCCCTTACGCTCCTTTCATGTAGCCCCTGCCGGGCCTTTTGCCAGGCAAGGCTTTTCCATGAAAAAGGAGCCTTCATGTTCACCCCCCTTTCACGTTTCTTCCACAGTGCATCGCTGCGCACGCGATATAGCGATGCCTTGGGCCGTGCCCTCGCGGGTCAGCGCATCGACACCTCCGAGCAGGCCTGGTTGCTGAGCATTGCCCAACCGACGCAATCTGAACCGGACCCGGTCAGGGTCGACAGGTTGCTATTGGCAGACGGCGCCGTCCAGACCTTTGATCTCGTTGCCGCCCTTGTGCTGAGCCACACCGACGTGGCTATTCCGAAGGTCTACCTTTATACCCTCGCCGATGGCCTTGAAGCCTTCGATGATCGAGCGGCGTTGCTGGACGTGCTGCTCAGCCGGTTTTCGCCAGCGCCCCAGGATGCTTTGTTCGAGGTCCAGCGAATCGAGGGCGACCCCTTCAAGGCGCAGATGCTGGCGGTCATCGATCATCAAGCCAGGCACGTCGAGCAGTTGAGCAGCGTTTTGCGTCAAACGCCCACGCTCATGGACGCCGCCAACGCTGCACTGGGCCTGCGCCTGCGCGAGACGCTACCGCAGATGAGCATCGACCCCAAGGCACACATCCTTCAGGTCGTGCCGATCACGCAGAGCGACGACCTGATCCCCTTCACGCAGACCCTCACACAGGCCGCATTCCAGGATTTCTGTGGCGTACCGCTGTCGGCAGTAGGTCGCCGGCAATTCCTCGACACCCGAGGCCGTGTGGCCGGCCCGTCCGATCACGCGTTGTTCACGACGGCGATCGCCAATGCGGTGGCCACCACCCCTCAGGTCTACGGTCAGATGCTCCGGGCATACTGGCGCGGAATCTGGCTCGACCGCCGTACCCGGCGCGACCTCGCCATCGAAAGCTTCAAGAACAGTGTGCACTTCGAAATGTACTCGCGGTTACATGACGGCTCAGTGGGTGCTGACCGATTCCGGGCACTTCTGCCGTTGCTTCACTCGACCGTCGGCGCGCCTCCCGCCGGCAGTCCGCTGCGCTGTCAGCGATTGAATATCAGCGTAGGAAACAGTGCACCCATGGCGCTGGCAGGCACGTTCATTCTCCAGCCCGACAAGAACGATGCATCGATTCTGTGGTTTTCACCGCAACACACGCTGGTGAATTTCCAGAGCCTGACCGCTTTGGTACAGCACTTGACCACCTCGGCCGGACGCCGGCAAATGCGCGCTGCGGTGGCATTGCAGGATCAACCCGTCCTGCTCAGCCCGGGGCCGCTGCAAGTCGAACTGCAGGATATCGGTGAGCCCCTGTTTATGGACCGCGTCGACTCGATTCTGGAGTTGCAGCATCGCAATCTCGCGTACGCCGCAGGCATTTTCAGCGCCTCGGACCAGCGCGTCCCGATGCTCGACGATGCGCTCGACATCCGTGCTTTACTCGACCCTCGGCAGTTACGGTTCAGCGAAGGGCGCTGGCGCGACGACGGTTCTGCCGCCTTCCGCGATCGATGGCTCGGGCCGTCCCTGTCGACGTCTCCGTCCTCGACCGATGCAAGCGGAGCCGACCCTGCGGCCACTCGCCCGCTGTCGTGGATAGAGCAAACACGGGAATTCGACGCCAAGGTCGAGCGTTTGAGGCAGATGGACCCTGTGCTGCCCCAGCATGCCGCGGATTTATTGCAACGCTACTTGTGCGTGTTGATCAACGAGCCGGTCGACCCGACCAAGGTTCAGGTCCATTGGCTGGTTCCTCGGTCGGACGCCGCAGTCGATGACGCCTCTCCGGGAGTGGCAGTCAGTGAAGCCCAGCAGGCCGTGACGATGGACCTGGTGACCTTCCTGCTCGAGTGTGTCAGCGGCCGCCGCGACGGCCGCCTGCCCCGCGGGGCTCAGGTGCGTTGGATGGCCGCGGCGTCGGGGGGAAGTCTCGAAGCCGAAGTGGTCAATCACGCGCTCGAAAAGGCCCGCGCGGAATTCGCCGAGCGCTACCTGCAACGGTTCACACAAGATCGGACGGGGCCGGTGCGACGGCAGGACAGTTGCGTGCTTCCCTTTGCCGAAGCGTTGAATCTGCGGGAAGACGCCATGCGCCTGGGCCTGGCATTGGCGACGCGTCAGGGCTGGATCGACAAGCCGTGCAGCGACATGGTCTGGCAACTGATGAATCGCCCTGCGCGCGCGCTTCGCCAGGCACTTGGCACACCGGTGACGGACGCTTTTTTCGTGTCCTTGACCTACGGCGACCACGCCCATGCCAGGTTGGGCGACACGCTGGCCTTGAGGCAAGGTGATGACGCCGATTCGCCGATCGTGCTGTGGTCCTGTACTTCAGGCTGGGTGCAATTCGAGTCGCTCCAGCGGCTGGAATCGGTATTGCTGGGCAAATTCTACGGCGCCCATCGTGAGCGCTGGCTGGATTTGCTGGGTGAGCTCGATGGCGCTCGGGTCCGCAATTACTTGCTCGATGCGGACCACGGCCCCCTAGCGCTCCGGCTGGATCGGATCGACGGGCATGTCGTCGAGGCGCTGCAACAACAGGCATTGGCCCATCAACAGGAGCGTGTGGGGCAATTGTGCCCCCGTGCGGCGCGCCAGGGGTTGCAAGGGGCGCTGATGGCCTCCCTGGCACCGGAAGCCGAGCTCGACTGGCTGCTGTCCGACATGCTCGACGAGTTGGCCGTGCGCATTCGCAACAGCTTGTTCGAGGCGCTGTTGCCAACCTGGCTGACGTCAGCGTCGGTGGCCGAGCAGCGACTGTACGAGGAGCTTCTTCATCGCTACTACCTCGATAGCGATGGTGGCAAGGACTTCCTGTTCGACATTCCTCCATTGGGTGCCTACACCCGCGAACGCCTGGCGACGGCGCTTAACCGGGACTTTCCTGGCCAGGCGCTCGATCCGGACCGGATCGGGGTCGTTTCCCAGCAGTATGTCAGCGCCCTTCCACCGGTCGGGCAGTTGCCGTCGTCGGTGCCTGCTGCGACCATCAGGCACCGCGAGACACTCACTGAGTACGCGATCAACCGCTTCATCGATTATCAGGACGCCGCGATCAGCGTAGCATCCGATGACCAGCCTCAGGCCGTCGCGCTGTTGACCCCCACCTACCTGCGCCGGCTGATCAGGACGCTTGACATCGGCACGGGCTATCGGACGTTGTTGAGCGAGGCATTGAATCCCGCGGATCCGCAATCCCCCAAGCGCAAACGATTGTTCATCGAACAGGTGCCCTCGGTCATCCAGGCGATCACCCTGTCGGAAAAGCTGCAAGGCAAACTCAGCCTCGTCGGTTATCAATTCGTCGCCAGTATCTTCGAGATGCCCGATGGTCTGGCGCGAGAGCCCGTCAGTGGCGTGCAGATCATCATCACTCCGCTGCAACTGGTGGCCGATGCGGGCATGACGCCTGACCGCGCAGCTGGGGTGTATCTTATTCGCCCGACATCGGCTGAAGCCGGGCCGATCGTTCTCTGCGCGCTTCATCATTCGCCGTTCATGTTTCGTGAGTACGCCAGCGAAGCAGCGCTGCTGGAGGATATTCGCCAAGACCGGCCGCTGCAGGCGCTACTGCTGGAGCGGCTCGATCCTAAGGTGCATCGACGCTATGCTCACGGAGGATTTGTCGAGCCGCATCTGCCTTTCCTGGACAACGGCCCGGGGGATGTACCGTTCGAAAGGCCGGGGCCGGTTACGCTGGCGGTGGCAGAGATCAAAGGCAATGCGCTGCAGGTGCTGTTCGATGACACCGTCAAGCTGTTGATCGATGCCAGCGTGGCCAATACCGTGACCAACGATGAGACGGACCGCGCAGGGCGGGTGTTTCTCGCCAAGCTGGGCTTCGAACAGGTCATGACACTGCTGCCGGACAAGCTCGTGGCACTGATCATGTTGTGGCAGAGCCAGGATCTGTTTCGCGCTTCTGCAGCCGCGGCTTCCCAACGTCGCTGGGGGGAAGCGCTGTCAGAGTTTTCCGCCGCCTTGGGCGTGATGGTCAGCGTGCGGGAAAAGCGCCTCGACGACAATCCGACCGAAGATGTCGACGTGACGGAATCGAATGCGAATCGAGAAACCCCGCCCGCGCCTGCATTCAGCTGGCGCACCGCTTCGCTGACCACTGCGCAGCGCGTTGCACTGAGCCGTCTGGAGGCCAGGGAGGTGACACTGCAATCCCTGCGTCATGACCCGTTGCTCAATCTTTATCGAGGCGAGCCGGGCGATACGTCTTATGCCGTGGTGGAGGGCAAGGTGTATCAGGTGCAGCAGCTCTCCGAGAACGGTGACTGGCGTATCGTGGGGGAAAATGGCCAGGCTGGGCCCCGTCTGCTTCTCGACGGGACCCAGCACTGGCAACTTGACCTGGACCTGCGTCTGCGCGGGGGAGGCGGCGCCTCTGGCCGTTATCACCAATCCAGGGTGGATCAGATGGCCGAAGACTTGATCGTCATCGAGGCCAGCGGTATGCCGCAGATCCGTCATTTGTACCGCGACCGCGCCAGGCGCATCGGGCAGGCGCATCTGAAAGCCAAGCGTTACTTGGAAGACGCCATGGATAATCTGCATGCCTATCGGCGCCAGCCCGGGCAGGCGTCCAAGGTGAAGGACATCATCGGGGATTTCTTCGGCACCGACGCCCCCGAGCCATGGTTGGTGGACAGCGTGGATCGTGCGGCAAGGGGGTTGTTCGCCGCGATCATGGATTCATCGCTGGCGCCGTTCACCTCTACCCGTTATGTCGTCGGCTCCACTCGGTCCGGGAGTGAAGGCGTCACGGCTTTTATCGTCACCGGCGACCCCAAGCAGCGTATTTTCCTCACTGAGCGCTTCTTTAACGTGCCCCATTTCGCCTTGAAACCGGCAGCAAGGGCGGAAGGTTTCGATCCGGCCGCCCACTATCGGGCCGCGAACCTGATCCACGAACTGTCGCATCAGGTGCTCGACACCTACGACATCGAGTACCTGGAATCCATGGCGCCGTACCCCGATCTGTTGGCAGACGACAGCGCTGATGCCCTCGCAACCCGTTTGATGGCAGCCCGGCTGCACGGCGAGCGATTGTCCCATCGCAGTGCCAGGGACATGTTGTTCACCGTGTACGAGGCAGGCAGACGTCGTGACCTTCAGCAGGCCGATGGGCGTGGCTATGAAGTGATCCTTCGGCTGACAGGGACGAAAACGGTCGACCAGGCACGGGACGTGTTTTTGGCCGACCTGAGGGTACGAAGCGAGATCATCCTCAGGAATGCCGATTCGCTGACCCTCTTGATTCTGAAACTGGGACGGCGCAACTTCACCGTGCCGACTCCACCGCCGATTCGACGAAACAGGGCGTTACAGGACGTAGTGGCGTAACTCCCGGGCGATCAGCAAACGTTGGATCTCGCTGGAGCCTTCGTAGATCTGGGTGATGCGCGCGTCCCGATAGAATTTTTCCACCGGGTAATCTTCCAGATAGCCATACCCGCCGTGGATCTGCACAGCCTTGGAGCAGACCCACTCGGCCATTTCCGAGGCAAACAGCTTGGCCTGGGAGGCCTCGGACAAACAGGGCCTGCCCGCCGTGCGCAAGCGCGCGGCGTGCAGGACCATCAGCCGAGCGGCATTGATGCGCGTGTGCATGTCGGCGAGCAGGTTGGAAACGCTTTGGTGGTCGATGATCGGCTTGTCGAATTGCACGCGCTCCCGGGCGTAGGCAAGGGCCGCTTCGAAGGCTGCACGGGCGATGCCCAAGGCCTGGGCGGCGATGCCTATCCGGCCGCCTTCCAGGTTGGACAAGGCAATTGCCAGACCCTTGCCCCGTTCGCCCAGCAGGCTGGTTTGGGGAAGACGGCAATCGCTCAAGGTCACCGCGCAGGTGTCCGATGCGCGGATGCCCATTTTGTGCTCCATGCGATCGACGTGGTAGCCGGGGTTGTCGGTGGGCACCAGAAACGCCGAAATACCTTTCTTGCCCAATTCCGGGTCGGTGACGGCGAAGACGATGGCCAACTGCGCGCGCTTGCCATTGCTGACGAACTGTTTCGCGCCGTTGAGCACCCATTCGCCGTTCTTGAGTTCGGCGCGGGTGCGCAGGTTGTGCGCCTCGGAGCCTGCTTGAGGTTCAGTCAGGCAAAAGCAGCCGATGGCCTTGCCGCTCGCAAGCTTCTCCAGCCATTGGCTCTTCTGGGCATCGGAGCCGTAATTGAGGATCGGCCCGCAGCCCACCGAGCTGTGCACACTCATCAACGTTCCGGTGGCCGCGTCCCCCGCCGAGATCTCCTCGACCGCCAGCGCGTAGGCGACGTAATCGATGTAGGTGCCGCCCCATTCTTCCGGGACGATCATCCCCAGCAAGCCCAGTTCGCCCAGTTTTTCGATCACCGCGTCGTCGATCCAGCCCTGCTGTTCCCAGGTACGGGCGTGGGGCGCGATCTCGTTGCGGGCGAACTCCCGGGCCATGTCGCGGATCATGATGTGTTCTTCGGTCAGTTCAAGGTCTTGCATGGCTCATGCCTCATGACCGCTGAAGAAGCTCGCCACCTGCTCGGCATCCAGTGCCTGCACCGTGGGCGGGTTCCAATGCGGTTTCTTGTCTTTGTCTACGATCAGGGCTCGAACGCCCTCGATCAGGTCGCCTCGTTCGAACCACTGACGATCGAGGTGCAGCTCCAGGTCGAAGCAGGTCTCCAGCGGCAAGTGACGGCCCCGGCGCAGCAGCTCCAGCGTCACGGCCATGGCCAGGGGAGAACGGGTGTTCATCAGGTTGGCCGTGTCCACGGCCCACTGATGGGTGTCGAAAACCGTCACCTCCTGTAACTGTTCGATGATGCTCGGGATATCCGGCAGGGCAAAGAAGTGGTCGATCGCCGGACGTAGTTTTTCCAGTGGCGCGTCGGGCAGGTGCTGTACGGCCATTCGAGCCAAGACGCCTTGCAGGGCCTTGAGCGGGGTCAGCGTCCATTTCAACGCGTCGAGTTGGCGGTCCAGCTCCGCCAGACGTGCGCTTTGCAGGTACCAGTCCGCCAGCCCGCAGTACAGCGCATCGGCGGCCTGGATTTGCACGCCGGTCACCCCCAGGTACACGCCGAGCTCTCCGGGAACCCGCGGCAGAAAATAACTGCCACCGACGTCCGGGAAATAGCCGATAGCCACCTCCGGCATCGCCAGGCGGCTGCGCTCGGTGACCACCCTCAGGTCGACCCCTTGGGCCAGGCCCATGCCGCCGCCCAGTACGAAGCCGTCCATCAGGGCGACGACGGGTTTGCGGTAGTGATGCAAGGTGAGGTCCAGCGCATATTCTTCGACGAAGAAGCGCTGATGCAGCGTCTGGTGATTTTTGAAACTGTCGTACAGCGCGCGGATATCGCCCCCGGCACAGAAGGCTTTTTCCCCGGCGCCCCGCAGCACGACGGCATAGACCTTGTCGTCCTGAGCCCAAAGGTCCAGTTGCCGTTGAAGCTGGCGAACCATGGGCAAATCGATCGCGTTCAGCCCTTGCGGACGATTGAGGGTAATGTGGCCAATGTGATTGCGTACTTCGGTCAGAACGGTGTCGCAGGCCGGTTCCTGGCCTGGGGACCTTGCCGGTACTACCTGTGCCGTCATGGTTGCCTCCCTGTGGCTTTTGTTTTTTTGCTCATTCAGACGACCGCAAGCGGGCCGCCTTCCGTGAGATGCACTCGGATGCTAACAGCGCAATTTTGCAAATGACAATGAAGAATCCTGCACCTCGGCCCTGCAAGTTTGCATGGGCTTGATGGCTGTCCGCAGGCACGCCGGTTTGACGTGCCGGCGCTCAGTCATCGAAACCGACGTGCTCGGACATTTCGTCGACTTTCAGCTCCAGACGGTACGCCACTGCGATGAACAGGGCCTGACACAGGCACAGCGTGGCACTCAGGGAGCGGAACGCGAACGAGCTGCCCTCATTGACCAACAGCACGGCATTCGCGCGTTTGGCCAGTGGCGACAGGTTGCTATCGGTAATGATCAACGTCTTCGCCTGATGATGCTGAGCGATGCGCAAACAGTGCTGGGTTTCCTTGGCGTAGGGGGTAAAGCTGATGGCGATCACCAGGTCATTGGCCCGCACGCTGCGCATCTGTTCGCGGTAGCTGCCGCCCAGCCCCGAAATCAGGTGAATGCGCTTGTTGGTGTGCTGCAGGTTGTAGACCAGGTAGTCGGCCACGGCGAAGGAACGGCGCACGCCCACCACGTAGATGTTGTCGGCATTGACCACCAGATCGACCGCCTTTTCGAAGGCTTCATCGTCCAGCTCCAGGGCCAGCCGCTCGAGCCCGGACAGGGTGGCATTGACGCACTCTCGAGCCAGGTCCCCGCCACTGGCCTTCTGCGTTTTGTTGGCGATCATGTTGCGGATGCGTTGCTGATAGTTCTGTACCGGCGTCGCTTTGTGGGTGTACGCCTCTCGGAACAGCGCCTGCATTTCGCTGAAGCCGCTGAAGCCGAACCGCTGGGAGAAGCGCACGATCGCGGAGGGGTGCACCTCGCATTCACGGGCAATGTCGCTGATGCGGTCAACCATGATCCGATCGCTCTGCTGGCTCATGTAACTGGCGATGCGCTTGAGCTGGCGCGGCAAACCGTCGTATTCGGCTGTGATCAGCTTGAGCAGGGCATCCGCCGTCTCGGGCGCGGCGGCGATGGTCGGTGCGGTACTGTCATCGGTGTCAGGCATGGACGGCTGATCGGTGCTGGACATGCGTACAAAATCCTCAAGCTTTTTCCTGTAGGGCGCGCTGGTTCGCCATTCACCTTGCCGTGGTCGGGCAGCGGTACTGCCAGCGAAGCGTCGATGCCCGCGAGGGCGGTTGCCGAAGTTTACAGGGCTTGCCCCATAACTTGCCTGTTTACCACGATTCAATGCTGCTCGCGCGTGAATGGAAAAAAATTTCCACATGAAAATAATTTAGAAAAAATCGTTGATCCCGTCATCTCAGCGTTCTAGTCTGCATTCACCAACAGGGCTTGCCGAAAAGCCCGGGCTTATAACAACAAGAGGAGCCAGCATGGGCCAGAGTCGTTTTGCCGGTGGGCGTCCGCTGGACGTGGTGTGTATCGGGCGCCTGGGCGTCGATCTGTATGCCCAGCAAGTGGGCGCGCGGCTCGAAGACGTCAGCAGCTTCGCCAAATACCTGGGCGGCTCCTCCGCCAACATTGCGTTCGGCACGGCCCGCCTTGGCGTCAAGTCGGCCATGCTGACCCGCGTCGGTGACGATCACATGGGCCGTTTTCTCGTCGAATCTCTGGCTCGGGAAGGTTGCGATGTGAGCGGCATTAAGGTCGACGCCGAGCGCCTGACCGCGATGGTGCTGTTGGGGATCAAGGATCGCGAAACCTTTCCGTTGGTGTTTTATCGGGAAAACTGCGCCGACATGGCGTTGAGCGCCGAGGACATCGACGAAGCGCAGATTGCATCGAGCAAGGCACTGTTGATTACAGGCACTCATTTCTCCACCGATCAGGTGTTCAAGGCCAGCAGTCAGGCGCTGGATCACGCCGAAAAGCATGACGTGCGACGGGTGCTCGACATCGATTACCGCCCTGTGCTGTGGGGACTGACCGGTAAGGCCGATGGCCAGACGCGGTTTGTCGCCGATCAGGGCGTCAGCGAGCATGTGCAGCGCATCCTGCCGCGCTTCGATCTGATTGTCGGCACCGAGGAAGAATTCCTCATTGCGGGCGGCTCGACCGACCTGCTCGACGCTTTGCGCAATGTACGCGAACTGACCACCGCGACGCTGGTGGTCAAGCTGGGGCCGCAAGGTTGTACGGTGATTCACGGCGCCATTCCGGCACGCCTGGAAGACGGTGCCATCTACCCTGGCGTACAGGTCCAGGTGCTCAACGTGCTCGGCGCGGGCGATGCCTTTCTGTCGGGGTTCCTCAAAGGCTGGCTCAACGATGAAAGCGACGAGCGTTGCTGTCAGTTGGCCAATGCCTGCGGCGGCCTGGTCGTGTCGCGCCATGCCTGCGCGCCCGCCATGCCCACCCTGGCCGAGTTGGCTTACTTGTTCGACAGCCCGTTGCCGATCACCCGGCCCGATCAGGATCCGGTGTTGCAACGCCTGCATCAGGTGAGTGTGCCGCGCAAGGCATGGAAACAACTGTTCATCTTTGCCTTCGATCATCGTGGGCAACTGGTGGAACTGGCCCAGCGGGCAGGGCGGGATCTGGCGTGCATCAGTCAGCTCAAGCGCCTCTTCGTTCACGCGGTGGAGCGGGTCGAGGCGGACCTGCTCAAGCGCGGCATCGAGGCCGACGTCGGGGTGCTGGCCGACCACCGCTTCGGCCAGGACGCGCTGAACGCCGCCACGGGGCGCGGCTGGTGGATCGCGCGTCCGGTCGAAGTGCAGGGGTCGCGGCCACTGGCGTTCGAACTGGGCCGCTCCATGGGCAGCCATCTGGCGAGCTGGCCGAAAGAGCAGATCGTCAAGTGTCTGGTGCAGTACCACCCTGACGACGAGCCGCTGTTGCGCCTGGAACAGGAGGCTCAATTGATGGGGTTATACGAAGCGACCCAGGCCAGCGGTCACGAATTACTGCTGGAGATCATCCCACCCAAGGATCATCCGTCGACCTATCCGGATGTGATCTACCGTTCGCTCAAGCGCCTTTACAATCTGGGGATTTACCCCGCGTGGTGGAAGATCGAAGTCCAGCCTGCCCAGGTTTGGGAGCAACTCGATGCGCTGATCCGAGAGCGTGATCCCTATTGCCGAGGTGTGGTGCTGCTGGGGCTCAACGCTCCCGCTGAAAGCCTCGCCGCCGGTTTCCGCGAGGCAGGCAGAAGCACAAGCTGCCGCGGCTTCGCTGTGGGCCGCACGATCTTTCATGAGCCCAGTCGAGCCTGGCTGGAAGGCGAGATTGATGACGCCGGGCTGATCAGCCGCGTGCAAAGCACGTTCGGTTTCCTGATCGAATCCTGGCGTGATGCCCGGCCCTGACGTCGGCACCTGTCGGCGCTCGGTAACGTGATTCAAACAAAAGGTGCAGCCATGCCCGCTTCCGCAATCCGAATTGGCATCAACCCGATTTCCTGGAGTAACGACGACCTGCCTGCACTGGGCGGTGAGACACCGCTGAGCACCGCGCTGAGTGAGGGCAAGGCCATCGGTTACGCGGGGTTCGAGCTCAATGGCAAATTTCCCAAGGACGCTCGTGGCGTGGCCGATGCCCTGCGGCCCTATGACTTGGCGCTGGTCTCCGGCTGGTATTCCAGCGGCCTGGCCCGGCGCTCGGTCGCCGAAGAGATCGACGCCATTGCCGGCCCTCTCGAACTGCTCAAGCATAACGGCGCCAAGGTGCTCGTCTACGGCGAAGTGGCCGATTCGATTCAAGGCCAGCGGGTCCGGCTGGTCGAGCGTCCGCGGTGGTACAGCGACCGGGCCTGGCAGATTTATGCCGACAAGCTCACGGAGCTGGCGCGTTTCACCCTGTCCCAGGGCGTGCGCCTGGCGTATCACCACCACATGGGGGCGTATGTGGAGGCCCCGGAAGACATCGACAGGTTGATGGCGCTGACCGGCAGCGAGGTGGGGCTGCTGTTCGATTCGGGCCACTGTTACATGGGGGGCGGCGACCCGTTGCAGGTGCTGCGCAAACACGTCGATCGTGTCTGCCATGTGCATTTCAAGGATGTGCGCAAAGCCGTGGTGCAACTGGCGCGCAACCAGCTCTGGAGTTTTCCGGACTGCATCGTTAACGGCACTTTCACTGTGCCGGGTGACGGAGACATCGACTTCGCGGCATTGCTGGACGTGCTGTTGCAGGCAGGCTACGAAGGCTGGCTGGTGGTCGAGGCCGAGCAGGATCCGGCGGTGGCCCCCAGCTACGTCTACGCAAAAAAGGGTTACGACACGGTGCGCGCACTATTGTCCGCCGCGCAGGAACGCAACGCGGGTCTTCACCCGCCTTCCCACAGGAGCTTGTGAGCATGAACCTTCTGGTTAAAAGCAAGGCCGACGGCCGCGTCGTGGTGGCGTTGGGCGAGGGTGTTTTGCAGTACGTGGGTTTCTCGGCGTATCGCCTGAGCGTCGGCGAGCGCCTCCCTGTCAGCGCCGGCGACAAGGAACTGTGCCTGGTGTTGCTAAGCGGTCGCATCAGTGTCAGCGGCGAAGCGGCGGGGCAGGGCGCATTCCATTGGGAAAACCTCGGTGACCGGCAATCGGTGTTCGAAGACAAGTCGCCCTATGCCGTCTATCTGCCTCCCGGCAGTCAGGGCCAGGTCACTGCCTTGAGCGCGGTGCAGCTTGCGGTGTGCGCGGCGCCGGGCGACGCATCGAAGGCCCTGCCTGCGCGGCTGATCAAACCCGACAGCATGAAGCGCAGCGTGCGCGGCAAGGCGGCGAACACCCGTTATGTCTGCGACATCTTGCCGGATTCCGAGCCCGCCCATTCGCTGCTGGTGGTGGAAGTGCGCACGCCCTCCGGGCATTCGTCCAGCTACCCGCCCCATAAGCACGACAAGGACGACCTGCCGCACGAGAGCGCGCTGGAAGAAACCTATTACCACCAGATCAATCCCCCGCAGGGCTTCGTCTTTCAGCGGGTCTACACCGACGACCGCAGCATCGATCAGGCCATGGCGGTGGAAAACCACGACGTGGTGACCGTGCCCAAGGGGTATCACCCGGTCACAGTGCCTTATGGCTACGAATCCTATTATCTGAACGTCATGGCCGGGCCCAAGCGCGCCTGGCAATTTCACAATGATCCGCAGCACGCGTGGTTATTGGATCTCTAGGCCAGGCTCATTGCCGAAAGTCGCGCTGTCAGGACTCGGAACGCGTCATCGCTCCAATAACAACAAGGTGCAAGCATGACCACCACACGATTGACCATGGCCCAGGCCTTGGTGAAGTTTCTCGACAACCAGTACGTCGAAGTCGACGGCGTGCAGAGCAAGTTCGTCGCCGGGGTGTTCACGATCTTCGGTCACGGCAACGTGCTGGGGCTGGGCCAGGCGCTGGAGCAGGATCGTGGCGAGCTGACTGTCCACCAAGGCCGTAACGAGCAGGGCATGTGCCACGCCGCCATGGGCTTCGCCAAGCAGCACCTGCGGCGCAAGATCTACGCCTGCACCTCCTCGGTAGGGCCGGGAGCCGCGAACATGATCACCGCGGCGGCCACGGCCACTGCCAACCGGATCCCGCTGTTGCTGCTGCCCGGTGATGTCTATGCCAGCCGCCAGCCGGACCCCGTGCTGCAACAGATCGAGCAATTCCATGACCTGAGCATCAGCACCAACGATGCCTTCAAGGCTGTGAGCAAATACTGGGACCGGATCAATCGCCCCGAGCAACTGATGAGTGCGGCGCTCAATGCCATGCGCGTGCTCACCGACCCTGCCGAGACCGGCGCCGTCACTCTGGCCTTGCCGCAAGATGTACAAGGCGAGGCCTACGACTACCCCGACACGTTCCTGCACAAACGGGTCCACCGCATCGACCGTCGTCCGCCCACCCAAGCGATGCTCGAAGATGCCTTGATGCTGATCAAAGGCAAGCGCCGCCCCTTGTTGATCTGTGGTGGTGGCGTGCGCTACTCAGGCGCAGCGGCTGAACTGCAGGCACTGGCCGAGCGTTTCGAGATCCCCTTCAGTGAAACCCAGGCGGGCAAGAGTGCCATCGTCTCGGCCCACCCGCTGAACATGGGCGGCATCGGCGAGACCGGCTCGCTGGCGGCCAACACGCTGGCACAGGAGGCGGACCTGATCATCGGCGTCGGCACCCGGTACAGCGATTTCACCACCGGATCGAAATCGCTGTTTCAGCACCCGCAGGTGCAGTTCCTCAACCTCAACGTCGGCGGATTCGACGTGCAGAAATTGGACGGCGTGCAGGTGCTGGCCGATGCGCGACTCGCGTTGCAGGCGCTGACGCAGGGGCTTGGCGACTACCGCACACAGTGGGGCGATGTGCCGCGCCAGGCGCGTGTGGCGCTGGACGCGGAAGTGGACCGGCTGCACGCCGTCGAGTACCGGCCACAGCATTTCGAGCCTGAAGTGGCGGGGCATCTTGACCCACAGGTGCTGCGCGATTTCATCGAAACCACGGGGTCATGCCTGACCCAAAGTCAGGTACTGGGGCTGCTCAATCGGCAGTTGCCGAACGACGCGGTGATCGTCGCCGCTGCGGGCAGCCTGCCGGGCGACTTGCAGCGGGCCTGGCGCAGTACCAGCGTCGACAGCTACCACGTCGAATACGGCTACTCATGCATGGGGTACGAGGTAAACGCGGCGCTGGGTGTGAAAATGGCCGCGCCCGATCGTGAGGTCTATGCATTGGTGGGGGACGGTTCCTATCTGATGCTGCACTCGGAGCTGGCCACCTCGATTCAGGAACGGCGCAAGGTCAACGTGATCTTGCTGGACAACATGGCCTTTGGCTGCATCAACAACCTGCAGATGGGCAACGGCATGGGCAGCTTTGGCACCGAGTTTCGCTTTCGCAACCCCGACAGCGGGGCGCTGGATGGCGATTTCGTACCGGTGGATTTCGCCATGAGCGCCGCCGCCTACGGCTGCAAGACCTACACCGTGAAGACGATTGAGGCGCTTGAAGCGGCCCTGGCCGATGCGCGCAGGCAAACCGTCTCGACATTGATTGACATCAAGGTGCTGCCGAAAACCATGATCCATGGCTATCTGTCATGGTGGCGCGTGGGCGTGGCTGAAGTCTCCACCCGCGGGAAAACGGCCGAGGCGTATCAGCGTCAAATGACGATGCTGGCCAAGGCCAGGAAATATTGAAACGCCTGTAACGTCTCGCAGCCGCCTTTGGGGCGGCTGCGAGACGTTCGGCCAAGGAGGATCGCGTATGAAAATCGGACTGATTGGTTACGGCAAGGGCGGGCGTTTCTTCCATGCCCCGCTGCTGGCCAGTCTGCCTGGCGCCACGTTTGCGGGTGTGGTGACCGCATCTGCCGAGCGTCGTCAGCAACTGAGCCAGGATTACCCCAACGTGCCCGCTTTCGACTCCTTGGCCGACATGGTGGCCGCTGGCATCGATGCCGTGGTGATTTCCACGCCATTGGCCTCCCGTTGCGCTCTGATCCTTGAGGCGATCGAGCTTGGCGTTGCGGTGGTCAGCGACAAACCGTTCGCCCCGAGCGCCTCGGAGGCGCAGGCCTTGGTGGACGCGGCTGAGCGCCGAGGTGTTTTGCTCAGCGTCTATCAGAACCGTCGCTGGGATTCGGATTTCCTCACCGTGCGCAAGTTGATCGATCAAGGGGTGCTCGGCGATATCGTCCGGTTCGAATCCCGTGTGGAGCGGTACTCGCCCGCGTCCGTGGGCAAGCTAAGCGGCGGCGGAATCCTCCGTGATCTGGGCAGTCATTTGGTGGATCAGGCAGTGTTGCTGTTCGGCCCGGTGCAGCGCGTGTATGCCGAACTGGCCTTCGCTACGCCCAACCAGGAAGTCGACCACGGCTTTTTCATGGCGTTGTGCCACGCCAACGGGGTGACCTCCCACTTGTGGGGCCACTGTCTGCAAAATGCGCAGGGACCTCGATTCCGGGTCAATGGTACTAAGGGCTGCTATACCGTTGAGGGCCTCGATGGGCAGGAGGCTCAAGTGCTGGCGGGGCGCTCGCCCGCGTCCGAAGGCGAACGCTGGGGTGTGGAAGAGCACAGGCGCTGGGGCTGGTTCGAGCAGGGCGAGCACCGCGAACGCGTGCCATCCGAACGCGGTTGCTGGCCGATGTTCTATCGCCAGTTTCAGGATGCCGTGATGAAAGACGGGAACAATCCCGTTGCACCCAGAGAAGCGGTGGCCACCGCTATCGTGCTAGATGCCGCGCGAACCAGCGCGCTGGAAGGGCGCGTAGTCGTGCTGTAAGCCTTGAGCCCCCAGCCCTGTCGCCCGCTCCGACGTTCGAAAAAAAGAAAACGGCGCGGGCAGAAATGAAATGGAAATAAATTCTAAAGCTTGTTGAATTAGAAATTATTTTCCAATAGAGTCGGTTTCAGGTTGCCGTTACTCGACGTCCGGACCTGATGTCGGAGCTTCACTGACACCCGGCCTGGCGAACGAAACAAAACAAGAAAGCCAAAAGACAGGTACCGTCGATGAATATTTTCCACTCTGCCGCCAAGGCCTGCCGGGTCGCCTTCCGAGCTCTGCTCGCCGCCTCTTCTCATGCCCTGTCTCGACTGACGCTTGACCGCTGCCTTGACCTGGCCGCCCGCACGCTGTGCGTTCAGAGCGGTGGGGTGATGGTCTGCGGTGCGTCCAGCGCTTCGGTGGCCCATTTCGCTTCGCCTTGTTTTTCCAAGCCCCGTTTTTCCCGTCCGCCCAACAGCCGCTGAACATTCGCCGTCGTTAGCCAATTCACTACAACAACAAGAATCTGGAGAAAGACCGCTCATGAACACCAAAGCCCGTTTGACCGCTCTGGCCCTTGCGTTGATGCTCGGCAGCGGCGCCACCCTGGCCGCCGACGTGAAAATCGGTGTGTCCATGTCGCAGTTTGACGATACCTACCTGACCTATATGCGCGAAGACATGAGCAAGAAGGCCAAGGCCATGGGCGACGTCGACCTGCAATATGTGGATGCGCGCAACGATGTGAATAAACAGCTCGACCAGATTCAGGAATTGATCGGCAAGAAAGTCGATGCGCTGATCGTCAATCCCGTCGACACCGCGGCGACGGCCCGCATCACCAAGGCCGCGACGGCGGCGGGCATTCCGCTGGTCTATGTCAACCGTCGTCCGGACGATCCTCAACTGCCGCAAGGCGTGGCTTCGGTGACATCCGATGACAAGGAAGCCGGTCGGATGCAGATGCAATACATCGCCGACAAATTGGGCGGCAAAGGCACGGTGGTGATCCTGCTGGGCGAGTTGGCGAACAACTCGACCCGCGACCGCACCGAAGGCGTCAAGGAAGTCCTGAAAAAATACCCGGACATCAAAATCGCCGAAGAACAGGAGGGTGCCTGGGGACGGCAGAAGGGTATGGACATCACCAACAACTGGCTGACCCAGGGCCGTGACTTCAGTGCAGTCCTTTCCAACAATGACGAAATGGCCATCGGTGCGTCCATGGCGTTGAAGCAAGCGGGCAAAAAGCCGGGCGAGGTGCTGGTTGCGGGCGTCGACGGTACGCCGGATGGCTTGGCCGCCGTCAAGAAGGGCGACTTGACGGTGTCGGTGTTTCAGGACGCCAAGGGCCAGGGTGAAGGGTCCATCGATGCGGCGGTGAAAATGGTGAAAAAGGAAGCGCTGCCGCAGCAGGCCATCATCATTCCTTTCAGGCTGATCACCCCGGATAACGTCAGTACCTTCAAGTAAGCCCGACCTCTCGATCACTGACAGGGCGCAGGGCATGCAGCGCACGCTGCTGCCTGGTGCCCCAGGAGTCTGCGACCATGTTCGCTTCCGCTACTGCTGCGACTGCCACCGGCCCTGCTGCGAATTCCGAACACGCTGTGGGCAACGTCGAGTACCCCTATCTGCTGGAAATCACCCACATCAGCAAAGCCTTTCCCGGCGTGGTGGCGTTGGACGACGTGCAACTGCGCGTGCGGCCAGGCAGCGTGCTGGCCCTCATGGGTGAGAACGGTGCGGGCAAATCCACGCTGATGAAAATCATCGCCGGCATCTACGCGCCCGACGCGGGCGAGATTCGTCTGCGGGGCAAGCCGGTCGTCTTCGAAAGCCCGCTGTCGGCGCTGCAATCGGGCATTGCGATGATTCATCAAGAACTGAACCTGATGCCGCACATGACCATCGCTGAAAACATCTGGATCGGCCGGGAACAGCTTAACGGGCTGCACATGGTCGACCACCGTGCCATGCACCGGTGTACACAGTCGCTGCTGGATCGCCTGCGTATCGACCTCGATCCACAGGAACAGGTCGGCAACCTGAGCATTGCCGAACGGCAGATGGTCGAGATCGCCAAGGCGGTGTCTTACGATTCCGATGTGCTGATCATGGATGAGCCCACTTCGGCCATTACCGAAAAGGAAGTGGCCCACCTGTTTTCGATCATTGCCGACCTTCGCGCGCAGGGTAAGGGCATCATCTACATCACGCACAAGATGAACGAAGTGTTCGCCATCGCCGATGAAGTGGCGGTGTTTCGTGACGGCGCCTACATCGGCCTGCAGCGCGCTGACAGCATGGACGGCGACAGCCTGATTTCGATGATGGTCGGTCGCGAGTTGACGCAATTGTTTCCCGAAAGGACCTCGCCAGTGGGCGAACGCATGCTGTCGGTGCGCAACCTCGGGTTGGAGGGGGTGTTCGAAGGCGTTTCGTTCGACCTGCACGCTGGCGAAGTGCTGGGCATCGCCGGGTTGATGGGCGCAGGGCGGACCAACGTGGCGGAAACCCTGTTTGGCATCACCCCTTGCACCGAGGGCGACATTCTTCTCGATGGCGTGCCGATCAAGGTGGTCGATCCGCATTTTGCTATCGAAAAAGGCTTTGCGCTGCTGACCGAGGACCGCAAGCTCAGCGGGCTGTTTCCCTGCCTGTCCGTGCTGGAGAACATGGAGATGGCCGTGCTTCCCCATTACGCCGGCAATGGCTTCGTGCACCAGAAGGCGCTGCGAGCGTTGTGCGAAGACATGTGCAAGAAGCTGCGGGTCAAGACACCTTCACTGGAGCAATGTATCGACACCTTGTCCGGTGGTAACCAGCAAAAGGCCCTGCTTGCGCGCTGGCTGATGACCCACCCCCGGGTGTTGATCCTCGATGAGCCGACACGAGGCATCGACGTCGGCGCCAAGGCCGAGATTTACCGGTTGATTTCACTGCTCGCCAGCGAAGGCATGGCGGTGATCATGATTTCGTCTGAATTGCCCGAAGTGCTGGGCATGAGCGATCGGGTGATGGTCATGCATGAAGGTCAGATGATGGGCACCCTCGACCGTGCTGAGGCGACGCAGGAGCGTGTGATGCACCTGGCGTCGGGCAATTCGATTCATTAAAGGCCGATGGCCGGGCATTGGGCGAAGAACAAGAGGCACGTATGAAGATGAATGCGATTCTGGACAATAAGCCCGCAGTGGCCCCGAGCCGCCGCAAACGCCGCATGCCGACGGAATTGAGCATCTTCCTGGTGCTGATCGGCATTGGCCTGATCTTCGAAGTCTTCGGCTGGGCCGTGCGCGACCAGAGCTTTTTGCTCAACTCCCAACGGCTCGTCTTGATGATCCTGCAAGTCTCCATCATCGGGCTGATCGCCATTGGTGTGACTCAGGTGATCATCACCACGGGCATCGACTTGTCATCGGGCTCGGTACTGGCATTGACGGCCATGATCGCCGCCAGCCTGGCGCAGTCATCCGATTACACGCGCGCCGTTTTTCCCTCCTTGACCGACCTGCCGGTCTGGGTACCGGTCATCGCAGGGCTGGGCGTCGGCCTGCTGGCGGGGGCGATCAACGGCAGCATCATTGCCATCACGGGCATTCCGCCGTTCATTGCCACCCTGGGCATGATGGTTTCCGCTCGCGGGCTGGCGCGTTTTTACACCGGCGGTCAGCCGGTAAGCATGCTTAACGACGCCTACACTGCGATCGGTCAGGGGGCGATGCCGGTCATCATCTTTTTGGTGGTGGCGGTCATCTTCCATATCGCGCTGCGCTACACCAAGTACGGCAAATACACCTATGCCATCGGCGGCAACATGCAGGCCGCGCGTACCTCGGGCATCAACGTCAAGCGTCATCTGATCATCGTCTACAGCATCGCCGGGCTGCTGGCCGGCCTGGCGGGTGTGGTGGCCTCGGCGCGGGCCGCGACCGGTCAGGCCGGCATGGGCGTGTCCTACGAGCTGGACGCCATCGCGGCAGCCGTGATCGGTGGGACCAGCCTGGCCGGGGGTGTGGGCCGCATCACGGGTACGGTGATCGGCGCGCTCATCCTGGGTGTGATGGCCAGCGGCTTCACGTTCGTGGGCGTCGATGCCTACGTGCAGGACATCATCAAAGGCCTGATCATCGTCGTTGCGGTGGTGATCGACCAGTACCGCAACAAGCGCAAGCTCAAGCGCTGATCCGAATGTCGTGCGAAAAGGGCCTGCTATCAGGCCCTTTCGGTTTGTTGAAGGGTTGAACCGAACGCCGGGCCCTCGGTCTGAAAGCCTCCATGATTGCAGTCCGATGCCATGCTGCAGCTTCCGATCAGAACATCGGGCGCGTCGAGATGAGCCGAAACAGGGATTTGGCCCAATGCCACCGGGATTTGGGGGCTTGTTGAGCGAATCCTGTTCAATTATGTTGCCGAGTACGGCACCCGGCCTTAGACTGCCGCCCCTCGTAAATTGAGTGCCAGATGGCGCCTGGAGACGCCGGCGCTGGCGAGCTCGTATTTACAACCGGGCCAAGGCGCTCCCTTGATTCGCCTTAATGCACGTTTTTTTATAGAGAAATCAATGACCAAGGAAAAGTTGCTGGCGATGCCGGCCGATGACTACATGAACGCCGAGCAGCACGCCTTTTTCCGGGCCCTGCTGCAGTCCATGAAGGTGGAAACCCACGAGCGCATCGAGCAGAGCCGTATCGCAATCGAAAGCCTGGACACGCCGGCGGACCCGGCCGACGCTGCCTCTGTAGAAGAAGAGCGTCACTGGCTGGTGAATGCGATCGAGCGCGACCAGCGTCTGTTGCCGCAGTTGGAGATGGCGCTGGCCCGCATTGCAGACGACACATTCGGGTGGTGCGACGACAGCGGTGAGCCTATCGGCCTGATGCGTCTGCTGATCAGCCCGACCACCAAGTACTGCATTGAAGCCCAGGAACGTCACGAACAGATCGACCGCCACCAGCGTCAGGCCTGATTCGTCGAAAGGTTTCGAAAGCCCGGCTGCCGTGAATCGACAGTCGGGCTTTTTGTCGCCCGGGATTTGCCGGGGATTTCCTGTCCGCCATCCAAAATCCGACCGACTACCACCAACGGCTCATGGCGCATGGCCGCCATCTGACGTTTAATGCTTTCAAAATAATGATAAGCAGGGTGGGGCACGGATATGGCGATCAATGGCAGTCACACAGGGATGCTTTCTTCGCAGGCGCAACCGACACGCGCTCAATCCCCTAACGCTTCTCCTGGCTGGCAGGTGCCTGTCCTGCAAAGTCTCGCGCTGGCTGTGCTGTTCGCGGCGATGATCTGGGCCGCAGTTTCAGCCTATGTCGGGTTGCCGCTGGCACTGCTGATTCTCTGGCTGCCCCGCGTGCTCCTCCGCCCTGCCGCGTCATTGCCGGTGGTCACCTCGGACGATGCCCTCGGCCGGCTGACGCGCGATTTGTCCCGCAGCACCAGCCACAATGCGCTGTCAGCAGCAGCGGTGGCGTTTTCCGTGAAGCAGTTGGCGGCACGGCTGCAGTCTCAGGTCAGCGCCGCGGAGCAGATCGTCAGCAGCGCTGACGTCATGATCACCACCGAACGCGCGACCTCGTCGTTGAGTCAGCAAGCGCTCGGGGCGGCCAGCGAGGTCCGTCACAGCAGCGATTCGGGGCTGACGGTGCTCAACGAATCCATTGCCTTGATGCACCAGCTCAGCGAACGCGCGGACAACAGCCGTCAACTGATCGAAGCCCTCAGCCAGCGCAGCGAAGACATTCAGCGGGTGACGGCGGTCATTCAGTCCATTGCCAGCCAGACCAACCTGTTGGCGCTCAACGCCGCCATCGAAGCCGCCCGGGCTGGCGAACATGGGCGCGGTTTTGCCGTCGTGGCCGATGAGGTGCGCGGGCTGGCCGGGCGCACGGCAACGGCCACCGGCGAAGTCGGGGAAATGGTGGCCGACATTCAGCAACGCACCGCGCAAGTGGTCGAGCAGATTCGTCAGCTTTCCGCTGACCTTGGCAGCGGCGTCGAGCAGGTCGAGATGACCGGGCGGCAATTGGCAGGCATTGCGCAACTGGCAGCCGGGGTAGAGGGGCAAGTCAGCGAGATCGCGACCGGGGCCGAGAATAACCAGGCACAATTGAGCAGTCTGTTCGTCGCGGTCGAACAGATGCGCGGCGACTTGGCCATCAGCGATGACCAGACCCGCCACCTGGCGCAATCGGCGGTGCAGATGGAAGGGCAGGCGGAAACCATCAGCGAGCGCCTGGCGCAAGTGGGGCTGGACGATTATCACCAGCGGATATACGACTTGGCGCGAGAAGGGGCCGCCCAGATCGCCCGGCAGTTCGAGCAGGACATCGACCAGCGTCGTGTCAGCCTGGAGGATTTGTTCGACCGCAGTTATCAGCCGATCCCCAATACCTCGCCCACCCGGTATCAGACCCGCTTCGATCGATACACCGATCAGGTACTGCCCGCCCTTCAAGAACCGTTGCTCAAGCGTCATGAAGGCCTGGTGTTCGCCATCGCCTGCACACCTCAAGGTTACGTGCCAACCCACAATCAGGCCTTCAACCAGCCCCTGACCGGCGATGTCAGTGTCGATACGGTGCGCAACCGCAGCAAGCGCAAGTTCGACGACCGCACCGGCATTCGCTGTGGCAGCCATCAACAACCGGTGCTGTTGCAGACCTACACCCGCGACACCGGCGAGCTGATGCACGATCTGTCCGTGCCTATCATGGTCAAAGGCCGACACTGGGGCGGCTTGCGGCTGGGGTACAAACCGGAGAACAAGAACGAGCCGGCCGCCTGAACCGTTTGCCAAATGTGACGAAGAGCAGCGGAGGTCGCTGTTCTTTCGTTATTTCGAGTTACGAATAATGGAGCGAAACAATATTTAATTATTGTGGTTGTGCCTGTTTTTCGTTTAGTTGCGTGGGCCGTTTGGTGCTCTTTCAAGCGCACACTGTAGGATTTAGTTGTCGCGCTTGCTTAACGGTCTGATATTTAAGTAGGGCTTTTCTGAAAGCTTTCTTACTGTATTGACGGAGTCTCTAGGACTCGCATTCTGTGGGTTATATGACCAGATATTAACCATCTGGCTTTTAATCGTTACTCACAGGTGATTGAGTTATGACAGCTTTGCATTCAGGTACTGGGCCCAGCGGCTCCACCGGAGCCCTGGATGTCACTGTACGTATCGGCGTGTTCTTTGACGGCACGGGCAACAACCGCATCAACAGCCAGATTGGCGCCGACTGTCAGGCCATGGCTGAAATCTACAACGGTGCGCATATCAAAGAGTGCGGGGGACGGCATTCCGACCCCGGCAGCAGCTACAGCAACGACCTGACCAACATCGCCCGACTGGCTGATCTGTACCGCGACCAGCCCGTCGCGCGTAACGACGGAAAAGGGCTCAGAGCCTATCGATCGGTGTACGTCAGTGGCATTGGCACGTCTTCCGGCGGCCGCGACTCCCGGGTGTCGGGCTTGGGGTTCGGGCGCGGAAATACGGGGGTGCTCGCAAAAGTGTCCCGCAGCATCAAAAAGATCGACGAGGCGCTGCAGGCTTTTTCCGCCAGCAATCCGCATTGCGTGATTGCCGCACTCGAGCTGGATCTGTTCGGCTTTAGTCGTGGCGCCGCAGCGGCGCGCCATCTGGCCAATGAAGTGCTCAAACAATCGCGTGGGGAAGTGGACCTGCTGCTGCGGTCCGGGAGGCTGGCATTGGCGCCAGGCTTTTCCTGGGGAGCCAATTGCATCCAACTGAAGGTGATCGGCTTGTTCGACACCGTGGCGGCCGTGGGCGGGCTGTCGGATCTGGGGAACGTAAGGGACGGGGTGAATGCCCGCGTCAACCTGTTTCTGCCTCCAGGGTGCGCGCAGCAGGTGATTCATCTGGTGGCGGGGGATGAGCATCGTCGCAACTTCGCCTTGAACCACATCACGCCCGGTTGGTCGCGTGAAATCGTGCTCCCGGGCAGCCATTCCGATATTGGCGGTGGGTATCAGCCGCAAAGTGTGGAGAGGGTGTCCTTGACGCGCCCTCGGCGCAGCCTGGTCAGTGCCAGTACGCCCTACGATGCCACTGACGCCTGGCTACAGACTCACGACGAGTTAGGCAGGCTCGACGCGCACCGATGGATCGACCCGCTGGACAGTACAGCTTCCGTGGGCATCGAATGTTTCGAGCGCATGGTTCACCGCGGTCATGGCATGAAGACTGTGGTGGCGAGTGTCAAGCTCGAGCGTCGCGTGTTCGGGCATTTGTCTCGGGTGTATCTGCGCGTGATGCACGCATTGGCCTGTGATGAAGGCGTTCCCTTCCTGCCCGTTCCCGACACCGCCGACTTGAGTCTGCCGCCAGAGTTGAAGGGCATCGCCGAAAAGTTAATGGCGTATGCGCGCGGAGAGGGCGATCCGCTCAGCCCGAAGGACACGCAAATGTTGTATTGGCGTTATATTCACTGCTCCGCTCATTGGAATGCGTCCATTGGACGACGTGGTGCGTTGGTGGACAGCCTGTTCGTTCATGCGCCGGCGCTGAATGGCCGTCAAGGCTTCCTGAACCTGAGCCAGCCAGGCTACCCACGATAAAGGCGAGGCGACATGTTCATGTCGCCCCGCGCTGTGGTATCACCTGTTTTCGTTGCTATGCAAACGGACATTGAGTTCATCCACTGCCAAAGCCCAGTCGGCGTCTTCAATCAGTTCCTCTTTCAAGAAACGCGCTTGCTGTGGCGTCCAGAAGTCGGCATCCACCAGCTTGACGTTCTCGGGCAGTGGGTGTGCGCCGATGAATGCATCGATACTGGCTTCATCCGACGCCAGTCCCAGTTGGTCGAAGAGGTTTTCGAGAGTAAGGGTGGTTTCCATGGCAGCTCCGGTTGATGGGGTCGTTGGTCAGCATTACGTTGCATGTGAGTGCATTCACCGAACGAGAGTTCGAGGTAATTGCGTGAACGTTTCAGCCGTTGCACAAACGGGCGATGCCCGATTGCACACAGCTTCGGACCGGCGTTCGTGTACAGAAAATGCGACATTACGGACGAAAGGCCTGTATCCCGTATAGACTCTCAGCCGGTAGAATCCCGGGTCACGCCAGCGCCCGTCCGCAGGGGGCGCACCGTTTTCGTTCTTGTCTACATCCTTGCCTGGCCAGTTGCCGGGCGAGTTCATATCTGGTTGGGAGTTGGTACATTGGCCGTCAGTAATCTGGAAACCCATGCGTTATTCGTGCTTGGAGATTTGCGCGCGCAGTTGGTGAAGCAGTTCCAGGCACGTTTCGTTTATGTCATTGAGCAGTCTCCCGAAGGGATCTACATGTCGGAAATCGACACCGAAACCGCCATGGTGGTCGATGACAAGCCCCGTCTGGAACTCAAGGTCGGCGACCATTTTCGCGCAGCCGTGCTGCCGAGCCGTGAAGGCGGCAAGTTCGAAATCCGCTTTCGTGAAATCAAGATGACCATCTATGGCTTGGGCGAATACGCGTTCGTCGATGTGCCGGAAGGTCATGGCATCGTCTTCAAGGAATCCAATACGGTGTTCATGGTGTTCGCGGCCCATGAGCAGATTCAGTTGGGCTTGAGCAAGGTACTCAAGGCTGCCACCGCCAAGGCGGCGAAATGGCGCAAGGGCGAACTGGTTTTCAAGGCCAGCGAGTGATCCCCCTTGGCACGCGGAGTGGGCAGTAGCAGTGCTTTCGTCTGGTTCTGCTTCGCCTGAGGGCGTTCGACCGGGGCCGAGCCAAGGCGATGATCAACGTGCACGCCGCTGTGCCTTCCGGTGCATTCGATGGAACCTGGGCGTTTCCGGATTTCTAACCTGTGATGAAGCGCAACTTGGCCTCTTCGGCGCTGGACAGGCTGAGCAAGGTACTTGCGCTGTGAGCACCCAATGACCTCTCGACGTCGTGATGAGACCTGGTCCATGCCCCGGCTGAAGTGCGTAAAAGGTTTGTTTTTCCTGTTGGGACTGAGCGTCCTGGGAGCCACGCTCGCCGCGGATTCATCGACGGCACCCCTTCGGGTCGTCACCGAAAACCTTGCGCCGTACAACATGCTGGAGCATGGCAAGGTCACCGGGTTGAGCACCGAGATCGTGCAAGCGGTCATGGACACCGTGGGGACTTCCCCTCGCATCGAAGTCCTGCCTTGGGCTCGCGCTTACGACCTCGCTCTGCATGCCGATAACGTGCTGATCTACTCCATCGCCCGAACCCCGCAGCGCGAGCATTTGTTCAAGTGGGTCGGTGCGATAGCCCCCACTTCATGGTTCCTGTTCAGCCTGGCCGAACGACCGATCGTGCTCGGCTCGCTGGAGGAGGCCAAGCGTTATCAGATTGCGACCGTCAACCAGGATGTTGGCGAGCAGTATCTGCTGGCCCATGGCTTTGAACTGGGCAAGCAGTTGCAGTCGAGCAGCATGTACGAGCACAACTACCACAAGCTCAAAGTGGACCATGTCGAATTGTGGATTTCCAATGAGCTGAATGCCATCAGCTTGATGCGCAAGAATGGCGACGATCCCCGCACCATGGTGCGCTCGCTCGCGTTACCGGATCTGTCCAATCCCGAAGGGCTCTACATGGCGTTCAGTCTCGGCACGCCTGATGCAGTGGTTGAGCGCTACAGGCGGGCGTTGGAGCAGGTTCGGGCCAACGGCACGTATGACGCGGTGGTGAAGAAGTGGCTCGATGGCGGAGCGGGATCGATCACCGATTGAGCCACCGCGCAACAGGTACGGGCGGAGCGCCCGGATACGAGTTTTCCTCGGAGGTTCGCTATGGTCAGGCGTGGTCTGTGCAGCGTGGGTTCCCTGGCGATCCTGTTACTGTTCCCCGGCGTCGCGTCCAGTCAATCGGGGTGCGATCACCTGACGGCCACCGGCAATGCCGAGTACCCTCCCTACTTGTGGCGCGACCCTGATCGCCCCGAGCGACTCATCGGTGCCAATGCCGACCTGATCCAGCAACTGGGCACCCGGCTCGGCCTGCAGATCGACGTGGTTTACGTTGGGCCTTGGTCGCGGGCGCAGGAGGAGGTCAAGGCAGGGCGGGTTGACATGCTTGCCGGCTACTTCCTGACAAAGGAGCGCGAACGGACGCTCGACTTCATCGATCCTCCCTTTCTCTTCACCCCGAGCATGGTTTGGGTGAGGAAGGACGGTGCGTTCGCCTACCATCAATGGGCCGATCTGATCGGCCACAGCGGCGGCACGTTGGTGAACAATAGCTACGGTCAGGCCTTCGACGACTACGCCAGCGAACATCTGTCGCTCGAGGCTGTGCCTACCGCCAGTCAGGCTTTCCAGAAACTCATGCTCAAGCGCAATGACTTCGTGATCTTCGAACAGTACCCCGGTATCGCGTTGGCGAAGACGCTCGGAATCGACAGCCTGGTCAAGGCGTTGGAACCACCGGTCAGCAGCGAGGGGCTTTACTTGGCGCTTTCACCCGCTTCGCGCTGCCTGCCCCGCAGCCTGCGCGACCGCATCAGCGATGAGATGAGCAAGATCGTCGCCAGCCCCTTGCCGCAGGCCCTCGTGGATTCGAATCTCGCGCGATGGAGTGCGCAACAACAGGCCGGGCTGAACCCCTGAGCAGCGGCGGTGAGGTTGGTTTCCAGACAGACTTCCATGCGGGACAGCCTCTGCGGCCGTGACCGCCGCGGGCGGGTCAGGTCTGCCGATAGGCTTTGGTCGTCTGTCCCGTCCATCGCTTGAAGGCTCTTCGGAAGTTGGTCGGTTCGGTAAAGCCGAGCAGCAACGCGATGTCATCGGTGCTCATCATGGTGGTCTTCAAGTACTCGGTCGCCAGCGAGCAGCGCACGTCGTCGACGATCGCCGCGAAGGACGTCTGCTCATCGAGCAGCTTTCGGCGCAGGCTGCGGGTGGTCATGTGCAGTGCTTCGGCCACGTCCTCCATGCTGGGGAAAGACCCCGGTGTCTGCATCATCATCTGATACACCTCACCCGAAATGCCGGTGGACACCTTGGCTTGGCCAATCAGGCGTTCACAAGTCTCCTGCAGCACGGCGGCGGTGAGGGGATGCGCGAGATGGGGCTTCTGATCGAGGATGGAGCTGTCGTAACGCAACTCGCAGCGATCATGATCGAAAACGCATGGGCAACCGAGGTATTCCGAGTACAGGTGGGAATGAGCCGGAGCAGGGTAGGCAAAGCAGGCTTGGGTCGGGGGGCAACTCTGGCCGAACACATCCTGCAGGTGGGTGACGTGCTGGGTGAATTGCTGTTCGATCCAAAACTGTTTGATGGCTTTCGAAGGGCTGGGCGTGGACGCGTCGGGAAACGTCCACACCGCCTCGTGTTCGTACTCCTGCCATTCGATGGTCAGGGTGGGGGTGGCCAGTGCGTGATACTTGACGCCTAACCGGAAATAATCCCGCAGTGACAGGCATGACATCAGCGCATAGCCGTACATGCCATAGGCCGACAGGTGAAGACGCGCGCCGGTCTTGAAGGGGGTGGCCGGGTCCCGCGAGAGCGACACGGCATTGCCGCACACGACGGCGTACTGGCGTACCGAAGTGAGCACCGAGGCATCGGCGATCTGATGTTCTTCCAGCCCGCTACCTTGCAGGCTGGCGCTGGGGGCAATGCCCTGTTCGCTCAAGACCTCCACCAACGCCGCAATCTTGTAGGGCGCGTAAATGCGCTCATTGAACAGCGGCAGTTTTCGCGTCATCGACCGGACTCCTTCGAATGTCCCTTCGGGATTCATTGCTGTCCGGTAATGATCTTACTGTGATCCCGAAAACTCAATAAGCTGGGCTCATCGCCCGCCGGCGCCAAGCCGGTTGGGCCTCTACCATAAGAACAAGGTCGTCCCCATGAGCCAGCCCAGCCGCAAGGTCATCATTTCCTGTGCCGTCACCGGTGCGACGCACACGCCGTCCATGTCCGAGTACCTTCCGCTCACCCCCGCACAAATCGAAGAACAATCCATCGAAGCGGCCCAGGCCGGTGCCGCGATCTTGCACCTGCATGCGCGCGATCCCGTTGACGGCCGACCGACGCCGGATCCGGAAGTGTTCGGCCAGTTTGTCCCAGGCATCGCCCGTGCGACGGATGCGATCATCAACATCACCACCGGCGGCAGCACCCGAATGACGCTGGCCGAGCGGCTGGCGTTTCCGCGCGTTGCCAGGCCCGAACTCTGTTCGCTGAACATGGGCTCCATGAACTTCTCGATCCATCCGATGGCCGGAAAGATCACGTCCTGGACCCATGCGTGGGAACGGGAACACGTCGAAGGGATGGAGGATGTGGTGTTCAAGAACACCTTCAAGGACATCAAGCAGATCATGCAAGGACTGGGTGAACACGGCACCCGATTCGAGTTCGAGTGCTATGACGTGGGGCACCTCTACAACCTGGCGCACTTCGTGGCCCAAGGCCTGATGAAGCCGCCGCTGTTCATCCAGTGCTGCTTTGGCATTCTCGGCGGCTTGGGGGCAGATCCGGAGAACCTGTTGCTCATGCGAACGACCGCCGATCGGTTGTTCGGCCGGGAGAATTACGTCTTTTCCGTCCTGGGCGCCGGGCGGCATCAGCTCCCCTTTGTCACGATGAGCGCCATCATGGGCGGTAATGTACGGGTCGGCCTGGAAGACAGCATTTATCTGGCCAAGGGCGTCAAGGCAAAAACCAATGCGGAGCAAGTCCGTAAGGTGCGCCACATTCTGGAAGCACTGTCCTTCGAGATCGCAACTCCGGACGAGGCCCGGCAAATGCTCGGCCTCAAGGGCGGCCACGCCACCCATCGGTAAGCTCAGCTCCATCACGCCAACAACAAGAGGTTTGACCATGACGGCTTCTCTGCCTGCCGCACAGACCCATGCCCTCGCGACCCGTCGGGCGATGGTCCGGCTGATCCCCCTGATGTGTGCGATTTATTTCATGTCCTACCTGGACAGAACCAACGTCGCGCTGGCCAAAGCCGCGCTGGATGCCGATCTGGGGATCAGTGCCGCGGCCTTCGGGCTGGGGGCGGGGATCTTCTTCATCGGTTACGCCTTGCTTGAAGTGCCAAGCAATCTGCTAGCCCACCGAATCGGGCCGCGGCGCTGGATCGCCCGAATCGCGGTGACGTGGGGGGCGTTGTCATCGGCGATGATGTGGGTTCAGGGTGAGGCGTCGTTTTACGTGCTGCGTGTGCTTCTGGGTATCGCCGAAGCGGGCCTGTTTCCGGCATTGATGTACATGGTGACGCTGTGGTTCGCACCCAAGGACCGGGGCATCGTCATCGGCTGGATCTACCTTGCGCCCGCCCTGGCGCTGGTCATCGGCAATCCCATCGGCGGTGCGTTGATGCGCATGGATGGTATCGGCGGCCTGCATGGCTGGCAGTGGATGTTCCTGCTGGAAGGGCTGCCGAGTATCGCGGTCGGTGTGCTGCTCTGGTTCAAATTGCCCGAACGGCCAAGCGATGCGCGCTGGCTGACGGCAGCACAGGCCGAGTCGTTGCAGGCGCATGCCTTGCTCCCTGGGCACGCCGCGCCCCATCAATATGCCGGGCATTGGGTCAGTGCGCTGACCCGGCCCACCACGGTGCTGATCGGTCTGATTTACTTTTTGAACCAGGTGGCATTCGTCGGGCTTGTGTTCTTCACCCCCTCCATCATTCAACAGATGCACATCACCTCGCCGCTGACGGTCGGCTTGCTGTCCAGCAGTGTCGGCTTCGGTTTTCTGGCCGGGGTGTTGAGCCTGCCCAGAATCCACCGCAAGCTTGACCGGGACGCTGACTGCCTGGCGCTGTTCACGCTCGGCCTGATCGCAAGTGCGGTGGCCTTTACGCTGATCGGCGATGCGGCCTTGCGCATCGCACTCTTCACTGCGACGTCGTTTTTCGCGGGGGGCGTGCTGCCCATCTACTGGGCCATTGCGATGAAGCGGCTCCAGGGTATCGAAGCGGCAGCGGGGCTGGCCTTCATCAACACGCTCGGGCTGCTCGGCGGCTTTGTGGGGCCTTTTCTGTTCGGCCTTGCGGAAAAAGCATCGGGGCTCAGTTCTTCCGGTTTCATGGTCATCGTCGCCGCTGCCGTGCTCGGGCTGGGGCTGGTGCCGCTGTTGAACAGGGCGATGACTGCAGAAGGGCGCCGGTCGCCGACCGACGCGGTCATTGAAGGAGGGGAAGCATCGTGAAGATTATCGATTTACTCAAGCCCGTTGCACAGTTGAAGGTCGTGATCACCGGCGGCGCAGCCGGGATCGGTGCGGTGATTGCCCAGGCGTTTCATGAGGTCCAGGCGCGGGTCTACATCTGCGACATCGATGCCCAGGCCGTCGAGCGCATGAAGCTCGAATTTCCGGGTATGCAGGGGGGTGTGGCGGACGTTGCCAGCACCGTGCAAGTGGACCGGATGATGGAGGAGGCCACTGCGCTGCTGGGGGGGCTGGACGTCTTGGTGAATAACGCAGGGATCGCCGGTCCCACGGGCAACATCGAAACGCTCGCACCGCACGAGTGGGAGGCCACGATCGCCACCAACCTCAACAGCCAGTATTACGTCCTGCGTAAGGCAATTCCCTTTCTCAGGCAGTCCACGCTCGACCCGCATATCATCGCGATGTCCCCCGTGGCGGGGCGTTTAGGGTATCCGTTCAGGACGCCGTACGCCTCGACCAAATGGGCGATCATCGGGTTGATGAAATCCCTTGCCAGCGAACTGGGCCCAGACAATATCCGCGTCAATGCCATCCTGCCCGGTGTGGTGGCCGGCGAGCGGATGAACCGGGTCATCGATGCCCGAGCGCAAACGCTGGGCATCGCCTTCGACGCCATGCGTGATCGGTACCTCGAGAAAATCTCACTGCGCCGGATGGTGACCATGGAAGAGGTGGCGGCCATGGCGCTGTTCCTGTCGTCCAGGGCAGCGGCGAACATCAGCGGCCAAGCCATCAGCGTCGACGGCAATGTCGAATACCTCTGAACCCGAGGGCCTGGCGTGAGCACAGGTCCTCGCGCCGTTGGGGCTTGGGACGTCAGATGAAGGTCGCCGATACCGAGAAAGATCACCGCTTTCATGAGAGCGTCCAGAATCGAACGTGCATGTCCTGAGCAATCTCCGGATAGGACGGACGGTGACGCGGATCTTTTCTGAACCGCCGGATGCCGAAGCTGCCCAACAGGTATCCAGAGGAGGGCCCGCAGATGGCTGAAGAAAAGAAAGAGACACCGAAACCCAACGAGGACGTTCCCGCCCATTCCACGGAAAAGGAAAAGGAACGCCTCAAGGACTTCAACAAAGACGGAATCCCACCGGGATCGAGCTGACGCGGGGTGGGTCACCTCGCCCGATTCCTGTTTCTGCGTGGTAAGACGCGCTGTTCCTAACGGCCGGCAATCAGACCGCCATCGACGTGCAGGATCTCGCCGGTCGAGAACGCAGCGTCTTCCAGGTACAGGACAGCCCGCACGATGTCTTCTACCTCTCCCAATGTCTTCATCGGGTGGAAGCCGGCCAGTTGCTCGATGACGGCCGGGTCATGCATCGGGGTGCGGATGATGCCCGGTGCCACAGCATTCACGCGGATACCGCGCGTGGCATATTCCATCGCCAGGCTCTTGGTGGCGGCGTTCATCCCTCCTTTCGTCAACATGGCGATGAAGGCGGGGGAGAGCGAACTGGCGAACTCCGCCGTCGAAGCGGTGATTTGCACCACATGGCCGCTGCCTTGAGCCAGCATCACCGGTATCACCGCCTGTGTGGCAAAGAAGAAGCCGTCGAGGTTGGTGTGCAACTTCAAGCGATAATCGGCTTCCGTGTAGTCGGTGAAGGCCTTCCCGATAAAGATGCCCGCGTTGTTCACCAGCGTATCGATCCGGCCGAACCGTTCGAGCGCTGCGGCGACCAGACGCTTGCCGGTGTCGGGATCTCCGATATCACCCGCCACGGTAATGAGGTGCGGATCTTCGGACGGCTGTATGGATCGGGACGTGGCGATCACGCCATAGCCTCTGGCGCGAAAGGCCTGGACGATGGCCTCGCCCATGCCTTGGGAGGCGCCGGTGACGATTGCGACTTTCTGAATCTCTGACATGGCTGCATTCCTTCATGCTCGGGGGATGAGCGGAAGATAAGGCGTTGTCGGTTGATCGAATATTCTCTATCTTCGCCCAATGACTGATCAAAAACGCACAGCCCTCGATTGGCAGGACGTCAGGGTGTTCCTGGCCTTGGCTCGCCAAGGCAGTCTGTCCGCTGCAGCCCGCATGTTGTCGGTCAACCACGCCACCGTGGCGCGTCGGTTGCGCGCGCTGGAAGACAGCCTTGGCGAGACACTCGTCGAGCGACGACCGGACGGCTACATTCTGACGGCAGCGGGCATGCAGGCGCTGGAAGCCGCCAGTGAAATGGAGCAGGCGGCTCAAGTGCTCAGTCGCGGCCTGCAGGCGGGGGCGCCGTCGGGCCTGGTCAGGATCAGCTCGTCGCCGGGTCTGTGCGGCGGTTTCCTCATTTCGCGACTTCCCGCGCTGGCAGCGCGTTATCCGCGCCTGGATATTGACCTTGCCCCGACGCTGAGATCCGTCAGTCTTGAACGGCATGAGGCCGACATCGCTCTCCGTTTTGACGTGCCTCAGGATGGCGATATCGTCGCGCGTCGCCTGGCAACGGTGGGCTACGGCTTCTACGGGACTCAAGCCGTGTGCGATGCGGTCGAGGCCGGGCGCGAGGTGGCGTTCATCGGCTTCAACGAGGCCGATGCTCATCTGTCTCAGGAAATCTGGATGACGCGCCATCACCCTCGCGCCCGCGTCGCCTTTCGCGCCAATGACCAGTACCTCCAATCCATTGCCGCGCGCTCGGGCATCGGGCTTGCGCTACTTCCTCACTACATCGGGCGAGTCGATCCGGCGCTGCAACCCTGCGATCTGGGCGCCGTCCCGCCGAGCAGGGAGGTCTTTCTTCTGACCCGAGGACGGGATCGAAAGCATGCCTCGATCCGGGCGGTTGCCGAGGAGGTGGCGCACATGTTCGATCAGGAGCGGGATGTGTTCCGCTGAAGCGCGTGCTGCACCTGGTGCACATCGCGCCCGACGCGATCTTTCCTCGTATTCCGTTAGGGAATCGTTGAGGTTTCTTATTTATCGCTTTTTCTCTTCCTGCGGAATGCCGACGATGGCGACTCCAATAAGCATAAAAAAAGGAGGGGCCATGACTGCAATCGCCACCACTGACACCGCTGTCCAGGCGGCACGGTCAAGGTATCGCTGGGTCGTTCTGTCGGTCATCGTCGTGGTCTACATGCTGGCTGCAGCGGACCGCGCCAACATCGGCATCGCACTGCCGTACGTCCAAAAAGAGTTCGGTGCCACCAACGCACAGGCCGGGCTGCTGGTCAGCGCCTTCTTCCTGTTCTATTCCTTGGGGCAGATTCCGGCGGGCTTTCTGCTCAGCCGTGTCGGCGTGCGCGTGGTCGCACCGGTGTCGATTGCGATGACTTCCGTTGTCACGCTGCTGATCGGCACGGCGCACAATTTCGGCCTGATGAAAATCTACCGGTCAGCCTTGGGGGTGGCCGAAGCCGCGCTGCCCCTGTCGATGCTCAGCACGATCAACCGCTGGTTCCCGGCGCGCGAGAAAGGGCTGGCCACGGGGGCTTTTCTGTCGGCCGCCAAGATGGGCGCGGTGATCGCGCCGCCCATCGGGGCTGCGCTGATCCTGCTCGATGGCTGGCGCACGATGTTTTTTGCGTTCGCCATTCCGGGGCTGCTGATGGCGGTGATCTGGTGGTGGCTGGTGCCTAACGATCCACGCTCGGGCCGCCGGGTCAATGACGCCGAGGCCACTTACACCGAGGACACGGCCAAGGCTGGCGATGTCGCCGTACGAGCCCATAAAAGCTTCGGTGTGCTGGACACGCTGCTGCGCTACAAGCATACCCCGCCCTTGGCGACGTCGCGGTCGGTGTTCGCGTCGTGGAATGTCTGGGGCTGTGGCCTGGGCTATTTGCTGATGACCGGCGTGGTCAACGTGCTGCTCGCCTGGCTGCCGAAGTATTTGGGAGAGGTGAAGCATTTCGAGCTAATGCAGGTCGGTTTCATTGCCTCGCTGCCGTTCGCGGGGGGTGTGCTGGGCAATATCGTGGGCGGCTGGTTGTCCGACACGGTGCTGGACCGTCGTAGAAAGCCCACCATGATGATCAGCGCCGTGGCGACCTGTGTGATGATGATCGCGCTGGTGTACGCGCCGAACGACCTGCTTTCGGTGGGTGCGCTGCTGTTCGGTACCGGCTTTCTGCTGAACATCGGCTACTCCTCGTTCTCGGTGTATTCGATGGGATTGACTACGCGGACCACCTATCCGGTAGCCGCCTCGCTGGTCAACAGCGCAGGTCAGGCGGGTGGGGCCATGGCGCCGCTGATCACTGGCATGCTGCTGGACAGCTACAGCTGGACGGCCGTCTTTGTCTTCCTGGGCGTCTGCTCATTGGCGGCACTGATTTTCGTGCTGTCCATTCAAGAACCTGCCGACCCTCTCGAACAACAGGCTGGCGGGTAAACGCTCGCCTGGAGCCCGTCGGGCGGCGGCTTGACGGGCCAGACCGAAAGCGGCGCGCCCAGGGCGTTGCATCCGGTCAGCTCAGCTCTGCAATTGCCGAGTGAAGTCGCACAGCTCGACCGCACGGGAGGCGACTTCGGTGACGAAGGCCGAGGGCCGGTCGTTTCGATACATGGCCATGTACGGCACCGGCGGCAATTCAGGGTCGGTCTTGATGATGGTCAGCTTCCCTTCGTCGATCAACGGACGAAAGCATTCCAGCGGCAGGTAGGTCACGCCCAGCCCGGCGGCCGTGAGGCCGAGCATGGCGGTGAGGCTGTCGGAGGACAGGGTCTTGGGCAGTTCGATGCCCAGCGCCCCCAGCCATTTGTTCACGAACAGGCCCGATCCGGAACGCTTGCCCTGCACCAGCATCGGGTACTTGGCGAGTTCGGCCAGGCCCACCACGCCTGACTGGGCAATCAGCCCGGGAGCGGCCATCCAGGCGTTTTCCACGATCGCCAGCGGCACTGAGGTCACCTCCGGCGCGGTGAACGTGTCGGGAATGATGATCAGGTCGACCAAATCATCCATGAGTTTTTCATGCAGGTTGCGGCTCATGTCGACTTCAGGCTCGACCGTCAGCCCTGGAAAGTCTTCCACCAGCCGCGCGATCAGACGCGGCAGCCAGGTCAAGGCCGTCAGCTCCGTGACCCCAAGCCTGAGGCGTCGCGTCACCACGTGATTGCCATCTTTCAACGCCGCGATGCGGTCCGCCAGGGCGAGCATTTCCCGTGCGATGACCAGCACCTCTTCGCCCGTCGCAGTCAGCCGTGCCCCGCGTTGCGAACGATCGAACAGTTGCAGGCCGGTGATCGATTCCAATTCCTGGACACGCTTGGAGATCGCCGATTGCGTGGTATGCAAATGCTCGGCAGCGCGCTCGAACGTGCCGAGGCGTTCGATCCAATGCAAGGCGGTGAGTTGCCTCAACGTAATCACACTCATTCCTTATTTGCATGTAAGTTCATAGAATAATATCGCTTTTTCTATTTAACACGCTCTTTATGCTCTGGGTATCTGCCATCTGAGGATTCCCCATGAACGCTATCGCCATTCCACCGGACGTCCACGCGCTGCTGGCGGCCTATACCCGCACGTCGACCTCCATCATCAGCGATTGCCTGGACCGCCTGCCCGGGGCGCGCCTCATGCCGTTTCATCGCATCGAAGGCACCATGGCGGGCATCGCGCTGACCGTGAAAGTCCCCTGTGGGGACAACCGGGCCATTCATCAGGCCCTGGACATCCTGGGGCCCGGCCAAGTCCTGGTGGTGGATGGCGGGGGCGACCTCAGCCGTGCGTTGATGGGCGACATCATGGCGGCGATTGCCGAGAAGCGCGGCGCTGCCGGTGTGGTAGTAGACGGTGCCATTCGTGACCTGGCAACCATCGGCCAGGGGGCATTTCCGATGTTCGCCCGTGCGGGCTTTCATCGCGGGCCGTACAAGAACGGCCCAGGCGAAATCAACGTGCCGGTGAGCATTGACGGCATGGTCGTGTCGCCAGGCGATATCGTCGTCGGCGATCATGATGGTGTCGTGGCCTTCCCGATGTCGCAGGCCGAAAGCCTGTTGCAGCGGTGCCATGCCACCGAACTGAAAGAGGCAGAGATGCTGGCGCAAATTGCGGCCGGGACTTACAAAGGCGCCTACGCGGCCCACTGAAGCGGATATCAGAACAATGAAAATAGGCATTATCGGAGCCGGTGAAGTCGGCCTGACTTACGCACGGCCATGGTCGGCCGCAGGGCACGACATTCTTCTGTGCGACCTGAAACCTTCACCCAACGCCCAGGCGTTCGCGGCCGATCTCGGCACGCAGGTAATGACGTCCGTTGCCGAGCTCGCCCCTCAGTGCGACGTGGTGGTGTCCTGCGTGTTTGGCACCGTTTCTCTTTCGGTTGCCCAGCAGGCGCTTGGCGGGATGGGCGAGGGTGCGTTGTTCGTTGACATGACCACGGCCGACCCCGCTCAGATCAGAACCGCCGCTGCGCATGCGGCGCAGCTCGGTGTCGCTTACGTCGACGTGGCGATCCTGGGCGCGATTGCCCTGACCCATGAGAAAACCAACCTGCTGGGGGCCGGCGAGGGGCTTGAACGCGCCATTGCCCTGTTCGCTTCGGCGGGTGCGCCGCTCAAGCCGGTAGAAGGCGGCGCGGCAGGCGATGCGGCCGCGCTGAAAATCCTGCGAAGCGTGTTCACCAAGGGCCTCGAAGCGCTGACGATCGAGTGCTTCATGGCGGCCGAAAAGCAGGGCGTCACTCATCAGTTGCACGAGGCGTTGAGCGACATCGACCAGGCCAGCCTGCGCGATTTTCTCGGCGCACTCATCCGCACCCATGTCGTCCATGCGCCACGGCGCCTCAAAGAGGTCGAGGAAGCCGAGCGCCAACTGCGCGCCGCTGACCTGCCGGTGTCAGTGCTGCCGGGTGTGAAAGACCTGTTCGAGCGCACCACGCGACAGATCGGCTCAAGCCCGGTGCCGACGGCGTCGCCCACCGTCCGGGAAGCGTTCGATTGGCTGTTCGAAGCGAACGGGCTCTCCCGCTGATCCATTGGCCCGGCGTTCACGCTTGTCACGGGGCGGGCCCGTTTCCAGAAGAACTGGCCCGAAGCGCCTATGCCGGGCAAACGCGAATACTCGGTCGCCCGATCGCTCGACGTCATCGGTGATCGCTGGTCATCGCTGAGGCGCCATGATTGCGATGGAGGGTGACAGGCGATCGCGGGAGCGGGGCGGGTCCCAGCGCTTTCGCCGCCGCGTGCCCGATCGTGGCGCCTGGCTGGTTTTACCCGGCCATCGTCGGGACCATCGGCTCGCTGTCCCTGGTTTAACACATCGGCATTACGCTGATCTTTGGCTCCGATGCCTGGCGCAGGCGCTATTTGCGCATCGAGCGGTGAACCAACGGGGTTGCCGGTCTGGCGTTGATTGGCTTGAGGCTTCAGCGGTTGCTTGCCAGCTGAATGCCCGGGACGCATTCAGGTAGCGCAGCCCGACGAATCCGCAGCCGGTCACGGTCGACTTCAGTTGGCCGCGAAATGCCGAGCAGGGCCATGTTCCTCGACAGCTCGGTAGCCAGAATGCCTATCGCATGTTTGATTCCAGGTTGCCCCGCCACCGCGCCGGCGTAATTCATGGGCCGCCCCACGAACACGAATTTGGCGCCAAGGGCAAGGGCGGCCAGCATGTCGGTGCCTCGGCGAAAGCCGCTGTCGATCATGACGGGGTAGTGATCGCCGCAGGCCGCGACGATCTCAGGCAACACGGTCATAGGGGAGACGCTGCCATCCAGTTGGCGACCGCCATGATTGGACACGATGATGCCGTCGGCACCCGCTTCCCGGGCCTTGAGCGCATCGAGCGGGTCAAGAATGCCTTTAACCACCAAGGTGCCTTTCCACTGTTCTCGCATCAGGTTCAAATGTTTCCAGCTCAAGTGATCACGGGCGCCGAAATCGCGCATCACGTTGGCTGACAGGATCGGTGCGCCACGCTTGACCCCGGAGTTTTCGAAATGTGGCATTCCATGCTGCAGGAGGGTCCGCAGTGCGGTGCCTATCAGCCATCGGGGATGCGTGAGGCCTTGCCAGGCCAAATGCAGATCGGGTTTCAACGGAGTGGAAAATCGGGCTCGAATGAGGTTTTCCCGGTTGGCGGACACCGGCACATCCGCAGTGACCACCAGTGTCTTGAAGCCTGCCCGGCGCACGCGATCCAGAAGCGCCACGATCTTCTCTTCCTCGCCGGGAACGTAGGCCTGGAACCAGGCGTTCGGGTTGGCTTGAACGATCTTTTCCATGGGCATCAGCGAGGAGCCACTCATGATGGCGGGGAGGTTGGCTTCGGCAGCCGCACGTGTCTGAATCAAGTCCCCTTCGAAAGCGGTGAGCCCGCTGATGCCCATCGGGGCAATGCCGAAGGGCGCGCTGTAGCGGTGCCCGAACAACGACGTTTCCAGGCTCCGCGCTGAGGTGTCGGTAAACGCGCGCCCCACCCATTGGTAAGCGTCGAAGTCGGAACTGTTGGCGCGAAGGGAGCGTTCGTTCTCCGCGCCACCGCTGACGTAGGCGAAGATGGGTTTGGGGAGATGTCGGCGCGCCGCGACCTCGAAGTCATCCAGGGAGAGGATGGGTTTGAGGCGTTTGGGTATCCGATAGGTCGCACTGCCATGCGGCACGGTATGGGATGCCAGCGGGTAATCTTGAAGTCGCATCGGAGTGGTCCCCCCTTCATTGCTTTCTTGTCGCCGCCATCATAGGGGACTGATCCACCCAGAAAAGTTATTCTTTGTCGATCCAAAGACGAGGATTTCTCATGAAAATCGAGGCCCTGGTAACGCTGCAGGCGACGCTTGAACGAGGGTCCTTCGCGGCCGCCGCAGAGGCGGTGAACCTCTCACCCAGCGCCGTCAGCCTGCAGATCAAGCAGCTAGAGGCGTATTTCGGCCAGTCGCTGTTTGACCGGTCCGGCCGCAGCGTGCGTCCGACGCGATTCGCCTCACTGCTGGTCAACACCGTGGCGCGCACGCTCGCCGATCTCGACAACCTGCGTGCCCAGCGCTACCCCTCGATGTCGGGCAGAGTGAGGCTGGGCGTCACGGGTTCGGTCCAGACCACCCTGTTGCCCAGAGCCGTCGCGGAACTGCAAAAACGGGCACCCGGCCTGACCCTGCAATTGGAGCGTGCCAATACCCCGGAAATGCTTTCATCGTTGAAGGCGGATCGCTTGGACGCCGCCATTCTCGTCCGACCGCCGGGGGGCGGATCTGCACGCCTGCATTGGAAGGATCTACTGTGTGAGCCCATGGTGCTGGTGGTGCCCGCGCAACTGGAAAGTCACGCGCCTGCGGAGTACCTGAAGCGGTATCCGTGGATTCGTCTGGATCGCAAGCTGGTGGTCGGCAGAATGGCCGCCCGGTTCGTTGACCACCTCATCCCCCACTGCGAGGCCCTGCTCGATGTGCCCAGTGCGGACGCCATCATCGCGATGGTGGGTATGGGGCTGGGCGTTTCGGTGCTGCCGCGTCTGCGCAAGGAGCATCTGGTTGCTCATGCCGTGCGGGAGGTCTCGTTCGGCCCTTCGGCGCCGACGCGTCAGTTGTCGATGGTGCGCCGCAAACAGGATTCAGAGAATGCATTGCTCAACACCATCGAACAGGCGTTCGAGCTCGCTTGTCACTAGCGCCCCGCGCGTTGCAACGCGCATGCTGGGCGCGGCCTCACGGATAGAACCCCTGCATCCCAGACGAGTCTGTTCCTCTATCACTTACGGGAAAGCAGCCAATGTCACCGCACCAAAGCCTGATTGTTCTAGCACGGGGAGGGTACGCCGCTCGGGGCGTGCTGTACCTGATCATCGGCATCTTCGCGCTGTTGGCGGCACAGGATTCGACGAAGCCCAAAGACAGTCACAAAAGCCTGGAAGCCCTGCTAGGTCAGCCGTTTGGCTACTTTCTGGTCGGGCTCGTGGTCGCAGGCTTGCTCGCGTTTGCCGGGTGGCGTGTCTTGCAGGCAACGCGTGATGTCGACCATCACGGCAAGGACTTCAAAGGGTTGATCATCCGCGCCGGTTTACTGGCCGGTGGCCTGGTCAACGGGGCACTGGCCTTTTTTGCGCTAGGCCTGCTCTTGAGCGGCATTGGAAGCTCGGACGATTCCGGCGGGCAAACCAAAGACTGGCTGGCACATCTGCTGTCCTGGAAACATTCGAATCTGCTGGTCTACCTGATCGCGCTCGTCCCGTTCGGTGTCGGCGTCGCGCACATCATCAAGGGCTGGAAGGCGTCATTCGAGAAGTATTTCGAGGCCGACGAAGACGTGATGCGGTACGTGCGTCCGGTTTCCAGGGTCGGGCTGATCGCCCGTGGCGCGGTTTTCATCGAAATCGCCGTGCTCTTGGCCGTCAGCGGCTCCGCTTACCAAGCCGTGGACCCGCCTGGGATGAAGGAAGCCCTCGACGCCTTGCAGAACCTCCCCGCCGGCTGGCTGATTCTGATCGTGATGGCGCTGGGGCTCATCGCCTTTTCGGTCTACAGCTTCGCTGAGGCGTTCTGGCGCAAGATCAATATGGAAGTGCCAGGGATGAAAAGGGCGTAGCGCTGCCAGAGAATCCCGGAGGATGACCCGCCCGGCGGCGCGCTTGAATCGCCGCCTTGCGCTCGTGATGTCTGGATGAGCGAGGTCCGCTGTGCGTGCGATGCCGCCCGCGGACGCGGCTTGAGCCGATCATCCGATCAACGCTGCATACCCAGTACTGCCCGTCGAACAGCCCTCAATTTGCGGCCTGACACGCCGATAGCCTGAGACTGACCCCTGAGACGGCTTCCCATGTTCAACACAAAAATCAAGCAGCAGCTTCACGCACAGGCCACCGAACTGTCGGAGCTGCGCCAACTGCGCGATGGCCTGAACCGTGAAATGCTGACGCTGACCCTTGACTCGGCGTTTCATATCATCGCCTGCAACGACAGATTTGCGACCACGTTGGGCTACAAGCCGGATCAGTTGATAGGGCGTGCCATGGCTGACATCGTTCCGCAGTACGTGTCCAAGCTGCCGTGTTTTCATAATTTCCGAGCGGCAGTCGCCGCGGGCACGTCCATCAGCGACGACTACCGGTATTTGCATGCTGACGGTTCGCTGATGTGGCTGCATGCCCACTGGCAGCCCATCACGGACGCGGCCGGCCAATTGCGTCATGTGACCGGTTATGCGACGGACATCACTGCCCGCGTTGAAAAGGCATCGGAGAACAGCTCTTTCATCGCGGCGCTGCTCCGCTCGACGGCCGTGATCGAATTCGACCTCTCAGGGCAGGTGCTGGCGGCGAACGATCAGTTCCTTCAAGCCATGGGTTACAACCTGGGGCAGGTCAAAGGCAATCACCACCGTATGTTCTGCAAGCCGCAGGAGACGTCGTCCCAGTCGTACAAGGATTTCTGGCTGAAGCTGAACAAGGGCGAGTTCGTCGGTGGCCGGTTCGAACGCGTCGACAGCCGCGGGCAGACCGTGTGGCTGGAGGCGACCTATAACCCGGTCTATGACACGGAAGGCACGTTGTGCAAGGTCGTGAAGTTCGCGACCGTGGTGTCGGACCAGATCGCCCGTGAGCAGGAGGTCAGCGGGGCAGCCCAGACCGCCTTCGAAATTTCCCGGCAGACCGATGTCAGCGCTCAGCGGGGAGCCGTGGTGGTCAACGATACGATGCACACCATGCGAAAAATCGCGTCGGACATGCAGGCCGCCTCGGGCGGGGTCGAAGCGCTGGGCAAACAATCGTTGCTCATCAGTTCGATCATTCAAACGATCAGCAGCATTGCCCAACAAACCAACTTGCTGGCATTGAATGCTGCCATCGAAGCGGCGCGTGCAGGTGAGCAAGGACGGGGGTTCGCGGTCGTGGCGGACGAGGTACGGCAACTGGCGGGGCGCACCAGTACCGCGACCGAAGAAATCGCATCGGTGGTCTTGCAGAACCAGAAACTGGTGGATGAGACCGTGGCCGAGATGGCAAACAGCAAGTCTCAGGCGGAGCAGGGCCTGGACCTTGCCACCCAGGCAGGGCAGGTCATCGTGGAGATTCAGGACGGCGCCAAGCGGGTGGTCGATGCAGTCGGCAGGTTTGCCAATCAAGTGAGCTAACCTGCTTCATCAAGCGTTGGCGTCGGGTGGCTCGGAGGTCATCGCATGGGCATTCGAGCCCGGCGCCACGTCGGCCTGTGGTTTCGATGGGCGGACTTCTGCGGTACCCAGCCCGCTCAGCGCGGGGCGAGCAGGCGATGAACCGTTGCGTTCAGCTCATTCACCGCGAACGGCTTCAGCAGCAGTTCGGTCTGGCCGCTTTTCAGGGCGATCGCGGGGATGACATTTTCCACGAAGCCGGAAATGAACAGGACCTTGAGCGAGGGCCGCAACGCCAATGCGGCCACGGCCAGCTCATCGCCACTCATGCTGCCGGGCAGTCCGACGTCCGTAATGAGCAGGCGGGTCTGTGGCTCGCTTTCCAGCGCTCGCAACGCTTGCGCGGCGGTCCCGACCTTGGTGACCCGATAACCGATGCCTTCCAGGGACTCGCCCACCAGATCGCGGATGGCGACCTCATCGTCGACGATGAGCAAAGCGGCGTCATTGGCCTGCCCATCGTCTGGGTCAAAGGTGGCCGGACCGACCCCACTGGGGGTGGCGGGGCCATCATGCAGCGGCAGCAGAAGACTGACGGTCGTACCTTCACCCATCACCGATTCGATTCGGGCACCTCCAGCAGACTGCTGGGCAAAGCCATACACCATCGACAGGCCCAGGCCAGTGCCTGAGCCTAGAGGTTTGGTGGTGAAGAAGGGGTCGAAGGCGCGCTCGAGCACACTTTGGGGCATGCCCGTACCGGTATCCGATACCCGCACCCGCGCAAATGGCCCAGTCTCCGGGTTTGCAGCATCTTCCTGAAGAGTCCGGCTGATTTCGATCTGCAACCGTCCCCCCTGAGGCATGGCGTCCCGTGCGTTGATGCACAGGTTCACGATCGCGTTTTCCAGTTGGTGAGCGTCGCAATAGCACAGCACGGCCTCTTCCGGCGTCAGCAGGGTAAGCTCGATGCGCGGCGTGAGGGTCCTGCTGATAAGTTCTTCCATGTCGTGAACCAGCAACCCCAGGTCCACGACGGAACTGGCGAGTGGTTGACGCCGGGCGTAGGCCAGCAATCGGTGCGTCAGCGAGGCCGCGCGGCCGGACGCATTGCGGGCCAGCCCGACGTAGCGAGTCAGATCCTTTCGGCCCTCCTGAGCGATAAGCTGCTCCAGCATGTCGAGGCTGCCCGTGATGACCGTCAGCAGGTTGTTGAAATCGTGGGCCAAGCCGCCGGTCAGTTGGCCGACCGCTTCCATCTTCTGGCTTTGCTGCAATTGCGAGCGGACTTGATCGAGTGCTTCCTGCCGCTCTTTGTAGAGGGTGATGTCCCTTGCAACCGCGAAGTACAAGCCTTGGCGGCGCGCAATGCGCCAGTTCAAGTGCAAGGGTTGACCATTGGCGCGCACGCCTTGGGTATCGAGTTCTGCAATCGGCCCGCTGCTCAGGTCGCGCAGCGCATCGGACAGTTGCGACGGGGAAATGAAGCTGAAAAAGGCCCCGCCCTTGAGCGCCTGGTGGGTGTGCCCCGTTTCGGTTTGCCAGGCGGGATTCATCGCCACCACAGTGCCCGTATCGGAAAGGGTACAGATCAGGTCGGGGGAGACGTTCCAGATGCCATCTCGCTCCAGCGTGCGGCGTTCGACCTCGTGTTCCAGGCGGTCGTTGACATCGGAAAGGGCATTCAACGTCTTTCGGAACAATGCGCACACCACCGCCATGACGAGGGTGACCAAGGCAAAGCTTGCGCTGCTGAGCCAGGCGGTCCAGCCATCGTTGAAGCCGATTTCACCAATGAAGAAGTAGTGCGCCGTCAGGACAGCCAGCACGCAGCCCAGGGTGGACGGCCCAACGCCGAAGCAGAAGCCGATGAACATCAGGCCAGGGATGAAAAACAAGTACGGCAGGGCGGTGAAGGGAAGCTGAACGCGTAATGCGGCACACAGCATGATGACCAGAACGGTACCCGCGTAGCGTACCAGTGTGTTGGGCTGGGACCGAGCCAGTCGGCGCACCACGTCCGGGGTCCGCGAGAGAATACTGATCAAATGGGGCTCCGTTGGGGCCGGGTCGGAAAGTTCGGAAGCGAGATCGCTGCCGGTCGCTGGCGCCACGCTGTGCAACCCTTGACGTTTAGCGGCAGAGCAACCCTCAGCTTTAAGCGGCCCAACCACCCTGGGCGATAGCTTTTCGCTAACCCGATGATGGCAAAGTGCGATTGTATGAAAGGGCGTGTAACGGTAAGCTCACGCTTCAACTGAACCCCTAAGTCCGGTGTTTCCAGCCGTCGTCGCATAGTAGTCACCCTCATGACCCAGTGGAACCTTTCGTCCGAACAAGAACGCGTGCGGCTGGTCGATGTGGACCGTTTGACGGCCGACTTGCAAAGCGGTTCAGACCCGGTGCTCAACGGCATCGTGACGATGGTCGCCGAGCACTTCGGGGTGCCCACCTCTCTGGTCAGTATCATCGAGCGTGACTACCAGGTGTTCAAAGCGCGAGTCGGCATGGAGGCTGAACGGACCTCCCGCGAAGTGTCCTTTTGCGCCCATGGCCTGGGCGAAGAAGCGGTGCTGGAAATATGCGACCCCACCCAAGACCCTCGTTTTGCGCTCAATCCGTTGGTGACAGGCGCTCCCTACATTCGGTACTACGCCGGCGCTCCGCTGAGAGTCAAGTCGGGTCAGACTCTGGGCAGGTTGTGCGTCATTGACCATCAGGCTCACCCTCCGATGGACGAGCAAGGGCGAACCTTGTTGCGCAACGCGGCCAGTGTCGTGGTTGCGAGACTGGAATCCATTCACCGCGCCCACTACATCGACGCGGTGACGGGTTTACCCAATCGGCAACGTTTCGAATCCGACATCAAGGACACATTCGGCCAGGCCGACCGCATCGCCATGATGATCGAGCCGCTTTCCGCGTCCGGGATGGACAGCCTGGCCAAGGCGCTGGGTGGCGAGTTTTTCACCCGCTTCATGCTGGCGGTCAAAGAGCTGCTGGTTCAGCTATTGCCCGAGGGCGCGCGGCTGTACCGCTCCGGTACGCTGGGCTTTGTCGCATTGCTCGAGGGATCCCCGGCATTGTCTATTTCCCGGTTGAGCGCCGACTTGGTCCAGGCCTTCGCGTGCCCACTGTATAGCGGAAACATCCCGATCTTTTCGGACGTGGGCATCAGCGTACTGGAGCTTGAGCGTGAAATAGACGGGACGACGGATATCCTGCGGCTGATGGCCAGTGTCACCGACGCGGCACGACGCAGCGAACAGCGCTGGCTCAATTACGACCCGTTGATCGACGCCGGTCTGCGCCGCAGCACAGCCCTGCTCAACGCCATTGAAGCAGCGCTCGTTTCTCCCGATCAGTTCAGGTTGGTGTACCAGCCGCGCATCGACCTGGCCAGTGGCCGATGCGTCGCCGTCGAGGCACTTCTGCGATGGACGCATCCCACGTTGGGTGAAGTCAGCCCCGCTGAATTCATTCCGCTGGCTGAATCCACGGCGTCGATTCGTCATATCACCCGCTGGGTCATGCGGCGGGTCTGTGAGCAATTGGCCGCATGGCGGGCTCAAGGCATTGAAATGACGGCATCGCTCAACGTTTCGGCGCTGGACCTGACCGATGGGCGTCTGTTCGATCTATTGGTCGAAGCGCTCCAGGCATTCGACGTGGCACCTCGTTTCATCGAACTGGAGTTCACTGAAAGTGTACTGGTGACCGATTTCCAGGCCGTCCGCGCGCAATTGCAGCGATTCCGCGATCTCGGCGTGGCCATCGGCATCGATGATTTTGGCAGCGGCTACAGCAACTGGGCGTACCTGCGGCAGATTCCCGCGACCAGCGTCAAACTGGACCGCTCGCTGCTGGCGGATCTGCAGCCAGGTAACAGCGAGTGGCACATCATCCGAGGGCTGATCAGCCTGGTGCGGGAGTTGAGCCTGACGGTGGTGGCTGAAGGGGTGGAGACCGAGCTGCACTACCACCTTCTGCGGGGTTGGGGCTGTCAGCAAGGCCAGGGTTACCATTTCGCCAAGCCCTTGTCCCCGACTGACCTTCTTGCCTGGTGGAACGCGGGGCAGTGCGGTCTGGCCCCGCAACGACAGCGCGCGGGCGAGTGTTTGCTCGATAACCTTTGATTTTCTCTTGCTGCCGGTACGCAGTGGAAGGTGCAGGGATTGGGGGATAACCCTCATTGCGAGGCCAGGATCGCGGGACTAGCATGGTTTCGTCCCCCCTGAACTTCGAAGGAGAAGCACATGGTCACCCCTCCAAGCGATGACAAACGGCCGACCCCGGACCGCGCAGAACACAATGCCTTTTTCCCTTCGCCCTATTCGCTGAGCCAGTTCACATCGCCGAAGTCCGATCTCGCTGACGCCAACTACGCTACCCCGTATGCGGGTGGCCGGTGGAAGATCTTGCTCATCGGTGCTGACGAGCGTTACCTGCCGACAGACAACGGGACACTGTTTTCCACGGGTAACCACCCGGTCGAAACCTTGCTTCCGATGTACCACCTCGATAAAGCGGGCTTCGCGTTCGACGTGGCGACGCTGTCTGGCAATCCGGTGAAGTTCGAGTATTGGGCCATGCCCTCCGAAGACACTGAGGTCAAGGATTTCTACACCCGATACAGCGCCCAGTTCAGAACGCCGTTGAAACTGGCGGATGTGATCCAGACGGCCTTGGGCGACGATTCGGATTACATCGGCGTGTTCATCCCTGGCGGTCACGGTGCGCTGATTGGGTTGCCCGCCAGTGAGGATGTGAAGTCCGTTCTGCAGTGGGCGGTGGCCCATGACAAATTCGTGATTTCGCTGTGCCATGGTCCGGCGGCGCTGCTGGCGGCGGGCCTCGGCGAATCGAAGGATTCCTACCCGTTCAGTGGCTACAGGATTTGCGCTTTCCCCGATGCGCTGGACGCAAAAACACCGGATATCGGCTACATGCCTGGGCATCTGACCTGGAAGTTCGGCGAGCGGCTGCAGGCGCTTGGGGTTGAGATCGTCAATCAGGACATCTCCGGGGCCACCCTTAAAGACCGCAAACTATTGACCGGCGACAGCCCCCTGGCTGGAAACAACTTGGGCAAGCTCGCCGCAGACACGTTGTTGAAAGCGGTCGCAGGGGAGTGACTGGCGGACTGGCTGATGCCGCGATGCGCGCTGCACTCGAGATCGAAGCGGCGCGCAACCTGGAGACGATTCAAAAGGCGGTCCGGGGCTTCGCGCAACCGTATGGCTACGACCGCTTCGTGCTGTTTTCCGCCTCCTCAACCGGTGAAGAAGTGATCGAGCGCATCTACTGGGTCGAAGGGGACTGGTTCGACGACGATCAGCCTGTTGATGCTGCGACCTATATCCGCCGTTGCCCTGTCAGCCGCCACATGTTGAATACGCGTGAGGCGTTCTTCTGGAAAAAGGCGCACCGCCAAAGCCCGGCAGACGCACGCTATCAGTTGATCCGTTCCCCATCCGGCCCAGGCGTTCAAGGGCTTCAAGTTCCCGTATTCGGCCCGCAGGGCCTGGAGGGTGCGATGAGTCTGGGGGGTGAGCGAGTGGTCGGGTCGGCGCAAGTGCGCCTGGGTTTGACGAGCGTGGCCACCTCCGCCTTTTTCTCTGCACGACGAATACTGGAAGCCCCCGTCGGAGACTTCGTCACAAGCCTTACGCGACGAGAGCGTGAAGTGTTGGCCTGGATTGCCGCAGGGCGGCGGCAAGCGGACATTGCCGTGACGCTCGGCTTGTCGGATCGGACGGTAGAGAACCACTTGCGTTCGGCTCGGCGCCGACTGGGCGTCAAGACGACAGCACAAGCCGTCAGCATGGCGATTCGTCACGGAGAGATCGAGAACTAGGAACGACAGGCCGGAGCGATGGCCGGCAGTGTCGCTGTGATGACGGCCCTCTGGACGGCCCATGGCGTTGGAGGGAGACGTCGGCTGACCCACTCACCGCACTGAACCTAGACGCCCTGGCGGTATTCACGCGGCGTGAGGCCGGTGTGGCGTTTGAACACTTGCGCAAAGTGGCTCGGGCTGGCGTAGCCGACGTTGAGTGCAATGTCGAGGATGCTCAGGTCGGATGCCAGGAGTTGCTGGCGCGCCGCGTCCATCCGCAAATGGATGAAATACCGGGAAGGGCTTTGGCCGGTTGCCTTGCTGAACATGCGGCTGAAGTGAGAAACACTCATGCCGGCTTCCGTGGCCAACCTGTCCAGGCTGAATGCGCTGTCCAAACCCGCTTGCATTGTCGCGACCGCTCTGTGGAGCTTGTAGGCCGGCAAAGCGTTCGTGGGGTCGAGCGGCTGGTCCGTGGTCCGGTAACGGCGGACGAGGTGGACCGCCAAGGCTTGGGCGACACTGTGCAGATACAGCCCGCTGGCGGGCCTGGCGGAGGTCATTTCGCGATGGATGCTCGTCACACATCTGGACACTTCCGGATCTCGTTCGCCCGATACCTCCCGCAGCTTCGTCGCCCTGCCATGACTCGCGCCCAGGTCTCGCGCGGCGAGTTCCAGCAGGTCCTGACCGAGATAGAGATGGATCACTTCAAAGCCCTCTGCACTGCCGGTCTGCCAACGCATTTCATAGGGAACGGGCGACATGGTGAGGAAAAAGTCGTCAGCGGCCACCGCGTTGGCAGTCCATGGTTCATTGCCGACGCGCTCTTCGACGACCGCCGTCCCTGAAAGGACCAGCACCAGCAGGGGTTCTGCGACAGCAGGCACCGTCAGACTCTGACGGGTGCTCAAGTGCCTGAACAGTTGCACCTGCACCTGCGGGCTCACGCTTTGGCCGATCGGCAGGTGAACGGAGGCGGGAAAATAGTCGGGCACTTGGTGGGCCGGCACTCGCTCAGGAGGACTCGAGCTCGGACGCTGCCTGCGCGTGTTCATAGGGTGCTTCCGTAGCCACGAATGAAGGAGCAGCGTAACGGGAGCGAGCGATAAAAAGCAAAATCGCGACAGTCTGGCAAAACCGCGCCAGACGCGAGGTGGAGAAGGGAAGAAAGTGCGCCTGTCGACAGTGGCAACCCGCTGCTGGGCCTCTAACAGGAGATGATTATGGCTGCTGATAAGCGTGGTGAGTTTGAAGACCAAGTGGTTCTGGTCACCGGTGCAGCGAGCGGAATCGGTCGCGCCGTGGCGCTGATGCTGCATGAACGTGGCGCCAGGGTAGTGGCCGAAGACAAAAACCCAATGGTCGAAGCATTGGCCAGGCCTGGCCTCATACCGCTGGTTGCGGACATCTCCCTCGATGGCGCTGCGCAGAAGGCAGTGGCAACGGCGATCGCTCATTTCGGGCGTCTGGAAATACTGGTCAACAACGCTGGGATCATCATCAATAAGCGGGTAGTGGACATGACGCGCGATGACTGGGAGCGCATCCAGGCGGTCAACGTCACCGCTGCGTTTCTTCATGCTCGTGAAGCCGTCCACGCCATGATCCCGAATCGCAAGGGCGCTATCGTCAACGTCGCATCCTACGCGGCTTATCAGGCGTTCCCGACGATCGCGGCCTACGCCGCGTCCAAGGGCGCGTTGGCGCAGCTCACCCGAGCGCTCGCGTTGGAGGCCATCGACCATGGCATACGGGTCAACGCGGTCGGGTCGGGAGACGTGGTCACCAATATCCTCAACGATGTGGTCGAGGACGGTCCGGATTTCCTTGCCCGGCATGGGGAAAAAACGCCCATCAAGCGCGCCGCGCAACCCGAGGAAATCGCCGAGGTGGTCGCTTTTCTCGCCTCCGATCGGGCTTCTTATATCGTGGGGTCTGTGGTCATGGCCGATGGCGGCATGAGCGTTCCCGCCGGGGCGTGAGCAGGGGTCCCTTGCGTCGGAAAGCGGCGAGAGGGCAAGGGCTCGGGGTGCGGTGAAAACGGGTGAGACCGCACCCACAGCTTTTGGACAGAGGAATAGCGTTGCTTGACCGAGCCGCGCTACTGAGAGCCGCCAGGGCGATTTCATCATCGCGCACGGGCGTGTCGGCGTTATCGCAGCGCTGGCAGGTGATCGAAGCCTGGGACGGCCGAGGAAGCACCGTGAGTCAGGCGTTACCCAATGGATAGTGTTGCGAAACCCCTTCGTAGAACGCCTTCAACGTCTCGACAAATTCTTCCGCGAGACGCGTCCTGGCGTGCGCCGCTGGCCAGATCACGTAGGTGGGGAAGAGGATGTCCGGTTTGAAGGGCAGGATCGCGATTTCCCGGTGCCGGTAGTCCTCAGCCACCAGCGGGTGGGCGAGGGTGACGCCCATGCCCAGCGCGACCATTTCACAGTTGATGGCGCTGTACTGCGCTTCCACGGCCATGACCCGTTCCACTCGGGCCTCGTCGAACAATTCGTCGACCAACGATCGCGTCCCGTCGCCATGGCAGAGCGAGACGAAGGTTTCGCCCTCGAGGTCGGAAAAGGTGATGTGGGGCTGGCTCGCCAGGCGGTGCGCCGCGGGCACCACGCACACGGCCGGGATCCTTGCCAGCAGTTCGGCCTGTTGGCTGCCGCCGTCTCCGGGGTGAACCACGATGCCGATGTCGCAGAACTGGGATTTGACCCATTGCTCCACTGTCTGGGATGAGTTGACGTGCAGCGAAACGGTGAGTTCGGGGCGCGAGTCGGTGAAGGATTTCAGCACGCGAGGGATGACGCTCAGCCCGGTGGAGGGAACGGCCGCTACACGCAGACGCCCGGTGCCCAGATTGCGAATGTTTTTCGCAGACAGCTTGAGCGAATCCAGTCCCACATACGCCCGCTCGACTTCATGGAAAAAGGCCTGGCCCTCTTGAGTGGGGATCAGGCGCACGCCTGCACGTTTGAACAGGGTCAGGCCCGCGCTGATTTCCAGTTGCGAAATCAGGCGGCTGACATTGGGTTGGGAGGTGTACAGGACCTCCGCCGCCGCTGTCATGGAACCCAGCCTCATGACGCTGCGGAACGCTTCGATCTGCCTCAGGTTCATGCTGTCTCCCATATCAAATATGAATAACTCGCCCGGATATCCGTATTTGACCATATGGAGAGGCTGTCGCAATACTCGAACCCGCAACCCATAGCGCACATGAAGATGCGCCGCCCCGCGATGGATTGGCGGGGAGCATGCGCCGTGCATGCACAGCTTCGGCCCCCTGAAGCGACTGACGCATTGTTCGATCTGCCCCACGCACTTCGGAGATAGTCTGTGAATAGCCTCAATTCGTTCCCCGCTGCACGTCCTCGCCCGCTACCGACCCTGACCTTCGCCGCCGCGCTGGCGCTTACCGCTTCGATGGCTGCGCCTGCGTTCGCCGAGACCACGCTCTATGTGGCCGGCGTGGGTGGCTCCACCGAGCAGATGTACAAGACCCAGGTCATTCCCGCCTTCGAAAAGCAGCACAACGTCAAGGTGGTCTACGTGGCGGGCAATTCGACGGAAACGTTGGCCAAGCTGCAAGCACAGAAGGGGCGTCAGCAGATCAACGTGGCCATGATGGACGACGGTCCGATGTACCAGGCGTTGCAGATGGGCCTGTGTGAAAAGCTCACCAGCGCGCCGGTCTACAACGACCTGTATCCCCTGGCACGGCTGAGCCCCGAAGCGACGGGCATTGGCGTTGTCGCCACCGGTATCGGCTACAACGAGGAGGCGTTCAAGAAGCGCGGCTGGGCGGCCCCCGATTCGTGGGAGAACCTGACCGATCCTCGCTACAAGCAACTGCTGGGCATGCCGCCGGTAACCAACACCTATGGCCTGCATACGCTGGTGGAGATGGCGCGCCTGCGCGGCGGCGGCGAGAAGAATATCGACCCTGGCTTCAAGGCGTTGAAGGATGAGATCGGGCCGAACGTGCTGGCTTGGGTCTCCGCGCCCGGCGAGATGGACGGCATGATGCAGAACGGCGATATCGTCATGGCCGTGTATGGCAGTGGTCGGGCGGTCGCCCTGCAGGGCACCGGCTTTCCGTTGAAGTTCATCTACCCGAAGGAGGGCGGCATCGCGCTTCAAGTCGCCGCGTGCAGTATCACGCCGAACAGCCAGTCCGAACTGGCCCAGGCGTTCATCCAGTACGTGCTGTCGCCCGAAGTCCAGGCGATTCAGGCCAAGGCCAACGGCTTCGCGCCGGTCAACCAGACGGTGCAGTTGTCGCCGGAGGTCGCTGCTCGCATGCCGTACGGACCGGAGAAGGTCAACGCTCTGATCAAAGTGGACTGGGACACCATCAACCAGCAGCGGGCCGAATGGACCACGCGCTGGAACCGTACCGTCGAGCGCTGAGTTCGCTGCCCCAGCGATCTCCCGTTTCTTCCTGAACCCTTTTCTGGAGGCGCAGGTTCGCCTGCGGTACGCCCATGGCATTTCTCACACTGGAAGGCATCGTCAAAACCTACGGCAACTTCAAGGCGATTGACGGCTTGAACCTCGACGTCCGGAAAGGCGAGTTCATCTCGTTGCTGGGCCCCTCCGGTTGCGGCAAGACCACGACCTTGCAATCGATTGCCGGTTTCGTCCAGCCCACCGAGGGGCGAATTGTGCTCGAGGGGCGCGACATCACTCACGTGCGTCCCGAGCAGCGCGGGCTCGGTATCGTGTTTCAGAGTTACGCGCTGTTTCCCCACATGACCGTGGCGCAGAACATCAGCTTCGGTCTGGAAATGCGAGGCGTCGGCAAGGCCGAGCGCAAGACGCGCATCACCGAGGCACTCGAGCTGGTGCGTCTCGGCGGGTTGGGTGAGCGTTATCCCAAGGCGTTGTCGGGCGGCCAGCGTCAGCGCGTGGCGATCGCAAGGGCCCTGGCGATTAGGCCCAATCTGCTGTTGCTCGATGAGCCGATGTCGAACCTGGATGCCAAACTCCGCGAGGAAATGCACATCGAGCTTCGGGCGATCCAGCGCGATCTGGGCATCACCACGATATTGGTGACCCATGATCAGGTCGAAGCCATGACCATGAGCGACCGGATCGCGGTCATGCAGAAGGGGCGGATCGTACAGATCGATACCCCGTTCGAAGCCTACGAGCGACCGCACTCACCCTTCGCTTCGGCTTTCCTGGGCAAGACCAACGCCTTCCCCGGCGCGGTGCAATTGCGCAATGCCCGCTGCTGTCATGTGCAAGTGCAGGACACGCTGCTGCACGTCCCTCACGAAGACCGAGCGCTGGGCAACGAGGTGAACGTGTATATCCGCCCGGAAAAAATCCGTCTGGTGCCGCTGGGAAGCGGGCGCCTGGAGGGCCGCATCCGCCTGCGGGTGTTCCTCGGCAACCTCTGGCTGATTGCCGTGGAAAGCCGCCTGGGCCTGGTCCACATGACTCAGCCCAACCTGGGCGGCCCGCCGCCGGAGGAGGGCAGTGACGTCAGCCTGGACTGGTCGGATGATGACCTGCGACTGCTGGACCGGGAGGTTGCCCATGGCCAGGTATGACGCGGAACGTATCGGTGCCGCGCCGTGGATGCTCAGTGGCCCGGCGCTGCTGGTGTTCATCGTGCTGCTGCTGGCACCGTTGCTGCTGACCGCGGTGCTGTCCTTCAACCTGTTCAGCGACACCGGCGGCGTGATGCCCGCCTACAGCCTGGGCAATTACCTGGAGGTGTTCAAGGACGACTATTTCCACGACATCTTCCTGCGCACGGGAAGCATGGCGTTGGCGGTCACGGTGCTGTGCGTCCTGCTGGGCATTCCGGAGACCATCATTATCGCGCGCATGGCGCCGCGCTGGCGTTCACTGTTTCTGCTGGTGGTGTTGGGGCCGTTGTTGATTTCGGTGGTGGTGCGCACCCTGGGCTGGGCCATCCTGCTGGGCAACAACGGCTTGATCAACGACGCCCTGCAGGCCCTGGGCATTACTGATCAACCAGTGAAGATGCTCTTCACCCAGATGGGCGTGATCATCGCGCTGACCCACGTTCTGGTGCCGTTCATGGTCATTGCCGTGTGGGCAACCCTGCAGCGGCTGGACGTTCAGGTTGAATGGGCCGGGCTGTCGCTGGGCGCCTCGCGGCTGACCGTGTTCCGCCGCATCATCTTGCCGCAAATCATGCCGGGGGTGCTGTCAGGCTCGATCATTGTCTTCGCACTGGCGGCCTCGGCATTCGCCACCCCCGCGATCATCGGCGGCAGGCGCTTGAAGGTGGTCGCCACGGCAGCCTACGACGAATTTCTGGGCACCCTCAATTGGCCCCTGGGCGCTGCGATCGCCATGCTGCTTCTGGTGGCCAACCTGGTGATCATCCTGGGATGCAGCAAGCTGGCCGAGCGCCGCTTCAAGCACGTATTCGAGTAGACGCCATGCACAAGAACGGATGTTTTTCCCTGCTGTTCCATGTCGCGTTCGTGACATTCATTGTGGCGCCTCTGGTGGTGGTGATGGCGATGGCCTTCACCAGCAAAGGCTACCTGTCACTTCCCACGGATGGCCTTTCGCTGCGCTGGTTCAAGGCGTTGTGGGAGAACCAGGAAATGATCGACGCCTTCGTGCTCTCGATCAAACTGGGGCTGGTGTCGGCGACCCTTGCAGCCCTTTTGGCGATTCCAGCCGCATTGGCGATCAGTCGTTATGACTTTCCCGGGCGCGGCGCGGTGACCGGCTTCCTGCTTTCGCCCCTGATGATCCCCTCGGTGGTGCTGGGCATCGCTTTTCTGCGGTTTTTTTCCCTGGCGCAGATCGGCGGCTCGTTCTGGGCCCTGGCGTTCACCCATGTGGTGGTCGTGCTGCCTTACGCTCTGCGCCTGACCCTGGCTTCCACCATCGGCCTTGAACGTGACATCGAAAGGGCCGCGCTGTCGCTGGGTGCCAGCCGTTGGACAGCCTTCTACCGGGTGATCTTCCCGCGCATCCGTACCGGGGTGGTGGGTGGCTGGATGCTTGCGTTCATTCAGAGTTTCGACGAACTGACCATGACGGTGTTCGTCGCGACACCAGGCACCACGACCTTACCTGTGGCGATGTACAACCAGATTTCCCAGACCATCGACCCGCTGATCACCGCTGTCTCCACGGTGCTGATCGTCGGCACCCTGTTGTTGATGCTGGTCCTCGATCGGCTGGTGGGCCTGGATCGGGTTTTGATCGGAGAAGGCAAATGAGTCATCACGCGAACAAGGTCATTCAGTCTGACGTGGTCGTGATCGGCGGTGGCCTGGTGGGCACCGCGGTCGCGTACGGGTTGGCGCTCAAAGGCGCCGACACGGTGTTGCTGGATCAGGGCGACGTGGCCTTTCGGGCGTCGCGCGGCAACTTCGGACTGGTCTGGGTACAAGGGAAGGGGCACAACCTCGTCGACTACGCCCGCTGGACCCGCTCCTCCGCGGTTCGTTGGCCGGGCCTTGCCGACGCGTTGCTGGCCGACAGTGGTGTGGATGTCCAACTCAAGCAACCCGGCGGCTTTCACATGTGCTTCAGCGATGAGGAGTTGAGCGAGCGGCAGGCGCGTTTGCAAACGCTGCAGGACGCGCTGGGCGACTACCCCTTCGAAATGCTCGATGCCGCCGAACTGAAAGCGCGCTTGCCGCTGATCGGGCCGGCGGTCGTCGGCGCCAGTTACACCCCACAGGACGGCCACGTCAACCCGTTGAAACTGCTGCGTGCGCTGCACGGAGCCGCGCAGACGCGAGGCGTTCGCTATCACAGTGACGTTGCGGTCGGCAGAATCGAATACGGGGCCGGGGAATTCCGCGTGACGGCAGGCGAGCGCCGCTACGTGGCGGGGAAAGTCGTACTCGCCGCCGGGCTGGGCAATTCGCACCTTGCCCGCCAAGTGGGGCTGCATGCGCCGGTGGCGCCCAACCGTGGGCAGGTGCTGATCAGCGAGCGGGTCCGGCCCTTCCTCGACTATCCCACGATCAACGTCAGGCAGACCGACGAGGGCACCGTCCAGTTGGGCGACTCGATGGAAGAGGCCGGTTTCGACGACCTGACGTCGACCGAAGTCTTGGCGACGATCGCTCGACGCGGCGTCTCCACCTTTCCGCTGCTGCGCGACGTCCGGTTGATCCGGGCCTGGGGTGCTCTGCGGGTGATGAGTCCGGATGGCTTTCCGATCTATCAGCAATCCCCCACCCAGCCAGGCGCGTTCGTGGTGACTTGTCACAGCGGCGTGACGCTGGCGGCCGCTCACGCGCTGCGCATCGCGCCCTGGATTCTCGGCGCCAGCATGCCCGATGAACTGGGTGTGTTTGCCGGCGAGCGCTTCTTGACTGACAAGGTGTTTACCCATGCGCACTGAACCATTGTTTCAACCGATAAAAAGCGAGGTCGGGGTCGCCCGGACAGTGGGCCTGACGTTCAATGACCAACCGCTGAACGTGCCCGCAGGCCTGTCGGTCGCTGCGGCTCTGTTGATGTCCGGCATCGAGCGTTTTCGCGCGACACCGGTGAGCGAGTCGCCCCGCGCGCCTTACTGCATGATGGGTGTGTGCTTCGAATGTCTGGTGGAAATCGACGGCGTGCCGAACCGTCAGAGCTGCCTGGTGGAAGTGGCCGAGGGCATGCGCATTCGCTCGCAGGAAGGCGCCCGCGATCTGGTTTACCCATTTGCCAGCGTCCAGAGCGTCGAGGTGCACTCATGAATCACCGAACTGTCGATGTCATCGTCATCGGGGCCGGGCCTGCCGGTATGTCGGGATCGGTTGCCCTGGCCAAGGCCGGCTTGCAAGTGTTGTTGCTCGACGAGCAGACCAGCCCCGGCGGACAGATCTACCGAGGCATCTCGCTGGCACCCCTGGCGCGTCGCGACCTGCTCGGCCCGGATTATGCGCGAGGCAATGAGCTGGCCCAGGCGCTGGCTGCCTCGAGCGTGCAATACGAAACAGGCGCCTCGGTGTGGCAGGTCACGCGGGAGCACGAGGTCAGCTACCTGCGCGACGGACGATTGCACACGGTGAAGGGTAAAGCGGTGCTGTTGGCCACCGGCGCGATGGAGCGACCGTTTCCGATCCCAGGCTGGACGCTTCCCGGCGTGATGACCGCCGGCGCTGCGCAGATCCTCCTCAAGAGCGCTGGGCTGGCCCCGAACGAGCCTGTGGTGCTCGCAGGCTGCGGCCCGCTTCTGTACCTGCTGGGCTGGCAGTACCTGCGGGCCGGGGTGCCGATCAAAGCGATCATCGATACCACCCGGCGCGAAGATTATTGGCACGCGCGCCGCCATCTGTTCGCCGCGCTGCGGGCCTGGCCTTATCTGCGCAAGGGGTTGGAACTGATGCGCAGCTTGCATGCCGCGGGCATCGCTCACCATACCGGCGCCACCCAGTTGGCCGTGGAGGGCGAAGAGGCCGCCTGCGCGGTGACGTTCACCGTCTCCGGCACGGCGCTGCGCATTCCGACGCGTTGCGTTCTGCTTCACCAGGGCGTGGTTCCGAACATTCAATTCAGCCAGTCGCTTCGCGCACGCCATGACTGGAATGCCGCCCAACTCTGCTTCACACCGGTTGCCGACGAATGGGGCGAGCTGGACGTGCCGGGTGTGTACGTCGCAGGCGATGGTGCGGGCATCGGTGGCGCCCAGGTCGCAGCGCTGCAAGGGGAGTGGGTGGCGCTGGGCATCGCCAACCGGCTGGGGATCCTGGGCAAACAGGCGCGGGATGAGAAGGCTGCCCCGTTGCGGTCCAGGCTGGAAGCGAACCTGAGGATCAGGCCATTCCTCGATGCGCTGTATCGTCCCAAGGATGAAAACCGCATTCCTGCCGACAACGTCGTGGTGTGCCGCTGCGAGGAACTGACCGCCGGGGAGATCCGTCAGTTTGTCGCCTTAGGGTGCACGGGCCCGAACCAGGCCAAATCCTTTGGGCGTTGCGGGATGGGGCCGTGCCAGGGCCGCCTGTGCGGGCTGACCGTTACTGAAGTGATCGCCAAAGCCCGCGGCGTTTCGGCGTTCGAAGTCGGTTACTACCGCATTCGCCCGCCCATCAAACCCATTACGCTGGGGGAGCTGGCCGGTGAATGAGTCCAGGCAACTGCACAGCGAGGTGCTGATCATCGGGGGCGGCATCCATGGGTTGAGCACGGCCTTCCATCTGGCGAAAAGTGGCGTGCGGGTGACGGTGCTGGAAGCTGAGTATTGCGCCCGCCACGCGTCGGGCGTGAATGCCGGGGGCGTACGAACACTGGGGCGGCACACGGCAGAGATCCCCTTGGCACTCGCATCCCGCGCGCTGTGGCATGAGCTGCCCAGCGTATTGGGCGATGACGGCGGTTTCGTGCCCAGCGGTCAGTTGAAGCTCGCTGAAACCCCGGCCGAGTTGCAGGAGTGCCGGGAGCGTGTGCAGCACTTGCAGAGCCTGGGCTTCGATCATGAGGTGCTGATTGGCGCCGACGACGTATTCGAGCTTGTGCCTTCCGTGGCGCGGCATGTGGTCGGAGGGATCTGGGTCAAGGATGACGGGTACGCGACACCGTTCAGGACCGTCACCGCCTTTCATCATGCCGCAGAGCGCCTCGGCGTGATCATCCACGAGGCCACCCCGGCTCGGACCATTGAGCAGCGGGCAGGGCGGTGGCAGGTCACGACCCCTCGGGGCACGTTCGCCGCCGATCATCTGGTGATCGCCGCAGGCGCCTGGGGGCGTGAGTTGGCAGAGCAGGTGGGTGAGACGGTGCCGGGTCGTCCCGAGGGGCTGATGCTGATGGTCACTCACCGGGTCGCGCCGTTTTGCGCACCGGTGCTGGGGGCGACGGGACGAGCCCTGTCGTTCAAGCAATTTGCCAATGGCACTGTCGTGATCGGCGGGAAGCTCATCGGAACACTGGATTTTTCAGCGCGGCACGGGGAAGTCGACATGACGCGCCTTGGCACCAGTGCTCGCACCGTGACCGACCTGTTTCCCCACCTCAGACACCTGGGTGTCAACCGAGTCTGGGCGGGGGTGGAAGCCTTCACCCAGGATGACCTGCCCGTGATCGGTGCCAGCCGCAAAGCCAGCAACCTGAGCTATTCGTTCGGCTTCTGCGGCAGCGGTTTCCAAATGGGGCCAGGGGTCGGCAAGCGCCTGGCGCAACAGATTCTGGGCGAGCATTCGCCTCTCTCTCTTGATGCATTCGCCATCGACCGGTTTCACCCGACTGCCGACGCCGCTGCGTCGCACCTACTACCACCCTCCAACGTTCTGCACCATTAAGGAGTTCACATGCTGGAAATTACCCGCGTCGAGACCAACCAACGCATGAGCCGTGTCGTGCAATGCAACGGCTTCACATTCGTCGGCGGCCAGACGGCCAACGATCGCAGCCTCGATATCAAAGGGCAAACGGCCCAAGTGCTCGAAAAGATCGATGGCTACCTGGCCAAGGTCGGTCTGGACAAGACCCGTATTCTCAGTGCCCAGGTCTGGCTTTCGGACATTCAGGCCAACTTCGCCGGCATGAATGAAGTCTGGGACGCCTGGGCGCCGGAAGGCCAGGCACCTGCCCGGGCCACGGTGGAGTCACGGCTGGCGGCACCTGAATTGCTGGTCGAGATCACCGTCATCGCGGCAGGCTGAAAGGTTGCAGGGGGCGAATGGTCCAGCCCCGCGTGTCCGCCCGTCGACGGGTTGCAGAAACAAGGTTTTTGCGCCTGTCGATGGGTCAAGGGACGCCTGATTAACTGTTCACTTCATCGCCCGGAGATTGGGGAATGACCCGGATATGGGTCAGCCCCAGCACCGCTGCCTGGCCCAGGATTTCGTCTGGGGTCGCATCGGCATTGGGCATCACCAGGCTGTTTTCAGCATCCCCAAAGTGAAGTTCCAACAGATGCATCGCGGCTTCGTGAGGTGCCAGTCGTGGCGCCTTCAGCTCAAGTCGATGATTGTGTGGAATACCGTTACAGTCGTATTCGAGGGTGTAGGTGTACATGGCGAAGTCCTCGGTAAGTGTCAGCGTGAGTGATCATCCTGACCTGCTGGTCAGCTTTTGGTTCGCCCAAACTGCTCTTCCGAAGCCAGACCTTTTGTGCGGCCCCCCTTCGCTTGAGGTGAATCATGCACGATCCATTCGAACTCACCCGCTTCGTCGACGCCCAGCAGCCCGTCTTCGACCGGGTCATGGTCGAGCTGCACGCAGGGCGCAAGACCAGCCACTGGATGTGGTTCATCTTTCCTCAATTACAGGGCTTGGGCCGCAGCGAAATCGCGCAACGGTTTTCGATTTCCGGCGCCGATGAAGCTCAGGCATACCTGCGTCACCCTTGCCTGGGGCCGCGCCTTGAGCGCTGTGTCAAAGCGCTGCTTGAGCACCGCGACAGGACCGCACGACAGATATTGGGAGCGCCGGACGACCTCAAGCTTCACTCCAGCCTGACCTTGTTCGCCTGGGTCAGCGACGAAGCGCCTCTGTACAAACAGGCCCTCGACCAGTTTTTTGCAGGCAAGCCCGACGATAAAACCCTGGCCATGCTCGGGCAGCCGTTCCGCTCCCGCTGATCGGGCGCTCAGGTCGATCAGCCAACCCGGAAAATGGACAGAAACGGGCTCGCTTGTCCAAATCGCTGAACGTTTCAGAGAACCTCCAAGTCGTACCAGCAAGATGCAGCTCACTGCGCACATTGTCTGATTACCGTGAGGTCACCCCATGAACGCCAATGCTCCCCGTCCCATCGAGCGACATACCCTTTCGTTTACCCTGAACGGCGATTCGAAGCAGTTGAACATTCCGCCATGGCTGACGCTGCTCGACGTGCTCAGGGACGAGTTGAATCTGACCGGCACGAAAAAAGGCTGTGACCACGGCCAATGCGGCGCCTGTACGGTGCTGCGGGATGGCAAGCGGGTCAACGCTTGCCTGACCTTGGCAGTGATGTGCGACGGTGCCGAAATCACCACGGTGGAAGGGCTCGCGACGGGCGACGAGTTGCACCCCATGCAGCGGGCCTTCATCAAACACGACGCTTTTCAATGTGGCTATTGCACCCCGGGTCAGCTGTGCTCGGCCGTGGGGCTGGCCCGTGAGGGGCGCGGCACTGATCGTGACCAGATCAAAGAATTGATGAGCGGCAACCTGTGTCGCTGTGGCGCCTACAGCAACATCATCGCCGCCGTCGAGGAAGGCTTGATGGCGAGCCGTGACGAGCAAGTCGAAGGAGGGACACAGCCATGATGCCTTTCAGCTATTCACGGCCGCAGAATGTCAGTGAGGCCGTCAAGCTGGCCGATGCCAGCAGCCGATACATCGCGGGCGGGACCAACCTCGTCGACCTGATGAAAGAGAACGTCGTTCGCCCAGAGCGGTTGATCGACATCACTGGGCTGGACCTGAACGAGGTCGAGCCGCTTCCCGACGGTGGGCTCAGAATTGGCGCACTGGTCAGCAATGCGGATCTGGCGTGGCACCCGTTGATCGAACAGCGCTATCCGCTGTTGTCCAAGGCGATTCTCGCCGGAGCATCTGCACAGCTTCGGAACATGGCTAGCACCGGCGGCAACCTGCTGCAACGCACTCGCTGCTACTACTTCTACGACACCGGCACGCCCTGCAACAAGCGGGAGCCGGGCAGCGGTTGTCCGGCGCGTTCGGGGCTCAATCGTATTCACGCAATCCTGGGGGCCAGCGATGCGTGTGTCGCCACTCACCCGTCCGACATGTGCGTGGCGCTTGCCGCGCTGGAAGCGGTGGTGCATGTGCAAGGCAAGGCCGGTGAGCGGCGCATCGAGTTCGCCGACTTCCACCGTCTGCCTGCAGATGCGCCGCAGCGTGACAATCAGTTGGCGGACGATGAACTGGTGACCCACATCGAATTGCCTGCGCCGCGGTTCGACGCCCATTACCAATACCTGAAAATCCGCGACCGTGCGTCCTATGCCTTTGCGCTGGTGTCGGTGGCAGCGGGGCTGGAGCTCAAGGGCGACGTCATCAGCGACGCCAGGCTTGCATTAGGGGGCGTTGCCCACAAACCCTGGCGCGACAAAGCCGTGGAAGCGCTGCTCATCGGCAAGCCGGTCTCCCATGAAACCTTTACGGCCGCGGCCGACCTGCTGCTGCGCGACGCACAGCCGCTGACCCACAACGCGTTCAAGATCAAGCTGGCCCATCGCGCAGTGATCAGGGCCCTGAGCGACGCAGCCATTGGAGGACATGCCGGATGAATACTTTCAAGGCGGTGACAGGCCAACCGATGGATCGGGTCGACGGCGTGGCCAAGGTCACGGGTCAAGCTCGCTATGCCGGCGAGTACCCTGAACAGGGCCTGCTGTATGGCAGCGTGGTGTCCAGCACCATCGCCAGCGGCCGTGTGGTTCAGATCGACACCGACGAGGCGCTGAGCGTGCCAGGTGTGCTGCTGGTGCTGGACCATCGCAATCGGCCGCGGCTTTCCAGTTACGACGATGACTACAGCGACGCCGACTCGGCGGAGGGTTCGCCCTTTCGCCCGCTGTACAACGACCGCGTGCTCTACAGCGGCCAGCCCTTGGCGTTGGTGGTGGCGCAGACGCAGGAAATCGCCCGGTACGCCGGATCACTGGTGCATATCCGCTATGAGGAGGACGCCCACCAGACCGATCTGGGCGCAGCGTTGGACGCGTCCCATGAGGCGCCGGCCGAAACGCCAGAACCGCGTGGCGACTTCGCGCAGGGTTACGCCGAGTCGGCCACTCAAGTGGATGTCACCTACACCACCCCGGTCGAGCACCATAACCCGATGGAACCTCACGCCTCGACGGTGTTTTACCGGCCGGACGGCAGCTTGGAGATTCACGACAAGACCCAAGGCACGCAAAATTGCCAGGACTACCTGCATAAGATCTTTGACGTGCCCAAGGACAAGATCCGAATCCTCGCGGCATTTGTCGGCGGGGCTTTCGGTTCCGGCTTGCGTCCGCAGTACCAGTTACCGCTGGCCGTCATGGCAGCGCTGACCCTCAAACGCTCAGTGCGCGTGACCTTGACCCGGCAGCAAATGTTCACCTTTGGCTACCGGCCGCGCACGTCCCAGCGGTTGCGTTTGGGCGCGGACGGTGAGGGCCGACTGCTTGCCATCGGGCACGACGCTATTGGCCAGACGTCGCGCTTCGAGGATTTCACCGAACACCTCGTCGAGTGGAGTGGCATGCTCTACCGCTGTGACAACGTTGCGTTGAGCTACCGACTGGTGCCGCTGGACGTCTACACCCCATTGGACATGCGTGCGCCGGGGGCGGCGTCAGGGGTGATTGCGCTGGAAGGTGCGTTGGACGAATTGGCGTGTGCGGCGGGTATTGACCCGGTGGCGCTGCGACGCATCAATTTCGCCGACAGCAACGGTAATGAAGGCAAGCCGTATTCGAGCAAGGCGTTGTTGGAGTGCTACGACCAAGGCGCCGAGCGTTTTGGCTGGAGCAAACGCAACCCGGTGCCGCGCAGCATGCGCGAAGGCAAGGAACTGGTCGGGTGGGGCATGGCCGGTGGCGTGTGGGAAGCGATGCAGATGAAGGCCAGTGCGAAGGCCAGCATCGACGCTTCCGGCAAGCTGACCGTCAGCAGTGCCACCACCGATATCGGCACTGGCACCTACACCGTCATGACGCAGATTGCCGCTGACGCGGTGGGTGTCCTGCCTTCCGACGTGACGTTCCTGCTGGGCGACTCTTCATTGCCCACCGCGCCATTGCAAGGCGGGTCGTTTACGGTCTCGTCGGTCGGTTCGGCTGTCAGGCAAGCTTGTCTCATCCTGCGCACCCAAATACTGGAAGCGTTGCGCAAGTCCCATCCGGACGTTGCCGATGTGCCTGTGGAAAGGGTTCGTTTCGGTGACGGGCACGTGCTGGTTGAGGATCGGCGATTCTCCATTGCCGAGGTGGTTGCCGGATGCGAAGGCGCTGCATTGCAAGCGCAGGTCGACGCTGAGCCCAGCGCCAAACGCAGCAGTTTCTCCACGGCGACCCATTCGGCGGTGTTCGTCGAGGTCCGGGTGGACGAAGCCCTGGGCACGGTCAGGGTCAGCCGGGTGGTCAGTGCGGTAGCGGCCGGTCGAGTCATCAACCCGAAAACCGCCCGCAGCCAATTGCTCGGCGGGGTGGTGTGGGGACTGGGCATGGCGCTCCAGGAGGAGACGCTGACGGACCACGGCTTGGGGCGTTTCATGAACCACAGCCTGGCGGAATACCACGTGCCGGTTCACGCTGACATCGGCGACATCGACGCATTCTTCGTCGAGGAACACGACGATGTGGTCAATGAATTGGGCTCCAAAGGCGTCGGGGAGATCGGCATCGTCGGCGTCGCAGCGGCGGTGTCCAATGCGGTCTATCACGCCACCGGCAAGCGCGTGCGTGACTTCCCCATCACCCTCGACAAACTCCTCTGATTGAACAGCGGGACGCGCCGTAGCCCGCTCTGATCTCAACGTTCGCCTGGGTTCTCCAGGCGAACGTCGTTTTGTCTGCCCCGCTCCCGGCCTCGGCCCGCTTTGCGCGTCATGGCTCAAATACCCCGTCGCCCGGCCGATACCCTGACATTACCCTTTCGCGCGCCTGCCCAGTGATGTCACCCCATGCCTGATAATGCCCCTCCTGCCCCCGAACCGGTGCGCCGCTCCAGCGTGTCGGTCATCCGTGCCTCACTGTTCAAATTTGTCGGTTTGCTGACCGTGGTGTTTTTTCTCGCGGGTTATCTGCTTTTGTACCTGGCACATGACCTCAATCGCACAGAGGAGTCCGAGAGCGCCTTCTACACCCAGAAAGCGATGCAAGCGCTGGAAAAGTCCATCGGTACTGTCGTCAAGGATTACGCATTCTGGGGCGATACTTACAAGCACCTGCACCTTTCCATCGATACGGATTGGGCTTTCGTGCGGCAGAACCTGGGGCCGACCCTTTATACCGACTACGGCTATCAGGGCATATTTGTCGTCGACGCAGCGGACCGCACCGCCTATTCGGTAGTCGATGGCGAAATGAAGGCTACCGATGCTTCGCTTTGGCTCAAGGAGGCGTTGCCTGACCTCTTGGCTCAGGCCCGGGCCGGTGCAGAAACGGAAACGCCCACGACACGCTACGTTGGCATCGACGGACGCCCCGCGGTGGTGGCGGCTGCCGCGATCACCCCCGGCACGGACCCGACGGTGACGGCCGATGACGGGTTGGCGTCGGTATTGATCTTTGTCGAAGTCCTCGAAGACCCCCGGCTGGAAACGCTGGGCAAGGATTACGGTGTCGATGCACTGCGCCTCGCGACCCCTGACGAGGTCAGCGGCCGCTCCGTTCTGGCACTAGGCGAGAACGGAACGGCGGGCAGCTTGCACTGGGAACCGCCCAAACCCGGCGAACGGCTGCTGAGCATGGGCTTGCCCTTGATCGGTATCGCCGCGTTGCTGGTGTGCCTGATGGCTTGGGCCATCTTGCGCCGAACCACCGTCAGTGCCCGCGCGCTCGATGCCAGTTACGACTCTCTGCAGCGCAGTCAATCGGCGCTGGCAATCAGCGAAGCGCGCTTTCGCGACGTCGTCGAAGCCAGTTCCGATTGGGTCTGGGAGATAGACCGGCAGGGGCGATTCACCTATTTGTCCGAGCGGTTCGAGGGGGTTATGGGCCTGTCCAGGCAAGACTGGCTCGGCGCCCCGATGGACCAATTGCTGTGCACCGAGCTGGGAACGGTGACGCAATGGCTGAGCCTTCCCAATCGTCGCCCGGACATCAGCGTCCAGTGCCGGGGCGTCGATCCCGCGGGGCAGCAGCGGATCACGCGCCTGTCGGCCCGCGCCATGTCTGACCTGGGCTTCCGCGGCACCGCAACCGATGTCACCGAAGAAGTCGAATCGCGTCGGCGCATCGAGTTTCTGTCCCAGCACGATGCCCTGACAGGGCTGCCCAACAGGACGCGACTCAGGGAATACCTCGACGGCAAGCTCAAGAGTCAGCCAACGGTCGAGCGGCCGCTGGTCATGCTCAGCCTGGACCTGGATCGTTTCAAACCGGTCAATGACCTGCTGGGCCATGCCGCGGGTGACGCCGTGCTTCACGAAATCTCCAGCCGTCTGGCCCAGCGAGTGCGCCATGGAGATCTGGTAGCACGGATCGGAGGGGATGAGTTTGTGCTGATCCTGAGCGACTTGAAGGGCCAGGAGGAGGTGGAAAGCTTGTGCCAGCGCCTGATCGAGTCCATCGAGAGCCCGATTCAGGTTGGCGAGCAGGAAGTGTTCGTCAGTGCCAGCATCGGCATTGCCATGGCACCCGCTGACGCCAGCGAGGCGACCGAGCTGTTGCGTTACGCCGACATTGCGCTGTACGAGGCCAAGTCCGGAGGCCGTAATACGTGGCGGTTCTACGCAGGCGACATGAACTCGAAAATCGTCGAACGCCGCCGCCTGGAAAGTGACCTGCGCTTCGCGATCAAGCATGGCGAACTGCGCTTGCATTTTCAGCCGCGCTTCCGCATCGCTGACGGGAAAATGGTCGGGGCTGAGGCCTTGGTGCGCTGGCAGCATCCGGAGCGGGGATTGATTTCCCCCGACACCTTCATTCCTATTGCCGAAGAGTCCGGCTTGATTCTTGCGCTGAGCAACTGGGTCATGGAGAGCGCTTTTCGATATGCCGCCCGTTGGCCCGAGCCCCTGTTCGTATCGGTCAACCTTTCGACCACCGAATTCAAACGCGGCCATCTGGTGGAGCGCGTGCAACAGGCGCTACAGCTCTCGGGCATCGAACCCGGTCGCGTGGAGCTCGAAATCACCGAAAGCGTCATGCTGGAAGATGCGCAGGGTGCGTTGGACATCATGCGGACCCTGAAACGCCTGGGCATTCGCATCGCCATGGACGATTTCGGGACCGGCTATTCCTCACTGAGTTACCTGCGCACATTCCCGTTCGACGGCTTGAAGATCGACCGCAGTTTCCTCTCGCGACTGGGCGCGACCGAGGATGACCGTGCGGTGATCGAGGCGATCGTCGGGTTGGGTCACGCCTTGTCGCTCACCGTCACCGCCGAAGGCATCGAAACCCAGGAGCACCTGGCGTTGCTCAAGTCGGTGCTCTGCGACGAAGGCCAAGGCTATTTCCTCAGCCGACCCCTGGACGTCGAAGGCTTCAGCGCTCTGGTTCGCGTCACCGAGGGCATCGCAGGCACCGAGCCGCTCTGATGCCGGCGTGTGGCGTGCCATCAAATGGTCGGAAGCCCAGCGCGGGCATGCTGATCCATCGCTGCGCGCCCGACGCATGTTCAGCCTGGGATGATGTGCCCAAGCGCCAGGCTGGCGATCTGCGCGGTCGCCAGTAGACGCGCCAGGCTCTGTCCATGGCGGGCGCTGGCAGAAAGCCCGGCCATGGTGGTGGCGACGAAGTCCGTGACGCGGTCGGCTTCTTCGGGGAACTGCTGGGCGATGCGCTCGCGAATGAAGGCGAGTGCCGAGACATGAAAACCGCAGGCGGCTTCGCGCGCTTCCGGATCGATGCAATGTGTCCCTTGAAGTACCAGGCAGCCGGCGGCCGTGGAATCAGCGGCATAGCCGCGGGCGGCCTCCTCCAGAAGCAGCCCGAGCGATACCGCCAATGGTCGATCGGCGCCGAGAATCTCCGACAGCGGTAGCGCACCGGTCAGTGCGTAACGGTCCAGAACCCGCTCGTATAACTTCGCCTTGCTGCCGAAAGCCGCATAAAAGCTGGGCGGGTTGATGCCCAGCGCCTGGGTCAGGTCGGCGACGCTGACCGCATCGTACCCCATGGCATGGAACAGACGCTGCGCAGTGACGATGGCGTCGTCCGGGTCGAAGCGCCTGGGACGTCCGCGAGCGCGAGGATTATTTGTAGTCGACATTACATAATTCCTTGACAGCTGAAATATTGATAATTGTATCATCCCCTACATTAATCAGGAGGTGAGAAACATGTCAGCGTTCAAAGGCAAGTCAGTGTTGGTTCTGGGTGGCAGCCGGGGAATCGGGGCGGCCATCGTGCGGCGTTTCGTCGAAGAAGGCGCCAATGTGGTGTTTACCTACTCGGGTTCTCCGGAGGCGGCGCATCGGCTGGCCTCCGAAACCGGCAGCAAGGCCTACGTCGCAGACAGCGCTGACCGCGATGCAGTCATCGCTCGGGTCCGGGACAGCGGTCCGCTGGACGTGCTGGTCGTCAATTCCGGCATCGCCATCTTTGGCGATGCGCTGGAACAGGACCCAGATGCCATTGACCGGCTGCTGCGCATCAACGTCCATGCGCCGTATCACGCGTCGGTCGAAGCAGCGCGGAGCATGCCCGACGGTGGGCGGATCATCGTGATCGGATCGGTGAATGGAGATCGCATGCCCATCCCCGGCATGGCGTCCTATGCAGTGAGCAAATCAGCCTTGCAAGGGTTGGCACGAGGGCTGGCGCGGGACTTCGGCCCACGGGGTATCACAATCAACATCGTGCAACCGGGGCCCATCGACACCGATGCAAACCCCGCTGACGGCCCGATGAAAGACCTGATGCACAGCTTCATGGCAATCAAACGGCATGGCCGCCCCGAAGAGGTTGCCGGGATGGTCGCCTGGTTGGCCGGCCCCGAAGCCAGCTTCGTCACGGGCGCCATGCACACGATCGACGGTGCCTTTGGCGCCTGACTCATCCACCCGGCACACTGTGCGCACGACATCTTTGGCGCCTTGGCACCGCGAAAACGCAGGGCTCGGGCTCACCCGCGAGGCATTGAGTACGCGGGACGGGTCATGCCGTGGCAGCTTGGTTTGAGGGCGCGGGGCGTGCCGCCAACGAACAAGCGGCAAACGTTTTGATTCATCCCTGCAACACCGATGGAATTGCCGTCAACCCCACGCGGTCTATTCGCAGTAAGCCAACTGCGAGCAGGCCGCGGCGTCAGGAGGTGCCTGAGAGGGTGCGCCACGCTTCGCCGCGCTCTGCTCGCCCAATCAGCATCGTACAAGGGGAAGAACGTGGACTTGCTCTTTCTGGGAACCAGCGCGGGCGTGCCGACCCGTGTGCGAAACGTCAGCGGTACAGCGGTCATCGAATCGACGGGCAAGAATTGGTGCCTGGTCGATTGCGGCGAGGCCACCCAGCACCGCTTGCTGCGCACGTCGCTATCGCTCAATTCGCTGCGCGGGATCTTCATCACGCATGTCCATGGCGATCATTGCTTTGGCCTCCACGGCCTGCTGACCACCGCCAGCATGTCGGGGCGCACCGAGGCGCTGGATGTGGTGTTGCCGCAGGCGCTGCACGACTGGGTGCGTCAAGGGCTCGACGTCACGGGCTCGCATCTGGGTTTCGAACTTCGCTTGCAAGCGGCGGAGACCTTCGAAGGCTGCCAGGCGGGTAACCTCCAGGTGACCGCGGTGGCGCTGTCTCACCGGGTCCCGTGCCATGGCTATGTCTTCGATGAGGTCAACCACGGCGTACGCCTGGACACACAGCGCTTGGAAAATGAGGCCGTTCCACGCGGCGAGCTGTGGGGAGAGCTCGCCCATGGTCGTGATGTCGAGCATGAAGGGCGGACATTGTTCGCCAAGGATTACGCCCAGGATACCTCACCCGCACGTCGCGTCATCGTGTGTGGAGATAATGACACCCCTGAGTTGCTCGAGGATGTGGCGCAGGGCGCTGACGTGCTCGTGCACGAGGCCACCTTCACTGAAGCCTTGGCCAGGGGGCGAGAAAACTACGGGCACAGCACCGCGGCCTCCGTGGCACGCTTCGCCGAAGAGGCCGGGGTCAAGAACCTGGTCTTGACGCACTTCAGCGCACGCTATCAGGACAACCCAGACCGCAGCCCCTCGATCGAGGACATCCATGCCGAAGCGCAGCAGCGTTTCAATGGCGAGCTCATTCTGGCCCGGGACCTCAGGCGTTATCACCTGGCACGGGAGGGGAGGCTCACGTGGCTTCCGGATTCCGTTCGCACCACGCCCAACGACGTCTAGACGATTTGACCCCACGAGCCCCGATGAACAGCGTTCGGCGGGGAACTTCGAATGTGTAACGGAGGATTGATCATGCAGCCCGAAACCGAAGGCCTGGAAGAGCAGGGCCCGAGCCGTGTCCCTTTCATCAACGACCCCGAAAAGCCCACCTCGAAATCGACCAATGAAAACGATGAGCCGGTCGATGACAGCGAGGAATAGGCGGGATACGCCAGGCAGAGCCGCTGCTTTATTTTTCGGCATGAGGAAGCGCGAATCGTGCTTCCCTTGCCGTGAGCGACTCAGTTGATCAGGGTAATCGAGCCGAGAAGGATCGCGGTGACCAGCATCACGAAGACAGTACCGATTGTCCACTTCAGCGATACTCGCTGGTTGTCGCCGTAGTCGATATCGAGCAGACCGCACAGCAGGTAGGTCGAGGCGACCAGTGGGCTGAGCAGGTGCACCGGTTGGCCGATCAGCGAGGCGATGGCCATCTCGTGAGGGCCGATGCCATAGTGCGCAGCCGTTTCGGCCAGGATCGGCAGCACGCCGAAGTAGAACGCGTCATTGGTCAGCACGTAGGTGAACGGCATGCTCAAGAGCGCAGTGATCACAGACATGTAATGGCCTGCCTCCTGCGGCAGGAGGGTGATCAGGTTGTCCGAAATCGCTTTGATCATGCCTGTGCCGCCCATGATGCCGACGAAGATACCGGCCGCGAAGATCAACAGCGTCACGGCCATGACATTGTCGGCGTGGCGGGCAATGACTTCCTTCTGCTGTTTGAGGCTGGGAAAGTTCACCAGGCAAGCCAGACCGAACGCCACCATGAACAGGATCGGCAAAGGCATCAGGCTGACCATCATGCAACTGATCAGCGCCAAGGTGAGGATCACGTTGAACAGAAAGCGCGGGTCGTTCAGGCGGATATGGGCATAGCCCTTCAGCACTTCATCCTCGCTGACGCTGATGATGCCCAGGCGACGATATTCCATGCGACCGAGCCACCAGGCGGCGAAAAGCACCCACACGCCTCCGGCGATCATGACCGGCACCATCTCCAGGAAAAGCTCCGTAATGTCCACATGCATTGCGCTGGCCGCGCGCGAGAAGGGGCCCGCCCACGGCAGGATGTTCATCACACCGATAGCCATCAACAAGACGGTGGCCATCACTTGCAGACGCAACCCGGTCAGGCGGTACAGCGGCAGGAAAGCGGCCGTGGCGATGATGTACGTCGTGGCGCCGTCACCGTCCAGGCCCACGCACAAACCCAGTACCGCAGTGCCCACCACGATCTTGCGCGGGTCTCCTTTGACCAGGCGCAACAGCACTTTGATCAGCGGATTGAACAGCCCTGCATCCGTCATCATGCAGAAGTACAAGATGGCAAACGTCAGCATGATGCCGGTGGGAGCGAGCATCTTCACGCCGTCGTACATCATGGTGCCGAGCTGGGGGGCGAAGCCGGCCAGGCTACCGAAGACGATCGGCACCAGCAGGAGTGCAACCAGGGGTGAAAGGCGCTTGCTCATGATGAGGTACATGAAGCTGGCGATCATGGCGTAGCTGAGGAAGATCAGCATGGTTTTCCCTTTTCTTGGTCTTGTCGGGCGGACGCAGGTGTCGGTTTTGTCAGGGCGAACGAAGCCTGTGTGTCACGCACACCAGCGTCGGGTGTCCTGGGGGTCAGCTGTGGGAGTACATCGGTCGCCCGGCATGGGGCAGATCGGCGACGAGCACCGTGCTGGTGGATGAATCCGTGATGAACAGTTGCCGGCCGTCCTGGCCGCCAAATGCCAGGTTGGTCAGGGTGCGGCCCTCCGTGCAGGAGCGGATGCGGTACAGCGGCACGCCATGGGGGTCGAACACCCACACGCAGGCATTACCGGCATCACACACGTAGAGATTGCCTTCGGCATCGAGGGCCATGCCGTCGGCGCCGCTGACGCCACCGGCCATTGCGACGAAAATGCCGACCTTGCTGGTTCCGCCATCCTTCTGGATCGGTAACCGCCAGACCGCGTTGCCACGCGTCATGGCCACGAATAAGGCGTGCTGCGACAGGTCCATCACCAGCCCGTTGGGGCTTGGCCCATTGTCGATCAAGCGTGTCAGGGTTTCGCTGCCAAAGTCGTAGGCGTAAACGCGGCCGGTGGGGTCTTGCTGGCCGGTCTGGCCTTGGTCGGTGAAATACAGTGTGCCGTCCGCAGCGAAGAACAGGTCATTCACCCCTTTGAAGCCCTCGCTGCGACAGTGCGTCAGAAACGGGCGCACTTCATTGCGATGGGGGTCGAGCAGCAGGATGCCGTGCTTGTAATCGGCAATGAAAATCCGCCCGTCCCGGTGAATCTTCAGGCCGTTGGGCCAGCCGTCGTATTCGATGACGAGGGACCAGTGACCCTGCGGATCAATCCGGAAAATCCGTCCATACGGAATGTCCGTCACATAGAGGTTGCCCTGGAGGTCGAAGGACGGTCCTTCCAGGAAACTCTTTACGCGTTGTCCGGGTTTGTTGG
>NZ_QARE02000007.1 GCF_003052515.2 Pseudomonas sp. RIT409 | reverse complement strand
CCCCAAGCTGTTGCCAGAGTACGCGCGTCTGCAGAACCGCCAGCTCGAAGTGGCCAGCGCGCTGGCCATGGCACGTCATCACAGCGTTGACGACAGTCTGCCCGGGCTGCACGACGACGCGGCCCTGGCATTGGAAGCGCTGCTGGACGCGCTCATTGAGTCGGCCGGCGTTGAATCATCGAAACTCAATCATTGGCGGTTGCCCGAGCCCAACCCGTTTCTGCAAGCCTCGTCAGCGCCTGTATCGAGGACGCCGATTCCGCCCGCACTGGTGTTCAGCGAACACCTGCCAGCAACCGGTGAAGCGAGTGTTTACCTGCGCTGGACGCTTGAAACGGCGCAACCTACGTTGTTCAAGGCCCTCAACGCCCGGCTGGAAGTGCTGGTCGCCGACGCTCATCAGGCGGGCGTGACGTTGGTCTTTTCGGCCTATGGCCCTCACTGGGAGCTGAAGCTCAGTGGTTGCGCCGAACCCTTTCCCGCCATCCTCGAACACGCGTTACAGCTACTGGCGCAGCCTATCGCTCGGCTCCAAGTCCCCCATGGTCAGGCAGCACCTTCTCCGAAGCTGATGCCCATTCGTCAGTTGCTCAAGACGCTACCTGATCATTATTTGAACAGCGCAGGCAGTGAGCAGGGCCACGATGTGCAAGCCGTGTGGGACCGGGCGCACTGGATCGGTTTCGCTGTCGGGCTCCATGGTGACGCTCGCAACGCGCTCGCTTGCGCACTAACGCGCACGCCGGGCACTCCAGTCACCGGCGCGCTGCATCTCGGTAAAAGCGCGACCTTGCCGCGATGGGCGGTGGAGCCCTCAGACTCGTCTGAAGATGCCGTGCTCCTGTTCTTGCCCACACCGTCGGGAAGCATCGAGGAGGAAGCGGTGTGGCGGGTGTTCGCCCAGTTGATCCAAGGCCCGTTCTATCAACGCCTGCGTGTGGAACTGCAACTGGGGTACGCCGTTTTCAGCGGTTTCCGACAGATCGCGGGGCAATCCGGGCTGCTGTGGGGCGTGCAATCGCCCACTGTGCATGTCGCGCAGTTGGTCGAACACGTCCGCGAGGTGCTGAATGGGTTACCCGCACTGGTAGAGCGAGCAGATCTGAATGCAGTAGCCGAAACGCTCAAAACTCAGCTCACACTCACCGCCCAAGACGGCCAAGCCGCCGCCGAGACGCTCTGGCAAGCTCATCTGGCTGGCCACGGTGCCGATTACCCCGAACGACTGCAACATTCGCTTTCACATTTACACCGCCAATCGTTGGGCGAGATCGCCAGTGGGGTAGCGCTACCTCAAGCACCGGTGCTCTACTTGTCCAACCGCGCGCTGCCAGGCGGGCTGCGGCTTGTACAGGCGTGATCATTGCTCGGTGTGCAAAACGCTTTATCCGATATTTCACCGTTGGCAAGCCGAGATTTTTAGTAACATAGCCGCCTAAGCATTTGAACGTCTCCTCGTGCAGGCGTACTAACGCTGTACCTCTCACCGTTGCATTCAATTGGAAGGAGTCTCCCATGTCGTGGACTAAACCTGCTTACACCGACCTGCGCATCGGCTTTGAAGTCACCATGTACTTCGCAAGCCGTTGATCGACGCGCGATGAAAAGCCTCGGTTCGCCGGGGCTTTTTTATTACAGGATTCAAGATTTTCGGGCCGGACAGCGCCGTTCTCCGGCTCATGGGTTACGGAGCACACATGCACATCCAGATTCTCGGGTCCGCAGCGGGCGGCGGCTTTCCTCAGTGGAACTGCAACTGCGCCAACTGCGCCGGTTTTCGCGACGGCAGCCTGCGAGCACAGGCGCGCACTCAGTCATCCATCGCGTTGTCGGATGACGGCGTGAACTGGGTCTTGTGCAACGCATCTCCCGACATTCGCGCACAACTCCAGGGTTTCGCCCCCATGCAGCCCAATCGCGGCCTGCGCGACACTGGCATCAGCGCGATCATCTTGATGGACAGCCAGATTGACCACACCACCGGACTGCTGAGCCTTCGCGAAGGCTGCCCGCATCAGGTGTGGTGCACCGACATGGTCCACGAAGACCTGACGACCGGTTTTCCGCTGTTCAACATGCTCAAGCATTGGAATGGTGGCCTCGTCTGGAACCGAATCGAATTGCAAGGCAGCTTCGTGGTTCCAGCCTGCCCTAACCTGCGCTTTACGCCCTTTCCCTTGCGCAGTGCCGCACCGCCCTACTCGCCGCATCGATTCGACCCTCATCCAGGGGACAACATCGGGCTGGTCGTCGAGGATCTGCGCACAGGGGGCACCCTGTTCTACGCACCAGGGCTTGGCCAGGTCGATGAACAACTGATGGAGAAAATGGGCAGCGCCGATTGCTTGCTGGTGGACGGCACGCTGTGGGACGACGACGAAATGAAGCGCCGAGGCGTGGGTACCCGCACCGGCACAGAGATGGGCCACCTGGCACAGAGTGGCCCCGGCGGCATGCTCGCCGTGCTGGAAAAGCTGCCCAAGCCGCGCAAGGTGCTTATCCACATCAACAATACCAATCCGATTCTCGACGAGGACTCCCCCGAGCGCGCCGAGCTGGCGCGACGTGAGGTGGAAGTAGCGTTCGACGGGATGAGTATTGCGTTGTAACCACGGAACGGATCAACCGAAGGAAACTGCCGAGATGAGCGACCAAAAGCCACTGTCCCCCTCCGAATTCGAACAGGCGCTGCGCGCCAAGGGCGCGTATTACCACATCTATCACCCCTACCATGTGGCCATGTACGAAGGCCGCGCGACGCGGGAGCAGATTCAGGGCTGGGTCGCCAACCGCTTTTACTACCAAGTGAACATTCCGTTGAAGGACGCCGCTATTCTGGCCAACTGTCCGGACCGGGAAGTCCGTCGCGAATGGATTCAACGCCTGCTCGATCATGATGGCGCACCTGGGGAAGACGGCGGGATCGAAGCCTGGCTGCGCCTGGGTCAGGCCGTGGGGTTGGACCCCGATCAACTGCGCTCGCAGGAACTGGTCCTGCCTGGCGTCAGATTCGCCGTCGACGCTTACGTGAACTTCGCCCGCCGAGCCACTTGGCAAGAGGCGGCGAGCAGTTCGCTCACTGAGCTGTTCGCCCCGCAGATCCACCAGTCTCGCCTGGACAGTTGGCCCCAGCACTACCCTTGGATCGACCCAGCGGGCTACGAGTATTTCCGCACGCGTCTGGGTCAGGCCCGTCGCGATGTCGAGCACGGCCTGACCATAACCCTGCAGCACTACACTACTTGGGAGAGTCAGCAGCGCATGCTCGAAATCCTGCAGTTCAAACTCGACATTTTGTGGAGCATGCTGGATGCCATGACCATGGCCTACGAGCTGAACCGCGCGCCCTACCACAGCGTCACCGATCAACGGGTCTGGCATAAAGGAATCGCCCTATGAGCTTCAATCGTCAACAAGTGCCCAACTGGCGCCGGGGGTATCGTTTTCAGTTCGAACCGGCACAGAATGGCCACGTGCTGCTGTACCCCGAGGGCATGATCAAACTCAACGAAAGCGCTGCGGCGATAGGTGGCCTGATCGACGGTCAGCGTGACGTGGGCGCGATCATTGCGATTCTCGACGAGAAATTCCCCGGCGTTCCGCAGTTGGGCGAAGACGTCGAGCAATTCATGGAGGTCGCCCGTGCCGAACACTGGATCGAACTGGCCTGATGCAATGAGCGAGCAGTCGACCGTTGGCAGCTCCAATGTCCACATCCCGCCCACGCCCCCGGTCGGCCTGCCGCTGTGGCTGCTCGCCGAACTGACCTACCGTTGCCCGCTGCAATGCCCGTATTGTTCCAATCCTTTGGATTTCGCCCGGCAAGGGGCCGAACTGACGACCGAGCAATGGTTCAAGGTAATGGCCGAAGCCCGGCAGATGGGCGCGGCACAGATCGGCTTTTCCGGTGGTGAACCCTTGGTCCGCCAGGACTTGGCGGAGCTGATCCGCGAGGCTCGTAGGCTGGGCTTCTACACCAACCTGATCACCTCCGGCATCGGCCTGACCGAGCAGAAAATCATCGATTTCAAGGCCGCCGGCCTCGACCATATCCAGATCAGCTTCCAGGCCAGCGACGAGCAAGTGAACAACATGCTCGCAGGCTCGAAAAAGGCATTTGCCCAAAAGCTGGAAATGGCCCGGGCGGTGAAGAAACACGGCTACCCGATGGTGCTTAACTTCGTCACGCATCGTCACAACATCGACCGAATCGACAAGATCATCGAACTGTGTGTGGCCTTGGAAGCGGATTTCGTCGAATTGGCCACCTGCCAATTCTATGGGTGGGCACATTTGAACCGGGTTGGGCTGCTGCCCACTCGAGCGCAACTGGAGCGCGCCGAGCGGATCACCAACGATTACCGGGCACGCCTTGCGGCGCAAAACCATCCGGTCAAATTGATCTTCGTAACGCCTGATTACTATGAAGAACGGCCAAAGGCGTGCATGAATGGCTGGGGCAACCTGTTCCTGACCGTCACCCCCGATGGCACGGCCCTGCCTTGCCATGGCGCACGCCAGATGCCGATCCAGTTCCCCAACGTGCGCGACCACAGCCTGCAGCACATCTGGTATGACTCGTTTGGCTTCAATCGCTTTCGCGGCTACGAATGGATGCCTGAGCCGTGCAGGTCTTGCGACGAGAAGGAAAAAGACTTTGGCGGGTGCCGCTGCCAGGCATTCATGCTGACGGGAGATGCCAGCAACGCGGACCCGGTGTGCGCCAAGTCGCCACAGCACAGCTTGATCACCCAAGCGCGTGAAGAAGCCGAGTATGCTAACCAGACCATCGAGCAACTGGCCTTCCGCAATGAACGAAACTCACGCCTCATCGCCAAATCCTGACCTGTTCACTGCCGCCCAGGCCGTGGCGGCGGGCATCGATTTCGCCGAACTGAGCGCCAGCCCTGCGGGCCTTTTCTGGAGTGAATTTCGCCCGCAGGATGCCGCTTCGCGCATCTGGCGCTGGCGCAATGGCGACAAGATCTGTTTGACGCCAGAGGGTTTCAGCGTTCGTAGTCGGGTCTACGAATACGGCGGTGGCTCGTTCTGCGTGACAGACAACGCGGTGGCATTCGTCAATGAGGCGGATCAGCAGATCTACGTGCAGGCGTTCGAGGGCGGGCTCCCCGAAGCACTGACCACCGACGACAAACGCTACGGCGATGTCCGATTCGCTCACGGACAGATTCTGGCGGTCGAAGAAGACGGCGATGTCCATCGACTCGTCGCCATCGATTTAGCGGACGCCCAGCGCCATGTCCTGGCCGAAGGTGCCGACTTCTACGCGTCGCCGGTGATGAGCCCTGATGGCAATCGACTTGTCTGGATCGAATGGTGGCGGCCTCATCAGCCGTGGACATCGACCCGTCTGATGAGCGTCGAGCGCCACAACGGTGGAAACTGGGGCCGGCCGCATTGTCTGGCAGGTGGACTGGGGCTGGAATCACTCCAGCAGCCGCGCTTCGATGCTTGCGGCCGTCTGTACTGCCTGACCGACCGCGCCGGCTTCTGGCAGCCGTGGGTCGAGACCCTGGAAGGCCTCAAAGCCTTGCCCGCCGCCAGCGCCGATCACGCGCCCGCGCCCTGGCAACTGGGGGGTTCGACCTGGTTGCCCATTGACCACACTACGTACCTGGCGACGTGGTCGGAAGATGGCGTAGGAAAGCTGGGCATCCAGTCAGCCAGGGGTGATTTGGACGATTTCAGCAGCAGCTACAGCCGGTTTCGCAGCTTGGCCATGGACGATGACTACTTGTATTGCATTGCTGCGTCGGCAGTCAGCCCCTCGGCGGTCCTGGCGATCGGGCGCACGGACAAAAACATTCGTGTGTTGGCAGGCGGCGTCGCGCCGCTGCCCCCGACACGCATCAGCCAGCCACAAACCCTGCGCTATCCCAGTGGCGGCGAAGAAGCCCATGGCTACTTTTACCCGGCCATGAATGGCGAAGAGAAACCGCCGCTGGTGGTGTTCATCCACGGCGGCCCGACATCTGCCTGCTACCCAGTGCTCGACCCGCGCATTCAATACTGGACGCAACGAGGCTTCGCGGTGGCCGACCTCAATTACCGAGGCAGTACCGGTTACGGACGCGCCTATCGGCAGGCGCTGTTTCTGGAATGGGGTGTGGCGGATGTCGAAGACGCTTGCGCAGCCGTGGAGTATTTGGGCGACCAAGGGCTGATCGACCCTGACAAGGCGTTCATACGCGGGGGCAGTGCAGGCGGTTACACGGCGTTGTGTGCGCTGGCGTTCAAAGACGTGTTTCGGGCCGGCGCCAGTCTTTATGGGGTCAGCGACCCTTTGGCATTGGCCGAGGCAACACACAAGTTCGAGGCGGACTACCTGGATTGGCTGATTGGCGATCCCGACATCGACATGGCTCGTTACAAGGAACGCACGCCGCTGTTACATGCCGATCGCATCACGGCGCCCGTCATCTTCTTCCAGGGCGAACTCGATGCGGTGGTCGTCCCGGCGCAGACTCGCGATATGCTCAACGCACTGTTGGACAGAGGGATTCTTGCGGAGGGGCATTTCTACCCGGATGAGCGCCATGGCTTCCGCAAGGCCAGCAATCAGGCCCACGCACTGGAGACCGAGTGGGCGTTTTATCGCAAGGTGCTTGAGGGGTGAGGCAGAGAGTCCGTCGCCCGTAGCAGCACGGCTGCTACAGACGAAAGCATGAGCCGGCAGGCTTATTTGCGGCTGGCGATGATGTACACGGCATGAACGATGCCGGGAATATAGCCCAAGAGCGTCAGCAGGATGTTGAGCCAAAAGGCCCCGCCGAAACCAACTTGCAGGAACACGCCCAGGGGTGGCAGCAGGATGGCGAAGATGATGCGAATGATGTCCATGGGAAAGGCTCCTGAGTGAGTTCGCGGCCTGTGAGGCCGCACAGTCAATCGACCTTGTTGGCACACAGGGGTTCCGCCTGACATGTCAGCAAGCCATTACCTGATGGCAAAAAAACGCCCCGCACCTATTTTTCCGGTGCAGGACGAGGCGTACGCAACGCAAGACGGTATAGGGTCGCTTCAAGCCATCAAGCCACGGGGCAGAAGGGCGCGCTGCGGTCGAATTGGCGCGACCGAGTACGCCGCGCGCACATCGGAAGATGGCTGCTGAACGTAGCCAGGCAGCACATTCATGGGTGCCATGCACGCGTGATCTCTTGCAAGCAGCGCCGCGATGCGCGGGCTGCGATTGGAGTGATCGCCCACCACGACGATGTCCCCGCGAACGCCATAGGCCTCCTCGCACAACAGGCCGCCAAGCGGGCCAGGCGTGCCGCGTGCCACATTGAGGATCAGCAGGATGTTCAACGCCCGGCATAACCGTTCCATACCCCGCACATAGGTGTGAGTGGCTGGCGTCACCACGGTTTCGCCCTGTATGGGCTCCAGAACGATGGCCACCGTGCGGGAATCCACGGCTGCTTCGACGGCGGCCAGATCGTTGAACGGGACACGGCAGAAATCGGTCGCGAGGGATTCGAGCAGTCCATCGAAACGGCCGCCGCTGGCCGAAAGCACGCCACAATGCCCGCGCCGGTGACGTTCGCCCCATAAGCGGGCAAGCTTCATCGCACCCGTAAAAGCGTCGTACTCGGCAGCGAAGAACCCGGCCTCATCGCTGCCGGTGCGCTGGCGCAGACGTTCCAAGGGCGGCAACAGGCTGGAAGGTTCGGCGACAGAAGAGGGCGATTCGGCGACTGAGCGCAGTCGTTTGAACAGGTTCATGCGCGCAATCCCTCGAGTGGCAGGCCAAGCAAGCGATCGCTCCAGTCCTCGACGCGACCGGTGCGCAGGCGTTTCAGGGCAATGTCCCGCCAGCGGGTCGACAATACCGGGCAATCGACAAGTTTCTTGAGGCCCGCGTGTTCGAGCGGCTCCTGGAAAAAACTGCGCAACGCCCAGGCCACGGTGAGGCCGGGGTAGCTGCGCTGAATAAGCTGGAACTCGTCCTCGGGGCTGACAAAGCCGGGTTTCAACACGCGATAGAACCAGCCACAACGGCCCGTTTCCTGGGCATGCTGGGGCAACCCTTCGATCCCCCAGCGGTGGCTCAGCCGGTAGCAAGGGGAGCGTGGCTGGCTGATCTGCAGAAGTGCCTCGCCCCAGCGAAAGAGATCCCCGAGGCAGGCATGCTCTTCGGTCAGCCCGCTGGACGACAGGTTTTCCCCAAACGCGGGCGCGCACCAGTCAACGTTCGGGTAATGCTTGCGCCAGTAGGCGTAATGCTCGGAAGGGTAATGGTGCAGGGCGCGTTCAGGCCCAGTGTGGAAGCGCGGATCGCCGTGCTCATCGGTGCCCAGCCCTTGCGGCCATAGCCATAAGCGTCGGTCCAACCGGTGCTTGTCGATATCGCTGATCAATCCATGACCCAGATTTTTCGCTTTACCTATGTAAACACCGTCAACACGAACACTGTTCATTCTGCCGCGAGGTCCTGTAACCCTGGAGAGTTGCGGGTAGACTATGCGTCAGCCAGGCAAACGACCATTTCGATTTTCCAGCCATTTCGATAAGCAGGGCTTATGGATTTCCGCCAACTGCGTTATTTCGTCGCGGTCTACGAAGAAGGCCATGTGGGGCGTGCGGCCGAACGGTTGTCCTTATCCCAACCGGCACTGTCGCAACAGATCCGCCTGCTCGAACACAGCCTCGATGTGAGCCTGTTCGAGCGCATTAGCAAGCGTTTGCTGCCGACCCTGGCCGCCCACACGCTGTACAACCACGCCGTTCCGTTGCTGGAGGGTATGCAGCGGGCACGCGATGCGCTGCGCAACTTCAAAGGTCAATCGCAAAGGACGCTGGCCATTGGCGTGATGCAGACCGTGCATTCGAGCCTGGTTCCGCAAATGCTGGAGCATGTGCGCAAGGAGCAGCCACATCTGGTGGTCCAGATTTACGAGTTGAGCGCGATGGAAATTGAACGACGTCTGCTCAACGGCTCGCTGGACATCGGCATCAGCTATTTGCCACCACGTCAGCCGGGGCTGCACGGACTGATGCTCTACGAAGACGAACTCAAGCTCGTCATCCCGGCCAATCATCCGTTGCGGGATTTCAAAAAAGTCTCGATGAGCCAGGCAGCCGAGCTGCCGATGTTGTTACTGGGTGAAGAATTCCAAGTGAGGCAGATCTGGCAGACGCAACTGAGCAATCTGGGGCGCCGCGCCCACGTCCAGGCCGAACTGAACAACATGGCGGGCATTCTCGACAGCCTCGCCCACATGAAACTGGCCACGGTGCTGCCGGGGCGGGCCGAGGGCATCCAAGATAATGAGGAGCTGTTGTGGAAGCCCCTGAGCGAGCCGCGAGTTCCACTGCAGATCGGGCTGGTCTACCGAGACGCACAACGGCAGCAAGCCACGTTGGCATTGTTGAAAACGGTGTTGGATGAGGTAGAGCAACCGGTGATCGTGCCCTGATCGACCGATACGGCAGCCATATACTCGCGTGAGGCTCAACGTGACACCCCAAAACCGATTTCCGGCATGCAGATAAAAGAAAACCCCGCCGAAGCGAGGTTTTCCAGACTGTTTCCCTTTTTGACTTCCCTTTCGCCCCACCGTCCTGGTAGGCAATCCTTACGTGTCCGTGTTATCTGTTTGCGCATCCTGCGCGACGTCCATGTGTGTAGATTAATGTTGGATCCATTAAAACGGTAGAGCTATTTTTCCAACACGTCGTGTAAGCAAAAGCTTACACGATGAGGACATTCAGAACTCAGAAGCGTCCAGCAGGTAGAGCGGTTCGCTCCCCGCCTGTACGGAGGCGGCGAGCGAGTGAATTCTCGGCAACAGCCGCGCGAAGAAGAACCGTGCAGTGCCTAGCTTGCTGGCGTAAAAGCTTTCCTCCGATGCCTTGTCGAGAGCGGCCTTGGCCGACATCGCCCACATATAGCCATAAGCGGTGTAGCCAAAGGCATGCAGATACTCGACGGACGCCGCGCCAATTTCATTCGGGTTGGATTTCGCGCGATCCAAGACCCAGTCAGTCAGTTCGTCCAGCTTAGTCAGCGCCATGGCCAAAGGCTTGGTGAATTCACTCAGAGCGCTGTCAGACGCCGCAATGAACTGGCGAACTTCATCGGAGAACAACCGGTAGTACGCCCCGCCGCTGGCGACGACTTTGCGCCCCATCAAATCCAGCGCCTGAATGCCGTTGGTGCCTTCATAGATCTGGGTAATGCGTACATCCCGCACCAACTGCTCCTGCCCCCATTCACGGATATAGCCGTGGCCGCCGAACACCTGTTGGCCATGGACCGTAGTTTCAAGACCCATGTCTGTCAGAAAAGCCTTGGCCACGGGAGTCAACAGTGCGACTAGGGCATCAGCGCGCTGGCGCGTCTCGGCGTCTTCGCTGTATTTGGCGATATCCAGCTGCAGCGCGACGTAGGTCGAAAACGCGCGGCCACCTTCGTTCAGCGCCTTCATGGTCAGCAGCATGCGACGTACATCGGGGTGCACGATAATCGGATCGGCGACCTTATCCTTCGCCTGAGCGCCGGTGGGTGCGCGGCTCTGCAGTCGATCACGGGCGTATTCGATTGCGTTCTGATAGGAGCGCTCACCCGAGGCCAGACCTTGAATACCCACGCCCAGGCGTTCGTAGTTCATCATGGTGAACATGGCGGCCAGCCCTTTGTTGGGCTCGCCGACCAGGTATCCCTCGGCCTGATCGAAATTCATTACGCAGGTGGCTGAGGCCTGAATCCCCATCTTGTGCTCGATGGAGCCGCAGGAAACGGCGTTGCGCGTTCCAAGGCTGCCGTCGTCATTGACCAGAAATTTCGGTACCAGGAAGAGCGAAATGCCTTTCGGCCCGGCTGGCGCATCCGGCAGTTTGGCCAGTACCAGGTGAATGATGTTTTCAGTGAGGTCATGCTCCCCACCCGTGATGAAGATCTTGGTGCCGCTGATCGTGTAGGAGCCGTCAGCCTGTGGCTCGGCCTTGGTGCGGATGATCCCAAGATCGGTGCCCGCATGAGCCTCGGTAAGGCACATGGAGCCTGCCCAGATTCCCGCGTACAGGTTAGGCAGGAATTTGGCTTTCAGGGTTTCGCTGGCGTGGGCATTGATGGAAACGCAAGCCCCCGACGTCAGCATCGGGTACAGCCCGAACGCCAGACTGGACGAGTTGACCATCTCCTCGACCTGCGCCGACACTGCCTTGGGCATGCCCATGCCACCAAACTCCGGGTTGCCCCCTACGCCCACCCAACCGCCTTCGGCGTAGGTCTTGTAGGCCTGCACGAAGCCTGCTGGAGTGGTCACGACGGTATCCTTCCAATGGCATCCTTCTTCATCGGCCGCTCGGCTGAGCGGCGCGACGGATTTGCCAGTGACCTTGCCTGCCTCTTCGAGGATCGCCTCGACGGTTTCCGCATCCACGGTTTCAGCCAATTCGGGCAGCGAGGCCCACAGGCTGGAGACGTCGAATACTTCATTGAGGACGAAGCGCATATCGCGCAACGGCGCTTTGTAGTCAGCCATGGCAAACCTCGCAAACAGCAACAGATACCCGGAAAGAGGAGCACCGCAGGTCATCGGCGGCGCCAAGTGTGTCAGCTGGCTCGAGTGTACAGGAACACCATTTGCGACACATAGGGTCAGGTAGTGACCATTTATCAATTAATGGTCACGAACAGATGAGCCCCGCCCTTTCGCCTCTACCAAAAAGGTCAAGGTGCTGCTTGATCACGTAGGAGAGAAAGGAGATCAGCCGACGGCAGCCATTCGGACAGCGCCGCGCTTGGTGGTCTGGCCGTATGCGATGACGCAATTCCGACCGGCGCCCTTGGCGGCGTACAGGGCCTGATCCGCAGCTTTGAGCACTTCTTCAGGATTGCGATGCTCTGGCTGACGTTCGGCAACGCCAATGCTGACGGTCACGGAAACGGTTGACGCTTGCGAACCGGCCCGGCGTTGACGCCCCTGCTGATCATCCTGGGGGCGGTTTTCCTGGTTGCGCAGGTGGATCGCGTAATTGGCGATGGTTTCGCGAATGACCTCAAGGTGAGGCATGCATTCGTCCAGCGTCTTGCCAGCAAATACAATGGCAAACTCTTCACCGCCGTAGCGGTAGGCGCGGCCGCCGCCATTCGTGATTTTGGACAGTTTGCTTGCCACCAGACGCAAGACTTGATCCCCCACGTCATGGCCGTGGGTGTCATTGAATTTTTTGAAATGATCGACATCACTCATGGCCAACACGTAATTGCGCCCCAGCCTCTGCATGCGTTCGTTGAGGGCCCGACGCCCGGGAAGGCCGGTCAACTCATCGCGAAACGCCATTTGATAGGCTTCATGAGCGACAGCCGCGGCAATCATCAGCATCACCTGACTGCACATGATGTTCAGCGTGAATGGCAGGATGAAGGTTTTCGGCAGCGCCCAGAACAACCCGAGCAGCCCCACGATCTGTGCGGCGTGCAAGGGGCGCGGCTTACGGACGTACTGCGTGATCAGGATCGCGAATGCGATGAGGAAGGTCGCGTAGGACAGCTGAATCAGACTCATCCATTCGCCATGCAGCGAGGGCCAGCGAATGTCGGCCAACCAGGCGAGCAGCGCCTCGGGAAAGCTCTGCTCAAGGCCCAACGCAACGCCCCCAACCGCCACCAACACCGCGAGCCGCGCAATCAGATCCTGGCCGAGGTGAGTGCGTTCTTCCCACGCGGCAAACAAGCCGTACATCACCGGCAACAGCAGACAGCAGAGGTGAAACACGACCGCTGCATCTTCCCGAACCTTGCCATGGTCGCGGTAGTAGTCCGTCTGCGTATCGAGCAGAAAATACGCGACGTAGACCGTCACCATCAAAAACAGCTCACGCTGACGCTTGTAGACACCGCAATACGCACCACCTAGCAACAGCACCAAGGTCGGCAGCACATTGAACAGTGACGTGAAGAACACATTGAGGTCCTTCACGTAGGCGGCAGCAAGCCCGGCGATAAATAACGCCAGCGACGGTAAAAAATGGCTGATCCGTGCAGTGGATGCGCCCAGCAAAAGGACTTTCTCCAACCCAAGTGAGGCGAGTGTAATTCAAAATGGCACAGTGCCTGTATCGGCGAGGTGCACAATATGATGAGAAAAAAGTGTGATTGGGTTGCACGAGAGCCGAAACGTGAAAACAAAAAAAGCCGCTGGGCCCGAAGGACCAGCGGCTTTGAACACAGACCGGACGTCGATCAGTACGCCAGACCGAAGTGCTCCTCGTTCATGTCCATCAGGTTACCGGCGCCCGACAGCATGGCCGCAACGTGAGTCCGGGTGCGTGGAAGGATGCGCTGGAAGTAGAACCGGGCGGTTTGCAACTTGGCGGTATAGAACGCTTCGTCTGTGGTGCCGGCAGCCAGCTTCTCGGCAGCGACCCGCGCCATGTCGGCCCAGAAATAGGCCAGACACGCATAACCTGAGAACATCAGGTAATCCACGGAAGCGGCGCCGACTTCTTCGCGGTCTTTCATGGCTGCCATCCCGACCTTCATGGTCAGCTCGCCCCACTCTTTGTTCAGCGCCGCCAATGGCGCGATGAACTCACTGACCGCTTCGTTGCCTTCCTGGGCCTGGCAGAACTTGTGGACAATCTTGGTGAAGCCTTTGAGCGCCTCGCCCTGCGTCATCAGCACTTTACGGCCCAGCAAGTCGAGGGCCTGCACGCCCGTGGTGCCTTCGTACAGCATCGAAATACGGCTGTCACGGACGTTCTGCTCCATGCCCCACTCGGCGATGAAGCCATGGCCACCGTAGATCTGGATGCCATGGTTGGCAGACTCGAAACCGACCTCGGTCATGAATGCCTTGGCGATCGGCGTCATGAACGCCAGCAGGCCATCGGCTTGCTTCTTGGCCTCGGCGTCTTCGCTGTACTTGACGATGTCCACCTGCTTGGCAGTGAAGTACACCATCGCCCGCGTGCCCTCGGCGAAGGCTTTCATGGTCAGCAGCATGCGACGCACATCAGGGTGCACGATGATGGGATCCGCCGCCTTGTCTGGCGCCTTCGGGCCGGTCAACGAACGCATCTGCAGGCGCTCACGGGCGTATTTCAAGCCACCCTGGAAGCCGATTTCGGCATGGGCCAGACCTTGAAGCGCCGTTCCCAGACGCGCGGTGTTCATGAAGGTGAACATGCAGTTCAGGCCTTTGTTCGGAGGCCCGATCAGAAAGCCTGTCGCGCCGTCGAAGTTCATCACGCAGGTGGCGTTGCCATGGATGCCCATCTTGTGCTCGATGGAACCGCAATTCACAGCGTTACGCTCACCGATGCCACCTTCGGCATTCGGCAGGAATTTAGGAACGATGAACAGCGAGATGCCCTTGGTGCCGGCCGGGGCATCTGGCAGGCGGGCCAGCACGATATGGACGATGTTGTCGGCCATGTCGTGTTCGCCAGCGGAAATGAAGATTTTGGTACCCGACACTTTATAGGAGCCATCGGCCTGAGGCTCGGCCTTGGTGCGCAGCATGCCAAGGTCAGTACCGCAGTGAGGCTCGGTCAGGCACATGGTGCCGGTCCACTCGCCGGACACCAGCTTGGTCAGGTAAGCCTCTTGCTGCTCGGGGGTGCCGTGCTCGGAGATCGTGTTCATCGCGCCATGGGACAGGCCGGGGTACATGCCCCACGACCAGTTCGCTTCGCCGACCATTTCGCTGACCGCCAGACCCAGCGACTCCGGCAGCCCCTGACCACCGTGGGCGACGTCGTGAGCCAGGCTTGGCCAGCCGCCTTCGACGAATTGCTTGTAGGCCTCTTTGAAGCCGGTCGGGGTTTTCACGCCCGACTCGCTCCAGGTGCAGCCTTCGGTGTCACCGACGCGGTTCAACGGGGCCAATACCTGCTCACAGAATTTGGCGCCTTCCTCGAGAATGGCGTCGACCATGTCAGGCGTGGCGTCCTGGCAGGCTGGCAGACTCTGATAGTGCGCTTCATAGCCAAGCAGTTCGTCACGAACGAAGCGAATATCACGCAAGGGAGCCTTGTAGTCAGGCATAGCGATAAACCTCTGCTGATGAATCCTGGAAATTGGCTGACCGTCGGGTCACGGTGGGGGCCTACCCCATTCCACATGGCCGGACATTGCCGAAGGTCAAACAGGTGTTTGAAACATACGTTTACGCCTGGCTCGTTGTCAAGGGCGGAACCAAAACCTTTCTTCTCCGATCAGAGGGACGCCCATGCACCGCGCGCACGCGACGACCACAATCGGCGGGGCATGAGGATCAGTTTAGTCGAGCGGACACGCCGGGGCGGCTCATCAAAAGCTGCGATTCGGTCGCGTGATAGGGCGTTATTCAGAGCGAGAAGGGAAATGCGAACGTGCGCCGAAGCGCACGCTGGGGAACAGGTCAGGCGTAGGTGTCGATCAGTGTGCCGAGCATTTCATCGCTGGCTTTTTCAACTTTGACGCCAGCCATGACTTGAAACTTGCCTTCGGCCATCTCAACAACATTGGACGCCAGATCCGAACGATCCGGGCGCTCGACCGCTCGCAGACGTTCAAGTTGATAGTCGGAAGACTGACTACGGCCCGACACCTCGCTCGCTGGACTGGCCAGTTGTGTCGCAGCCTGATCCACTCGGTCCTGACCCACCTGGATGGCGGTCAACCCCGGATACAGCGTGTTGTTCAGAGAAATCTGCATGACCTGAGTCCCTTGTTCAAAAAACGAACAACGTCATTAAACCAGTAACGACGGCGAAACACCCAGCAAAAAGACTAATGGCATTGGGCCTTGTGATAGAGGTCACAGCTTGGGACCGCTCAGGCGTGCGTCCTGCCAACATTCCCGCTAATCCAGCAACTCCAGATGCAGATGCCCCGCCACCGTTTCCGGCGTGGGCTTTTTCAAGTGGGGGACGCGTCCCAAGCAGGGGGCAGGCAGCCGTTCGGCCAGGGTCGCGAGATTCTCTTCCAGCCGGGAAGTCTTCGGATCGATGATGTTGGCCACCCACCCCGCCAGTTGCAATCCGTCAGAGGCAATGGCTTCAGCGGTCAGCAGCGCATGGTTGATGCACCCCAGGCGCACGCCCACCACCAGAATCACGGGCAACCGCAGCGCAATGGCCAAGTCCGAAAGGTTGGCTTGGTCTGCCAGCGGGACGCGCCAGCCTCCCGCGCCTTCGATCACGGTGAAGTCAGCGTTCTTCCCCAGAATGTGGCGCATAGGCTCGAGCAGCGATTGCACGGTCAGCGCAATGCCCGCTTCACGGGCGGCCAGATGCGGGGCGATGGCCGGCTGCAGGGCAACCGGGTTGACCTCGTTGTAGGTCAGTTCAACCGAGCACTCCCCGCGCAATGCGACGGCATCTGAGTTGCGCAGGCCTTTAGGCTTCACATCGCAGCCCGATGCGACGGGCTTACCTGCCGCCGTGCTCAATCCGGATTGCCGGGCCGCATACAGCAGCCCGGTGGAAATGGTGGTCTTGCCCACCTCGGTATCGGTTCCCGTGATGAAATACGCAGCACTCATCGTGGCGACCTTTCGTTCAGATGTTTTCAAACTGTTGCCCACTGACTATAGCGCTCGGGTGAGCGACGCTGGTGAAGCTCATCATTCTTTAAACCGTTGCTGTTTTTTCCAGCACGGCATAAACGACCTGATAAGTCGCCGGCAGCCCGTTTTCCTTCCGGTAGCCTTCGTACGCCGCGACCAGCCTTTGAATACGCGCCCTGCCGGTCAGCCCGTCTGGACGCCCTGGATTGATATTGTGCGCGCCCAGTGCCTTGAGCTCATGGGTCAGGCTGCGGACATCCGGGTAGTGCAACACATGAGGTAACACATTTACGCTGCGGACCTGCATGCCGCTGGCGGCGCACAGTCGTTGGTACTCCTCCAACGCCCTGAACCGGTTGACATGCACCCGACCATCCACTGCTCGCCAGCTGTCGCGCAACTCCTGAAGGGTGCCGACGCACAGGCTGGCAAAACCCAATACCCCACCCGGCTGCAACACGCGCTTGGCCTCGGATAACACCGCGGCAAAGTCCCCACACCACTGCACAGCCAGGCTGGAGAAAATCAATCCGACACTGGCGTCCTTCAACGGCAGGTTTTCCGCATCACCGGCGAGGTAATGCTCCGCACCGCCCAAAGGCCTGGCGTGTTGCAGCATGCCTTCGGCGATGTCCAGCGCGATGCCTTCGCTGTCGGGGAAGCTCTGGGCAAGCAGGCGGCTGAAGTATCCCGTGCCGCTGCCCAGATCCAGCCAACGCGCAGGGGACGTGGCGGGCAGACGCGACATGAGCTCGGTGCCCACCGCGCGTTGCAGTTCTGCAACACTGTCGTAACTGGCTGCGGCCTTGGAAAACGATGCAGCCACCTGGCGCTTGTCGGGCAGATGATTTTGGAAGTTCGCCTGTTTCTGCTTCACGGCCTTGAGCACCGCACAGTGGGAAAGATCAGTCATCACCGGACTCGTGTAGGAACGCCTGGACCGCTGCCGCGACGCCATGAGGGTTTTCGAGAATGAACGCGTGGCTGGCCTGCTCGATGACACCGACTTCTATGTCCGGCATCAGCGTCAGTAAATCCGCAGACGCCTCGGCCGGCACCAAGGCGTCCAGGCCACCGAACAAATGCAACTGGGGGCCCCGATAGGTGTGCAATGCTGCACGGGTGTCCATTTGTTCGAGCAATTTAAGGCTTTCGATCAGCCCCGCGCTGGAGGCCAATGGAGCACCGGCCTTGAGCTGCCGGGACAGAGCGCGAGGCTCTTCGGCGCCTTGTACGCACAATAAGCTGAAACGCTTGAGGGTGTTCTGCGGATCGGTCTTGCAACCGGCAATGAAGCCATCGAAGTCCGTCTGGGGCATCGCATTCGGCCACTGGCTGCGGGCGACGAAACAGACATTGCTGGCGAACGTCGCCAACCCGCAACAACGTTCGCCGCGGCGCGCGGCCAGCTCGGTCGCCAGCATGCCGCCTAATGACCAACCGCCAAGCCAGGCATTGTCCGGAAGGGTGGCATCCAACTCGTCGAGCCATTCGTTCAGGTCGTCGCTTTGCAAGTCCGGCAGGGGCTCGATGTCAACGTGCAGATGCTCGTCGAGTCCGCGCAACGCCGCCGCCAGCGGCTCCAGTGGAGACACGCCAAGCCCCCAACCAGGCAACAGGATCAATCGATCACGCATCGTAAGGCTCCTCCGGTTCATCCCTGCCGTTCGAGTCAAGCGCCAGCAACGGATAGCACTGCTCCAATGCTTGCAACAATAGCTGCACTTGAGCAGCGCTGTGTGCCGCAGACAAGGTCACCCGCAGTCGAGCACTGCCGACGGGCACGGTAGGCGGGCGGATCGCAGTGACCATCACCCCCCGCTCGCGCAGCATCTGCGACAAGCGCAAGGCCCGGTCACTGCTACCGATGAGGATCGGCTGGATCGGGGTGAAGCTGTCCATCAGCCTCAGTCCCAATGCCTGCGCGCCTTCGCGGAACTGTTTGATCAGCGATTGCAGATGCTCGCGACGCCAGTCTTCCGTACGCAGCAATTCAAGGCTTTTCAACGTTGCACAGGCCAGTGCGGGAGGTTGGCTGGTGGTGTAGATATAGGGCCGAGCGAATTGGATCAGGGTCTCGATCAGTTCCTCGCTCCCGGCCACGAAGGCCCCAGCCGTGCCAAAGGATTTGCCGAGCGTGCCGATCAGCACCGGGACGTCGTCGACAGTCAGTCCGAAGTGCTCGACGATTCCCGCGCCTTGCGCGCCCAGTGGGCCGAAACCGTGAGCATCGTCGACCATCAGCCAAGCGTTCCTCGCCTTGGCAGCCCGGGCGAGTGCGGGCAGATCGGCGACATCGCCGTCCATGCTGAAGACGCCGTCAGTTATCACTAACGTATCGCCAGTGGCTTTTTCCAGGCGGCTCTTGAGGCTGTCTGGATCGTTGTGCAGATAGCGCGAAAACCGCGCGCCGCTGAGCAACCCCGCGTCGAGCAGCGAGGCATGATTGAGGCGGTCTTCCAGGACGGTATCACCCTGCCCCACCAAAGCGGTGACGGCACCAAGGTTGGCCATGTAGCCATTGGAAAACAGCAACGCGCGCGGGCGCCCGGTGAATTCGGCCAACGCCTCTTCCAGTGCATGGTGCGGCGTGCTGTGGCCGATCACGAGATGCGATGCTCCCCCGCCAACGCCCCAGCGCTCCGCGCCGGTTTTCCAGGCGTCGATGACGGCAGGGTGACTGGCCAGCCCCAGGTAATCGTTGTTGCAGAACGCGAGCAGCGGCTTGCCGTCGACTACCACTTGCGGGCCTTGGGGGCTCTGCAGCAGCGGACGTTGTCGGTAGAGGTGCTCGGCACGCCGGGCAGCGAGACGTGCGCTCAGATCGAAGGACATGCAAGCCTCGTGAATTCTAATCGCGGAATCAAAATGGACGCCGCGCCTGAAAGAGCGAACCGGGCCATGATCGCAAAGCCGCGCCCAAGCCCAGCATGGGTGAAATCGCTCCCACAGGGAGTGTGTCGATCAATCAACTGAGTAACGTCGACCTTAAACTGCCGCGTCGTAAAACAGTTCGCTGCTCATTTGCTCCACCAATGCCTGCTCGATCGCCGCTTGATGCACCTCGTCCGAATGCTCTTCGCGGGCTTCCGGCTGAATCCCGAGCCGGGAGAACAAGAGCATGTCTTTGTCGGCCTGTGGGTTGGCAGTGGTCAGCAGCTTGTCGCCGTAGAAGATCGAGTTAGCACCGGCGAAAAACGCCAAGGCCTGCATTTGGTCATTCATCGCCTCACGGCCAGCTGAAAGGCGGACGTGCGATTTCGGCATGAGAATGCGCGCCACGGCGAGCATCCGAATGAAATCGAAGGGATCGACGTCCTCCGCATTGGCGAGCGGCGTGCCCGCGACTTTCACCAACATGTTGATGGGCACCGACTCGGGGTGCTCTGGCAAGTTGGCCAACTGAATCAGCAGGTTGGCGCGATCGTCCAGCGACTCACCCATGCCCAGAATGCCGCCCGAACAGATCTTCATGCCCGCGTCACGCACATAGGCCAGCGTTTCCAAGCGCTCGCTGTAGGTGCGGGTGGTGATGATGCGCGTGTAGAAATCCGGCGAGGTGTCCAGGTTGTGGTTGTAGTAGTCCAGCCCGGCCTCGGCCAGGGCCTTGGTCTGATCCTGATCGAGCTTGCCGAGCGTCATGCAGGTTTCCAGCCCCATGGCTTTCACGCCTTTGACCATCTCCAGCACATAGGGCATGTCTTTCGCAGAGGGGTGCTTCCAGGCGGCACCCATGCAGAAACGGGTCGAACCAATGGCCTTGGCGCGCGCCGCTTCCTCCAACACTTGCTGGACCTGCATCAGCTTTTCTTTTTCAAGCCCGGTGTTGTAATGGCCGGACTGAGGGCAGTACTTGCAGTCTTCCGGGCATGCGCCGGTTTTGATCGACAGCAGCGTCGAGACTTGAACACGGTTAGCGTCGAAATGAGCGCGATGCACGGTTTGCGCCTGAAACAGCAGGTCATTGAAGGGCTGTGTGAACAACGCCTTGACCTCGGGTAAGGTCCAGTCGTGACGCAAAGTGGCATTGATACTGGCGCTCATGGGCGGCTCCTTCATGACTTTTAGGCGAGTACCCGGGCGGCTCGCTCGGCAGGCGATACCAGAAAAACCACAGGCATAACACGGATGTTCGGCATATTTAAGGAAGTCCTATGCGCTGTCAACCACACGAAGGAGGCCAGGTTTACATCTGGTTAAAAAACGTACAGACCTGTTTGCTGTGCGACGAGCGAACGGATACCCCGCTTCCCATTTGCACCGCGTGTGAAAGCGAGTTGCCATGGTTGATCGACTTCTGCGACCACTGCGCGCTGCCCATGCCGATGTCCGGTTTGACATGCGCGCAATGCGTTCGACACCCACCAGCCTTCAGCGAAGTTATCGTGCCGTGGCTGTACGACTTCCCTATCGACGCGCTGGTCACACGCTTCAAGCACCAAGGCAAATGGCCGCTGGGGCGCTTGCTGGCTGAACTCCTCAGCCAGACATTGCGTCACCGCTTCGACGAAGACCTCGAGCGCCCGGAGTTGCTGATGCCCGTCCCTCTGGCCGATGGACGATTGCGCCAACGCGGTTACAACCAGGCCGCCATGATCGCGAACTGGTTAGGTTCAGTGATGAACCTCGACGTGGATGAAACCCTGGTCAAGCGGATAAAGGACACGCCTGCGCAGCAGAGCCTGAACGCCAAAGCCAGGAGACGGAACCTTCGGGATGCGTTCGTGCTGCCAATGCCGGCGAAGGTGTCCGGGAAACACATCGCGCTGATCGACGACGTCATGACAACCGGCTCGACCGCCGACACCCTGGCTCGACTGCTGCGACAGGCCGGTGCAAAACGGGTGGATCTGTATTGCTTGGCGCGCACAGCGAAGCCCGGACAGTGAAATCGAAAGACCTGCGCGCAAAGCGCTCGATCAAGCAGCGCTGCCGCACCTCAAGCGCTACCGAACCCAGACCACCTTCAGTCACCGCTTGCTGAAAAATTTTGGATTACACTGACGCTCCTATTCATTCACCCTCTGCCGACCCCCAGCATGTCTTTGCCTCCTTCCCTCACTCAACACATGGTCCGCCGCCCGCATCGCATCGCGCTGTTGCAGCACATTGCCGAGCAGGGCTCGATTACCCGTGCCGCGAAGAGCGCGGGGTTGAGCTACAAGGCGGCTTGGGATGCCATTGATGAGCTGAACAATCTGGCGCAGAAGCCGCTGGTCGAGCGCAGCGTGGGCGGCCGCGGGGGTGGCGGGGCGAAACTGTCGAATGAAGGCGAACGGGTTCTGCGTTTGTACCAGCGTTTGCAGGCCTTGCAGACTCAGCTCCTGGAGACGCCCGAGGCATCTGACGATCTGGCGTTGTTGGGCCGCCTGATGCTTCGCACCAGCGCACGCAATCAACTGCACGGCGAAGTCGAAAGCATTACGCCATTTGGGCGCAATGACATGATCAGACTAATCATGGCAGGGGACCTGCGGATCGACGTGCAAGTCACTCGCGACAGCAGTCAGCGGCTAGGGCTGGAAAAAGGCGTTCACGTGTTCGCTTTGATCAAGGCCAGTTGGTTGACCATGATGCCCGCCGGCCACGCCGTAACAACTGGACACAATTGCCTGTCTGGCAATATCGAGGCGGTGCTTGAGGGGGAGGACGGCCCAAGTGAAGTCAAAATAGCGCTTTCAGGCGGTCAGATATTGTGCGCGATGGCGGAGCCCGATCATCTCAACGCTTTGAATTTAAAGCAGGGCAGCGAAGTGGACGTTCATTTCGCCCCATCGTCCGTGTTGATCGGCACGCCGCTGTAATCGTAGGCAGGGTGGGGCATCGACGCTCAGTGCTGTCATTGAACGGACACAATAGCGTCATCCGGGCTGAATAAGGTTTGCGCCAAAACCGCAGGAAGCCCCGTGATGAAATTATTAGCAGAGCATCAGCCCACCGACCTCGAAACCCTCGTCACTCGTCATGACACCGGCCTGACCCGCCGAGGCTTCATTGGCGCGGGCGCACTGTGCGGCGCCGCGATGTTTCTGGGTGGCAATTTGCTGAGCCGCAGCGTGTTGGCCGCGAGTGTCGGCGCAGGCCATAGCGCGCTGATGGGCTTTGACAGCATCCCCTCCTCTACCGCAGACAGCATCACCCTGCCGCCAGGGTACACCGCTTCTGTGTTGATCAGCTGGGGCCAACCCTTGCATAAGGGCGGCCCCGCATTCGACCCCCGCGGCCAAGGTACGGCCGAGGCTCAAGCGCTGCAATTCGGCGACAACAATGACGGCATGAGTCTGTTCACTTTCCCGGGTGACAACCCCTCCACCGCCAAGCGCGCACTGTTAGCGATCAACAATGAGTACACCAATTACCGCTATCTCTTCGACCACGGCAAAAATCCGCAATCGGCTCACGACGTGGAAAAAGCCCTGGCCAGCGAAGGGGTTTCGGTCATTGAAGTACAGCGTGAGGGCAACCAATGGCAATTTGTCCAGGGCTCACCCTACAACCGGCGCATCCATGGCAACACGCCGCTTCGCCTCAGCGGCCCTGCCGCCGGCCACGCTTGGTTGAAGACCGCTGCCGATAGCACGGGTACACGTGTGCTGGGCACCTTTCAGAACTGCGCTAATGGCAAAACACCATGGGGCACCTACCTGACGTGCGAAGAAAATTTCACTGACTGCTTCGGCAGCAGCGATCCAGCTCAGACGTTCGATGCAGCAGCCAAGCGTTACGGCGTCGTGGCCACCAGCAAGGACGTGAACTGGCATCCTCATGACCCGCGTTTCGACGTGGCGAAGAACCCCAACGAAATGAACCGCCACGGCTGGGTGGTGGAAATCGACCCGTTCGACCCTTCGTCCACGCCAGTCAAGCGCACCGCCCTGGGCCGATTCAAGCATGAAAACGCAGCTGTCACCGAAGCCAAAGACGGCCGCGTGGTGGTGTACATGGGCGATGACGAACGCGGCGAGTTCATCTACAAATTCATCAGCCGCGACACAATCGATCGGAGCAAACCCAAGGCCAATCGAAACCTGCTCGATCACGGCACGCTGTATGTCGCGCAGTTCGATGACGGCGATGCCGATCCGGACCATCCCAAAGGCAGTGGCCGGTGGATTGAGCTGACCCATGGCAAGAACGGCATCGAGGCTTCCAGCGGCTTTGCCAGCCAGGCCGAGGTGTTAATTCACGCGCGCCTGGCCGCCAGCGTCGTCAAGGCCACGCGCATGGACCGCCCGGAATGGATCGTGGTCAGCCCCACCGATGGGCGGGTGTATTGCACGCTGACCAATAACGTCAAACGGGGCGAGGACGGGCAGCCCGTCGGCGGCCCGAACCCGCGGGAAAAGAATCAATACGGGCAGATTCTGCGATGGCAGGAAAAGGGGTCGGATGCGGCGGCGCTGGCATTTTCATGGGATCTGTTCGTCGTCGCGGGTAATCCGGAGGTGCATGCGGGCACACCTCAAGGCGGCTCCAGTCAGATCACGCCGCAAAACATGTTCAACAGCCCGGACGGGCTGGGTTTTGACAAGGCGGGTCGCCTGTGGATCCTCACCGATGGCGACTACTCGAATGCGGGAGATTTTGCAGGCATGGGTAACAACCAGATGCTTTGTGCCGACCCCGCCAGCGGAGAAATCCGTCGATTCATGGTGGGCCCGGTTGGTTGCGAGGTGACGGGGATTACCTTCGCACCGGATCACAAAGCGCTGTTCGTGGGAATCCAGCACCCCGGGGAGAAAGGCGGCTCCACCTTCCCAGAGCATTTGCCGAATGGTACACCCAGATCCTCGGTGATGGTGATCACGCGCGACGACGGCGGGGAAATCGGGGGCTAAGTCAGCAACCGGAATGCACGACGCCACTCCTCAGCGTCTGGAGAGCGTCGGCACGCGTCAGGCGCCCTCTAAACAGGGGCTGCCGTGCAATGGCCGTCACGCGGTGTGTCGGCCAAGCCACGGCTGAGTTACCATCACTGGCCCGACGCGGCCCCTGCCGCGCGCAGGAGTCAGTATGGCCCACCCCTTTGAAACACTTACCCCGGATCTGGTGCTGGACGCGGTCGAGAGCATCGGCTTCGTCAGCGACGCGCGTATTCTGGCGCTCAACAGCTACGAGAACCGCGTCTATCAAGTCGGCATCGAAGATGGCCAGCCACTGATCGCCAAGTTTTACCGTCCCGGTCGCTGGACCACCGAGGCCATCCTCGAAGAGCACAGCTTCACCGCCGAGCTCGCCGAGGTGGAAATCCCGGTCGTAGCGCCCCTTGTCCACAATGGCCAGACGCTATTCGAACACGCTGGGTTTCGCTTTACGCTCTTCCCCCGAAGAGGCGGTCGAGCACCGGAGCCCGGCAATCTGGATCAGCTTTATCGCCTCGGTCAGTTGTTGGGGCGTATCCATGCGGTAGGCGCTGCGCGTCCGTTCGCACACCGCGAAGCGTTGGGCGTGAAGAACTTCGGTCAGGACTCACTGAACTACCTGCTGGAACATGACGCGATCCCCCGCAGCTTGCTCCCTGCTTACGAATCCGTTGCCAAGGATTTGCTCAAGCGTATCGAAGACGCCTATGCCGCGATCCCGCATCAGAACATCCGCATGCATGGCGATTGTCACCCCGGGAACATGATGACCCGCGATGACATTTTCCATATCGTCGATCTGGATGACTGCCGCATGGGGCCTGCCGTTCAGGACATCTGGATGATGCTCGCCGGCAGTCGTCAGGATTGTCTGAGCCAGTTATCGGAACTGATGGACGGCTACAACGAATTCCACGATTTCGACCCGCGCGAACTTGCGCTGATCGAACCGCTGCGAGCATTGCGCCTGCTGCACTACAGCGCGTGGCTTGCTCGTCGTTGGGACGACCCTGCTTTCCCCCACAGTTTTTCCTGGTTCGGTACCGAACGCTATTGGGGAGATCAGGTGCTGGCGCTGCGAGAACAACTGGCGGCGTTGAACGAAGAACCGTTGAAGCTGTTTTGACCGCTACCGCATCACAAAAACACTTGCCGAAGGACCACCCATGCAAGCTGCCAACCCGCGTCGCGGGTACGTTCTGGGCCTCAGCGCCTACATCATCTGGGGGCTGTTTCCGATCTACTTCAAACTGCTGTCTGCCGTGCCTGCCATTGAGATCATCGTGAACCGCGCCATCTGGTCGGCCGTCTTCGGCTCGCTGCTGCTGCTCGTGTGGAAACACCCCGGCTGGTGGCGTGAGTTGCGGGAGAACCCTCAACGCCTGGCGATTCTCACCGGCAGCGGTTCGCTGATCGCCATCAACTGGCTGATCTACGTCTGGGCGGTGAACAACAACCACATGGTCGAGGCCAGTCTGGGGTATTTCATTAACCCGCTGATCAACGTGATGCTGGGCATGGTGCTGCTGCGCGAGAGGCTCCGCCCGCTGCAATGGGTGGCGGTGACGTTCGCGCTGATCGGCGTGTTGCAGCAGGTCTGGCAGGTCGGCAGCCTGCCTTGGATTTCGCTGGCCCTGGCCCTCAGCTTCGGTTTTTACGGTCTGATCCGCAAAAAAGCGCCGGTGGCAGCGCTCCCGGGCTTAGTGGTTGAGACTTGGATTCTGGTGCCGCTTGCGATCGGCTGGTTGTTGTTCAACCCGATGGCGCACAGCGCGCAGGCCGAATTCTGGACGACATCAGAAGCCATCTGGCTGGCCGCAGCAGGTCCCGTCACGCTCGTCCCGCTGGTGTGTTTCAACGCGGCTGCTCGGCATTTGCCCTACGCCACCCTGGGCTTTTTGCAGTACATCGCGCCGATGCTGGTCTTGTCACTCGCGGTCTTGGTGTTCGGCGAACAACTGCCCTCCACCACCGTTGTCACCTTCTGCTTCATCTGGGCGGGGCTGATTGTCTACAGTGCCGACGCCCTCATGGCGACCCGACGACGCGCGCAACGCTGATCAAAAAACAACCGCTTCGCTACAGGCCAGCCTGCTTGCGGCCTGCAGCGATGTTTGCTCAGGTTATCCACACCCTCGTTCAACCTATTTGTGCACAAGCCGACGAAATTGCCTGTTTTTTGATCAATCACATCAAAGGCTTGCAGCGCAAGGGCCGCATACGGGTGTCCGCAGGTTATCCACAGGCAGACGCATCAAAAAACTGAATAAGTGCCTCATGGGTATCGAGAGGCTGGCTTAAAGAGGGTCGTGCTCCAGGTTCAGCTCCACCATCAACTCATCGGCCAAGGTCTCAAGCCGTTCCTGTAACGTCTCCAGCGAAAGGCCCGCGGGTAGGCCCAGCAACGCGTGGGCACGAAACAGCAGCTCGCTGCTCATCGGGGCCGGCTCCACGCTCGTCTCCAGTTCTTCAACGTTAACCCCCTGCTCGGACAACACTCGAGACAGGTCACGCACGATTCCGGGCCGATCGTTTCCCACCAACTCCATGCTGATCGGCTTCCACGCATTCACTGGCTCATTGCCCAATTCCGCGAATTGCACGCGAATGCCGTGGATCGTCAGTTCTTGCAAAGCCGCCTTCAAGGCAGGTTGGCCCTCGAGGGGCGCCCCGATGCGCACGATCCCGGCGAACTGCCCCGCCAGATGGCTCATACGGCTTTCCAGCCAATTGCCGCCGTGATTTGCGATGCATGAGGCGATCCGCTCGACCACCCCAGGTTTGTCGGGGGCGAATACAGTCGCAATGAGATAGTCCATGGTCCACTCCTGGTGGTCTTGTGGGTTCAAGCCGATTAACGAAGCCTGCACAGGGATCGACCGAGTATAGGCAACCGCACCCAATGCGCGATTGAGGCCTGAGGAAACATTTTGTGTACTATTTCTTCAAATCCATGGAACAATTCACCCTCTTCTTGAGAACATCCGTAACCTTGATGTGACTCTGCGAAGAGATTCAGTCGCTTGGTGACATATTTAGTCTGATTTTCACAACGCAACTCATCATGTAGTATCCGGCAGCGTTCACTACATAAGCACTACCACAACGAAGAAACAATGCCTGACTTAGCATCGCCGCCCCTGAAAGCCTGTTCCGCAAAGTGGATCACGCCTCATTTCAGGTTACCCCTTCGGCCCAGCCGCCTGACAGGGCATGTTCTGGCAAGGGTAAGCGGCGATCACGATGGCTTTAACAAGAGAGCGCTCGAAGCGCACATAGCTGAGCAGAGTGAGGCAAGCAATGACTGAACACGTTCAAGTCGGTGGCCTTAAGGTCGCCAAAGTCCTTCTGGAATTCGTGAACAACGAGGCGATCCCCGGGACCGGCATCGACGCCACTGCATTCTGGGCAGGTGCCGACAAGCTGATCCATGAGTTGGCCCCGAAGAACAAAGCCCTGCTCGCCAAACGTGACGACTTCCAGGCGCGCATCGACGCCTGGCACCAGGCCAATGCCGGTAAAGCGCACGACGCCAAGGCCTACAAGGCCTTTTTGCAGGAGATCGGCTACTTGCTGCCGGAAGCGGCAGACTTCCAGATCACGACGCAAAACGTCGACGAAGAAATAGCCTCCATGGCCGGACCGCAACTGGTGGTCCCGGTCATGAACGCCCGCTTCGCCCTCAACGCATCCAATGCCCGTTGGGGCTCGCTGTACGATGCGCTGTATGGCACCGACGCCATCTCCGAAGAAGGCGGCGCGGAAAAAGGCAAGGGTTACAACAAGGTTCGGGGCGATAAAGTCATTGCGTTCGCTCGGGCGTTTCTCGACGAAGCCGCCCCTTTGGCGACCGGTTCCCACGTCGACTCCACCGGCTACAAGATCGTCGACGGGGTGCTGATCGTCGGCCTCCAGGACGGCAGCAACACCGGTCTGAGTGATGACACGCAACTCATCGGCTTTCAAGGGGAAGCCGCGGCCCCCACTGCGCTGCTCCTGAAGCACAATGGCCTGCACTTCGAAATCCAGATCGACGCTGGCAGTCCAGTCGGCCAGACCGACGCGGCAGGGGTCAAAGACGTGCTAATGGAAGCGGCGCTGACCACGATCATGGACTGCGAGGACTCCATCGCCGCCGTCGACGCCGAGGATAAGGTGGTGGTCTATCGCAACTGGCTGGGCCTGATGAAGGGGGATCTGGCCGAAGAAGTGGCCAAAGGCGGTACAACGTTCACCCGCACCATGCATCCGGATCGGGTCTACACCTCGCCAAAAGGCGAGCCTGTGACGCTGCATGGACGTTCGCTGCTGTTCGTGCGCAATGTCGGGCATCTGATGACCATCGACGCGATTCTCGACAATCAAGGTAATGAAGTGCCTGAGGGCATTCTCGACGGTCTGCTGACCAGCCTGGCCGCCATCCACAACCTCAAAGGCAATACCTCCCGAGCCAACAGCCGCACGGGGTCGGTGTACATCGTCAAACCGAAGATGCATGGTCCGGAAGAGGTCGCGTTCACCCACGAACTGTTTGGTCGCGTCGAAGACGTGCTGGGCCTGCCGCGCAACACGCTGAAGGTCGGAATCATGGATGAAGAACGACGGACGACGGTCAATCTGAAAGCCTGCATCAAGGCCGCAAGCGAGCGCGTCGTGTTCATCAATACCGGTTTTCTGGATCGCACCGGTGACGAGATCCACACCTCTATGGAAGCAGGCCCGGTCGTGCGCAAGGCGCAGATGAAGGCCGAAAAGTGGATTGGCGCTTACGAGAATTCCAACGTCGATATCGGCCTCAAATGCGGCCTGCCAGGGCGTGCGCAGATCGGCAAAGGCATGTGGGCCATGCCAGACCTGATGGCCGCCATGCTCGAGCAGAAAATCGCTCACCCCTTGGCCGGGGCCAATACCGCCTGGGTGCCATCACCGACCGCCGCGGCGCTGCACGCCTTGCACTATCACAAGGTCGATGTGTTTGCCCGTCAGGCTGAACTGGCGCAGCGCGCACCGGCATCGGTGGACGATATCCTGACCATCCCGCTGGCCCCGAATACCGACTGGACACCTGAAGAAATCCAGAACGAATTGGACAACAACGCGCAGGGCATCTTGGGGTACGTGGTGCGCTGGATCGATCAAGGCGTGGGATGCTCGAAGGTGCCGGACATCAATGATGTCGGCCTGATGGAAGACCGTGCAACGTTGCGGATCTCCAGCCAGCTCATCGCCAACTGGTTGCGCCACGGCGTGGTCAGCGAGCGCCAGGTGATGGATAGCCTCAAGCGCATGGCGCCGATTGTTGACCGACAAAACGCCCATGACGCGCTATACCGCCCGCTCGCACCGGACTTCGACAGCAATATCGCCTTCCAGGCGGCGGTCGAATTGGTGATCGAAGGCACGAAACAACCGAACGGCTACACCGAGCCGGTGCTGCATCGCCGCCGCCGCGAGTTCAAGGCCAAAAACGCTCGCTGAGCCGGGGAAACGAAGACGGTGTGTCTGCCAGGCACACCCTCTTTTTTATCGGCCAGGACCGACTGCGTGCCTTCGGCCATCACGCGAGAGACTGGACTACGGATCGACACTTGCCGTCATGCCATCCCCAACTCGCGTTTCACCACCTGCAGCAACTGCTTGGTGTTGATCGGCTTGAGCAGAAAATCCACCACGCTGAGGTGCATTGCGTCGATGGCATCGCGCAAGTGAGCGTCGCCCGACACGATAATGATCGGCATCGCAGCGCGCTCCGAATCCCTGACCTGGCGAATCAGGTCCAGACCGTCGCAAGGGGCCATCCGCAGGTCAGTGATCAACAGCGCTATGGAAGGTCGGGTCTGCAGCAAATGCATGGCGCTGGTCCCGCCCGCCGCCGTGATGCAACTGATGTCATTGAGGCTGAGAATCTCGGCCAGAATTTCCCGGGCATCCTTATCGTCATCGACGATCAGCACCCGTTGTGGCGATTGCGATGGAGGCGCCAGCATGACCTCATTGAGGGCATCGCGCTCTTCATCACTCAAAATGTCGTGATCGAACATACCCGTCTCATCTTCCCGTCGACTTCATACTGACAGCGTCATCAGACCGATACGCTGCATCCCTTTGCTGGCTTGCAACCAGACCTTCACAGCCGTTACGTGATGCGGTTCTACACCAAGCGAACATCGCACTCCACTGTCGATTGGATGCCTAAGACTTACGTCCAATGGGCACTGCCCGATAAGCGGTTGACCATGGGGCCATAAAAACAAGCGGTATCGGTCATGAGCAAAGCGGACGCTTTCACCCAGGCAGGCAAGACAGCCGTGCTGCAGAACATTCACGGGACCATGCAATTCCTGCAAAAATTCCCGCCGTTCAGCCAGATGGAGCACGCCCACCTCGCCTACTTGGTCGAACAATGCCAGCTGCGTTTCTACGCTACGGATGAGAGCATCATCAAGCCTGGCGATGGGCCAGTAGAGCACTTCTACATCGTCAAGCAAGGTCGCGTCGTCGGAGAGCGCCCGCACTCGGCCAAGGGCGGCACTGAAACCACATTCGAAATCACCACCGGCGAATGTTTTCCATTGGCCGCCCTGCTGGGCGAACGCGCCACCCGGACCGAACACCTTGCAGGTGAAGATACGTTCTGCCTGCAATTGAACAAACAGGCGTTCATCAAGCTGTTTGCGCTTTCCAGTAGCTTCCGCGACTTTGCGCTGCGCGGCGTGAGCAGTCTGCTGGAGCAGGTGAACCAGCAAGTCAAGCAGAAGGCGGTGGAAACACTGGGGACGCAATATTCCCTGAACACGCGGCTGGGTGAACTGGCGATGCGACACCCCGTGACCTGCTCCGCGGACACGCCCCTGCGCGACGCGGTCAAACTGATGGACGAGCAACAGGTGGGCAGCATCGTGATCGTCGATCAAGCCAAGGCACCCTTGGGCATCTTCACCCTGCGTGATTTACGGCAGGTGGTGGCCGACGTCCACGCCGACTTCGCAGACCCCATCAGCCGCAGCATGATTCAATCGCCTTTCCATCTGAGCCCGGATGCCAGTGCGTTCGATGCGGCCATCGCCATGACGGAACGGCACATCGCCCACGTCTGCCTTGTCAAAGACAACCGCCTGTGCGGCGTGGTCTCCGAGCGTGACCTGTTTTCCCTGCAGCGAGTGGACCTGGTGCACCTGGCACGCACCATTCGCACCGCCCCGCGTATCGATGCACTGAGCAACCTGCGCGGCGATATCGTGCAGTTGGTGGATCGCATGCTGGCCCACGGCGCTTCGTCGACCCAAATCACCCAGATCATCACCTTGCTCAACGATCACATGGTCTGTCGGGTCATCGAGCTGACACTGGAGGAAAAAGGCGACCCCGGTATCCCGTTCAGTTGGCTGTGCTTCGGCAGCGAAGGGCGTCGCGAACAGACCCTGTACACCGATCAAGACAATGGCATTCTTTTCGAAGCCAGGGACGCGGCCCATGCCGCCGAGATTCGCGGCCGTCTGCTGCCAATCGCCGATCGCATTACCCAAGCGCTCGCGCTGTGTGGCTTTGCTTTGTGTAAAGGCGGAATCATGGCCAGCAACCCTGAGCTGTGCCTGTCACGCATTGAGTGGGCGCGTCGCTTCAGCGGCTTCATTCGTGAGGCGACCCCGGAGAACCTGTTGTCGTCCAGCATCTACTTTGACTTGCGGGTGGTCTGGGGCGATGAGAGCGGTGGCGAGCAACTGCGCCAAAGCATTCTGGACCAAGTGGCAGACAACAAGCTGTTTCAGCGCATGATGGCCGACAACGCCCTGCGTCAGCGACCGCCGGTGGGGCGTTTCAAAGACTTCGTGGTAGCCCGTAAAGGCAGCGAAAAAGACACGCTGGACCTCAAGACCCAGGGACTGACCCCGTTCGTCGACGGCGCCCGGCTGTTGGCGCTGGCCAATGGCGTGCCCGCCAACAACACCCTTGAACGCCTGCGCCAACTGGTCGCGAAGGGCGTCATCGATCCGCTGGATGGCGCCGCTTATGAAGAGGCGTATCACTTCATTCAGCAGACCCGAATGCAGCAGCACCAGCTACAGGGCCGACAAAACCTGCCGTACTCGAACCGGATCGACCCGGATGTGTTGAACCATCTGGATCGGCGCATCCTCCGTGAATCGTTTCGACAGGCGCAGCGTCTGCAATCCAGCTTGACCTTGCGTTATCAACTTTAAGCGACCGATCGATGAAGCTGTTTCAGTGGTTCAAACACGCCAGGCACAACCCGGCACCCGAGTTGCTCGCCGAACACCTGCTGCGCCTCAGCGAGTTGCCTCAAGCAGCGCCGCTCGGCGACACGTCGCTGCGCGACCAGCGCTGGGTGGTGCTGGATCTGGAAACCAGCGGCCTGAACATGAACCGCGACCAGGTGCTGTCCATTGGCGCCGTGGTGATCGAAGACGGTGCCATTGATCTGGGCCAGCAGTTCGAGCGCACGCTCCTGCGCGCCGATCACAAACTCAGCCCAAGTGTATTGATTCACGGTCTAGGGCCCGATGCGATCGCCGCAGGCAGTGAGCCTGTCGAGGCGCTGCTGGACTTCATGGCATTCGTCGGCGACAGCCCGCTGCTGGCATTTCATGCGCCCTTCGACCAGCACATGCTGGGCCGGGCGCTGAAAGAAAGCCTTGGCTACAAGCTGCAGCATCCATTCTTCGACGTGGCAGACATGGCGCCGCTGTTGTGTCCCCAGGCCTGTGCGCGTCAAGCGGGGCTGGATGACTGGACGGCTTTTTTTGGTTTGCATGCCCAAGAGCGTCACCATGCCAGTGCCGACGCGCTGGTGACCGCCGAACTGGCGCTGATCCTCTTCAGCCATGCGCGAAAGCAGGGAATAAACAGCCCCTTACAGTTGGAGCAATGCCTGGCGAAATGGCGTCGAAGACAGCAGTCGCATTCATTCTGAAGGGCAATGCCGTCATCGTCGGACCGGGGCGCTTTGGCACGTGCGCAACAAGCCTGGCTAGACTGGAAGCGATGGGCACCATTCCTAAGCACCTTCAGCCGACAGCATCCGTTCCCAATTCCCACAACAATTGCTCGGCTCGTTCCGATAAGCGCCAATTGCCAGCATTCAATCGCTCTGACACAATCGCGAATAATTCTCGTTAGTTACTTTGTTTTTTTCGGTGCCCTTGTGTCGTCATTCCAAAGTCCTCAACATCAGCTCGTCGGAACGCTCTATCGCGATCATCGCAGCTGGTTGCTGGCTTGGCTGAGACGAAACGTCGCTTGCCCGCAACGCGCCGAAGACCTGAGTCAGGACACCTTCACTCGCCTGCTTGGCAGGGAGCGCCTGGACACTCCCCGCGAACCCCGGGCGTTTCTGTTGCAGGTGGCCAAAGGACTGCTGTTCGACCATTTCCGTCGCGCGGCGCTGGAACAGGCCTACCTGAACGAACTGATGCTGATTCCCGAGGCGGAACAACCGTCGCTGGAGCAGCAACAATTGATCCTCGAAGAACTTAAAACCATCGACCGTTTACTGGGCAAGCTTTCCAGCAAGGCAAGGGCCGCGTTTCTGTACAGTCGGCTGGACGGCATGAGCCACGCCGAAATCGCGCAAATGATCGGGGTCTCCGTTCCCCGCGTGCGCCAGTATCTGGCCCAGGGGACGCGCCAGTGCTATGTCGCCCTGTACGGCGAACCGACATGAGCATCAGCACCCGCCCCGTCTCATCCAAAGTGCTCGACGCCGCAATCGCTTGGCAGCTCTGCCTGGACGGTGGACAAGCCAGCGAAGCGGACCGCGAGGAATTCGCCAAATGGTATGCAGCCAGCGACGAGCATGCCCGCGCCTGGAGACAATTGGGGATGCTCGACCAGCGTTTCGCCAGCACCACCGGCCCCGCACGGTCAGCTTTGATCCGCTCGCGCGAAGGTGTCAGCCAGCAGATGCGCAAGCTGGGGCGCGGCGTGGCCGGTATCGCGATCGCCCTGGGGCTGACCCTGGTCCTGGGCGAGCGTTTTGTGCCGATCGACTACTGGCTGGCGGACCAGCGAACGGCCACCGGCGAGCAACGTACCATTCGGCTGTCCGACCACACCTTGATCCGACTCAACACCCACAGCGCGCTGGACGTGAAGTTCGATGCCAAGCAGCGTCGGATCATTCTTCAGGCAGGCGAAATTTTCGTCGAGACCGGCAGCCATAACGACCCCAGGCCGTTCATCGTCGAAACAGACGAAGGGCAGATGCGCGCCCTGGGAACGAAATTTCTGGTCAAGCGCCGGGACGACGGCACACTGCTGAGCGTCCTGCAATCGGCCGTGGCCGCGCATCCTCGCGCCACCGGTAACGAAATGATCCTGCACGAAGGCCAGCAGATGCTCATCCAGCGCCACAGCCTGGGCCCGATGGTAGCACTGGAGCCTGGCGCCGATGCGTGGCTGCGCGGGATGTTGGTGGTGGATAACGCCCCCCTCAAGGACGTTATCGCGGAGCTGAGCCGCTACCGGCCCGGCTACCTGAGCGTGGCGCCCAGCGTCGCGGACCTACGCATCACGGGCAGCTTTCCACTGAACGACACTGACCTGGCGCTCAAGGCGTTGACGCCCACGTTACCTGTGGCCATCGAAGCTCGGACCCACTGGTGGGTGACCGTGATCCCCAGCGACACCCGGGAAACGCGCAAGCTCTAGATTCAAGCGCTAGGCCGAACTCGCGCGCAAAGCGGCAGCAATCTGTGCTCAAGCGACAGACCTGACCTCACACGCGCCTGCGATGGAACCGTCATGCAACCGATCGCCCAATCCACCCCCGCCCTGTCAGCGGCGGTCAAAAAATACGTCAAAATGTAAATCTAAATTATTTTCGATTCGGCTCTATCACTTTGTCCTTTTCGTTCGGCACATAGGCATTGAGAACCCTTCCACTCAGGAGCCGCCCATGTCTCGCACGCTTCAAACCTATCTGCGCCCGAGCCTGCTGGCCGTCGCTGTCGCCCTCGCTTCGCCCCTGGCAAGCAACCCATTGCTGGCGGCCTCGCAGGCATCGAGCGTTCGTGCCTACAACCTGCCTGCCGCCGCGCTGTCGACCACGCTGACCCAGATCGCCAGCCAGGCCGGTGTGGCCCTTTCGCTGGACCCCGCCTTGGCGGCCGGTCGCACCTCGGCGCCTGTCCAGGGTCAGTTCGACGCACCGGGTGCGATGGCTCAGGCCTTGCGCGGCACCGGCTTGCAACTGAGTCAGACCACGGCCGGCACCTACAGCCTCGTCGCCGCGCCGGAAGGTGTGATGGCGTTGCCGGAGACCAGCATTCAGGGCCGTCAGGATGGTCTTGAAAGCGCATGGGGGCCTGCCGAGGGCTATGCCGCCACTCGCACCGCAGCCGGTACCAAGACTGACACTGCACTGGCCGAGGCGCCCCGCTCGATCTCGGTCGCGACCCGTCAGCAAATGCAGGACCGCGCCGTTCAGAATCTCGATGACGCGGTGCGTTACATGCCGGGCGTGGTGGCCAGCAGCTACGGCAGCGACACGCGGGCCGAGTGGCTGAAGATTCGCGGCTTCGAGCCGACCCAGTTTCTCGATGGCCTGCCATTGCCGAAAGGCGCTTACGCAATGCCGAAAATGGAAACCTGGGACTTGGAGCGGGTAGCCGTGCTGCGCGGACCGGCGTCTTCGGTGTATGGCCAGACGCCGCCTGGCGGCCTGGTGGACATGGTCAGTCGTCGTCCGCAGGCCGAAGCCAGCCATGAGGTCCAGGCTCAGGTGGGCAGTTATAACCGCAAGCAAATCAGTTTCGACAGCACGGGCAAGATCGACGATGCCGACACGTTCGAATACCGTGTCAGTGGCGTCGTCCGCGACAGCGGCACCAGCGTCGACCATATCGACGACAAGCGTTACAACATCGCGCCCAGCCTGACCTGGAACATCGATCCAGACACCAAGCTCACGTTCCTGAGCATGTTCACCCGGGACGATACCGGTGCGACCAGTCAATTCCTGCCTCTGCAAGGCACGCGTCTTTCCACGCCCGCGGGCAAGGTCGGCAGCCACGAGAACCTCGGTGATCCGGACTGGGAGTTCTACGACCGGACCTATTATTCGCTGGGCTATGCGTTCGAACACCGCCTCAATGACGTGTGGCAATTCCGCCAAAACCTGCGCTACACCAAGAGCGATCTGTCGTTCCAGACCATCACCTCGGGAGGCAGTGCGTTTGCCGTCCAGGACGATGGCACCTTGAGCCGCGGTGCCAACGTGGTCAACGAGGACATCAGTCAGTTCGCGCTGGACAACAACTTCGAAGCCAACTTCGACACTGGCGTCATCAAGCACACGTTGCTGCTGGGCGCCGATTACCAGCGCATCAACCACAATTACAAATGGCTGTTCGGATCGGCGCCCGATGGCAACATCATCACCCACCCTTATGGTCTCGACTTCAGCAACGTCTCCTATTTCGCATTTCAGAACTACAACCAGAAAACCGATGATTTCGGCGCCTACGTCCAGGATCAAATGGCGCTCGACAATTGGCGCCTGACGCTGGGCGGTCGCCAGGACCTGCTCAAGACCAAAACCAAGTTCTACAACCTGGCCGATGACCGCGACGATCGCACCGACAGTGCCTTCACCGGCAACGCGGCTCTGAGCTACGTCTTCGACTCAGGCTTCACCCCGTATATCTCCTACGCAGAGTCGTTCCAGGCCGAGCAAGGTGGCGCGGCCAACGCCCAGACCGGCCAGAGCAGCGCCTTCAAGCCGGGAACCGGCAAGCAATATGAAGCAGGCATCAAGTATCAGCCGCCAGGCACCGACATGCTGTTCACGGCCGCCGCGTATGACCTGACCCGCCGTGACATCGTGCTCAGCGACACCTTCGGCACGTCCCGCCCGTTGGGTGAAGCAAAAGTGCGCGGTTTCGAACTGGAAGCGGTCGGTAACGTCACTGACGAGCTCAAGCTCACAGCGTCCTACACCTACGCCAACAGCAAAATGACCAAGGTCACTGACCCGCGTGACAAGAACCGTCCACTGCCGCTCGCCCCGGAAAACGCTGCCTCGGTATGGGCTGACTACACCTTTCATACCGGGCTGCTGGATGGCTTCGGACTGGGCTTCGGCGCACGCTACATCGGCGAAACCGACAACATCGCGATCGGAAGCCTGGACTTCGTGCGAGACACCGACGACGGGCACAGCTCGTCCTATACGGTTTACGACGCTGCCGTTCATTACGACCTGGGACGCATGAACACTTCGCTCAAAGGCCTGAGCGTGGCGGTCAATGCCAATAACGTGTTCGACAAGGAATACCTATCCACCTGTGACGGTTTCTACTGCTATGCCGGCGACCGCCGCAATGTACTCGCCAGCGTGAACTACAAATGGTAATCGCTTAGAATCCCATTGCTGAAAACAAGGGCCGCTCGCTACAGCGGCCCTTTTTGCTTTCGCTCAACCGGGTACCCGCACCATGAAGAGCCAAACCATCCGCCGCTGGTCGTTCATTCACACGTGGAGCAGCCTGATCTGCACGCTGTTTCTGCTGATGCTGGCGATCACCGGTCTGCCGCTGGTGTTCCATCACGAGATCGACCATTTGCTGGGTGATGCCCCGCAAATCAAGGAAATGCCGGCCGATACCCCGCGCATGGACCTTCAGCGATTGGTGAAATCCGCTGAAGCCCATCGTCCCGGCGAGGTCGTCCAGTACTTCGGCTGGGATGAAGACGAACCCAACGGCATGTACGCCTTCATGGGCAAAACGGCGGGCGGCGATCCCAACGATACCCACACGTTCATGCTGGATTCGCGTACTGGGGAAGCGGTCGAAACGCCCTCGGCCAACGGCGGCTTCATGATGGTGATGCTGCGTTTGCATGTCGATATGTACGCCGGGTTGCCCGGAAAGCTGCTGTTGGCGTTCATGGGTTTGCTGTTTGTATTAGCGATTGTTTCCGGAGTGGTGCTATACGCCCCCTTCATGAGACGGCTGGATTTCGCCACCGTGCGCCCGAACAAATCGACGCGCGTGCGCTGGCTCGACCTGCACAACCTGATCGGCGTCGTGACGCTCACCTGGGCCTTTGTCGTGGGGTTGACCGGCGTGCTCAACGCCTGCGCCGATTTGGTCATCGCCCAATGGCGCAATGATGCGCTCGCGGCGATGGTCGCGCCTTACCACGATGCTCCGCCACTGACCGAACGCGCCCCGGCCACCCGCCTGCTGGACATCGCCAGAACTGCCGTGCCCGGCAGTGAACCGTCGTTCATTGCGTTTCCCGGCTCGCGGTTTTCCAGCGAGCACCACTATGCGGTGTTCATGAAGGGCAGCACCCACCTGACGTCGCATCTGCTGACCCCGGTATTGATCGATGCGAAGGACCTGAGCGTCACCGCGATCGTCAGCAGCCCGTGGTACATGGATGCCTTGCTGTTGTCGCAGCCCTTGCACTTCGGCGATTACGGTGGAATGCCCATGAAGATACTGTGGGGCCTGCTCGACGTACTGACCATCATCGTGCTCGGCAGCGGTCTTTATCTGTGGTGGGTACGTCGCCGTGCAGCGGCGGGCGCGAATGTCCCTCAGGCGGTGGAGGCGGCATGACTCGACACAAGAAACACCCCGCCTTCTGGAAAACCTTCGGCAACCCGATCTGGATCGCGCTGCTGACTGCCACCGGCCTTTTCGCCGCATTGTTGGGCGATGGCGCCTGGGATGTGCTGTCGTGGCTCGGCATGGGCATTCCGGCGTGGTTGAGTCTGAAGGGGCTATTGGTTCGGCGCCGGGCCTGATCCGCACCGGATCGGCACAAGGGTGGCTGCCTTGTGAAAAATGGCGTGCGAATCGGGCTCATCCATCCACACGCCATGCCGACACAGTGAAGGACGCCGAGCCGATGACTCGTTTGGTGGCCAGTTTGAAAAGAGGAATGTCAATGTCTGCCCCCAGCATGACGCTGTACTACAGCGCCGCTTCGCCTTTCGCACGCAAAGTAATGCTTCTGCTTCACGAAACCGGCCAGACAGATCGGGTCAGCCTCAAACCAGTCACCGTCACGCCGGTCAGCCCCGACGCGCAAGTCTGTCACGACAATCCCTGCGGCAAGATCCCAGCCCTGCGTCTGGCGGATGACAATGTGATTCACGACAGTCGGGTCATTCTCGATTATCTGGATCACCAGCATGTCGGCAATCCGCTGATACCGCGGGATGGATTCGCGCGCTGGAGACGCCTGACACTGGCCTCGCTGGCGGATGCCATTCTCGACGCGGCGGTGTTGATTCGCTATGAAACCTATCTGCGCCCCGAAGCGAAGCGCTGGACCGACTGGCAGGACAGCCAAGGGGAAAAAATCTTTCGCTCGCTGTCCTATTTCGAAACCGAAGCGGTGACCGAGTTGAGTTCGAACTTCGACATCGCAGCGATCAGCCTCGCCGCCGCCCTGGGCTATCTCGATTTCCGCCAGCCGGACCTGGGTTGGCGCAGCAGCTTCCCACGGCTGGCCAACTGGTTTTACGAGATCAGTGAGCGGCCCTCGATGAAGGAGACGATGCCGCCCGCGTAACGGTCTGCGGTGTCGTCAGCACTCTGGCTTGTCGGCGGTATACCGGCGCGCCGGGTTCACCGCTGCGCCAAACTCGCGCAGGGCCTTGGCGCCGATCAGCAGCGGGTAGTTGAAGTGGCTACGGTCCACCAGGTTGACTTCGACGGTGCGCTTGACGTCACCCAGGCACAGCTCCAAGTCCACGACTGGACGCTTGGTCGGGTCGACCGGCTCGTCTTCATCTTCGCCATCCGACCGCCCTTTGATGCGGCTGATGCGCGACACCTTGTGTTCATAGACCTTGTTGTCGGCATCTTTGGTGGCGAGACGGAAGCGCACCCAGTCATCGCCATCACGCTTGAACATTTCGATGTCCTTGGCCGACAGCGAGGCGGTGAGTGCGCCGGTGTCCATCTTCGCCTTGAAGGTTTCACCCAGCTCAGAAACCTGGATGTATTCGTAACGGCCATAAATCGTGGGCTCAGCGGCCATGACGGGCAACACCAGCAAAGACAGAAGCGCCAGAAGGGATTTCACGTAACCATTTCCTCTCGATGGTGGGACGTTGCATGAGCCCGATTTTAGACCGCAACTTTGCGTAGGGTTCGCTTACAAACAAACATCGTGACCCTACAGGTAATCAAGTGAAACATTTGTCGGCGACAGTCGGATTTGGCTCAGATGCTCAGGCTGCTTATCATTGCCGCCCCACTCCCGACCTTGAGTGATGTATGCGTTATTTGCTCACCGGAATTGCCGTTACCTTGTTGCTGCTGCTCAACACGTTGGTGTTGTTCGGACCTCTGATGGTCTTCGCGCTGCTCAAACTGGTGTTTCAGAGTGAAATGCGCGATCGCTGCTCATGGGCGGTCATGTGGATCGCCGAGACCTGGATCGAGATCAACAAGCTGATTTTCAGGCTGTGCATTCCGACACGCTGGGAGATCAGGGGCGATGAAAATCTGCGCGGCGACACCTCTTATCTGGTCATCAGTAACCACCAGTCGTGGGTGGATATCCCGGCATTGGTGCAGGCGCTCAACCGCCGCACGCCGTTCTTCAAATTCTTTCTCAAAAAAGAGCTGATCTGGGTGCCGTTTCTGGGGCTGGCGTGGTGGGCCCTGGATTACCCGTTCATGAAGCGCTACAGCAAGGCCTTCCTGGCCAAACACCCGGAGCTCAAAGGGCAGGATCTGGAAATCACCCGCCAGGCCTGCGAACTGTACAAACGCCAACCCGTGACCGTGGTGAACTACCTCGAAGGCACCCGTTTCACGCCCGCGAAGCATGCCGAGCAGAAATCGCCCTATCGCTACCTACTCAAGCCCAAGGCCGGTGGCGTCGCCTTCGTGCTGGCTGCCATGGGTGAACAACTGGATGCCATCCTGGACGTGACCGTGGTGTACCCGCAGCCACACATCCCAGGCTTCTGGGAGTTGATCTCCGGCCAGGTGCCCCGGGTGATCGTCGACATCGAGACCCGCGTACTCGAACCCGCGTTATGGCAAGGCGACTATGAGAACGATCCGGTATTTCGTGAGTATGTGCAGGAATGGGTCAACCAGCTGTGGATCGAGAAGGATGAGCGCATCGCGGCGCTGCGGGAAGACGGCTCGCGCTCCTGAAGCGGTGCAAGGCCTCCAAAGGGGGCCTGTGCGCGGCTATCTCAGAGCCGCCGAGGTCTTCGTCGACGGGCCTGAGATGTCACCGGAAAGCTTGCCCGGCAGGGTTGCCAATGGCTTCGTAGTTATTTCGCGCCCCAGACTCCACTCAGCGCCGACAGGGCCGATCCACTGGCACCTTGCTGCCCGAGGTACTGCAGGATCACCGGGACAAACTGGCTGACCATCCCACTGTCCATGCCCAACGCGCTGAACGCCTTGTTCACGTCGCCCATGCTCTGCACGTTGCCCAGCGCATTGTTGACCGCCGATTGGCTTCCCGCGTTGCCGAGCATGCCACTCAGCCCTCCCAAGCTGCCGAGGGCGGAGGTGCCGGACAGCTGATCAAGCCCGGGTACCGATTGACTCAGCTGTGAGAAGTCATTGCTGGAAAGCTTGTTCTTGGCCAGCCCCAGGAGTGCGCCGGTGCCACCCACCGCCTGTTGCGGCGTCACGTTCAATTGGCTACCCAGTGCGTTGAGCAGGCCAGCGGCTTCCGGTGCGGCCGTGGCTTTCTGCTGACCACCGGTGGCATTGGAAACGGCATTGGCCGCGTCATTCAGATTGAAAGCGAATACCGGGCTGGTCGCCAGCGCCATCAATGCCGCCAGCGAGACACCGCGCGCGACTCTCATCGAAACCTTCATTGCATTCACCTCACTTTCCAGGAAACCCTGCCACCGAGAAGAATGGCATGGCCGGATAAACACGCGTTGGACCATGACCCGGAAGGAAGTTCAAACAGTCACGCGACTGGCATGGGTCGCGCGCGACAGCGCCAGTCACCGAGTATCGAGCAACCAAGTGCTTGGTCCACGTTGCGCAATAAGCAATCTCGTGGTTACTTCCAATCGATAGCAAAACTGTCATTTCTGACAGTATGCGGAAATAAACGACCTTCGCAGAATGACTACTTCAATGACCCCAAGGAAAACTCATTATGCGAAACGGACTCATGATCGTGCTGACGAGCTTGTGCATCGTCAGCTACTCCTACGCAGATGTTTCTGTCTGCCCAAAAACTTCAGACATAAAGGCTTCTGCCTTCACATCCCCCGACACGCCGGCGCCTTACAACGAAGGCTTCAAATATGAGGCGCCCGCCTCTGGCGGTAAAAAGTGGGAAGGTGAAACGATGGCCACCAGCGATACGTTTCTGGAGCCAAAATACGAGTTGAAACCTCTGTCCGTGGAGGAACAACCTGCAAAAACCATTTGCAGCTATGGCGGTAAGACGATTGAGCAGAATGGCGAAAAGTCCACGCCTTACCTGAAGATGACGCTGGCAAAATAAATGAAAAAAGGCGACTCACAGGTCGCCTTTTTTATGACAGACAAATGGTTTACGCCGCGCTGAACATCTTGTGCGGGTCGATCACGAATTTTTTTGGCACGCCTGCATCGAACTCGCCGTAACCGCGTGGTGCATCGTCCAGGCTGATGACCTGTACGCCCACCACTTCGGCGATATTGATGCGGTCCCACATGATGGCTTGCATCAAGGCGCGGTTGTATTTCATGACCGGGGTCTGGCCGGTGTGGAAGCTGTGGGATTTCGCCCAGCCCAGGCCAAAGCGCACGCTCAGCGCACCGACCTTGGCCGCAGCGTCCACGGCGCCTGGATCCTCGGTCACATACAGCCCAGGAATACCGATCTTGCCGGCCACTCGGGTCACCTGCATCAGCGAGTTGAGCACGGTGGCCGGGGCCTCATGCTTGGCACCTTCATGACCATGGCCACGGGCTTCAAAACCCACCGCATCGACAGCGCAATCCACTTCGGGCTCGCCCAGGATTTCGACGATCTGCTCATGCAATGGCGTGTCCTTCGACAAGTCGACCACTTCAAAACCCTGTGCCTTGGCGTGAGCCAGACGCGCCGGGTTGAGGTCACCCACGATGACGACGGCAGCACCCAGCAGGCGAGCCGACGCCGCCGCGGCCAGACCGACCGGGCCAGCACCGGCCACATAAACAGTGCTACCGGGGCCGACGCCAGCCGTCACCGCACCGTGGTAACCGGTGGGCAGAATGTCGGACAGGCAGGTCAGGTCACGGATCTTTTCCATGGCCTTGTCACGATTTGGCAGTTTGAGGAGGTTGAAGTCGGCGTAAGGCACCAGCACGTACTCGGCCTGGCCACCGGTCCAGTCGCCCATGTCGACGTAACCATAAGCGCCACCGGCACGGGCCGGATTGACGGTCAGGCAGACGCCAGTGTGTTGTTCCTTGCAAGACCGACAGCGGCCGCACGCCACGTTGAACGGCACGGACACCAGATCACCGATTTTCAGGTTTTCGACGTCGCTGCCCTTCTCGACCACTTCGCCAGTGATCTCATGGCCCAGCACCAGGCCGACTTGAGCAGTGGTACGACCGCGAACCATGTGCTGGTCCGAGCCGCAGATATTAGTGGATACCACGCGCAGGATGACACCGTGCTCGATCTTCTTCCCACGCGGGTCTTGCATTTTGGGATAGTCGATCTTCTGTACTTCGACCTTGCCTGCGCCGAGATACACCACACCACGATTACCAGACATGCTTTTCACCTCGCTGAATTGTTTTTATGGATACAGCTGTGTAGCGGAGAAATGCGTTGCTTGGGTGTTGCCGCAACGCAATGGTTGCTCTGGGTATTTCGTTAGATTTTGATCGTTTGTTGATCATTCCTACGCTCTGCGTGGGAATGCCGCTCGGGACGCTGTGCGTCCTTCCCGTGGGACGCAGAGCGTCCCGGGATGCGTTCCCATGCGGAGCGTGGGAACGGTCAACGATCATGTGTCGTTTACAGCACCACTGTGCGATTGGCGTTGAGAAACACCCGACGCTCAATGTGATACCCCACCGCTCGCGCCAGGGTCAGACATTCGATGTCGCGACCTTTGGCGATCAGGTCTTCAGGGTAATGACTGTGATCCACCACCTCGACGCCCTGAGCGATGATCGGACCTTCGTCCAGGTCGTTGTTGATGTAATGCGCCGTCGCGCCAACCAGCTTCACGCCCTTGTTATAAGCCTGGTGATAGGGTTTGGCGCCTTTGAAGCCCGGTAGCAGCGAGTGGTGAATATTGATGGCCTTACCGTCGAGCTTGCGGCACAACTCCGGTGAGAGCACCTGCATGTAGCGGGCGAGGATCACCAATTCAGCGCCAGACGACTCGATCACCTGCCAGACCTTGGCTTCCTGCGCCGGCTTGTCGTTCGGATCGAGCGGGAAGTGGTAATAGGGGATGTCGTGCCAGCGCGCCAAGGGTTCCAGATCCGGATGGTTGGAAACCACCGCGACCACGTCCATCGACAGTTGGTTGATGCGCTGGCGGTACAGCAGGTCGTTGAGGCAGTGGTCCGCCTTGGAGACCATGATCACCACTTTGGGCCGATAATTCGGCGCCGTCAGCTCGAAGTTCATGCCAAAGGCATTGGCGCGCTCGCTCAAGCCCGAGCGGAACGACGCCTCATCGAGGCCGTCCGGCTGACGGAATTCGACGCGAATGAAAAAGCGGCTGGAGAGCCGATCATCGAACGAATGGTGCTCGGTGACGTAGCAACCCTGCTCGAACAGAAAGCGCGTCACCGCATCCACCGTGCCCAGCACACTGGGGCAGTCGGCGGTCAGAATCCAGGTATCGGGGGCGCGGCTCATACTTTCTCCTCAATCGCGGATCGTTCCCACGCTCTGCGTGGGAATGCGGTTCAGGACGCTCCGCGTCCATCACATGAGACGCAGAGCGTCCCGGGATGCGTGCCCACGCGGAGCGTGGGCACGATCAAAATTCGCTGTAGGAGCGCGCTTGCCCGCGATTGGGCCGCCGCGGCGAATCAGGCAGACTGCGTCACCGGTAATCGCGGGCAAGCGCGCTCCTACAGGGTCAGGCAGCGATACCGAGACCGTATTCGGCGCTCGCATCCTGCAGCCACAACCACCAGTAATCGGCGAAGCTGCGGCGGATGACCAGTTCCCAGGTCTCTTCGCCGGTACGGCGAATCACCAGTTGCGACTTGGCGAAGACAGTGCCCACCGCTTTGCCCACGGGGAAGTTGCTGGGGTGTACGTCGTAGCTGGTGGACTTCATCAGCACATCACGCACGTTCGGCCCCGTCAGCTCCAGCAACGACTGGCCACCGGAAACGTTCACGACCTGAATGTGCAGCCCCGCCAGCGCTTCGCGCAGCTTCTGCTCGGTGGCGAACTCCTCGCCGGTCGGCACGATCAGCAGCCATTCGTCCGGCCCCATCCATTGAATCGAGCTTTGGCCGCTGGACACCAGCGTCAACGCGGCGGGCAGTTCCATGCCCAGCGCTTTGTGTACCCCGGCAGCGAACGCCGGATCATGGGCATCGCCACGAAGGGTCAGGTGGCCCAGCAGTTTTTTCTCGCGCAGCACCACACCGGGGTTAGTGCGGCCTTTGCCGACCAGGCTTTTCAGGTCGGCGTGAAACAGTGGCGACTCGGCTTTGACGTCGGTCGATGGCCGCTGTTGGTAAACGTTGGCTGTGGTCATAAAGCACCTGTCTTGGATTCTGTTGTATCGGCCCTGTAGGAGCGCGCTTGCCCGCGATGGCGGTGTGTCAATCGACATCAATGCCGGATGGTATGACGCCATCGCGGGCAAGCGCGCTCCTACAGGTCGGGACCGTGGAGCGGGCTGATATCCGCTTTTACTCCACGTTCTGCCGGTCACCCTTCGGATCGAAGAACACCGAGGACACGATCTCCGCCTCGATGACGCTGCCGTCCGCTTGTGGCGAGAACACCCGTTCGCCCATGCGCTTCAGACCGCCCTTGACCACACCCATGGCGAACGAATAACCCAGCGAGTTCGCCGCGTAGCTCGACGTCACGTGGCCGACCATGGTCATCGGGATCGACTGCTTGGGATCGAACACCAACTGCGCGCCTTCCGGCAGCCATTTGTTCGGATCGATCGGTTTGAGGCCGACCAGTTGCTTGCGATCTTCCCGCACACAGTCTTCGCGTGCCATGCCGCGCTGACCAATCCACGAGAACGGCTTGGTCCGACCCACGCACCAGCCCATGTTCAGGTCATCGGGCGTCATTGAGCCATCGGTGTCCTGGCCCACGATAATGAAGCCTTTCTCGGCACGCAGAACGTGCATGGTTTCAGTGCCGTACGGGGTCAGGTTGTACTTCTTGCCCGCCTCGGCGATTTTTTCCAGAACGCCCATCGCGTAGTCGGCCTGGATGTTCACCTCGTAGGACAGTTCACCGGTAAACGAGATACGGAACACACGGGCCGGCACCCCGGCCACGAGCCCTTCTTTCCAGGTCATGAACGGGAAAGCTTCGCGGTCCAGATCGATGTCGGTCACTTCGCTGAGCAGCTTGCGGCTATTCGGGCCCGACAAAGTCAGGGTCGCGTAGTGGTCGGTCACCGACGTGAAGTAGACCTTCAGATCTGGCCACTCGGTCTGCTGATAGATCTCCAGCCACTGCAGGACGCGAGCCGCGCCGCCAGTGGTGGTGGTCATGATGAAGTGGTTGTCGGCGACGCAGGCGGTGACACCGTCGTCGAAGACCATCCCGTCTTCTTTACACATCAGGCCGTAACGCGCCTTGCCCACGTCCAGTTTGGTCCAGGCGTTGGTGTAGATGCGGTTCAGGAACTCGCGCGCATCAGGGCCTTGGATGTCGATTTTGCCGAGGGTCGAGGCGTCCAGCAGGCCGACGCTGTCACGCACGGCTTTGCATTCGCGGCGGACGGCAGCATGGATGTCCTCGCCCGCTTTCGGGAAGTACCAAGGACGTTTCCACTGACCCACATCTTCGAATTCGGCGCCGTTCTTGACGTGCCAGGCGTGCAGCGCGGTGAAGCGCACAGGCTCGAAGATATGGCCACAGTGACGACCGGCCACCGCGCCGAACGTTACCGGCGTGTAGTTCGGGCGGAACATGGTGGTGCCCATCTCCGGGATGGACACGTTCAGCGAACGGGCCGCGATGGCCAGACCGTTGACGTTACCCAGTTTGCCCTGATCGGTACCGAAGCCCAGTGCGGTGTAGCGCTTGACGTGCTCGACCGATTCAAAGCCTTCACGGGTCGCCAGTTCGATGGCGGCCGCAGTGACGTCGTTCTGCAAATCGACGAATTGCTTCGGCGCTCGGGACGTGCCCTTCTCGTGCGGTACCTGGAACATGGCCAGCGTGGGTTCTTCCACGCGGCTCAGCGCTTTCGGAATCACGCCTTCCACAGGTTGAAAGCCCGCTTCGGTGGATGCGCGAACACCGCCCTCGAAGCCGTCAGCCAGCGCATCGCCGAGGGCGTACACACCGTTCACGCCACCTACGCACACGCGCTTCTGCGGCGCCTCGCCCGGTACAAAACCCAGGATATCCTCTCGCCAGATCGGTTTGCCGCCCAAATGGGACGCCAAGTGAACGACCGGGCTGTAACCGCCGGAGCTGGCGATCAGGTCGCAATCAAGCCATTCGCCGGGGCTGGTCACTTTGTGTGCCTTGACGTCGATGGCCGCCACGCGGGCACCACTGACGCGCTTGCTGCCCCGGGCCTCGATCACAGCGCTGCCGGTGAGGATACGAATGCCTTTGGCACGCGCCTCTTCGACCAACGCGCCCCGTGGATTGTGGCGAGCGTCCGCAACGGCGACCACTTGCAAACCGGCGTCGAGCCAGTCCAGGGCCACACGATAGGCGTAGTCGTTATTGGTCGACAGCACCAGCTTCTTGCCTGGGGCCACACCGTAACGGCGGACATAAACCGAAACGGCACCGGCCAGCATGTTGCCCGGCACGTCGTTGTTTGCGTAAACCAGCGGACGCTCGTGGGTGCCGGTGGCCAGCACGACGCGCTTGGCGCGAACGCGGTGCATCCGCTGACGCACCTGACCGATCGGGGCGCGATCGCCGAGGTGATCGGTCAGACGCTCATGAATGGTCAGGAAGTTGTGGTCGTGATAGCCGTTCACCGTGGCCCGTGGCAGCAGGGTCACGTTAGCCAACCCCTTGAGCTCGGCAACGACGGTCGCAACCCACTCGGCGGCAGGCTTGCCGTCGAGGCTCTCGCGGCTGTCCAGAAGGCTGCCACCGAACTCTTCCTGTTCGTCAGCGATGATCACACGAGCACCGCTGCGCGCAGCAGCCAGCGCCGCCGCCAGGCCTGCAGGGCCGGCACCCACCACCAGCACGTCGGCGTGGTGGTTCATGTTGTCGTAGGTGTCTGGATCGTTCTCGGTCGGCGAACGGCCGAGACCTGCGGCCTTACGAATGTATTTCTCGTAGGTCATCCAGAACGATTGGGGGTACATGAAGGTTTTGTAGTAGAAGCCCGGCGGCATCAGTTTGCCGCCGACTTTCCCGAGAATCCCCATCACATCGGTGTTCACGCTCGGCCAGCCATTGGTGCTGGTGGCGACAAGCCCAGCGTACAGTGCCTGCTGGGTGGCGCGAACGTTTGGAATCTGGGTCGCTTCAGTCGCGCCGATTTGCAGTACAGCGTTCGGCTCTTCGGCGCCCGCTGCGAAAATGCCGCGAGGACGCGAGTACTTGAAGCTGCGACCGATGATGTCGACGCCGTTGGCCAGCAAGGCCGATGCCAGGCTATCGCCTTCGAAGCCTTGATACGTCTGGCCGTTGAAGTTGAAGTTCAGGACCTTGCTGCGGTCGATACGGCCGCCATTGGGCAGACGATTGGACTGGCTCATGCTTTATCTCCCTTTCCGACCGCGGGCACCGGGTTCACAAATTGCGGTTTGGTGCCAATCAGATAGGTTTCGAGAATTTCGTAAGTCACGGTGTCACGCGTGGCGTTGAAGTACTGACGGCAACCGGCCGCATGAATCCACAGCTCGTGGTGCAGGCCGCGCGGGTTGTCGCGGAAGAACATGTAGTCGCCCCACTGTTCGTCGGTGCAGGCGGCCGGGTCCAATGGACGCGGAATGTGCGCCTGGCCGGACGAGTGGAATTCCTCTTCGGAGCGCAGTTCGCCACAGTGAGGACAGAAGATGTGCAGCATCGGGATTTCTCCTGTAAGTGGTTAGTGCGCGACCGCAGCGGCGCCGTGCTCGTCGATGAGCGCGCCGTTGTGGAAACGGTCGATTGAGAACGGTTTGGCCAATGGGTGCATCTCGCCTTTTGCCAGGCTCGCGGCGAAGACGTTGCCCGAACCTGGCGTGGCCTTGAAGCCACCGGTGCCCCAACCGCAGTTGAAGAACATGTTCGGAACGGGCGTCTTGGAGATGATCGGGCATGCGTCCGGCGTGGTGTCGACGATGCCGCCCCACTGGCGGTTCATGCGCACGCGGGACAGGACCGGGAACATCTCGACGATGGCCTGGATGGTGTGCTCGATCACGGGGTACGAGCCGCGTTGGCCATAGCCGACCCAGCCGTCGATCCCGGCGCCGATTACCAGGTCGCCCTTGTCGGACTGGCTGATGTAACCGTGAACGGCGTTGGACATGATGACGCTGTCGATGATCGGTTTGATCGGCTCGGACACCAGTGCCTGCAGCGGATGCGATTCGACCGGCAAGCGGAAGCCCGCGAGTTTGGCCATGTGACCAGAGTTACCCGCCGTCACCACACCGACGCGCTTGGCGCCGATGAAACCTTTGTTGGTTTCAACGCCGACGCAAACGCCATTTTCCTTGCGGAACCCGATGACTTCAGTCTGCTGGATCAAGTCCACGCCCAACGCATCAGCGGCACGGGCGAAGCCCCAGGCCACCGCGTCGTGACGCGCAACACCGCCACGACGTTGAACCGTCGCGCCGATAATTGGATACCGGGTGTTCTTCGAGCAGTCCAGGTAAGGAATTTCTTCAGCGACCTGTTTGGCGTTCAGCAGCTCGCCATCGACGCCATTCAGGCGGTTGGCGCTGACACGACGCTCGGAATCACGCATGTCTTGCAGGGTGTGGCACAGGTTGTACACCCCGCGCTGGGAGAACATGACGTTGTAGTTCAGATCCTGCGACAGGCCTTCCCACAGTTTCATCGCGTGTTCGTACAGATGGGCCGATTCGTCCCACAGGTAATTGGAACGCACGATGGTGGTGTTACGGGCGGTGTTGCCGCCCCCCAGCCAGCCTTTCTCGACCACGGCCACGTTAGTGATACCGTGCTCTTTGGCCAGGTAATACGCGGTCGCCAGACCGTGACCGCCGCCGCCAACGATGACCACGTCGTACACCTTCTTAGGGGTCGGCGTGCGCCACATGCGTTGCCAGTTTTCGTGGTGGCTGAGGGAGTGTTTGAAGAGGCCGAAGCCCGAGTAATGCTGCATGGTGCGACTCCTGACTCAGCGGTAAACCGGGAAATCGGCGCACAGCGCGGCGACCTGGCTCGCAACATTGGCCTCGACATCGGCATCGCCGAGGTTGTCGAGAATGTCGCAGATCCAGCCTGCCAGCGTGACGCATTGGGTAACTTTGAAGCCGCGAGTGGTAACGGCCGGGGTGCCGATGCGCAGACCCGAGGTCACGAATGGCGACTGTGGGTCGTTGGGTACGGCGTTCTTATTGACGGTGATGTGCGAACGGCCCAGTGCGGCGTCGGCATCTTTACCGGTCAAGCCCTGACGGATCAGACTGACCAGAAACAGGTGGTTGTCGGTACCGCCCGAGACAACGTCGTAACCGCGATCGATGAACACCTGAGCCATGGCCTGGGCGTTCTCGATGACCTGCTGTTGATAAGCTTTGAAACCTGGCTCCAGCGCTTCCTTAAAGCAGACAGCCTTGGCGGCAATGACGTGCATCAGCGGGCCGCCTTGAGCGCCAGGGAATACGGCGGCGTTCAGTTTCTTTTCGATTTCTTCGTTGGACTTGGCCAGGATCAGACCGCCCCGTGGACCGCGCAGGGTCTTGTGGGTCGTGGTGGTGACCACATCGGCGTACGGCAGCGGGTTCGGGTACAGACCAGCAGCGACCAGACCGGCCACGTGCGCCATGTCGACGAACAGCAGCGCGCCGACTTTGTCAGCGATCTGGCGGAAGCGAGGGAAGTCGAGGGTTTTCGAATAGGCCGAGAAACCGGCGACAATCATTTTCGGCTTGTGCTCGACTGCCAGACGCTCGACTTCGTCGTAATCGATCAGGCCGGTGGTGGTGTCGATGCCGTACTGAACAGCGTTGTAGAGCTTGCCCGAGGACGACACCTTGGCGCCGTGGGTCAAGTGGCCGCCGTGGGCCAGGCTCATGCCCAGAATGGTGTCGCCGGCTTGCAGCAGAGCCAGGTAAACGGCGCTGTTGGCGGACGAACCGGAGTGTGGCTGCACGTTGGCATAGTCGGCGCCGAACAATTGCTTGGCACGCTCGATGGCCAGTTGCTCGACCTTGTCAACGTATTCACAGCCGCCGTAGTAACGCTTGCCCGGATACCCCTCGGCGTATTTGTTGGTCAGGCCGCTGCCCTGAGCCTGCATCACGCGTTTGCTGGTGTAGTTTTCCGAGGCGATCAGCTCGATGTGATCTTCCTGACGCTGCTCTTCGGCATTCATTGCCGCCAACAGTGCATCGTCATAACCCTGGATTTGGTCTTGCTTGCTGAACATCGCGGTTCTCCCAGCGGCGGCGCGGCGCCTGAGTTGTCGAGTCAGAGCGTTTGAATCGCTCTTTGATGGCGATACTAGGGCTGACGCAAACAGACCAGATGCCTACGCACGCCACGCAAAGGCGCGTTTACGACATGGGTTTGGAGAGACCGGCAGATGCGCGATTACGACACCCTTTTTGATCGTTCCCACGCTCCGCGTGGGAATGCATCTCGTGACGCTCTGCGTCACTGCGGTAGAGGGCGCAGAGCGCCCGAGACGGCGTTACCACGCGGAGCGTGGGAACGATCAGTTTCAAACAAAAAATCCCCGGGCTGGGCCGGGGATTTTTAGAGGAGGCGATGTCGCAATCAGACCGGTTTGCCTGGCAGCAATCCGTCGGCCCTGAACATTCCGCGAATACCGCGCACTGCCTGACGAATCCGGTCCTGGTTCTCGATCAGCGCAAAGCGCACGTGGTCGTCGCCGTATTCGCCGAAACCGACACCCGGCGAGACACACACTTTGGCTTCGGCGAGCAACTTCTTGGCGAATTCCAGCGACCCTAAGTGCGCATAGGCCTCTGGAATCTTGGCCCATACGTACATCGACGCTTTCGGGTTTTCCACCATCCAGCCCAGTTCGTGCAGGCCCTTGACCAGCACATTGCGGCGCTGGCGGTATTGCTCGGCGATGTCGAGCACGCATTGTTGATCGCCTTCCAGCGCCGCGATGGCCGCCACTTGCAGCGGGGTGAAGGTGCCGTAGTCGTGATAGCTCTTGATCCGTGCCAATGCGTTGACCAGTTCCGGATTGCCGACCATGAAGCCGATCCGCCAGCCGGCCATGTTGTAGCTCTTGGACAGGGTGAAGAACTCGACCGCAATGTCCTTGGCGCCCGGCACTTGCATGATCGACGGGGCTTTCCAGCCGTCGTAGACGATGTCGGCGTAGGCCAAGTCGTGAACCACCAACACGTCGTACTGTTTGGCCAGCGCAACCACGCGCTCGAAGAAGTCCAGCTCCACGCACTGCGCGGTCGGGTTGGACGGGAAGCCCAGAATCATCATCTTCGGCTTGGGAATCGAGCCGCGAATGGCCTTTTCCAGTTCGGCGAAGAAGTCCACGCCCGGAATCAGTGGTACAGAACGCACCTGCGCCCCGGCGATCACGGCGCCATAGATGTGAATGGGGTAGCTGGGGTTCGGCACCAACACCGTGTCGCCTTGATCGAGGGTGGCGAGCATCAGGTGCGCCAGGCCCTCTTTCGAGCCGATGGTGACGATGGCTTCGCTTTCGGGATCGATGTCGACCTCGTAGCGGGTTTTGTACCAACTGGAAATCGCCCGACGCAGACGTGGAATGCCACGCGAAGTCGAGTAGCCGTGAGTGTCTTCACGTTGGGCGACAGTGACCAGCTTCTCGACGATGTGCGGCGGCGTTGCCCCATCGGGGTTGCCCATGCTCAGGTCGATGATGTCTTCACCACGACGGCGAGCGGCCATTTTCAGCTCGGCGGTGATGTTGAACACGTAAGGGGGGAGTCGATCGATGCGCGCAAAGCGGCGCGGCGAACCTTGGTCAGCCATGAGAGCCTCTAGAAGACGTAAGCGCCCGGAACCGTCCGAGCGACGCTGGCCACTGCGGTGGCCTGTGCGGAAGATAAGGGCCGTGATGGCGGTTTGTCTACAGCGATTTATCCGCTGTCGTCGCACGAATCCGACATCACACATCCCTTGGAGCAGTCCAGCTTTCTTCAGTCTTGTAGGAGCGCGCTTGCCCGCGAATCGCGGAGTGCCCGTGACGAATTTGTCGCCTGACACATTGTCATCGCGGGCAAGCGCGCTCCTACAGGATCAGCGCTCGCAGGGCGTACAACATCAGGAAATGCAGCGGATAAATCAGGTAGGCCCACCTGCGCATTGGCCAGACCCCGAATGCAGGTCGCCATCGCAACAAAGCCAGCCCCAACGCCGGTCCGAGTAAACAGCTGACCAACGCACCGATGGCTATCGGGTCGCCCCAGAGCATGCCGTCGATGATCTTCGGCCACTCGTTGCTCAACAGGCACACCACCCCAGGGACCACCGCCAGCCACAACGAGCCACGCAACACCAGCAGAAAAGCAGTGGGCAGCAACACGCCGAACGCACCGAACATCAGTTGCGGCGCAAACACCACGCCCGTGACCAACGCCAGAAGCCCCAACAACCGCGCCTGCCACGAACGGGCAATGGCGCCCTGTGCGACCAGCAAACCCAACGCCAAGGTGGGCAGAACATTGAATGTGGTCACCTCGTCCGCCATGAACAGCCGATATGGAAACTCTGCAAGCACGGAAAAAACTGCGAGCCATGTCAGGTATTTCCAACTCACGCGGGCACCTGTCGAACCTCGTCCGACGTTCATCGCAATTGCCAGGCAAAACCAAGCAAACGCCAGACGTCCCGGTACGTAGAGCCAGTTCGCCTGCCAACCGACATACCGCAAATGGTCCATGACCATGGTCAGCACCGCCAGCCACTTGAGCAGATCCAGTGCCCTGTCGCGTACCGGGCCAATCGCGGACGATGCCTCGCTTACCACACTGTTTTGCTCCTCGACTGTTTTCATAAATGTTCTGACGCAAGAATGCATGACCAAACCGTTCGTTCTTGGTTACAGTCCCAGCCTTCGATTACAAGGAACCGGCCATGTCAGACCAAAGCCAGCAGTTTGCCAGTGACAACTACTCGGGCATCTGCCCGGAAGCCTGGACGGCGATGGAACAAGCCAACCATGGACACCAACGCGCCTATGGCGACGACCAATGGACAGCACGCGCCGCCGATCAATTCCGGCAGCTATTCGAGACCGACTGCGAAGTGTTCTTCGCCTTCAACGGCACGGCGGCCAACTCGCTGGCCCTGTCGTCCTTGTGCCAGAGTTACCACAGTGTCATCTGCTCCGAAACGGCCCACGTCGAAACCGATGAATGCGGCGCGCCGGAGTTCTTCTCCAACGGGTCGAAGCTGCTGACCGCCCGCAGTGAGAATGGCAAGCTGACACCCGCTTCGATTCGCGAAGTTGCGCTCAAGCGCGCGGACATCCACTACCCCAAACCTCGGGTCGTGACCCTGACTCAAGCCACGGAAGTCGGCAGCGTCTATGTGCCGCAAGAGCTCAAAGCCATCAGCGACACCTGCAAGGAGCTAGGCCTGAACCTGCACATGGACGGCGCGCGTTTCGCCAACGCCTGTGCCTACCTGGGCTGCACGCCTGCTGAATTGACCTGGAAATCAGGCGTCGACGTGCTGTGCTTCGGTGGCACGAAGAACGGGATGGCGGTGGGCGAGGCGATTCTGTTTTTCAATCGAAACCTGGCGGAAGACTTCGATTACCGCTGCAAGCAGGCCGGCCAGTTGGCGTCGAAGATGCGCTTTCTGTCAGCACCGTGGGTCGGACTGCTGGAAAACGACGCTTGGCTCAAACACGCCAGTCACGCTAATGGGTGCGCGCAACTGCTGGCAGAGTTGGTCAAGGACATCCCGGGTGTGGAACTGATGTTCCCGGTGCAGGCCAACGGCGTGTTCCTGCAATTGTCGGAAGCAGCCATCGCCGCGCTGACTACCCGGGGCTGGCGCTTCTACACCTTCATCGGCCGCGGCGGCGCGCGGTTCATGTGCTCGTGGGACACCGAAGTGGCTCGCGTACGAGAATTGGCTGCGGATATCCGCTTGGTGATGGGCGCCTGAGAACAGAAGTGCCCCCTCCCCCCCTTGCAGGAACGCGCTTGCCCGCGACCTGTAGGAGCGCGCTTGCCTGCGACGGCGGTGGTGAATCCACCCCATTCATCGCCTGAAACACGGCCGCCGCAGGTGAGCGCGCCTGTAGGTGAGCAACGCATTCACCCTTGGGCGATGGTCTTCTCGATCACCTCGACCGTTGCACTGACCTGCTGCTCATACCGGCTCAACTCAGCCGCATGCTGCTGGTTGAGTTCGATCTGTTTCGAGCACAGGTTCAACGCGGCCAGTACCAGCAGACGGTCACCGATCAGGGTCGGGTAGTTGCGCTTGGTTTCCGACAATGCGGATTTGAGCAACACCACGGCGTCCATCAGCGTCTGCTCCTGACCTGTCGGCGCCTTGATCGTGTAATCGTTGCCAAGAATGGATATGACCTTGGTGGTGTCGCGGTCGTTGATCATGCATTGACCGCGCTGGCGCTGGTGGCCCGGTCAACCAACGCCTGGATGCGGGCGGCCGTAGCGCCCTGCTTTTCTTCCTGCTCCAGCAAGCTCAACTGCAGGCTGTCGTTTTCATCCCTGGCGTGTTTCAACTCTTGGGCCAGTTGAGCGTTCGTGTTCTGCAGCTCCTGATTTTGCTGTACCAGGTCACTGACAAGCTTTTCCAATTGGCTGAGGGATGCTTCCAACATTTTGATTTTCCAGGCAAATTTCAAAGGGCGCGTACGATAAAGAAAAGTCACTCCAGCTACCAGTGAAATCAGGGCACTCACGCCACAACACCGACCAGAAAAAGCACATCTTTCACTTCAATTGCGCAAACGCATAACGGACCCGATTGACTACGATTTGCCCCTGTTGTTCCTGCTGTTCGTCAGGTCGGACCGACTGCGGCATAAGCGCGCAGGCCTCACCAAAGAGTTCAAGTGTTGCGCGGCCTGACCGATAAGGCAGGCATTCCTTATTCACTTCCCTCTCTGCACGCACGGATCGCGGCTTTCTCAGGAACCGTCATGTCCCTTCGCAATATGAATATCGCGCCCCGCGCTTTTCTGGGCTTCTCCATCATTGGCCTGTTGATGCTGGCGCTCGGCATCTTTGCGCTGTCGCAAATGAGCAAAATCAACGATGCCACCGAAACCATAACCTCCAACAGCATGCCGAGCATCAAGGCACTGGATAAGCTGACCGAAGCCAGCATTCGCCTGCGAGTACTGTCATACCGCCTCATGCTCAATCGCGAAGCGGATACGCAGCAGAAAACCCTCGAATTGCTGGCCATGCGCAATCGCCAGATCGAGGAGGCACGGTCTATCTACGTCAAATTGATTGCCTCGCCAGAAGAACAAGCGACTTATGATCAATACATAAAATTGCTGAATGACTACCGCCAGCTTGAAGAGCGCATGAAATCGCTCAGTGGCGCCAGCAAGCTGGATGAGTTGGCCAAACTGCTCAACAACGACTTGCAGACCAACTCCGACCAGATGAACACCGTCCTGGCGAAACTGGTGGACATCAATACCCAGCAACTCAATGATGCCAAACGGACGGCTTCCGATCAGTATTCCACCGCAATCACCATGGTCGTCACTCTGCTGATCGTCGCCACGCTGCTGACCTTGCTGTTCGCCTGGCTGCTCACCCAGAGCATTACCCGCCCTATCGCTTCGGCGCTGCACGCCGCTGAAGAGATTGCCGAGGGCGACCTCAGCCGAACCATCCATGCCGACGGCACGGACGAAGCGGGCCGACTGCTGGCAGCCATGTTGAAGATGCAATCCAGATTGCGCGACACCCTGCAAAGAATCTCGGGCTCCGCTTCGCAACTGGCCTCAGCCGCCGAAGAGTTGAACGCTGTCACCGACGAAAGCGCGCGTGGCCTGTCGCAGCAGAACAATGAAATTGAGCAGGCCGCGACCGCAGTCAATCAGATGACCAGCGCTGTGGAGGAAGTCGCCCGCAACGCCGTAAGCACGTCTGAAGCCTCGAAAAACGCTACCGCTTCCGCCAGCGACGGGCGTGATCTGGTTCAGGAGACTGTCAGTGCCATCGTGCGAATGAGCAGTGACGTTCAGGGCACCGCGACGCTGATCGGTAACCTGGCCGACGAGTCCCGTGATATCGGCAAGGTGCTGGACGTGATCCGCGGCCTGGCCGACCAAACCAACCTGCTGGCCCTCAACGCCGCCATCGAAGCGGCCCGGGCAGGTGAAGCCGGACGCGGGTTTGCCGTCGTAGCAGACGAAGTGCGTGCCTTGGCTCATCGCACCCAGCAGTCGACGAGCGAAATCGAGCGCATGATTGGCAGCATTCAAGGCGGCACGGAGCAAGCCGTGAACTCCATGCGCAACAGCACAGAGCGCGCGGAGTCGACGCTGAATATCGCCAAAGGCGCAGGGGTTGCGCTGGACACCATCAACAGCGCGGTGGTGGAAATCAACGAACGCAACCTGGTCATCGCCAGCGCAGCCGAGGAACAGGCACAAGTAGCGCGTGAGGTGGACCGCAACCTGGTCAACATCCGCGACCTGTCCACTCAGTCGGCGACCGGCGCCAACCAGACCAGCGCGGCCAGCAACGAGTTGTCTCGCCTGGCGGTGGATTTGAACGGGATGGTCGCGCGGTTCAGGTTGTAAGCCGCGGACATCGCCCTGTAAGACCGCGCTTGCCCGCGAATATCAACCCGTAGGAGCGCGCTTGCCCGCGATGGCGGAGTGTCAGGCAACAGATTTGCCACAGACACACCGCCATCGCGGGTAAGCGCACCTACAAGGTCATGCGTTCAATCTCAATACTCGATCCGAACATCCCCTTTCGGCACACTGCAGCACGACAGGATGTAACCCTCTTCCACATCGTCATCGGTGATGCCGCCGTTGTGCTCCATCTCCACTTCGCCGCTCAGTTTCATGACTTTGCACGTCCCGCAAATGCCCATGCCACAGGCTTTCGGGATCATCAGGCCCAACTTGGCCGCAGCAGCGTGCACGGTTTCGCCCGGTGCGACGCGGATACTCTTGCCGGTGTCGGTGAACTCCACCTGATGCAATTCCGCCACATCGACTTCCGGCGCTTCGGCGGCCTGCTCGGCCTGTTCGACGGCGTCGGCACGGGCCTCTGGCGGGGTCGCCCCAAAAGACTCCTCGTGATACTGGGCCATGTTGAAGCCGTTGGCCTCAAGCAGGCGCTTCACGGCGTTCATATAGGGTGTCGGGCCGCAGCAGAAGACTTCACGGTCCATGAAGTCGGGCGCCATCAATTCCAGCATTTTCTGATTGAGGTAGCCGCGGTAGCCGGCCCACGGCTCACCCAGCCCGTGTTTCTCACAGACGATGTGCAGTGAGAAGTTGTTGATCCGCGACGCCATCTGCTCGAGCTCGCGATGATAGATGATGTCCTTGGGCGAGCGGGAGCTGTGCACGAAAACCATGTCGACGTTTGCGTTGGTGTCGTAATACCAGCGGGCCATCGACATGACGGGCGTGATCCCAACGCCGCCGCTCAGGTAAAGAATTTTCGGATTCGGGAAGTCGATGGCATTGAACAGCCCGACCGGCCCATGCACCGCCAGCTCTTGGCCTTCGTGCAGGTTGTCGTGCAGCCAGTTGGAGACCTTGCCGCCTGGTACACGCTTGATGGTGACCGAAAAGCTGTACGGCACCGATGGCGAGCTGGAAATGGTGTAGGAGCGCATGACCGGCACGCCTTCGATTTCCAGCTCCAGGGTGACGAATTGGCCCGGCTTGAAGAAAAACAGGATCGGCTGGTCAGCCATGAAGCAGAAGGTGCGAACGTCCCAGGTTTCCTGGATCACTTTGACGACCCTCACCACGTGACGGCCATTGGCCCAGGTCTGCGTGTTGACCGGATTTAGGAAACTCTGGGACATGCTTACTCTCCACGGCCGCCTGTCGGCCTCTTATGGTGGCGATTCTGCGTAACGCACAGGACGCCTATTTACCTATCAGCGACATTCACATACTTATGGCGACCAGCCCCGATCTATAGGGCTTACGTAGTCGGAAACGGATTCGGCCATGTCGCCCATGGATAAGGTTCACGTCGCGCCCGGCTCCACACTCGCGGCTAAATCGAGACACATTATTTACACCCATAAACATGAGCGACAGCGTGAAGGTCGCCTCGCGTGCCAGCAACACAACACAACCGTATTAGCCACATTTCTAGATCGCTGAAAGCGCGGTCTGAGGACTTGAACGATGGACGTCACCGCAACGCTGAGCCTGGGCGATCCGCTGGAACCTGCACGCAAGGCAACCGCCGAGATGCTTCAGACCCGCGAGCGCACCTACTCGCTGCCACAGCCTTTCTACAACGATGACCGCCTGTTTGAAATCGACATGCAGGAAATCTTCCAGAAGGAATGGCTCATCGCGGGCATGACCAGCGAAATTCCGGCCAAGGGCAACTTCCTGACCCTGCAAGTTGGCAAGAACCCGATCCTCGTCGTTCGCAAGCCGGACGGCTCGATCAACGCGTTCCACAACGTGTGCCGCCACCGCGGCTCGCGCCTGTGCACCAAAGAAAAAGGCAAGGTCGCCAAACTGGTGTGCCCATACCACCAGTGGACCTACGAGCTCGACGGTCGTCTGCTGTACGCGGGTACCGAAATGGGCGCCGACTTCGACATGAAGGACTTCAGCCTCAAGCCGGTGCACTGCAAGGTTTCTGGCGGCTACATCTTCATCAGCCTCGCGGAAAACCCGCCAGCCATCGACGAGTTCCTGCAGACGCTCAATCACTACATGGAACCGTACGACATGGAAAACACCAAGGTGGCGGTGCAAACCACCTTGATGGAAAAAGCCAACTGGAAGCTGGTGATCGAAAACAACCGCGAGTGCTACCACTGCAGCGGCTCGCACCCTGAACTGCTGAACACGCTGTTGGAGTGGGACGACACCAACGATCCGCGCGCCGACCAGAAATTCAAGGACCATGTGGCCGAATCCGCCGCCGCGTGGGAAGCCGAGAAAATCCCTTACCTGCACAAGAGTTTCGGCCTGCGTAACCGCATCGTGCGCATGCCACTGCTCAAAGGCACCGTTTCCATGACCATGGACGGCAAGCAAGGCAGCAAGAAACTCATGGGCCGCATCCAGAACCCGGACTTGGGCTCGATGCGCATCCTGCACCTGCCGCACTCTTGGAACCACTGCATGGGCGACCACGTCATCGTGTTCACCGTCTGGCCAATCAGCGCCCAAGAGACCATGGTCACCACCAAATGGCTGGTGCACAAGGACGCCGTCGAAGGCGTGGACTACGACATCGCGCGCTTGCGCGAAGTCTGGGACGCCACCAACGACCAGGACCGTCTGCTGGCCGAAGAAAACCAGCGGGGCATCAACTCCATTGCCTACCAGCCTGGCCCGTACTCGAAGACCTATGAATTCGGCGTGGTCAATTTCATCGACTGGTACAGCGCCAAACTGCTGGAGAACATGGGAGCCGAGCCTGCGCCGTACTTGAAGGGTGTGGCGGTTAACCACGAGTAAGGCTTCAAATCGATCGCGCTTGTACCGACGTCATCGCGGGCAAGCACGCTCCTACAGGTGGGCGAGTCCACTGTGGAAGCGCGCTTGCCCGCGATGCGTTTTGGAGCGGCACCTAGACCTTGAGCAAAAAACGCTCAATCTTCATTCACATCCCTGCGGATGCCTCTCCTTGGCGTGTAGACATAACTTACGCACAGCTCAGCCCACAGCTAGGGTGTGAAACTCGATCCGATCCCGTGTAAAAGCCTGGCAAAGCCTAGACTTATTCACCCCGACGTAAATCAAAAACCCTTGATCATCTTTTAACCAACTCTCCGCAGCCCTCGTCATATAAGGGCTGAAGCAGACCGCAAACACCTTATCCACAGAGCCGCCAACAGAGATTGTGTGCAACTCAAAGGTTCTTGCCTAAGGCTGTGGAAAAAATTCGTACGCAGCAGGAATAAATTCCAGTTCGCCAAAAAAATACCGGATCGATTAAATAGTGATCAAATCTCTGCAAGCCGCTCGCAATGGGCCTTTCAGAACGTAGCGAACAACTTATACACACGGGCGCTCACAGACATTGTGGGCAAATACCATGACCGCTCAGGGCAGTTGTAGCGAAAAAGCCTTCGAAAACCGTGGGATAGCTTGGTCACTTTTTAAACAAAGGCCTGCAGAGCCCGGACAGTAAGGTGTTCGGAGATGGCCGAACAGCTTATCCACAGGCAGATCAACAAAGATTGGGGGTATGTGGACAGGCGATAGGGCTGACAGATGAGAATCGTCCGACAACGTCGTTTCTGGAAGGGCCCTAAACTCGCCACCTTCGAAATCAGACGAGGAGCATTCAACGGCGCCACAGGGAGCAGGGGCGCCTTTACGCTTGATGAAGAAGCGCTTAACGAACCACCCCCTCCTCCACCAACAACTTCAAAATCGCCGCAGCGCCTTCCTGTGGACTCACGCCCTTGAGCACCTGCCCACCGCCACCACTGGCCTTCGCCGTCGCAGCCTTCATCCGGTCCGCACCACTCTTCGCCTTGATGACTTTCAGGCGCTTCGGACGCGGTTTGGCCGGGGTGAGTTCGGCGCCTGTGAATAACTCGTCGATGGTGACTTCGATCTGTTCCACATCCAACGTTCCGCGCTGCGCCGGGCCAAAAGCGCTCTGGCGAGGCTTGGGCGCGGCGTTATCCACAGTGGCGAGAAACGGCAGACGGACTTTGAGGCGGCGGCGTTGGCCGCGTGGCAAGGCTTGCAGCACTTGGGCGGAGCCGTTGCTGATGGACTCCACTTCAGCCAGGCCCACAACCAGCGGCCAGCCGAGTTTTTCGGCCAACAGGTAAGGCAACATGCCTGAGCCTTCTCCGGTTTCGGCCTGAGTGCCCGCGAGCACCAGTTGAACGCCGGATTCGCGGATGTAGTCGGCCAAGCCTGGCAGTGCGTCGGCGCCTTGGGGCTGGTCGAGCACATGCAGCTCTTTCAAACCCATACCGAGGTAGGCACGCAACGCTGGCTCGTCGGCGTTACCCGCGTGGAGGACGTGCAAGTTATCCCCAGCCAATCTGAGCCCCAACTCGACGGCTCGTGCATCTTGCTCGGCGCGGCGCGGACGACCCGAGGTCGGGTGCGCGCCGATGGAAACGAGGCTGATCGCGTGCAAGGAGCTTTTATCCACAGAGAGGTTCTTTTCAGGCTGCATCGCGTTTCGCCTCATTACGGTAGGCCTCGATCGCCTCAATCAGCGCGTTGAGAATCTCAGCGCTTTCGCCGATCACTGACAAGTCGGCACGCTTGATCATGTCGCAGGTGGGATCGAGGTTGATGGCCACCACTTTGTCGCAAGCACCGATGCCTTGCAGGTGCTGGATCGCCCCCGAGATACCGACCGCCACATAGACCCGGGCCGTGACCCAGGTGCCGGACGCACCGACCTGACGGTCACGGGTCATGAAGCCATCGTCCACCGCCACGCGGGAGGCGCCTTCGGTGGCACCGAGCGCGGCGGCCGTACGGTGAAACAGGTCCCAGTCTTTGACCCCATTGCCACCAGAGAAAATGAACTCCGCTTCAGCCATGGGGATAAGTGCCGGATCGACCGCCACGGCCCCAAGGTCCTCAATGCGAGGCAGGCTGCGGGCGATGGTTGTGGACAACTCAACCGGTATCGCTTCATGGCGGGTCTCGCTGACCGGATCGGCGCACTCGGCAGCGGCCAGAATCAGGCGTGAAACCGGACGGGCGATGTCTTCACGCCCTGCACCTGCGCGACCTGTAGCTTGTTCGTCCTTGACCTGCCAGACACGCGTCGCCGGGCGTTCGCCCAAGCTGGCAGCGAACCGACGCCCCAACTCGCCACCACCGGTGCGACTGTCAGGCAGCAACCAGTGACGTGGATCGAACTGGTTATCCACAGCGCGTAAGCCCTGGACGCGTTGCTCGGGTGCATAACCGGCGAATTCAACACCGTCCAGCACCAGCAGCCGGTCAACGCCTGCCGTGTCGAACGCGTTTTCCTTATGCTCGCCAAAGACCACCGCCAGCACTGCGCCATCGTTCCCTGCCAGTCTGTGAGCCAGGCCCAACAGATCGCGGTCGTGGCTGCTCAGGCGGCCCCCGACCATGTCCGGCACGACGGCGATATAGAAGGCAGGCTCGGCGATGTGATGAAGCGGCAATTGTGCTTCAACCGACGCTGAGCGCTTGGTGGTGCCACCTTGTTGCGCGCCACTGCGGTCGATGCGCTTGATGCCGTTGGGCCCGATGAACCCAATGCCGTGCACATTCTTGCGAATGATGCCATTCGGCCCCATCCAACTGCTTTGCGCGGGCTGCATCGCAGCGTGCAAGGGATGAAGCCGGTTGCGGGCAATCCACTCGGCTCGAGGGTCACGGCGGATAATGTCGCTCATCAGTGCGCCTCCGCAGGTTCACGTTTGACGGGTGCCGGTTTGGTCGGCGCTGCATCTTCTACCAACGCATCGGCGACCAGTTCGGCGAGGTCCTTGATCATCGGTCTTGGCTCGACCACGCCTTCCAGCATCGCCGTGCATTGTGGACAACCCACGGCCACTAGCTCGGCGCCGGTTTCGCGGATGTCTTCCATGCGCATGTCAGGGATACGTTGTTTGCCCGGAATGTCGGTGATCGGCGCACCGCCACCGCCACCGCAGCAGCGAGAGCGGAAACCAGAGCGCTGCATTTCCTTGACCTCAATGCCCAACGCCTTGAGTACCTGGCGCGGTGCCTCGTACTCGCCGTTATAGCGGCCCAGATAGCACGGGTCGTGGTAGGTCACGCTGGAGCCTTTGTGCTGACCAAGGCTTAGCGCGCCGTCACCGATCAGTTCCGACATGTAAGCGCTGTGGTGCTGCACGAGGTAGTTGCCGTCGAAAGCGCCGTATTCGTTTTTCAGCACATGGAAGCTGTGCGGGTCGCAGGTGACGATACGGTTGAAGGTGTATTTGGACAGCGTTTGAATGTTGCGTTTGGCAAGCATCTGGAAAGTGGCTTCATCGCCCAGACGACGTGCCACGTCGCCGCTGTCGCGCTCTTCCAGGCCCAATACGGCGAAGTCGACTTTAGCGGCTTTCAGTACTTTGACGAACGCGCGCAGGGTGCGTTGGTTGCGCATGTCGAACGCACCGTCACCCACCCAGAACAGCACGTCGGTGCTCTTCTTGTCGCTCATCAAGTTGAGGTTCAGATCAGCCGCCCAGTTCAAACGCCCGCCAGGCGCAAAGCCGCCCGGGTTATCGGTGGCGATGAGGTTTTCCAGCACTTCGGCGCCCTTGTTCGGCGTCGCGCCTTTCTCAAGGGTCAGGTGACGACGCATGTCGACGATGGCGTCCACGTGCTCGATCATCATCGGGCACTCTTCGACACAGGCACGGCAGGTGGTGCATGACCACAGCGTTTCGGCATCGACCAGCCCGTTGACGATGGGTTGGTGAGGATTGCCGCCATGCTCGCCGACAGGCTTGCCTGGGTAGGGGCTTCCGGCAAATTTCGCGTCAGTGCCACCTGCCAGTCCGACGACCATGTCCTGAATCAGTTTTTTCGGGTTCAGCGGTTGGCCTGCGGCAAACGCCGGGCATGCCGCTTCGCACTTACCGCATTGCACACAGGCGTCGAAGCCCAGCAACTGGTTCCAGGTGAAGTCCTTGGGTTTTTCCACGCCCAAAGGGGCGCTCGGGTCTGCCAGATCCAGCGGTTTGAGGCCCGTGGAACGGCCGCCGCCAAAGCGCTCGGCGCGGCGGTGCCAAGCCAGATGAAGAGCGCCGGCGAAGGCGTGTTTCATCGGTCCGCCCCAGGTCATTCCGAAGAACAGCTCGGAAACACCCCACAACACGCCAATCCCAAGAATGATTGCCAGTAGCCAGCCACCGAAGTTTTCCGGAAGGATGCCTGCAACGGGCAAGGTCACCAGAAAGAACGAACCGGAAAAAGCCAACAGGCTTTTCGGCAGGCGCATCCAGGGGCCTTTCGACAGGCGGGCGGGCGGGTTGAGTCGACGTTTGTAAACGAAGAGCGCGCCGACGAACATCACCGCGGTCATCAACAGCAGCGCATAACCGAGGATGCGGTTATGCAGGCCGAAACCGTGAACCAGGATCGCCAGTGCGATAGAGGCCACCGCTCCGCCCGCCGTCGCAACGTGGGTGTTGGCGATGTATTTATCCCGCGCGACCACATGGTGCAAATCGACCATGTAGCGTTTGGGCATGGCCAGCAGGCCGCCGATCAGATCGACCTTGGCCGCACGCCCGTTGCGCCATAGGGCCACCCGCCGCAGAGCACCGAGGATCGCAAGACCCAAGGCGGCGAACAGCAGGATGGGAAGAAGGGTATTTAACATGGGGAGCTCCCGCAGAACTCAGGGTCAAGCACGATGATCGTTCCCACGCTCTGCGTGGGAATGCCGCCGGGACGCTCCGCGTCGCTTCGAACGCAGACGCGGAGCGTCATGGGCAAGCGTTACCACGCGGAGCGTGGGAACGATCAGATCGCCGATTAGAAGTCTTTACACAGCCGCAGTGCGTCGTAGATGGCAGCGTGGGTATTACGCTGCGCCACGCAATCACCGATACGGAACAGCAGGTAGCCTTCACCCGGTTGGCTCAACGAGGGTTGTGGCTGGATCGCGAACAAGGCTTCGATGTCGATCTGGCCCTTGTTGCGCGAGCCTTCCTTGAGGCCGTAATACAGCTCTTCGTCAGGGCGCACGCCGTTTTCGATGACCACCTGATCGACCACCCGCTCCTCTTTGGCGCCGGTGTATTCGTTCTCCAACACGGCCACGACCTTATCGCCTTCGCGATAGACTTTTTCCAGCATCATGTCCCCGGTCATGATCACTTCTTTCGGGTACATGCTGCGGTAGTAAGTCGGGAACGAGGTACCGCCGATGGCGACGCCCGGCTTGATGTCATCAGTGACGATCTCGACCTGGCTGCCCTTGTCCGCTATGAAGTCAGCCACCGACATCCCGGTGAATTCGCAGATGGTGTCGTACACCAGCACGTTCTTGCCGGGGGCAACTTTGCCGTCGAGCACGTCCCAACTGCTGACCACCAACCCCTCGGCCGCGCCCCAGTGTTCGTTCTGCTCCAGGAATGGATGACCACCGACGGCCAACACCACGACGTCAGGACGCAAGTCCATGATGGTCGGAATATCCGCCGCCGTGCCCAGGCGAAGATCGACCTTCAGCCGCGCCAGCTCCAGTTGATACCAGCGGGTGATACCGGCGATCTGATCGCGCTGCGGCGCTTTCGACGCCGTGACGATCTGCCCGCCAATCACGTCCTTTTTCTCGAATAGGGTGACGTCATGGCCGCGTTCCGCGGACACCCGCGCTGCTTCCATTCCCGCAGGACCGGCACCGACGATCACCACTTTGCGTTTCACGCCAGTGGTTTTCTCGATGATGTGCGGCAGGCCCATGTACTCGCGGGAGGTCGCGGCGTTCTGGATGCACAGCACGTCCAGGCCTTGGTACTGTCGGTCGATGCAGTAGTTGGCACCCACGCACTGACGAATCTGGTCGACCTGGCCCATCTTGATCTTGGTGATCAGGTGCGGGTCGGCAATGTGCGCGCGGGTCATGCCGACCATGTCCACGTAGCCGCCTTCCAGAATGCGCGTGGCCTGGTTCGGGTCCTTGATGTTCTGTGCGTGCAGAACCGGGGCCTTGACCACCTCTTTGATACCGGCCGCCAAGTGCAGGAACGGCTCCGGTGGATAACTCATGTTCGGAATGACGTTGGCCAGGGTGTTGTGCGTGTCGCAACCCGAGCCCACCACACCGATGAAGTCGATCATGCCGGTCTGGTCGTAGTACTTGGCGATCTCTTTCATGTCTTCATGGCTGAGACCGTCCGGGTGGAATTCGTCACCGCAGATGCGCAGGCCCACGCAGAAATCGGGGCCCACTTCCTTGCGCACGGCCTTAATCACTTCCAGACCGAAACGCATGCGGTTTTCGAAACTGCCGCCCCATTCGTCGGTCCGCTTGTTGACCCGCGGGCTCCAGAACTGGTCGATCATGTGCTGGTGCACCGCCGACAGCTCAACACCGTCCAGGCCGCCGGCCTTGGCACGGGCAGCCGCGCTGGCGTAGTTGCCGATCACACGCCAGATCTCTTCCGGCTCGATGGTTTTACAGGTTGCGCGGTGCACCGGTTCACGGATGCCCGAGGGCGACATCAGCGTCGGCCAATGGTCGCCGTCCCAGCGGGAACGACGGCCCATGTGGGTAATCTGGATCATGATCTTGGCGCCGTGCTTGTGCATGGCGTCGGCCAGATTCTGGAAATGCGGGATGATTTTGTCGGTTGCCAGGTTGACCGACTTCCACCAGCCCTGCGGGCTGTCGATGGCAACGCTCGACGAACCGCCGCAGATGGCCAGACCAATACCGCCTTTGGCTTTCTCCTCGTAGTACTTCACATACCGGTCGGTGGTCATGCCCCCGTCTGTGGCATAAACCTCGGCGTGCGCGGTACTGAGAACGCGGTTGCGGATTGTCAGTTTGCCGATCTGGATCGGCTGAAACATTGCTTCGAAAGCCATCTCACGGTCCTCGGCTTACAACGGTTTTACGACGAACAGGCCATCTTCGTGGCCCTCTTCCGATCCGCCGTACACCTGTTCGGCTACAGTGCGAACGGAGCTGCCTTTGGCAGCGAGAATCTGGTCCATGGCGCCTGCGAACCAGCCGGTGAACATGTAGTCGACCTTGCGACCGACCTTGCCGTAGACGTACACGAAGGCCGAGTGCTCGAGCTTGACGCTGCAAGTGCCCTTGTCCAGGTCGATATCCTGAATCTTGAACAGGCCCCAGCCACGTTGGGACAGACGGTTCATGTAGTGCTCGAACACCGCGACGCCTTCGATGCCATGGCATTCGGCCTCTTTCTCGCACCAGTGCCAAGCGGACTTGTAACCGGCCTTGTAGAGGATCTCGGCATAGGCGTCGGCGCCCAATACTTCCTCGATGCCCATGTGGTTGTTCACGAAGAAGTGGCGGGGCACGTACAGCATCGGCAGGGCATCGGTGGTCCAGACACCGGTCTCGCTGTCGACTTCGATGGGCAATTGCGGGGCGATCTTGGCCATGGAAACTTAACTCCAGAAAATTTATTTGGTTGAAAACAAAGCACGTTGCTTTGCTTTTAAAGATGTTCGCCGGTGGTTTCAGCGCCTTACCGAGCAAGGTCAAGAGCAAGGAAGGACCGGAGCGAAAGGTGAGGCAGTACGCATGGACGGCGAACCTTTCGCGAGGCCCTGAGGTAGCTATTGGCCCGCGCAGTAGGCGCTGGGCGGCCTACCTCATTCGCCCCAGACGTCGCCCAGAACCCTCACCCAGTTCTCGCCCATGATCTTGCGCACAACGCGCTCCGAATGGCCGCGTTTGAGCAGGGTTTCGGTCAGGTTCGGGAATTCGCCGACGGTGCGGATGCCCAGCGGGTTGATGATCTTGCCGAAGTTGGTGAGGCGACGGGCGTAGCCCTTGTCGTGGGTCAGGTACTCGAAGAACTCCTGACCGTGCCCCTGGGTAAAGTCGGTGCCGATGCCGATGGCGTCTTCGCCGACGATGTTCATCACGTATTCGATGGCTTCGGCGTAGTCGTCGATGGTCGAATCGATGCCTTTGGCCAGGAACGGCGCGAACATGGTCACGCCGACGAAGCCGCCGTGGTCGGCGATGAACTTGAGCTCAGCGTCTGACTTGTTGCGAGGGTGTTCTTTCAAGCCTGAAGGCAGGCAGTGGGAATAAGTCACTGGCTTCTTCGATTCGAGGATGACCTCTTCGGAGGTCTTGGAACCGACGTGGGACAGGTCGCACATGATGCCAACGCGGTTCATTTCCGCGACGATTTCACGGCCGAAGCCCGACAGGCCACCGTCGCGCTCATAGCAACCGGTGCCGACCAGATTCTGGGTGTTGTAGCACATCTGCACGATGCCCACGCCCAACTGCTTGAAGATCTCGACATAGCCGATCTGATCCTCGAACGCATGGGCGTTCTGGAAGCCGAACAGGATGCCGGTCTTGCCCAACTCCTTGGCCTTGCGGATGTCGGCGGTGTTGCGCACCTGGATCACCAGGTCGCTGTTCTCCCGGATCAGCTTCTGGCTGGACGCAATGCTGTTGACGGTCTGCTGAAAGCCCTCCCACACCGAAACCGTGCAGTTGGCCATGGTCAGGCCGCCTTTACGCATGTCTTCGAACAGCTCACGGTTCCACTTGGCGATGATCAGCCCGTCAATAACGATGCTGTCGGCGTGTAATTCGGCTGGGCTCATCAGGCTGTCCCCTTTAAGTTAATCACGCACCGAATCGTCTGTCGGCGCTTTGGGGCCAGCATATGCCTGCGGGTCGGACGAGCCGGGTGCAAAAACGACAGGGGAATTGCCGAAAGCGTCAAGAAGCGACAGAGGGCAACCGCATATGCCTGCGGCCTGCGTTTGTTAACTGTTCTTTGCCGCGCGCTTGGGCGAGAATCTTGCGCATCAATGAATCGGGAAGCCCCAATGAAGACGACTTTTCTGGCTCTGGCTCTATTCGCGACAGGTGCACACGCAGCGAGCAACCCTGACGCAACGCCCTGCGATGGCGTGGATGAAGATAAACAGACTCTGGAATGCTCGGTGTACAGCCGCGACACCGCCGTCAAATTGCTGGATGAGAATTTCCAGAATCTGCTGGAGCGGGTGAATGTGCAGTTCGGCGCCAACAAGACCCAGGCTGATGAATTCGCCGCCAAACTGAAGACCGCCCAGGATGCCTGGAAAAAACTGCGCGACGCCGACTGCGCCGTGGAAGTGTTCCCTGCCAAGCCGGGCACCAAGGAATTCAACATTGGCCAGAACGACTGCCTGGCGCGCATGAGCGACGAACGTTCGGAGTACTTGGAAAGTATCGCGCAGTCTGAGTGACCCCCGAATGGGTTACCCTGACGCTTTTCAAGGCTCAAGGTCAGCACATGAACATCTGCGGCGTAGAAATCAAAGGCAGCGAAGCCATTTTCGCTGTCGCCACTCGCACGTCCGGCGCGCCCGAACACCTGCCGCTGGCAACCAAAAAGATCGCCCTCGAAGACGATGACGAAGCGGCCAACGTCAAAGCCTTCGCCCGCCAAGTCGCGTCCTTCGTCCACGAAAACGCCATCACCCACATCGCGATCAAGAAACGCAGCAAGAAAGGCGAGTTCGCCGGCGGCCCGACCACGTTCAAGATCGAGACCGTCTTTCAATTGCTGGATGCCTGCGAGGTGGTGCTGCTGTCACCCCAGACCATCAATGCGCAGATGAAGAAGCATAACTTCGAACTGCCTGCGGCCCTGAACAAGTATCAGCATGAGGCCTATAAGGCGGCGTGCTCCGCCCTGATGAAAGGCGTGAAATAGTGCACCCGTGCTGCGAGAGTGAATTCATTCACCCTCATCAGGCAGGACTCACTGAGCTTGTGCTTTTGCCGGTACGCCGAGGCGCTGCCAGGAAAAGTCCCGATGAGTAATCATGCAGGCCTTAACCCATCAAACCTCGCGCGATGGTGAGCGCGAGACCTTCGCGCCTGAATACAAAGCCGATACGCTTTGCCATGTTCTATACCCGATTATTGTCACAACCCTAATTTATGGTCGGAGGTGTAATTCACCCTAATCGGGCGTCAAACGACCTTGGACTCACGCACGACTCGTCCACGATCCTCCCGCGGGCACACCCCATGGCGCGCCTTGTAACTGCGCGTGAAATACGACGGCGACTCGAACCCGCAAGCAATGCTGACTTCCAGTACGCTCATCTCACTCTGGCGCAGCAATTGCCGGGCTTTTTCCAGGCGTAGCCCAAGGTAGAAATTGCTCGGCGTGTCATTCAGGTGCAAACGAAACAGTCGTTCCAACTGGCGGCGCGTCACTTGAATGCCCTCCGCCAGCTCGAGCGTGTTCAAGGGCGGCTCGGTGTGCTGCTCCATCATGCCAATCACTTGAACCAGCTTCTTGTTGTTGATGCCATAGCGGGTCGCGATCTGCATGCGCTGGTGGTCCTTGCGCTGGCGGATTCGACCCAGCACGAACTGCTCAGACACCTTGATGGCCAGATCAGGGCCATGGGCCTGACCGATCAAGTCGAGCATCAGATCAATAGACGCCGTACCGCCTGCTGAGCTGATGCGCCGTCGATCGATTTCGAACAATTCCTGAGTGGCCTGCAACCCGGGGTAGGTTTCCTTGAAGGCGTTCAGGGCCTCCCAATGCAAGGTCAAGCGGTAACCCGCCAGCAACTCTGCTTCGGCCAACACGAAGCTGCCTGTGTCAATCGCGCCCAGGACCACGCCTTCCAGATCGAGCCGCCGCAGCCAGTGTTCCAGCGTAGAGGAATAGGATTTCAATGGATCGACGCTGCTCATCACGCACAGCGTCGCGCCTTTCTTGAGCGGCTCCAGGGCGGCATCGGCGTTCACGGACATGCCGTTGCTGGCGATGACCGGCCCGCCATTGACGCTCAACACATGCCAACGGTACAGCTCACCACCGAACCTGTTGGCCACCCGCAACGGTTCGATGGCCGACACGAACCCCATCATCGAGAAACCGGGCATCAGCAGAAAGTAGAAATCCTGGGGCATCGTCGAAAAAGTCCTTGAGAGCACCGCCGCCTCCTACAAGGCTTGATGGCACATCACTACACCTGTTCCAACAGCCAGGCAATAACACAGGTCGCTACCGTGCAAGAGCTTGTCGCCGCTGTGCGTTTTGAGCGGCCTTGGGCTGCGTAGTTTTGCACCTCAAAAGCGGGTGACGAAAACCCGCCTCTCACACGCTCTGGCCTGCAAGGAACCTCGCTCATGAATCACGACGTCATCATCACCTGCGCACTCACCGGTGCTGGCGACACGACCGGAAAAAGCCATCTGGTCCCGATCACACCCAAACAGATCGCCGAAGCGGCGGTCGAGGCGGCCAAGGCCGGCGCCACCGTCGTGCATTGCCATGTGCGAGACCCGCAAACCGGTAAATTCAGCCGCGACGTCGAGCTGTACCGCGAAACCATGGACCGCATTCGCGAGGCCGACATCGATATCATCGTCAACCTGACGGCTGGTATGGGGGGCGATCTGGAAATCGGCCCGGGCGAGCGTCCGACCGACTTTGGTCCAGCGACCGATCTGGTTGGCCCACTGGCGCGCCTGGCCCACGTTGAAGCGCTGCTGCCCGAAATCTGCACCCTGGATTGCGGCACGCTGAACTTTGGCGATGGCGACACCATTTATGTCTCCACTCCCGCGCAATTGCGGGCCGGCGCCAAACGCATCCAGGAGCTGGGCGTCAAGGCCGAGCTGGAAATCTTCGATACCGGGCACCTGTGGTTCGCCAAGCAAATGATGAAAGAAGGCCTGCTGGACAATCCCCTCTTCCAACTGTGCCTGGGTATCCCATGGGGGGCTCCGGCTGACACCACCACCATGAAAGCGATGGTCGACAACCTGCCCGCCGACGTGGTCTGGGCCGGTTTCGGGATCGGCCGCATGCAGATGCCGATGGCGGCACAGGCCGTTCTGCTGGGCGGTAACGTGCGGGTCGGCCTGGAAGACAACATCTGGCTGGATAAAGGTGTGCTGGCGAGCAACGGCGCACTGGTCGAACGCGCCAGCGAAATCCTCAGCCGCATGGGCGCGCGGGTCATGACGCCCGCGGAAGGCCGCGTGAAGATGGGCCTCAAAAAACGCTTCTGATCCAGATCCAACACCTTCCCTGTAGGAGCGCGCTTTGTCTGGGCCGCACCCGGACGATTGCGGTGTGTCAGAGAAACATCTGGCACAGACAGACGGCGATCGTCCGGGTGCGGCCCAGACCAAGCGCGCTCCTACGAATCCTCTGCGAATTCGAGATCCTTTATGACCTTCATCACCAACATCAAAACCTTCGCAGCCCTGGGCAGCGGTGTCATCGGCAGCGGTTGGGTCGCTCGCGCACTTGCCCATGGTCTTGACGTCGTGGCATGGGACCCAGCACCCGGTGCAGAGGCGGCATTGCGCAAGCGCGTCGCTAACGCCTGGCCTGCCCTCGAGAAGAAAGGCTTGGCCCCAGGGGCTTCGCAGGAGCGGCTGCGCTTCGTGGCGACCATCGAAGAATGCGTGCGCGACGCTGACTTCATCCAGGAAAGCGCCCCGGAAAGGCTCGAGCTCAAACTGGATCTGCACAGCAAGATCAGCGCGGCAGCCAAACCCAACGCAATCATCGGTTCCAGTACGTCAGGCCTGCTGCCATCGGAATTCTACGAAAGCGCAACGCACCCTGAGCGCTGCGTGGTAGGCCATCCGTTCAACCCTGTGTACCTGCTGCCATTGGTCGAAGTCGTCGGCGGCCAGCGTACGGCGCCAGAAGCAGTAGAAGCTGCGATCAAAATCTATGAGTCCCTCGGCATGCGCCCACTGCATGTGCGCAAGGAAGTCCCAGGCTTCATCGCTGACCGCCTGTTGGAAGCGCTTTGGCGCGAAGCCCTGCATTTGGTCAACGACGGCGTGGCGACAACGGGCGAAATCGACGACGCCATCCGCTTCGGCGCCGGCCTGCGCTGGTCCTTCATGGGTACGTTCCTGACCTACACCCTGGCTGGAGGCGACGCCGGTATGCGCCATTTCATGTCGCAATTCGGGCCTGCACTGCAATTGCCATGGACATACCTGCCCGCGCCCGAGCTCACTGACAAACTGATCGACGACGTGGTGGACGGCACCAGCGAACAACTCGGCAGCCATAGCATTTCCGCCCTGGAGCGCTACCGCGATGACGCGCTGCTGGCGGTGCTGGAAGCCGTCAAGAAAACCAAAGAGAAGCACGGTATGGCGTTCGAGGACTGATCCCCGACCTCGTTGTTCGAACCAACGCTGTCACGGGCAAGCGCGCCCCTACTGGAGAGCGCCATCCTCTGTAGGAGCGCGCTTGCCCGCGACAAGGCCCGCCCGGCCCATCCACGGACTACAGACTTAATCCGGTAACGACTATGCCCGCTTTGACCACCTACAACACCCCGATCATCCAGGATTGGGTCGACTACAACGGCCATCTACGCGATGCGTTCTATCTGCTGATCTTCAGCTTCGCCACCGACGCGTTCATGGACCGCATTGGTCTGGCCAGCGATGACCGCGCGGCCAGTGGTCACTCTTTGTTCACGCTCGAAGCCCATATCAACTACCTGCACGAGGTGAAGCTCGGAGAGGAGGTTGAGGTCCGCACCCAGATCGTCGCCCATGACAGTAAGCGGGTGCAGCTTTACCACAGCCTGTACAAAGTCGGCGGCGATACTGAGCTGGCCGCCAGCGATCAGATGTTGCTCCATGTGGATCTGGCTGCCGGGCCAAGGTCGGCCCCCTTCAGCGAGCAGTCGCTGGAGGCATTGCGAGTACTGGTTGAAGTGCAGCACGATCAACCGGTTCCGGCCTATATCAATCGCACCATCGGCCTACCCGCCAAACCCTGAACCACCAGTAGGAGCGCGCTTGCCCGCGAAGAACGATGACGCCGTTTGCCTGACGGACCGAAGCGCTTGAATCGCGGGCAAGCGCGCTCCTACAAATTCCGACAGCACAGCGTCCAGACGGCGGACGATGTCCAATCGTGCAAACAAAAAAAGCCCGCATCGCTGCGGGCTTTTTCATGCCGATCAAATAACGATCAGTTGACCTTGGCGTTCAGTTCGCCTTTGGCATAGCGTTCGAACATCTTTTCCAGCGAGATGGGTTTGATCTTCGAAGCATTGCCGGCGGTGCCGAACGCTTCGTAACGGGCAATACAGACATCGCGCATGGCCGACACGGTCTTGGCCAGGTATTTACGCGGGTCGAACTCGCTCGGGTTCTTGGCCATGAACTCGCGGATGGCGCCCGTAGAGGCCAGACGCAGGTCGGTGTCGATATTGACCTTGCGCACACCGTGCTTGATGCCTTCAACGATTTCCTCGACCGGCACGCCGTAGGTTTCTTTGATGTCGCCGCCGTATTCATTGATGATTTTCAGCCATTCCTGAGGAACGGACGACGAACCGTGCATCACCAAGTGCGTGTTTGGAATGCGCTTGTGGATTTCCTTGATGCGCTCGATCGCCAGGATATCGCCGGTGGGCGGCTTGGTGAACTTGTAGGCGCCGTGGCTGGTGCCGATGGCGATGGCCAGGGCATCAACGTTGGTTTTTTTCACGAAGTCGGCGGCTTCTTCGGGGTCGGTCAGCATCTGGCTGTGGTCCAACTGGCCCTCGGCGCCGACACCATCCTCTTCGCCTGCCATACCGGTTTCCAACGAACCCAGAACGCCCAGCTCACCTTCGACGGACACGCCGCAGGCGTGGGCCATGGCGACAACGCGCTGAGTGACGTCGACGTTGTATTCGTAAGTGGTTGGGGTCTTGCCGTCGGTGCCGAGCGAGCCGTCCATCATGACCGAGCTGAAGCCCAGTTGCATGGAGCGCTGACAGATGTCAGGGCTGGTCCCGTGGTCCTGGTGCATGACCACCGGGATATGAGGGAATTCTTCGATCGCAGCCAGGATCAGGTGACGCAGAAACGGTGCGCCTGCATATTTGCGCGCACCGGCCGAAGCCTGAACGATCACCGGGGAATCGGTCTTGTCGGCCGCTTCCATAATGGCGCGCATCTGTTCCAGGTTGTTCACGTTGAATGCAGGAACGCCATAACCGAATTCGGCGGCGTGGTCCAACATCTGGCGCATGCTGATAAGTGCCATTGTCTGTCTCTCTCCCGGTAGGGTCGTTGATCGCGTGTGCCTGCCGTAACGGCGGCTATTCAAATTATAGGGGCGGAAAACCTACGGACTCGCCCGGTATTACATCGGTCGGATTACCCTGCGCCTTACGGCGCCTTGCAACCGCGACCGATCAAATCGTTGGTAGCGTCCCAGTACACCAGGCCTTCGCTGCCCTTATTGTCAAAGGCCAGCACACCGTTGCTGTAAAGCGCTCCGGAAGCACCGGGCGCGGACTGCAGACGGAACACCTGCTCGCTTTGGTTGAGGCGAACATCGACCTCTTTCTTCGCGGCGTCAGCGTAGCGCCAGTAAACCTCGGCCTTGCTGTCGCAGACCCAATGTGTCCACGACGCCGCCGGTTCAGACGCCTTCATGCTGGCACAACCGCCCAGCAGCACCAGTGTCGCAAGGGCAATCAAACCTTTCATTACCACTCCCGAACCCCCTGCGAAACGGCGTACTCGCCTTCGTTCGATCGCCAGGGGCGATTCTGTTTCTGATGTTCACGCTCGCCATCGGTTCAGATTCAGCGACAGGCTACCGGACCGACAGCGGGCATGAACTCGTATTTTTCCCAGACCTCGGGGCCGCCTCGTTTGTACACGATCGGCACGGTTTCAGCCTGCCAGCCCGCCTGATAGCAACTGACCTGAAGTGGCGCGCTGTCCAAGGCCGTCTGCGCTTCGGGCTTGCTTGAACAGCCGACGAGCAAACCCGCCATGATTAATAGCGGTAATGGCTTGACCATGTCACTCCCCTTCACCTTGGCCTGATGCTCAGGCCTTGGCGCGTTGTTCCAGAACTTCCACGGCCGGCAGTACCTTGCCCTCGACGAATTCGAGGAACGCACCACCACCCGTAGAGATGTAGGAGATCTTTTCGGCCACGCCGTATTTGTCGATGGCCGCCAATGTATCGCCGCCGCCAGCGATGGAAAACGCTTCGCTGTCAGCGATGGCCTGGGCCAGAACCTTGGTGCCATTGCCGAACTGGTCGAACTCGAAGACACCCACTGGACCATTCCAGAGGATCGTCTTGGAGGACTTGAGCAGATCGGCGAATTGCGCAGCGGTTTTCGGGCCGATGTCGAGAATCATGTCGTCGTCGGCCACGTCGGCGATGGCTTTAACGGTCGCTTCGGCATCTTGAGCGAACGCTTTGGCGACCACCACGTCGACGGGCAGCGGCACGCTGACTTTGGCCGCGATCGCTTTGGCAGTGTCCAGCAGGTCCGGCTCGTACAGCGACTTGCCGACCTTGTGGCCGGCAGCGGCCAGGAAGGTATTGGCGATACCACCGCCAACGATCAACTGGTCGCAGAGGGTGCTGAGGCTGTTCAAGACATCCAGCTTCGTCGACACCTTGGAGCCCGCAACGATCGCAGCCATCGGCTTGGCAGGGTTGCCCAGCGCCTTGCCCAAGGCCTCCAGCTCGGCCGCCAGCAGCGGACCAGCAGCAGCGACCTTGGCGAATTTGGCCACACCATGAGTCGAGCCCTCGGCGCGGTGAGCGGTGCCAAACGCATCCATCACGAACACGTCGCACAGGGCTGCGTATTTCTGCGCCAGGTCATCGGCGTTTTTCTTTTCGCCTTTGTTGAAGCGTACGTTCTCGAACAGCACGATATCGCCCGCCTTGACGTCGACGCCGTCCAAGTAATCAGCAACCAGCGGAACTTCACGACCCAGTGCTTTGCTCAGGTAGTCGGCAACCGGTTTCAAGCTGTTTTCAGCGGAGGATTCGCCCTCGGTCGGGCGACCCAGGTGCGAGCAGACCATGACGGCAGCGCCCTTTTCCAGCGCCAGTTTGATAGTCGGCAGCGAAGCAAGAATGCGTGCGTCGCTGGTGACGACACCGTCCTTGACCGGGACATTGAGGTCTTCGCGAATCAGCACGCGCTTACCTTGCAGGTCGAGGTCGGTCATCTTCAACACGGTCATGTGGCGTTCCCTGTTTATTACTGTTGTTAATGGATACTGCGCAGATAGTGATCAGCGACATCCAGCATTCGATTGGCAAAACCCCATTCGTTGTCGAACCACGCCAGAACGTTCACCAGCCGAGGGCCCGAGACCCGTGTCTGACTGGCATCGATGATGGCCGAATGAGGGTCATGGTTGAAATCACAACTGGCGTGCGGCAATTCGGTGTACGCCAGCAGGCCTCTGAGCGGGCCCGTGGTGGCAGCCTCGCGCAGAATCCGGTTGATCTCTACGGCGTCCGTGTCACGCGCAACCTGCAGCGTGATGTCCAGGCATGAGACGTTCACCGTCGGCACACGAACTGCTTTGGCCTGAATTCGGCCTGCAAGTTCCGGAAGCAACCGCTCGATCCCCCGTGCCAGACCGGTGGACACCGGAATGATCGACTGGAAGGCCGAGCGGGTGCGACGCAGGTCCTCATGATGATAGGCGTCAATCACAGGTTGGTCGTTCATGGCCGAGTGAATCGTGGTGATGGTCACGTATTCCAGGCCCAGTTCTCGGTTCAGCAGGTCCAACAACGGCACGCTGCAATTGGTGGTGCAGGACGCCGCGGACACCAGCCGTTCTTCGCCCGTGAGCGTTTGCTGATTGATGCCGTAGACGATGGTGGCATCGACATCCGCTTCGCTGGCCATCGGCTGGGAAAATAATACTCGGGGCGCGCGGGCGGCGAGGAATCGGTCGCCATCGGACCGTGTGTGGTACACACCGGAACACTCCAACACCAGATCCACACCCAGGGCGCTCCAGTCGATACCTTCCGGCGTCGAGCTGCGGAACACTTTGATGACATGATCGTTGATGTGCAGAAAATCACCCTCGACCCGCACGTTACCGGGAAACCGGCCATGGGTTGAGTCGAAGCGAGTCAGGTATTCGAGGCTGGCCATGTCGGCCAGATCGTTGATCGCCACCACCTCGAAACCCGCGTTCGCCCCGCGCTCGCACAGCGCGCGCAGAACGCAGCGACCAATGCGACCGTAACCATTGAGGGCAACTTTGAAAGGACGTGGTTGAGGCATGGGGACTCTCGCAAATGCGGGCGTTGCATAGATCCCTGTAGGGGCGTGCTTGGCCTGGGCCGCACCCGGACGATTGCGGCATGTCTGTAACACCTGTGGTGAATGACACGACGCAATCGTCCGGGTGCGCCCAGGCCAAGCGCGCTCCTACACAAGGGGGAGCGCAGGCTTATTCGTCTTCCAGCAGCTCTTCGGCAGTGTTGATGACGTTCTCCAGCGTGAAGCCGAACTCTTCGAACAGGGCAGGCGCAGGCGCCGACTCGCCGAAGGTCGTCATGCCAATCACACGGCCTTCCAGGCCAACGTACTTGTACCAGTAGTCGGCGTGCGCCGCTTCGATCGCGATACGCGCGCTGACTTCGAGCGGCAGAACCGATTGCTTGTACAGCGCGTCCTGCGCTTCAAAGACGCTGGTGCACGGCATCGAGACCACGCGTACGTTCTTGCCGGCTGCGGTCAGCTTGTCGAATGCCTGGACCGCCAGCCCGACTTCCGAGCCCGTGGCGATCAGGATGAGATCAGGCTCGCCATTGCAATCACGCAGCACGTAACCGCCGCGGTTGATGTTTTCCAACTGCAGGGCATCACGAGTCTGATGCGGCAGGTTCTGACGAGAGAAAATCAACGCCGACGGACCATCGTCGCGCTCGATGGCGTGTTTCCATGCCACCGCGGACTCCACCGCGTCGGCTGGGCGCCAGGTGTCCATGTTCGGTGTGGTGCGCAGGCTGATCAATTGTTCGATCGGCTGGTGCGTCGGGCCGTCTTCGCCCAGACCGATCGAGTCATGGGTGAACACATAGATCGCACGCTGTTTCATCAACGATGCCATGCGCACGGCATTGCGCGCGTATTCCATGAAGATGAGGAAGGTTGCGCCGTACGGCACGAAACCACCGTGCAGAGCGATGCCATTCATGATGGCGCCCATACCGAACTCGCGTACGCCGTAGTGCAGGTAATTGCCGCTGGCGTCTTCACCGGTGATGCTCTTGCAACCTTTCCAGATGGTCAGGTTGGAGCCCGCGAGGTCTGCCGAACCGCCCAGCAGTTCCGGCAGGAGCGGGCCGAGGGCGCCGAGGGCGTTCTGGCTGGCTTTGCGGCTGGCGATGGTCTCGCCCTTGGCATTGACCTCGGCGACGTAGGCAGCGGATTTCTCGGCGAAATCGGCAGGCAATTCACCGCTCATGCGACGAATCAGCTCATTTGCCAATTCAGGGAAAGCGGCGGAGTAAGCTGCAAAGCGCTGGTCCCACTCGGCTTCGGCGGCCAGGCCTTTTTCCTTGGCGTCCCACTCCTTGTAAATGTCGGCAGGGATTTCGAAAGGGCCGTGTGTCCATTTCAGCGCTGCACGGGTCAAGGCAATTTCGTCGTTGCCCAGTGGCGCGCCGTGGCACTCTTCCTTGCCCTGCTTGTTGGGCGAACCGAAACCGATGGTGGTCTTGCAGCAGATCAGCGTCGGCTTGTCGCTCTTGCGAGCGGTGTCGATGGCGGTCTTGATTTCGTCGGCGTCGTGGCCGTCGACATTGCGGATCACCAGCCAACCGTAGGATTCGAAACGCTTCGGCGTATCGTCGGTGAACCAGCCCTCGACCTCACCGTCGATGGAAATGCCGTTATCGTCGTAGAAAGCGATCAGCTTGTTCAGGCGCAGGGTGCCTGCGAGCGAAGCGACTTCGTGGGAAATACCTTCCATCATGCAGCCATCACCCATGAACACGTAGGTGTGGTGGTCGACGATGTTGTGGCCCGGCCGGTTGAATTGCGCGGCCAGCGTCTTCTCCGCGACAGCGAAACCGACGGCATTGGCGAAGCCCTGACCCAACGGGCCCGTGGTGGTTTCGACGCCAGGGGTGTAGCCATATTCAGGATGGCCCGGCGTGCGGCTGTGCAACTGGCGGAAGTTCTTCAGATCGTCGATGGACAGGTCGTAGCCGGTCAGATGCAGCAGCGAATAGATCAGCATCGAACCGTGACCGTTGGACAGAATGAAACGGTCACGGTCGGCGAACTTCGGATTGGCCGGGTTGTGCTTCAGGTAGTCCCGCCAGAGGACTTCAGCGATATCCGCCATGCCCATCGGGGCACCTGGGTGGCCGCTGTTGGCCTTTTGCACGGCATCCATGCTGAGTGCACGAATGGCATTGGCACGCTCACGACGGCTTGGCATCGCTGATCTCCTGAGGCAGAAAGAGTGGATCTGAAAAAGGCGGCCATTTTCCCTCAGGCATTGCTTCGGAGCAATGACAGATAAAGGCTCTGACGCGATTTTCCACGGTTGCGCAGGATATTTCTGCGGTGCGCGAGGGTTTTGTCCCCGAACGGCGTGGCCCCGGCTCGCCAAAGTCGTCGGCAACCAATCAATATCAAAACTTTTTGATATTGGCCTTGCGGCTCGTGCGGCGGATAACTAGACTGCCTGACTTATGAATCTCAGTGCGCCGACCATCATTCATGAGCAAAGCGACGAACTGGCAGCCTTGTGCAAGGCCGCTGGCGATCCGTTGCGGCTGAATGTATTACGCGCCCTTTCCAACGATTCCTTTGGCGTGCTGGAGCTGGCGCAGATTTTCGCCATGGGTCAATCGGGGATGAGCCACCATTTGAAAGTGCTGGCGCAGGCCGATCTGGTAGCCACTCGCCGCGAAGGCAACGCGATCTTTTACCGTCGTGCCCTGCCCCATATCGACCAGGTCGGCGGCAAGCTGCACGCGGCTTTGCTGGAAGAGGCCGACAACTTGACACTGCCTGATGACGTACGGGCTCGCATCGGCCTGGTTCATCGCCAGCGCGCCAATGCCAGTCAGGACTTCTTCGCGCGCACTGCCGAAAAATTCCGGGCTCAGCAGGACCTGATCGCAGGACTGGCCCAATACCGCGACAGCCTCCTGTCGCTGTTGGACAAACTGAGTTTCGATGCCGACGCCACCGCAGTGGAAGTCGGTCCTGGGGACGGCGGCTTTCTGCCTGACCTCGCACAACGCTTCCGGCATGTCACGGGGCTGGACAACAGCCCGGCCATGCTCGATCTGGCGCGCACGCTTTGTGAACAGAAGGCACTGGACAATGTGGAGCTGAAACTGGCTGACGCGCTGTCCATCGCGAATGTTTCGAGCGACTGCGTTGTCGTGAACATGGTGCTTCACCACTTTGCAGCGCCAGCTGACGCATTGAAGCAACTGGCCAACCTGTTGCAACCAGGCGGCAGTCTGTTGGTGACGGAGTTGTGCAGCCACGACCAGAGCTGGGCCAAGGAAGCCTGCGGCGACCTCTGGTTGGGATTCGAGCAAGAAGATCTGGCCCGTTGGGCCATCGCTGCGGGGCTGGTCCCCGGGGAAAGCCTGTATGTGGGCTTACGTAATGGTTTCCAGATTCAGGTTCGCCATTTTCAGCGGCCGGCTGGCGACATTCACCATCGGTAACACTCAGGAAAACCGTCGAGATGAGCGAATACTCCCTTTTCACCTCCGAGTCCGTGTCCGAAGGGCACCCGGACAAAATCGCCGACCAGATCTCCGATGCGGTGCTGGACGCCATCATTGCTCAGGACAAACACGCACGCGTTGCAGTGGAAACCCTGGTCAAGACGGGCGTCGCCATCGTAGCGGGCGAAGTCACCACCAGCGCATGGGTGGACCTGGAGCAGATCGTTCGTGACGTGATCAGCGACATCGGCTACACCAGTTCCGACGTCGGCTTCGACGGCGCGACCTGCGGCGTGATGAACATCATCGGCAAGCAGTCTCCGGACATCAATCAGGGCGTTGACCGCGCCAAGCCCGAAGATCAGGGTGCAGGCGACCAAGGTTTGATGTTTGGCTATGCCAGCAACGAAACAGCCGAGCTGATGCCCGCACCGATCGCGTTCTCTCACCAACTGGTGCAGCGTCAGGCGGAGGCTCGCAAATCCGGTCTGCTGCCCTGGTTGCGTCCGGATGCCAAATCCCAAGTCACCTGCCGCTACGAAAACGGCATCGTGGTCGGCATCGACGCGATCGTACTGTCGACCCAGCACAACCCTGAAGTGTCGTATGCCGATCTGCGTGAAGGCGTGATGGAACTGATCGTCAAGAACGTGTTGCCTGCCAACCTGCTGCATAAGGACACCCAGTTCCACATCAACCCAACGGGGCAGTTCATCATCGGCGGCCCAGTGGGCGACTGCGGCCTGACCGGCCGCAAGATCATCGTCGACAGCTACGGCGGCATGGCACGCCACGGCGGCGGTGCGTTCTCCGGCAAAGATCCGTCCAAGGTTGACCGTTCGGCGGCATACGCCGGTCGTTACGTCGCCAAGAACATCGTTGCCGCTGGCCTGGCCGAGCGTTGCGAGATTCAGGTCTCCTACGCCATCGGCGTCGCTCAACCAACTTCGATCTCGCTGAACACCTTCGGCACCGGCAAGATCAGCGATGACAAGATCATCAAACTGGTCCGCGAGCACTTTGACCTGCGCCCATACGCGATCACCAAAATGCTCGACTTGCTCCACCCGATGTATCAGGAAACCGCAGCCTACGGCCACTTTGGCCGCACGCCGCAGACCAAGACCGTGGGTGAAGACACCTTCTCCACCTTCACTTGGGAAAAAACCGACCGCGCCGACGCCCTGCGCGCTGCTGCTGGTCTGTAATCCCTCAGCGGTTGTTTATGGAAAGCCCCTGACGATGCGAGTCGTCAGGGGCTTTTTTGTGCGACATGAGATCCCCGCAGTAGCGTGGCTCACTGACGGAGGCGTGCGCACGATCGCTACCGCTGGCAAGCCGTGCTGCGCGGGGCCATGCAATATAGCGATTGGCGATCAACCCTATCGCGAACTCAACTAGCCGTAGCGCCCTAGTCCCGACCTTCCGCTGCTAGCCTTTTCTGACACGCAGCAAATCGCTTGCTAATCGAGCGTTACGCCTTGCCGTTCATGGATGACGCTTCCCGCCTCTACGCAAAGGACAGCGCAATCATGGCCGATACAAATACCTCCAGCGATACAACCCCTCAACCCGCCACGTACGCCAGCCTGTTTCCGGAGCAATTGGCCAACCGGTGCTCCCCGGATGCGCTGGAATCCAACAATGGTCCCATCGCGTACCTGTACGCCCTGTATCAACAGGCGCTGGAACTGGAAGCCACCTCCACATCAGATAAACGCTTCACGCTCGCCCAACGCCGCCCCGACATCGCAGAATTGGTGCTTAGTCGTGAGGGGCTTGAGAAAGAAGTGCCTCCGCTGACCCTCGCTATCAAAGCGCTGACTCGTCAAGCCAACATGCATGTCGAGTCAGTAAATGCTGCCGAAAAAAAGGCCGACAGTGACAAAGGCGCCACCAAAGACAAGGTCCCCTTTAGATCAAAAGGGCTGGCGGAGAGGATCAGCGAAAGCCAGTGTCGGGCCGGACTGCCATTCCACTATCCGCTGGAGCAGATTCAGGCTGTCTTGAGACACAAAAAAATTCCGCTTTTCGATCTTTTGCAAAGGTCGGAATATTCGTTTCCCAACTTTTGTAAGGACAATCTGCGCACCGACGAGCTCAGACAAGTCATGCGCAATGCGACCGGTTTTAGCCCATCACTGCAAGCGCTGCTGCTTGACGCCACCAGCGCAGACGCCGAGGGCTTTCTGAGCGCACGCTTTGGCGACGCAGCCACGCTTGAAAACCTCAACAAGGTTGCTTTTTTCTGTCAGAGGACAGGGCTCAAGACTGAAGACGTGTTGGACCTGTTGGCCATCGCCGGTATCGACGACAACGCCAGCGAGGGCAAAACCGCCGTCAAGCGCTCAGACGCTTATGCCCCCCGCGACAGCACTGTCGATAGCAGTCGTTATGGCGCAGCCTTCATAAACAATGGCACTTCACCTGCCCTCACACTGCGAGACATCAACGCAGAGGCAGGCATCGAACTGTCCATCACCGGCACCACAGCCGCTCATTTTGGCCGGGCTCACAAACTCATCCATTTGCGGCACACGCTTAACCTGTCGTTCGCTGAAACCGACCTCTTACTTATGTCGATACTGCGTGCAGAAGGCCAGAGCAAAGACTTTCATATCACCGCCAATACGTTGCGGGCGCTGGGCGTATACCGCTATTTCAAAGAGGCCTATGGCGTAACGGCCGAGCAATTCTCTGCATTAGTCCATCAGGTCACGCCCTACGCGGTCGGTGATCAAGTACCGTTTCTGGATCGAGTGCTCGATGGTCCCGGAGCTGGCCTGCAGGCACAGATCAACGACCTGATGGTGATTGATGATGCAGCGTTCGATCCTTCTGCCACCGATGACGCTGGCAACAACGCCGCACGGGGGATTATCGGTCAATTGAGCAAGGCATTCGGTGCGGATGAGCAATGGCTCAATGCTTCCCTGATACAGATCAAACAGGCATTGGGAATCAAGACGTTCACAAAATCGCTGGACCTGGTCTCATCGCTCTATCGTTTAAGTCGGTTGCCTCGCCTGTTGCGCATGACGCTCGGTGAAGGCACCAGCCTAATCGCCTTGTTGGCGAGCGACACCAACTCAGTGCTGGGCACTTTGGCCGGTCGAGGGCGGATCACCGACGACCCAGAAAACGCCGATATTCTTGATGTGCTGATTGCGCTGGCAAACATCGAACGATGGCTGCGCACGAACAACCTGAAGGCTTCGGCAGTGCTGGCGCTAGTCTCCAAACCTCAACCGAGCGCCATGATTCTGTTCGAGATCGAGAAGGCTCGCGAACGGTTTCGTACCGATGGAGAACCCGATGTACTAGGCGTGACGTTGTCGCAGGAAAAAATCAAGACTGAGCTGGGCAGCACCGCTGCACTCAAGTCTTCGACAGACACTTGGCAAACGCTGCTGAAGGACTATCTCGATGAAAAAGGCCTGATTAAAGAAAGCTTGCCAGCGGAAAAGCCCCTCAAAGAAGCGCTGGGCACTCTGCTAAAAGGCAAGCTTGCAGACAGTAATTCAGACACGACCCAAGCCTCCGAAACACTTGCCTCACTACTAATCAACGCCCGCGTCCAGCAGGAAGATCTGGCTAAGTCCATTTTCACCAAAGCATTTGCTGACGTGTTGGCAAGCTCATCTTCAGCGTCTACTTACGCCCTACCGATTCTCAAGTGGATCAAGAGCAGTGCGGCAGGTCTTCTTGCAGAGGTAATGCAGCCTGTCCCGATAGACGCGAAGCAGATGACAACGTCACTCAAGTTTTGGACGGACATTACCCGGTGCAGCTTCGCCGTCAAGCTGACCGGCGTTAGTCCGGCAGGGCTTGAAGCATTGGCTGAACATCCTGAGTGGCTTGATTTTGAAGCAGACGTCGTATCGGGGAACGATGCTACAACAACTGAGCCTAGAGCCATTAACTTGAGCCTGCACTATCAGCTCACTCGCTACCGCGACTGGATAGCCCTCTGCCGTAAGAGCGGATTCGAGGAACAAGATGCACTTGATTACTTATCCAGCATGAAAGACACATCGGATGTTGGTGAAGTGCAAGTGGCAGCCGCCAAGATGGGAAAACTGATTGTGTGGCCGGAAAGCGAAGTAGTGATAGCGATGCCACAGATTGCGAAACCTCAACATAAAACCAAACCGGGAACTTTTGACGACTTCGTTACTACAATGTCTGATGAAGAGCGGAAGTTCTACCGAAAATCAGATGGACGGATCGATATCAAAAAGATGCTATACGATCTTCATTGGATACGCGCGGGATATGTTTACAAGAACCGAGCCCAAGAATCAACCGTGGTAAAGCTTCATAAATACGCTGAAACGCTTACATCAGCAACGCTGGAAGTCACTCAAAGCCAATACAATGAGTGCAACCAAACCGAAACATGGGGGAAACGTTTTTCAGCTGAAGAACGTCTGGCCAAGAAACCGTATCAGGTCATCATCCTGAAACTCAAGGTCTATCAACCCGACGACGATTATGATGGCGACCCAGTACCCATCACACCCACAACACTGGGTGACATAGATTTTATTTTGCGCCTGCAATCGCTATGCAATCGTACAGCGCTCTCTTGCCAATCACTGATAGACCTCTCTTGGCTAAATGAGGGCTCAAGCTTCGACGAGTTTCAGAGCATCGGCCAGTTGCTGTTAGCGACCTGCACAGACGATATACGTGCGCTCGTGGAGTCCGGCCTACTCGAGCAATGGCGGGATGCCTTGATTCACTATTTACTCGGCTACTGGGTTCCCAAAAAGATTTCCAGTACAACCTCGATCACTGATACTGACGAGCTATGCAGCTATTTCCTCACCGACATCGGCACCTCTTGGGAAGCCAAAAAAACCACGGTCATCACACAGGCCATCGCCAGCCTGCAGCATTACCTCTTCCGCTTGTTCTCGCACCTCGAACCCGGATACGAAACCGCTAATGTGCCATCCTCCGCCAACCAGCAATGGAAACGGTATCTAAGTCAGTACGGCACCTGGAAAGCCTGGCGAGCACAGATAAATCATCCAGAAAATCTCATCTACTACGCCAACCGCCCCAACAAGAGCAACACTTTTCAGGAGCTTGAAGTCGAGGTCAACCAAGGTAAGCTGGACACTGAGTTACTGGAAACTGCCGTTTGCAACTACCTCACCAAGTTCGAACGGCTCAGCAATTTGCAAATTGTCAGTGGCTACCTGGATGGTCGCGATCCACTCAACGATACGTATCACCTGATTGGCAAGACCAACGCCTCGCCCACTGAGTACTATTGGCGCTCAGTCGACATGGGGCTGCGCGACGATCAACAAAGGCTGAGTCCGCTGGCGTGGAGTGAGTGGAAGAAGATCGATCTGACAGTAACTGGCGTCATTGCGCAAAGCCAATATATTGAGCAGTTTGACAAGGTGGATGCGGACGGGAAAGTACAGAAGGATGACAAAGGTAATGTTTTAAAGGATTCCAGTAAAAATGTAACGCATACCTGCGACGCCATCCGCCCCGTGATCATTGCGGGGCGTCCTTACGTGTTCTGGGTCGAGCGTGGTACCACTGGCTTGCCCAGCAACGACGGGAAGAGCCAGACACCTACCCAATTCAAGAAACTGTCGGTCCAGTATACGTATTTGCAAAGCGATGGTTTCTGGAGCACAGCTAACGAGCTGATCTGCCTGGATGGCACCGAGGACGGTCAGCGTCGGAGCGACAAAGAACATAATTTTTTGAAAGATGAATCATATATCCCCGGTTTGATTGTTTTCGTCAATACGGAGAATGAACGTCGGCAAGATCCGTGGCTAACTGTCATCCTGCACGATTGCAGAAAACCTGCAGCAGGGCCAGGAAACATCAATAAAGACTACTTTGTTGAAATGAGAGACCTGTTACTCATCAACAGAAAGCAATTACCCGTAGAATCACTTGAAAAACTGACCAACGTCACGTTAAAAACCTATGAAGACATACGTTTCGTGCAACACATCTACGACGGCACATCAAGCTCGCTCACCGCCCTAAAACCACCCAAACACACAAAATTAGATGGCCTTATATACGGTGTCTTATTCAATTTAACCTCAAACATAAAACTCGCCACAACGGCCACTGCTCCCCAGAAAAGAAAAGTTTTCAAACCTTATTCTTCACGCGACGCAACAGCACTGACACTAGAATCAACTCATCGCATTGTGGTGCCCGCCTATGTAAAAAACATGTCCGAAACCGTAAAAGAAAAATTGAAAGCGGCCGCTGCGACTTTTGATGATGCGAGAAAATCCTATGAATATTCAAAAATCTATCATTCCGAAAAAGCATCTCACGCGATAATAAAATCAACTTTTGAGAAAGCTGAAAGTTCATTATTAAAAGTTACCGAAGCTATTTTATCCAGTATTGCTTCAAAGGCAATGACATTTAAAATAGAACTGCCATTCACCACGAAGAAAACATTAAAAATTGAAGCACACTACCAATACGATGACGCTCCTCTTAAACATGCCTTGAGCGCTTTTGGCGTTGAAATAAAATCTCCCAGCGACCTAAATTTCGAGCCCCTCGCCGAGGGTCAGCTTGCCCACATAACAACACTATACGACTACACAGAAGAAGGAACTTACGAATTCCAGGCATACATAATTTTAGATGGAATAAAAGTTTATGAGACCCACTACACGTATGAAATTTCAAGTAGCAAGACAGACGAGTCGTGGAATGTCGCCATACTCAACAACACCGAACAGGCTCAATACCTGGACCTTACGTCAGTAGACGACCGCTCAGTTGATATCCCAAAACGCATCCGCCTAAACACCCTGTTCGGCAAGCAACTCGTTGCACGGGCATCGCAGAGTGTCGAACGCGCCCTAGCGTGGGACACCCAAAAACTGAAAGAACCCACTATCGATGAAAACGTTCCCAACCCGTCGGTAGACTTCCACGGCGCCAACGGTATCTATTTCCGCGAACTGTTCCTGCACCTCCCTGCACTCATCGCCACCCGCCTCACCGAACAACAACAGTTCGAAGACGCAGAAAGCTGGTACCTGCGCAACCTGTTCGACCCTTATCGGGCGGTAGCTGACGATGACGGGCGCCCCGCGTACTGGAACACGCGGCCATTGGCCGAGGTGGGCACACTCACGTCCGAGCTGAACAAGCCGGTCGATCCCACGGCGCGCGCATTCATTCTGTCTCGCTACTATCGGCAAGCGGTGTTTCTGGGGCTGGTCGAGAATTGGCAGCGCCAAGGCGATCACTATTACCGCCAGCTCACGCTTAGCAGCCTTAACCACGCCTGGCTTTGCTATCAACAGGCGTTGAAATTGGTCGGACCTCTTCCTGAGCGCACGGAGGTCTCCAGGTGGATCCCACTCAAACTCTCCGATATCGACGAATCGCTCTTCTTTACGCCTATCAATCAACGCGTGCTCGACGCACGTAAGACCCTTGAGCGCCGCCTATACCAACTACGTCACGGCTTGACTATCGACGGTAAAGCTTTGCCTGACCTGGGCTGGAGGGACGAGGAAGTAGACCCATTCGCGTCCGCTAGAGGTGGCCTGAGCATCATTGCCACCACTTACAACAGCGGCCGAACGCCCATCCCGGCCTATCGCTTTCGCCAGATCCTGCCAACCACTCGCGCGGCGGTACAACAGCTGCTCGACTTTGGCCGACATTACATGAAGCTGATGGAAGACGAGTTCAACACGACATTTTCGGTTTTGATGAAGTCTCAGGAAATCAGAATGTCCGATTTCGCGCTGCGGCTAGGCAAAGAGGCTATCAGTGCGGTGCTCGCGAACAAACAGACATTGCAACTGGGCCTTCGCGCCGCTGAGGCACGCAAAGCACGCTTTGAAGCGCTATTGGATGTTGGAAAGTCACCCATGGAAGAAGCGGCTACCGGTTTGTCCATCGTTGCCAAGGTGACACAAGCCGCTGCCGTCCCTTTTGAGATCACCGCAGGTATTGCTGCCGCCATGACGCCTACCATTTTTGGCATGGCCTTTGGCGGCAACAAACCCGAGCAGCCAATGGCAAGAACTGCGTCCACGCTGCTCACCACCAGTAACATTGCCGATTTTGCTGCGGGGCAGCTCATCGCGGAAGCGGGCTATGAACGCCGCGCCAGCGAGTGGCAATTCGAGATGGAGCAGGCGAATTGGGATATCAAAGCCCTCTCCCAACAAATCGAGCAAGTCGATATAGAACTGAACGCGGCGACCATCAGCCTTGAAGAAGCCAAGCAAGAACGTGCAAATCTCGACGAAGCGTACGTCGCCATGACCACCGGCTTCACCATCATCCCAATCTACAACTGGCTGGTAGCCCGGCAAGAACTGATCTATGGCAAAGCTTACGACGCGGTACTGTCGCTTTGCTTGGGCCTGGAGGCAGCGTGGCGTTACGAGATTGGCGATTACAAACGCAATGCCTTTATCAAAACCAGCGCTTGGAGCGATACCTACAAAGGCATGTTGGCAGGCGAGTCTCTGCTGGTCGATCTGCAGGAGATGGAAAACGCCTATCTGTCAGCCAATGAGCGGCGGCTGACCATCAAGAAAAGCTTCAGTCTCACCAAACTACTGACCAGTAAAGGCTTGACCAGTGGCCTCAACGGCCTGGCAACGAATAAACCTTTGCTGTTCGAGTTCAAAGCCTCGGATTTCGACAAGAACTATCCCGGTCACTACCTGCGCCAGCTCAAGCACGTTTCGGTGTCGTTCATCCTGAAAGAGGGCAGCAAGGCGGAAGAGATGTCAGCGATCCTGACCCAGATCGGCAACTCCACGTTGATCGAACCTCACGCGAAAGGTGCGGAGTATTACTACGGCGAAGGCAAAGAACCGCCTGCCAGCATTAAGCGCAACTTGCGTGCGCAGCAGCAGATTGCACTGTCGTCGCTGGTGTCCGAAGACGGGTTAGGGTTTGCGCCGGGAGAATGGGTCTACGAGCTGATGTTTCACGACGGACGCTATCTGCCCTTCGAAGGCACCGGCGCCATTTCGCAATGGCAACTGGAAATCCCGGACATTGAATGTGCCGAGTCGTTGAAGTCGGCGGTGTCGGATATTCAGATCAACCTTGTCTACACCGCACTGGACGGGGGAAGCGAACTCGTCACGAAGGTCCGTGAGCTTTACAGAGAAGCGAAGAAAGCCTGACCCCATGTGGCAGCACAGCTTGTCGGCGGTGGCGCCGCATGATCGCAACCGTCGGCAAGCCGTGCTCCTCGCGCGAAGCCTTAACGTGAGGCGTTGCTGATCGCCAGAAGATTGTTGGGGCAGGGGTCATGTTCAGGGCCTAACAGGCTGGAATAAAACGGCAAGCGTCGTCAGCTCCATGGCAGGCGTCCTTTAATCGGCCTCTGTATGCCGTGGGTGAAATACCCGTTTGCACTCGCCTGAAATCCGCCTAAGGGCCAGTCAGGCTGCGATGCAGCACCTGGCTGTAATGGCGCTGGAAAAACCCGTTAACCGGATTGTGCAGGAAACAATGCGGCTGAAATCCTAGCCTTGGGGCCCTGTCCTCATTCAGCAAGGATGCGCCCATGCTGCTGTTTCACCGCGCTGCCCTCTGCGCAGTAATGACCCTGTTGTCCGCCACCGTGTCTGCTCAGTCCTGCCCCGACTGGCCGTCCGGCAAAGTTCGGGATGAGATAGCGGCCTTGCAGGCGCAAGTCGCGGGCTGGGACGACAGCTATCACCGGGAAGGGGTTTCGCTAGTGGCGGACGAGCTGTATGACCAGTCCATTCAGCGACTGGCGCAGTTGAAGGCGTGCTTCGCAGCTCCAGGCCTACCCGAGGCGGATCCACTAAAAACCGCGACAGGCTTGCATGCTCACCCCGTGCCACACACCGGCGTGCACAAATTGCCGGACGAAGCCGCCGTGCAGGGCTGGCTCAAGGGCAAAACAGGTCTGTGGATTCAGCCGAAGGTCGATGGGGTGGCGGTCACGCTGATCTACCAAGGCGGGACGCTGGTCAAAGCCATCAGCCGAGGCGATGGCCTCAAGGGGCAGGACTGGAGTGCACATGCCTTTCATATCGGTGCGATTCCTCGCACGCTGCCCGTACAACAATCCGTGGTGCTACAGGGCGAGCTTTACTGGCGGCTGACCGACCACGTGCAAGCCCGGGCTGGCAGCCTCAATGCACGCAGCAAAGTGGCCGGATTGCTGGCACGAACGGCTATCACCGAAGCCGAGGGCGCGCAGATTGGGCTGTTTGTCTGGGACTGGCCACAAGGCCCTGCCGACATGCGTGAACGCTTGAGCAGCCTGCGCACCATGGGCTTTGACGACGCCGTGACACTGAGCGAGCCGTTCGAGCGTTTTGAACAGGCCAGAGCGTGGCGGACGCACTGGTACGAAAATCCGCTGCCGTTCGCCACGGATGGCGTGATTTTACGTCAGGGGCACCGTCCGCCTGCGGAGCGTTGGCAAGCCAAGGCACCTTACTGGATCGCCGCTTGGAAGTACCCCTTCGCTCAGGTGCTGGGGGACGTGCGCAAGGTGCATTTCAACGTGGGGCGCAGTGGCAAGGTCACACCCGTGCTGGAAATAGCGCCGGTTCAACTGGACGACCGAAAGGTCACACGGGTCAGCGTCAGTTCTCTCAAACGTTGGCAATCCATGGACATCCGTCCCGGTGATCAGGTGGCAATCAGCCTGGCGGGATTGACCATTCCAAGACTGGATGGCGTGGTCACTCGCAGTACCGAACGGGTGTCGATGATTGTCCCTCAAGCTGCGGACTACCACGCGCTGAGCTGCTGGCAACCCACTGAGGGCTGCGAGAGCCAATTCCGCGAACGGCTGAAGTGGCTCAGCGGCAAGAAAGGCCTCGCCATGAGCGGGGTTGGCCCTGGCACATGGGACAGGCTGATCAGCGCAGGCGCGATAGAAGGTTTGCTCGACTGGTTGCGCCTGGACAGTGCACAACTTGTGAACATTCCCGGCATCAGCGAGCAAAGCAGCGCTAAACTGTTGAACAGTTTTCAGGGCGCTCGCGAACAATCCTTCGAAGTTTGGCTCAAAGCCATCGGCCTGCCGCCCACAGCGGGCGCGAGCCTGGGTGATTCCTGGTCTGCGTTGTCGGCCCGCAGCGCCGATCAATGGCAGGCCGAACCTGGCATTGGCCCGGGTCGTGCGAAACAGCTCACGGCGTTTTTTCAGGATCCGCACGTGCAGGCATTGGCCACGCAGCTGCGGGAGCAGGGTATTCAGGGTTTTTAGTCTTTTTTTGTCGGGGCGGTGTTCAATTTCCCGCCCAAGCAGTTATTCAAGGAGCAGTCATGAAAGTGTTTTCCTCTCTGATGGTGTTCGCCGCCTGTGGGATGTTGGCGGCCCCGTCGTTCGCCGCCGAGCCGCTGTGCGAGGCCAAGCGCGGCGAGATCCAGGCCGGCATCGAGCAAGCCAAGGCAGCCGGAAACAGCGAGCAACAGGCCGGACTCGAGAAGGCGCTTGCCGAGAACACCGACCACTGCACCGATGCGGGGCTGATCAAGGCACAGGAAAAGAAAGTGTTGGAGGCCAAACAGGAAGTCGGCAAGCGCCAGACGGACCTGGACAAAGCGATGAAGAAAGGCGATGCGGACAAGATCAACAAGCGCAAGGACAAACTGGCCGAATCGCGCAAGGCGCTGCAGGACGAACAGCAGAAGCTGGAAGAGATCCAGCCGGACGAGGATGACGAGTAAAGCAATAGCCAGAGGGCAAACGCTCCTCGCTCGTGCCTGTTCAGTGGTCGCGAAACTCCTTGTGACACACATCGCAGGCGTCTTCGACGTTATTCATCGGCGGGATCATGTTCGCTGGCGTCAGCGGAAGCGTTCGCGTGGCGATGACCAATTCTCCGGTCCGGGCCTCCAATGCCCGGGCCAACTCCTGAAAGCGCGCCTGCCGCTGCCAGACCGCATCTTTGGCGCTGGTATTTTCTGACTCTTTCACTGCGGGAAAATGCTTCCAGGGCTCGTGGGACAGCCCATCGAGCTTGACCGCACCTTCGGCGAATTTCGCCCCGTCGAACGGCAGCCGCCCCCGCAACATGCCACCCGTATCTTCGCTGGTTTTGAGCATCTGCTTGAAGATGGCCTTGCGCTGGCCCAGCGGGGAATTGGGGTCCACCGCGCCGCAGGCGCTCAGCGCAAACAGGGCGAGCATCACCAGCCCATGGGTTTTCAACGCGACGCTCTTTGACTTCATGGCGACTACTGGCGAAAAAAGGGTCGCCAGTATTGCCGTGTGCGCTCGAAAACCCAAGTGAATGATCAGGCAGGGGTGCCGACGGATACACCGAACAGAGCAATCACCAACCCCAGGCCGATGAACCACACCAGCGAGCGCAGCGCTGCGAGGTCGGCGAGGTAGAAAATGATGTAGAGCAGCCGAGTGGTCACGAACAGTACCGCCAGCACATCAATTGTCACCAACTGAGCGACACCGGCAATGTGGGCGATGATCACCCCGGCAGCGAAACCGGGAATGGCCTCGAAGCTGTTTTGCTGCGCGGCGTGGGCTCGACGAGGCAGGCCTTCGAGGCGCTCCAGAAAGTCTCTTGGGTTGTGGTTGTCCCGCAGGGCGAACTTGCCGCTGCCAAACTTGGCGATCGACGTACACGCGAGCGGCAGTAGAATCACGATCAACACGCACCAAAAGGCAACGGTCATTTGCGTCTTCCTTTTTAAAATATGAGCTTTTTTATTTAAAAGTTGAGCTTCATCAGAAGCATACCGAGCAATACCAGCCCACAGGCTAAGAGCCGGGGCCGACCGAAAGGTTCTTTCAGGTAACGCATCCCGAACAACACCACCAGCACGACGCTCACTTCACGCAGCGCCGCGGCCTGAGCCACTGACCCTATCTGCATCGCCCACAACACCAGCGCATAGCTGAACAACACGCAGAAACCTACGCTCAGCCCCAGTTTCCATTGCTCGCGCCAGAACAGCAGGAACACTGGACGCTTTCTGACCAGCGCCAGCAGAGGGAATGGCCAGGCGCTGATGAATGTGAGCCAGACCAGATAATCCAAGGGCTCGATCCCGCGCTTGAGTGCTTGCCCGTCGATGAAGGTGTAAGAGCCGATGCACAAGCCGATCATGCCGACCACTGGGAGCATCGACCACGGTAGACGATGACCACCGCCGCCCTGCCACAGCAGGCAGATCATGCCGCAGGGAATCAGCAGAATGCCGAGAATCTGTTGAAGGGTCAGGTGTTCGCCAGCGAAGATCAAAGTCAGCGCCAGAACCACCAGCGGTGACAAGCCACGCATCAAGGGATACACCAGCCCCAAGTCACCCACCCGGTACGCCCTGATCAGCAACACGCGATAGAGCAACTCGAAGAGCGCCGACGCCACCAGCCACGGCCAGATGGGCCAGGCAGGCGGGGATACGAATCCCAGCGCGAGCACCGCAAGGACAAAGGCCACGATGTCCATACTGGCAATGACCAACAAGCGCTCGGCGCTGAATTTGATGAGCGTGTTCCAGGTGGCATGCAGCACAGCCGCGATCAAGACCAAGGTTGTCGCCAGCACACGCTCTCCTTATCCGCTCTGTCCCGCAACCGGGCAAATTTTTTGTTTTCCGGGGCAGCAGTGGCGACGCCCGGTGGTCCGTGACGCCTGAGGATAAAGGATTCGCAAGAGCGGAACACGCACTGCGTATGGGTGGGTATCGATGTGCTTCGCTGCTGCGGCAGCGCCGACGATTGGCTAAGATGCCAGCCATCGCGGTCGGACCGACTGCACCGCAATGCCCAGGAGCCTGAATGTCCAGCGAAGAAGACACCACCGTCAGTGGTGCAGCGCCCATGATTCCCGATCAGCGCCGTGAGCTGATGCTGCGTCAGCTACGCAAACACCAGGTGCTCAGCGTGCATCAGCTGATGGAGATGTTCGATTGCTCGCACATGACCATTCGTCGCGACATTGCCTTGCTCGAACAGAGCGGTCGCGCGTATTCCGTCACAGGCGGCGTGCGGATCGCCAGCCAGGTTCACAGTGAACCGAGTCACCAATCCAAGGCGGTGGTCGAACTGCCGCAAAAGCAGGCGATGGCTCGTTTGGCCGCTGGGCTGCTCCATCCCGAAATGACGGTCTATCTCGATGCGGGCACCAGCACGCTGGAAATCGTCCCGCACATTGTCGCGCTGTCGGGCATGACCGTAGTGACCAACGATTTCGGCGTAGTCAACGCGCTGGCTGACGCCACCCACGTCGACGTCATCCACACAGGCGGCCTGCTGGACCACCCCAATCGCTCGTGTGTGGGAGGCCTCGCCGCCGCAACGTTACGTCACCTGGCGACCGACGTTGCATTCATGTCCACCAGCTCGTGGGACCTGCAACGCGGGACCACGACCCCCTCGGCGCTCAAGGTCGAGGTCAAACAAGCGGCCATGCAAGCGGCGTCGCGCAGTGTGCTGCTGACCACCAGCTCCAAATACGGCACGTTCGGCATGTACAAGGTCGCCAGCCTCGAGCAGTTCGACGCGATCATCACCGATGACGGGCTGGCTCAGGCTGCGGCTGACAGCATTCGGGCCCAGGGGGTGGAGTTGATGTTGGCGTCGGTGGACAAGCGCTGAGTGCTACTTACTGGCAGGGGCAGGCACGCTACCGAATTTGGCGTGCCTGCCATTTTTTCAAGATTGACGCACCGCCACTCAGTGTCAAGGACGAAATAACCGGAATACACCTACACCAACGTTCAGCTATCTTGATTCAGAACATCGCCTTGTTTCTACTCATCAACGTATCTCTCATTCAAGTATCGTATCGGGACAAATACTTTTCATACTCACTGATACCCTCAGCGTCCCCCTCCTTAAGCTCAGGTGGTAACCGTGTTTTTTTCTCGGGAATCGATTCTTCTTGACTATCAACCGGTGTAGATGCAGTACTGCTCGCTGACTCATCAGCAATGACGCCCAAATCACAAGTTAATTCAGGGCCCTCTTCAAACTGACCGCTGATTCCCTGATTCACAGCCACATAGAATTTCACCTTTTCATTGGCGGCCCTTTTCCCCAAGCCCTCGATCTTCAACGTTTTGTCTGACACTGGGTGTTTTCCCAGGTCGAGATCCAAATGCTCGTACTTCCCTGACACGCCACCGTGACCTATCCGTACAGTGTTGGAAAAGCCTGCATTCCCTCTGTTGAATGGGGCGCTGACTTTGAGTGTGCCGGAAAACTTATAGCCTGGACTTCCCACCGCCTCGACAGTGCCAGAAAAATAAGCTTGAGACCCAAAAGACGTTTTATCTAATTTGAATTCGATCGCAGACATGGCGATAATCTCCATATGAATTAGCACTCCGACTACCGAAATATTCGGTCAGCCATACACTCACTATCAACCAAACCATGTAAACATCAAGCCAGCAGAGAGAGAAAATAAAAAACCCTGACGGACGGCGAACTAATGCACTAACAAATAAGCAACCGCAATAACCTCACACCCCCATATAGCGATTTATCTAAACCTGTCGAAATCAACAACACCACTGACATCGCCAACCAATATATAGACTACTCAACTTGCTTATATGATCGCCTAGGCTATCGAACAAAGATCGAAAAGATCTGTATGTGAATGGAGATGCTGGGCTGCGGCTGACAGCATTCGGGCGCAGGGGGTGGAGTTGATGTTGGCCTCCGTCGACAAGCGCTGAGCTCACAGACACCCCAATCCGTAGGAGCGCGCTTGCCTGCGATCACGGCGTCTCATCCATATTTCCTCATCTGACACACCGCGATCGCGGGCAAGCGCGCTCCTACAGCCAGCCGGTTTTGTACATAACAGCGCTACGTCCAGGGACAAAGATCTCCGTACAGCGTTTAACACGCTCCAAGCCCTGGCTCACAACCGGGGGCTTTTTGTGCCTGGTCAAAAAATGAACAATGTTAACTTTTGTGAAAATGAAAAATTGCTTCACATTATCCGCTCGCAGGTTCACTATCTTTAACAGATCAGAACAAACACCGTTCGAGTGCTGGCAAAACTTCGGCGCTCAACCCGAGGAGAGACACATGGATAACAAGAACGTTGGCGTGATCGGACTGGGTGCCATGGGCCTCGGCATCGCGCGCTCCCTGTTGCGCAGCGGATTCAATGTTCATGCCTGCGATGTCCGTGCAGCGGTCACCGAGCAATTCGCCAGCGAAGGGGGTGTTGCCTGTGCGACCCCCGCCGCTATGGCTGCAAGTTGCGACGTGATCATTACCGTCGTGGTCAACGCCGAGCAAACCGAAACCGTCCTGTTTGGCGAGCACGGCGCGGTTGCCGCGCTCAAGCCGGGCAGCCTGATCATCGGTTGTGCCACCGTCGCCCCAACCTTCGCCATCGAGCTGGGCCAGCGCCTGACTGAAAAGGGTCTGCTGTACCTGGATGCACCGATCTCCGGCGGTGCGGCCAAAGCCGCTGCCGGTCAGATGACCATGATGACCTCCGGCCCTGCCGAGGTGTACGCCAAAGCCGACGCCGTCCTCAATGGCATGGCAGGCAAGGTTTATCGCCTGGGCGACGTCCACGGCCTGGGTTCGAAAGTCAAAATCATCAACCAGCTGCTGGCGGGAGTGCACATCGCTGCAAGCGCCGAAGCCATGGCGCTGGGCCTGCGTGAAGGCGTCGACGCTGACGCACTGTACGAAGTGATCACCAACAGCGCTGGCAACTCATGGATGTTCGAAAACCGCGTGCCGCACATCCTCAAGGCTGACTACACACCGCTGTCGGCTGTGGACATCTTCGTCAAGGATTTGGGCCTGGTACTGGACACAGCCCGCGCGAGCAAATTCCCACTGCCGCTGTCGTCCACCGCGCACCAGATGTTCATGCAGGCATCGACCGCAGGTTTCGGCCGCGAAGACGACTCCGCCGTGATCAAAATCTTCCCGGGCATCACCCTGCCGGGCGCCAAAGCCGCCAACGACTGAGGAAACGCAGATGAGCACCACGACTCCGCGCCCTCTGCTGGGCTGCATCGCCGACGACTTCACAGGCGCCACTGACCTGGCCAACATGCTGGTACGCGGCGGTATGCGCACTGTGCAAAGCATTGGCATTCCGAGCGCCGACAGCCTGTCGGAGCTGGACGCCGATGCCATCGTCATCGCCCTGAAATCCCGCACCACGCCGGCTGCCGAAGCGGTCGAGGAATCGCTGCAAGCCCTGCAATGGCTGCGTGATCGTGGCTGCGAGCAAATTTTCTTCAAGTACTGCTCGACCTTCGACTCGACCGCCAAAGGCAACATTGGTCAGGTCAGCGAAGCGCTGCTCGACGCACTCAGCAGCGACTTCACCCTTGCCTGCCCTGCGTTTCCAGAGAATGGCCGGACGATCTTCCGTGGCCACCTGTTTGTGCAGGACCAGTTGCTCAATGAGAGCGGTATGCAAAACCATCCGCTGACCCCGATGACCGACGCCAACCTGGTGCGCGTGCTGCAATCGCAGACCGAGAAAAAAGTCGGCCTGCTGCGCTACGACAGCATCGCCAAAGGCGTGGAAAGCGTGCGTGCGCGTATCGCGGAACTGCGCGCTGACGGCGTGACCATGGCCATCGCCGACGCACTGTCTGACGCGGATTTGTACGTGCTGGGCGAAGCCTGCGCCGACCTGCCACTGCTGACCGGCGGTTCGGGCCTGGCGCTCGGCCTGCCGGGCAACTTCCGCAAGGCGGGCAAGCTGCGTGATATCGACGCTGCTCAGCTTGAGTCAGTCGACGGTGGTGAAGTGGTGCTGGCCGGGAGTGCCTCGGTGGCCACCAATGGTCAAGTCGCGGCGTGGCTTGAAACCAAACGCCCTGCCCTGCGCATCGATCCTCTCGCGCTGGCCGATGGTCAGCCGGTGGTCGAACAGGCACTGGCCTTTGCTCGCGACGCAGGTCAGACCGTGCTGATTTACGCCACCAGCAGCCCGGATGAAGTCAAAGCCGTGCAGCAGCGGTTAGGTGTCGAGCGCGCCGGTGCGATGGTCGAGCAGGCCTTGGGCAAAATCGCCAAAGGCTTGCTGGAATCGGGCGTGAAGCGCTTCGTCGTCGCAGGCGGTGAAACCTCGGGGGCCGTCGTTCAAGCGCTGGGGGTGAGCCTGCTTAAGATCGGTGCGCAGATCGATCCAGGCGTTCCGGCGACCATCAGCAGCGGCGAGCAACCGCTGGCACTGGCGCTGAAATCCGGCAATTTCGGCGGCCGTGACTTCTTTGACAAGGCGCTCAAGCAGCTTGCAGGCGGTGCCAAATGAGTACCGAGAACAAACTGCGCGAAGAAATTTGCGACATCGGTCGTCTGCTGTTCGGGCGCGGCTACACCGTCGGCAGCGCAGGCAACATCAGCGCGCGGCTTGACGATGGCTGGCTGATCACTCCGACCGATGCGTGTCTGGGTCGCCTGGATCCAGCCGCGATCGCCAAGGTGAATCTGTCCGGGGAATGGGTATCGGGCGAGAAGCCATCCAAGACCCTGATGCTGCACCGCGAAGTCTACGACCGCAACCCAGCGGTCGGCGGCGTGGTACACACCCACTCGACTCACCTGGTTGCGTTGACCCTCGCGGGCGTCTGGCAACCGAATGACATTCTGCCGCCCATCACCCCGTATCAGGTCATGAAAGTCGGTCACATCCCACTGATCTCGTACGAACGCCCTGGCTCTCCGAAAGTGGCCGAACAGGTGGCGAAACTGGCGAACAGCGTGCGAGGCGTAATGCTTGAGCGGCTGGGGCCGGTGGTCTGGGAAAGCTCTGTGGCCAAGGCGGCCTACGCCCTGGAAGAGCTGGAAGAGACTGCGCGCCTGTGGCTGATGAGCAATCCCAAGCCCGAGCCGCTGGACGCAGCGGCACTGGAAGATCTGCGTCAGGCCTTCGGCGTGACCTGGTAACGGCCTTCAACAGCGCTTGACCGAAGGCCGTTTTGGCGGCCTTCGGCAACCCGGTTCGCCGGAAACAATAACAACAGGACATCCCACACGACATGACCCCACTACTTCTCATGACCATCGCTGGAGCCGGTATCGCGCTGTTGCTCCTGCTCGTACTCAAGTACAAATTTCAGCCATTCGTGGCCCTTATGCTGGTGAGCATCATCGTCGCGCTGGTCGCCGGGGTTAAACCGGCCGACCTGGTGACCACCATCGAAGGCGGCATGGGCAAAACCCTCGGCCACATCGCGATCATCATCGCGTTGGGTGCCATGATCGGGCGCATCATTGAACTGTCCGGCGGTGCAGAAGCGCTGGCCAAGACATTGATCGATCGCTTCGGCAACAAGCGCACGCCGCTGGCGTTGACCGTGGCCGGTTTCATGGTTGGCATCCCCGTGTTCTTCGAAGTGGGCGTGATCATCCTCATGCCACTGGCGTACGGCGTTGCCCGCGCAGCCCGTAAGCCGCTGCTGATCTTCGCCCTGCCAATGTGTGCGGCGCTGCTGTCGGTTCACGCCTTCCTGCCACCGCACCCGGGCGCTGTCGCGGCCGCCGGTCAACTGGGCGCTGACCTGGGCCGCGTGCTGATGTTCGGTATCCCGATCGTCGCGGTGCTGTGCCTGATCGGCTATGTCATTGCCGGTCGTATGACCCGCAAGACCTTCCCGATGACCGACGACATCCGCAGCGAAGTCTACGGTCCGCACATCACCAACGAAGACCTGGTGGCGTGGGCCAACAACGATTATTCCAACGCCAAGGAAGCCACCCACACCCAAGCACTGGGTCTGGAAGAAAGTGCCAGCAGCCTGGCCGCTCGCTTGCCAGCAGCGCCAGCACCGGGCGCGGGCCTCATCGTCGCGCTGATCTTGCTACCGATTGTCCTGATTCTGCTGGGAACACTGGCAACGACCCTGTTGCCAGCCGATTCCGGCCTGCGCAGCGTGCTGACGGTTCTCGGCGCGCCGCTGGTCGCGCTGCTGATCGACACCCTGCTGTGTGCCTGGATTCTGGGGTCGCGTCGCGGGTGGAGCCGTAGCCAGGTGTCTGACGTGATCGGTTCGGCGCTGCCCGGCGTGGCGATGGTGATCCTGATTGCCGGTGCGGGTGGTGTGTTCGGTAAAGTGCTGGTCGATACCGGTATCGGGGCGGTCGTGTCCGACGCCCTGCGCAACACCGGGCTGCCGGTTCTGGCACTGGGCTTCATCCTGACGCTGCTCTTGCGCGCCGTCCAAGGCTCGACCACCGTGGCGCTGGTGACCACCGCCGGTATTCTCAGCCCATTGATCGCGACCCTGAACCTCAGCGCCAACCACATGGCCCTGCTGTGCCTGGCCATGGGCGGTGGCGGTCTGGCCATGTCCCACATCAACGACGCCGGTTACTGGATGTTCACCAAACTGGCAGGCCTGAATGTCGGTGACGGCCTGCGCAACTGGACGTTCCTGGTGACCGTTCTGGGTACACTGGGCTTCCTGTTCACTTTGCTGCTCTGGCCTTTCGTTTAAGCCTTTCTGGAGACCCACATGCCTCGTTTTGCAGCCAACCTCAGCATGCTGTATCCGCAACACGACTTTCTCGACCGTTTCGCTGCCGCGGCGGCAGACGGGTTCGAGGCAGTGGAGTACCTGTTTCCGTACGATTTCACGGCGGCCGAAATCAAGCAGCGCCTGGTGGACAACAAGCTGACTCAAGCGCTGTTCAACGCCCCGCCGGGAGACTGGGCCAAAGGCGAACGGGGAATCGCCTCGCTGCCGGGTCGTGAGCAAGAGTTCCGGGCAGGCATTCAGAAAGCCCTGGAATACGCAGCAGTGCTGGGTAATGACCGCATTCATGTGATGGCAGGGCTGCTGCCGAGCGAAGATCTGCGCGAGAAACACCACGCGGTGTATATCGAGAACCTGCGCTACGCAGCGCAGGAAGCAGCCAAGGTGGGGATCACGGTGCTGATCGAACCGATCAATACCCGCGACATGCCAGGCTTCTTCCTGAATCGCCAGGATCAGGGTCAAGCGGTGTGCAAGGAAGTGGGTGCCGACAACCTGAAAGTGCAGTTCGACTTCTACCACTGCCAGATCGTGGAAGGCGACGTGATCAGCAAACTGCGTCGCGACTTCGCGGGCGTCGGCCACATCCAGATCGCGGGGGTACCGGATCGCCACGAGCCAAATCTGGGCGAAGTGAACTATCCGTGGATTTTCGAAGAAATCGACCGCCTGGGTTACACCGGCTGGATCGGTTGCGAGTATCGTCCGAAAGGCGATACCAGCGAAGGGTTGCAATGGCTACGGGGCTGGAAAGCCAGCAACCCAGCGTAACGCTGCACTGATCGTTCCCACGCTCTGCGTGGGAACGCTTCACCGGACGCTCTGCGTTCACCCGGCCTGACGCGGAGCGGCAGAAGCTGCATTCCCACGCAGAGCGTGGGAACGATCTTCACAACGGTGGCTACTCCCCGATCACTTCTTCCTTGAACTGATCCTTGATGTACGTAATCTCGGTCTTGCCATGCGGCGCTGGCAGACCGTCCTCCCCCAGGTTCACGAACACCATTTTGTCGACCGTCAGGATGCTCTTGCGGGTGATTTTGTTGCGCACTTCGCACATCAGGGTGATGGATGTGCGACCGAACTCAGTGGCCGTGATGCCCAGCTCGATGATGTCGCCCTGACGCGAGGCGCTGACGAAATTGATCTCGGAGATGTACTTGGTCACCACCCGCTGATTGCCCAGTTGAACGATCGCATAGATCGCCGCCTCCTCGTCGATCCAGCGCAGCAGGCTGCCACCGAACAGCGTGCCGTTGGGGTTGAGGTCTTCGGGCTTTACCCACTTGCGAGTGTGGAAATTCATGATTCGCTCCTGTCATCTGCCTCTTGATGACCAGCATAGTGCCAGCCCTGGGCATTAACCTCCATTGAGCATCGACTATGGTCTCGATTAGTCGCTCGTCATTTATCTGAACGCGCCTCTTGGGCTGAACCAGAGACGCCGCTATACTCTTCCCCGCTTCAAAAAACGGTCATCACCGCTTGATACCGTTTTCCCGCCACCTGTCCGAGGGGCGCTGCAGCAGGTCAGTCCTGTCAGGCTCGGATGGGGCGTTGTCTGCTCGCTTCGGGCAGGCCTTAAACGCACAACGGCGCCCATTCGCACACTACGAATGGAGACTCTTCATGAGCGCTGTACTGACGCCCAATGATTTCAACGACTACAAAGTCGCGGACATTTCCCTGGCTGCCTGGGGCCGTCGCGAAACCATCATCGCTGAATCCGAAATGCCTGCCCTGATGGGCCTGCGTCGCAAATATGCCAGTGAGCAACCGCTCAAGGGCGCAAAGATTCTCGGCTGTATCCACATGACCATTCAGACTGCCGTGCTGATCGAAACCCTGGTTGCCCTGGGTGCCGAAGTACGCTGGTCGTCCTGCAACATTTTCTCGACTCAGGATCAGGCCGCTGCCGCCATCGCCGCTGCCGGTATTCCGGTGTTCGCCTGGAAAGGTGAAACCGAGCAAGAGTACGAGTGGTGCATCGAGCAGACCATCCTGAAGGGCGGTCAGCCCTGGGACGCCAACATGATCCTCGACGACGGCGGCGACCTGACCGAGATCCTCCACAAGAAATACCCGCAGATGCTGGAACGCATCCACGGCGTGACCGAAGAGACCACCACCGGCGTTCACCGCCTGCTGGACATGCTGGCCAAAGGCGAGCTGAAGATCCCCGCGATCAACGTCAACGACTCGGTCACCAAGAGCAAGAACGACAACAAATACGGTTGCCGTCACAGCCTGAACGACGCCATCAAGCGCGGCACCGACCACCTGCTGTCGGGCAAGCAAGCGCTGGTCATCGGCTACGGTGACGTGGGCAAGGGCTCGGCTCAGTCGCTGCGTCAGGAAGGCATGATCGTCAAAGTGACCGAAGTGGACCCGATCTGCGCGATGCAAGCCTGCATGGACGGTTTTGAAGTGGTTTCGCCTTTCATCAACGGCGAAAACGACGGCACCGAAGCCAGCATCGACAAGGCCCTGCTGGGCAAGGTCGACCTGATCGTGACCACCACCGGCAACGTCAACGTCTGCGATGCGAACATGCTCAAAGCGCTGAAAAAACGCGCCGTGGTCTGCAACATCGGTCACTTCGACAACGAAATCGACACCGCTTTCATGCGTAAGAACTGGGCATGGGAAGAAGTGAAGCCTCAGGTGCACAAGATTCACCGCACCGGCGCTGGCGAGTTCGACCCACAGAACGACGACTACCTGATCCTGCTGGCCGAAGGCCGTCTGGTGAACCTGGGCAACGCCACCGGTCACCCAAGCCGCATCATGGACGGTTCGTTCGCCAACCAGGTATTGGCTCAGATTTTCCTGTTCGGCCAGAAGTACGCTGACCTGAGCCCGGCCCAGAAAGCCGAGCGCCTGACGGTCGAAGTCCTGCCGAAGAAACTGGACGAAGAAGTCGCGCTGGAAATGGTGCGTGGCTTCGGCGGCGTCGTGACCAAACTGACCAAGACCCAGGCCGACTACATCGGCGTGACCGTCGAAGGCCCGTTCAAGCCGCACGCTTACCGGTACTAAAAGCAGCGACAAGCTACGAGCGGCAAGCAAGTGCGTTATCGGCGTTCTTGCTTGCTGCTCGCGGCGCCCAAATCGTCCAAGTATTTTTGCAGCACCAAGCGTTAAGCGAGAAGTCGCAGAGAGTGGGCGCTACACCCTCTTGCAGCTTGCAGCTTATAGCTTGCCGCTGGAGGTTCCCTCCGATGTCGCAAGACCGTCGCTACAGTTTCGAGTTCTTCCCGACGAAGACCGACGCGGGTCACGAAAAACTCATGGCCACTGCCCGCACCTTGGCCAGCTATAACCCCGACTTCTTCTCCTGCACCTATGGTGCGGGTGGGTCCACGCGTGACCGCACGATCAACACCGTGTTGCAGCTGGAAAAGGAAGTGAACATCCCCTCCGCCCCGCACCTGTCGTGCGTGGGCGACGGCAAAGCCGATCTGCGCGGTCTGCTGAGCCAGTACCAGGACGCGGGTATCAAACGCATCGTTGCCCTGCGCGGCGACCTGCCGTCCGGCATGGGCATGGCCAGCGGTGAACTGCGCCACGCCAACGACCTGGTGAGCTTCATCCGTGAAGAAACCGGTGGCCATTTTCATATCGAAGTGGCGGCCTACCCGGAAATGCACCCACAAGCCCGCAGCTTCGAAGAAGATCTGAAGAACTTCGTGCGCAAGGCCAACGCCGGTGCGGACAGCGCGATCACCCAGTATTTCTTCAACGCCGACAGCTACTTCTACTTCGTCGAGCGCGTGCAGAAAATGGGCGTTTCGATCCCTATCGTGCCGGGCATCATGCCTATCACCAACTACAGCAAACTGGCGCGCTTTTCCGACGCCTGCGGTGCAGAAATCCCGCGCTGGATTCGCAAACAGTTGGAAGCCTACAACGATGACTCGGCGAGCATTCAGGCGTTCGGCGAGCAAGTCATCACCGAAATGTGTGAGCGGTTGTTACAGGGTGGCGCCCCTGGTCTGCACTTCTACACCCTGAATCAGGCCGAACCCAGCCTTGCGCTGTGGAACAACCTGAAGCTGCCCCGCTGAATGGCGGGAATCCATCTCGGACACGCCGGTCACTATAGGGTAATGTTCGCGCGGCAGGCTGATCGCAGATAGCCTGCCAATGCCCTACCGAGACGGATTCAAGCAGTTGAGTGTTCATCAGAAAGCAAACTTACGCCCGCAACTGGTTTACCTGGTATTCGGCGCACAGACCTACCATCAGGAAGCGGTGTTCAGCATCGCAAGCGCCTTGGCGAAAGCGGGTGGCGCCTCAGAGCGCCCGTTCGACATCCAGGTGTTCAGCGACAACCCCGAGCCCTATCACCGCTTGCCGGTGAGGGTTCGCCCGATCGATGCCGCCATGCGTCACGCCTGGAGCGGCCCGCATCACTATCATTTCCGCTGTAAGCACGTCGTTGCCCGCCAAGTGTTGGAAGAAGCGGAAAAAGCAATCCTCATCGACACCGACACATTCTTCCGGGCAAGCCCCATGGCGCTGTTCGACAGGGTTCGCCCAGACAGCCTGCTGTGCAATGCCTTGCACCTGCGCTATGACGAGTGCAAAGAAACCATCCTCTATACCGCGCTGGCCGATACGCTGGCTCAACGCGGGCTCGCCGACGATGCGATGCGCCTGGTGAATTCGGGGGTGATCGGGCTGACCCATGAAAATGCCTGGGTGCTGGACGCGTCCATCGACTTGATGGATGAGTTCTTCCCGATCACGCCAGGCGCCATCACGCTGGAGGAGTTCTGTCTTGGCGTCGCCGCCTACCGAACCTTACGGACCGAGCAGTGCCCCGATTTGATCCACCACTACTGGAGCCGCAAAGAGCTGTTCCGGGCCAAGGTTCGCGCTTGGCTGCACAAGCACCGCGATGACCCGGTCAGCCCCGAAGCGCTGGCCGACACCGCAAACGTGTCGATCCATCTGCCCCGCCCTCCCGCTTGGCAGCGTTTGTTGTACAAGAGCGCCACCTTGGCGGTGCCCAAGCCGCAACGTCAGTTCGTGCGGGAAGTGCTGTATGGCTGCTGCGCCCATGCGAACGAGTTCGACCGCGCCTGCTCAGCGGTCTGGTGGGAAAAGGCGTTCAATAACGCGCAGTCGCGTCTGGACCAGCCGATCGCCCCTGGCCAACTTCATCAATGGCTCGAACACTGGGCCGTTCGACGGCTGCTCGGTCGCCAGCGCGTGGAGATCTACCAGCATCTCGTCAGGGTCCGGAAAGCGTCGTAAATGCGCTGCCGGGCCGAGTCGGAAGGTTCCGCTTGGGCTTGCCTCTTCTCATCGCGCGGCGCGCGTCGTACTCTCACCCGATGCCGCTGACCCTCCGACTCCTGCTCCCACTATTGCTCGCCTGCCTGAGCGCAAACGCTCTGGGCGAAAAACTGCGCATCGTGACCGAACCCTGGGCACCCTACGCCATGGTGGACAATGGCCGTGCTTCGGGGCTGGACTATGAAACGACGGCGATTGTCTTTCAGCGGCTCGGCATCGAGGTGCAGTGGCAATTCCTGCCATGGAAGCGCTGCCTGATGATGCTGCAGCGAGGTGAAGCCGACGGTGCGCTGGACATTTTCAAAGCCACCGAACGCGATGACCTACTGCTGTATCCCAGCGAAGCGCTGTCCGAGGTGAACTGGGTGCTGTTCCAGGCCGATGCGCGGCCCCACGCATTCAATCGCCTGGAAGACCTCAAAGGCCTGACGATCGGGGTCTCGCCGGGTTATCTCTATAGGCCCGATTTCGACCATTCGACGGACTTCACACGAGAGCCGGCCCCCAGTCATGAAGCCAACTTCGGCAAGCTGATTCGCGGTCGCATCGACCTGCTGGTGACCGACCGTCGATTGGGCCAGCAGATGCTGGAACACCTGGGGCTGCGGGACCAGGTCAGTCAGCTTCCGACGGTTCTGAACACGCGTGAGCAATACCTCGCGCTGCGACGCAACGCTGGCATGGACCTGCTGGCGCAGAGGTTCGGGGCAGAGCTCAAGCGTTTCAAGCGCGAACCGGCCTACGCACAACTGGTGGCGCGCTACACGGGCGAGACGCTGCTGGCACCCGTCGACGCCCATCAGGTGTCACCTGCAAGAGACAACAACGACACCGTTGAGCAGCGCGAACGCAGCGCATTGTGATTGCTCTGTTATACTCCGGCGTTCCCGCCAGGCTTACGCCCGGATACTCGGTCTCCCAGAAGACTTCTCGATCACGTCAGCAGCGCATTTTCGTTCACGCGCCCTGCCACGAGTTGAACTTACAGACCCCGGGATCGCGCGCCGATTCGTGCAGCGCAGATCATTCCTATTCGGGCCCCTTGGCCCCAACTTAAGACAGGATTACTCATGTCCTTTGCTTCCCTCGGTCTCTCCGAGGCTTTAGTCAGCGCCATCGAGGCTGCTGGCTATACCCAGCCTACTCCGGTGCAACAGCGGGCCATTCCCGCCGTGTTGCAAGGCCGCGATCTGATGGTCGCCGCTCAGACAGGTACAGGTAAAACCGGCGGTTTCGCGCTTCCGATTCTGGAGCGTCTGTTCCCCGCCGGTCACCCGGACAAATCCCAGCGTCACGGCCCACGCCAGCCGCGCGTCCTGGTCCTGACCCCTACGCGTGAACTGGCCGCACAGGTTCACGACAGCTTCAAGATCTACGCCAAGAACCTCAAGTTCGTCAGCGCCTGCATCTTCGGTGGCGTTGGCATGAACCCGCAGGTCCAGGCAATGGCACGTGGCGTGGATGTACTGGTCGCCTGCCCGGGTCGGTTGCTCGATCTGGCCGGTCAAGGCAGCGTCGACCTGTCTCATGTCGAGATTCTGGTCCTCGACGAAGCCGACCGCATGCTGGACATGGGCTTCGTGCACGACGTGAAGAAAGTCCTCGCGCGTTTGCCCGCCAAACGTCAGAACCTGCTGTTCTCGGCCACGTTCTCCCCCGACATCACGGCCCTGGCCGGCAAGCTGCTGCACAATCCCGAGCGCATCGAAGTCACACCGCCCAATACAACGGTCGAGCGCATCGAGCAGCGGGTGTTCCGCTTGCCCGCCAATCACAAGCGCTCACTGCTCGCCCACCTGATCACCCAGGGTGCGTGGGAGCAGGTGCTGGTGTTCACACGTACCAAGCACGGCGCCAACCGCCTGGCCGAGTACCTGGACAAGCACGGCCTGAGCGCTGTCGCGATCCACGGCAACAAGAGCCAGAACGCCCGCACCAAGGCCCTGGCGGACTTCAAGGCCGGCAGCGTGCGCATCATGGTCGCGACCGACATCGCAGCGCGCGGCCTGGACATCGATCAGTTGCCTCATGTGGTCAACTTCGAGCTGCCCAACGTCGACGAGGACTACGTGCATCGCATTGGCCGTACCGGTCGGGCAGGCCGTACGGGCGAGGCGATCTCGCTGGTGGCACCGGATGAAGAAAAGCTGCTCAAAAGCATCGAGCGCATGACCAAACAGAAGATCCCCGATGGCGATCTGATGGGCTTCGACATCAACGCCGTCGAGGCGGAAAAGCCTGAAGTGCGTGAGCGTCCTGACGTGCGCAACCCACGCAATGGCCGCGCTCAGCGTGGCGAAAACGCCAACGGTGGCCGCAAGGACAAAGGGAAGGACAAGGGCAAGGAAAAACCAGCGACTGCCGCGGCTGCCGAAGGCGAACAACGCCCGGCACGCAACCAGCAGCGTCGGCAGAAGCCTCGTCAGGGCACGCCATCCGCTGAAGCGAGTTCGTCTCGTGCACCCGCCCCCCGCGCGGATCGTGACCCGGAAGAGTTCCTGGATGACGAGGTGGATAACTTCGGTAACCGTGCCGATTACGTCAGCCCCTATCAGAACAAGAACCCGTCTGGCCGCAATCGCCGTCCGGGCGCCCCTGCGGCAGGCCCGTCGCAAGCGCCTCGTGGACAGTCGCCGGGGCGTAACGGTTCGCGTAGCGGGTCAGGTAGTGGAGCGAGCAACGGTGCTGGCGCAGGTGGCCAGGGCAAGCGTAACGGCCAGCCGCGCAATGGTTCCGGCCGCCGCGAGGATGCGCCGCGCAACCGCCGTCCGTCCCGCGAAGATCAGTCGACCCGTCAGGAGCCTGCAGTCTCCAACGCCCGTGACGGGCAACCAGGGCCAAAGATCGTGCACAAGGAATCCAAGGTCGATCGATTCCCATCTGCCGAGATGCTGGACCAATTGCCTAGCCGCCCACGCGGCGAGAAGCCGGCGCTGCTGACGCGTAATCGCGACAACTGAACCCCGCGGTAACGAAAACGCCGACCCTAGGGTCGGCGTTTTTGTTGGCAGCCCGTTTTACTTGGCTTTCACACCTTCGAACGAGATATCGAAGGTTACGGTGTCGGACTGCGGGCCCAAGTCCATCATCTTGCCGAAATCGGAGCGCTTGATGGTGGTCGTGCCGTTGAAGCCAGCGCGGTAGCCGCCCCATGGATCCTTGCCTTCGCCGTTGAAGACAGCCTTGATGACGACCGGCTTGGTGACGCCGTGAAGGGTCAGGTCGCCAGTGACGTCAGCCGTATCTTTGCCATCAGCGTTTTTGCCGGTCGACTTGACGCTGGTGGAGACGAACTTGGCGTCAGGATAGGTCGCGACATCCAGGAAATCCTTGCTGCTGATGTGCTTGTCGCGTTCAGCATGGTTGGTGTCGATGCTGGCGGTTTTGATATCGATGCTGATCTTGCTGTCTTCAGGCTTGGCGGCGTCGAAACTGAAGGTACCGCTCCAGTCTTTGAACGTACCGGTGATGAAGCTGTAGCCCAAGTGGCTGATCTTGAAATCGATGAAAGCGTGCTGGCCTTGCTTGTCGATGGTGTAGTCAGCGGCCATTGCGTGACCAGCCGACAGCAGCGCAGAACCCAGAGCCAGTGCAGCAAGTGTCTTTTTCAACATGCGTCGTCTTCCTTTTGAGTTGAATTCAGGCCTTGCGGCCAAGCATACGTATGAATGTGGCATCACGGTCGATGAAGTGATGCTTCAAGGCGGCCAGCCCGTGGAGTACCGCAAAGATCACCAGCGTCCAGGCCAGGTACAGGTGCACTTCACCGGCGACGTCTGCCTGGTTGGGCAGTCCGCTGATCAGCGCAGGCACTTCAAACAATCCGAAGACCGGAATTCCGACGCCGTCGGCGGTGGAAATCAGGTAACCGGCGAACATCACCAGGAACAGGTCCAGATACAGGAACGCGTGGCCCAGCTTGGCAGCGGTCCTGACGAACCGGCTGTGGCTTGCCGGTGCGGGCGGTGGCGGGCTGAACAAGCGCCAGACCACGCGAAACAGCATGACCAGAAACAGCGTGATGCCAATACTTTTGTGCAGATCCGGCCCCGCCTTGCGCCACGCATCGTAATACCCCAGACCCACCATCCACAGGCCTAGGGCAAACAATCCGAAAACCGTCAGGGCGACGCCCCAGTGCAAGACAATGCTGACCCAGCCGTAGCGTGAAGAAGAGTTGCGTAACTGCATGCTAGCGATCCTTGAAAACAGCCTGTTAAAGCTGTGAGAAAGACTATCGGTTTACCTATCGAAAGAAAGCGCAAATTTTCGCTTTGAAATATCGGGAAATACGATTGAAATTTCCCGTCACATTGTTCGGCGCGAGGGATTAACGGAACGTTATCTCCGTCCTCGGTCAACGCCGACACAGGGAACCAATCCCGTGGTCGCGCAAAGCCTCATCACCTGATTCAGGGTGGCCTACCTTTCATCACTCTAGACGCTGTCATGGGGCAGACAAAAAAAAGCGCGGTCTGTGACCGCGCCTTTTCACTGCCCGAATGGGCGATCAGTTGTTGGTGTTCGCCGCCGGTGTGGCTGCCTTTTCCGTCGTCGCTTTAGCAGGTGCCTTCTTGGCAGCCTCGGTTTTGGCTGCAGGTTTGTGCGTCGTCGCGGGCTTGGTCGGCGCTTTCTTAACGGGCTCCTTGTGGGCCGGTTCTTTCTTGGAAGGTGCCTTTTTCGCAGGTTCGACAGCAGGCTTGGCGGGTTCGACCACCGGAGCAGGTGCAGTGACCGGCGCTGGAGCAGGCGCTGGGGCCGGAGCCGGAACGGGTGCTGGCTCGGGTGCTTTCTCGACCGGCTTCGGCTCGGACTTGGATCCGCCGAACAGGTTGGAGAAGAAACCGCCGATGCCTCCGCTGCTTTCTTTCGTTGCAGGTTCGGGCGCTTTTGCAGGTTCGACTTTCACTGGCTCGAACGACTTGCCTGCTGCCAGGTCCTGCACCTGACTCGCGGCCCGCTGCCCTGTGCGCAATGCACCTTCCAATGTCCCGGGATAGAGGGTATCCGTGTGCTCGCCAGCGAACGCAATGCGCTGCAGCGGCCTTTCCCACAGGCGCCAGTACTTGCTGATCTGCCCTGGTCCAAATGCCAGATACGCACCGCCCGTGGACGGATCGACGCTGGAGCGGCGGATCTCGTAACCGGTAAACGCACCGCGCGCCTGAGGATAGAACGCATGCAAGCGGATCAGCACCTGATCCACCATTTGCTTGTCACCGAAAGCCTGCATGATGCGCGCGTTGTCTCCAGAGAGGTTGATCACCGCGTTCGCGCCGCCTTTCAAGGCAGGCTCGATCCACAACATGCCCAGCCCAGTGTTGCTGTAAATTTCGCCAGACATACGGGCTTTGCTGTCCCAGACCGGCGTCTTGAACTTCAACATGATCTGGTCATGCCAGCCATAGTTGGTGCTTTTGATCGCGCCCTGATGCTGGGCATCCAGTGCCGGGGTCAGTTGAATCTTGCTCAGCGCGCGCAGTGGCACAGCCAGCACGACGTATTGCGCTTCGTAGCCGACGGAGCCGACCTTCACGGTCACGCCGTCCTTGTCCTGGCTGATGGCCGAGACCGGGGAGTTGGTCTTGATCACTTTCAACTGTTTGACGAACGCCTCGGCCAATACCGCGCTGCCACCCGGCAGGCGAGCGGCACGGCGATCACGGTCATCCACGTTGCGATTGACCCGTGACTGCTGTGCAAAATACAGCAACGACAGGCGCGAAGGCTCGTCATAGCGGGTACGGATCTGCTGGTTGATCAGTTGCCGGGCGGTGGGTGGCAGACTCAGGCGGTCCAGCCAGTTGGCCACGTTGATCTGGTCCAGTGCGAACAGAGTGCTGTTGGCCGCTGGATTTTCCGGATCTGAAATGGATCTGGCCAGGTCGTCCAGCGTCGCCTCGTAGCGCTTGATCGCTTCGGCGGTGGCTGGTTGTTTGGCCGCCAGATCGGCCGCCGAGAAGTACTCACCCTCGATGAGGTAACCCGGCGTGCGTACGAATTCGGGCGCGGGCACTGGCTTGAGGTTGAAGCGATCCAGGTACTGGTTCAGGACCGGTTGCGCCTTGGCGTTGCCGATCCATTCACTGCCCGCCAGGCCGGACCGGCCGCCGACCGCAGGCTTGGCTTCCAACAGCGTGACCTGCCAGCCCTTGTTTTGCAGCTCATAGGCAGCCGTCAGGCCCGCCAGACCGCCGCCGACGACAATCGCCGTGTGCGGCTTTTCCACAGCAAGCGCCGAAACGCTGACCAGCCCAACCACCATCAGCGCACAGGCGCGCAGCCAACCAGAAAGCATTCAGCGAACTCCGGAATGAACAAGGAAATAGCGGATTTTTCCAATCCGTCTTTTCAGGAGCGCGCAGGATACGCCAGCCGCTTGAGGCCCGCCAGCAATGTCCGTCGAGCCCTTTTCCGGCAGCAAAGGTTGTCCCGCTGGCGTGCATTGCATAGGCTTGCGCGATTGTTTCGCCCTCGCCCCGCGCGAGCCGTACCTGGAGATGAACGATGGGCCTCAATGACCAGTGGATGCAGCGTGACCTCAAGGTCCTTTGGCACCCCTGTACGCAGATGAAAGATCATGAACACCTGCCGCTGATTCCGATCAAGCGGGGTGAGGGGGTCTGGCTGGAGGACTTCGAAGGCAAGCGTTATCTGGACGCCGTCAGTTCCTGGTGGGTCAACGTGTTCGGCCACGCCAACCCGCGTATCAATCAGCGCATCAAGGATCAGGTCGATCAACTGGAGCATGTGATCCTCGCAGGGTTCAGCCATCAGCCGGTGATCGAACTGTCCGAGCGGCTGGTGGCCATGACGCCGGAAGGGCTGACCCGCTGCTTCTACGCCGATAACGGGTCGTCCTGCATCGAAGTTGCTCTGAAAATGAGCTTTCACTATTGGCTCAACCGGGGCAAACCGGCGAAAAAGCGTTACATCACCCTCACCAATAGCTACCACGGCGAAACGGTGGCGGCGATGTCGGTAGGTGACGTGCCACTGTTTACCGAAACGTACAAAGCGCTTTTGATGGACACCATCAAGGTTCCAAGCCCCGATTGTTACCACCGCCCGGAAGGCGTGAGCTGGGAAGACCATACCCGCACGATGTTCACGGTGATGGAGCAGGCCCTCGCTGAGCATCATGAGACAGTGGCGGCGGTCATCATCGAGCCGTTGATCCAAGGCGCGGGCGGCATGCGCATGTACGATCCGATCTACCTCAAGCTGCTGCGAGAGGCTTGCGATCGTTACGGCGTGCACCTGATCCACGATGAGATCGCCGTCGGCTTCGGTCGCACGGGGACGATGTTCGCCTGCGAACAGGCCGGGATCCGTCCGGACTTCCTCTGCCTGTCCAAAGCGCTGACGGGCGGTTACCTGCCGCTGGCGGCGTGCCTCACCACCGATGACGTGTACGAGGCGTTTTACGATGACTATCCGACACTGCGGGCCTTCCTGCATTCCCACAGCTACACCGGCAACCCGCTGGCGTGTGCGGCGGCGTTGGCGACACTCGACATCTTCGAGCAGGACAACGTCATCGAGAACAACCATGCGCTCGCGGATCGCATGAAGCGTGCGACGGCGCATCTGGCGGACCACCCGAACGTAGCCGAGGTCCGCCAGACCGGCATGGCTCTGGCGATCGAAATGGTACAGGACAAGGCCACCAAAGCGGCCTACCCGTGGCAGGAACGACGCGGCCTGAAGGTGTTCGAACACGCCCTGACCCGTGGAGCGCTGCTGCGGCCGCTGGGCAGCGTGGTGTACTTCCTGCCGCCTTATGTGATCACGCCCGAGCAGATCGATTTTCTCGCCGAGGTGGCCAGCGAAGGCATCGACATCGCGACCCGCAGCAGCATCAACGTGGCCGTGCGCGAGAACTTCCATCCAGACTTCCGTGATCCCGGCTGATTGGAACTGAACGCTCCCCTGGTGATGGTTCCCACGCTCCGCGTGGGAGCCCGACACTGGACGCTCTGCGTCCGATGATGCGGCGCAGAGCGCCACGGGATGCATTCCCACGCGGAGCGTGGGAACGATCATTCAACCGTTTTACAGAGACACCACCATGAGACTCTCCCGTTTTTTCATTGACGCGTCGCTGAGCATCGGCGAGCACGAGCTGCCTGAAGGACAAGCGCACTACATCGGGCGTGTGCTGCGCCTGGCCGAAGGCGATGCGGTGCAGTTGTTCGACGGCTCAGGCATGGAGTTTCGTGCCACGCTCGTCGAAGTCGGCAAGAAGCGCGTTCGTGTTCACGTCAATGAATGCTTCGCCGGAATGGTCGAGTCGCCGTTGCGCATCCACCTGGGGCAGGGGCTTTCCAGGGGCGACCGCATGGACTGGGCCATTCAGAAAGCCACCGAACTGGGTGTTGCACAGATCACACCGATTATCAGCGAACGCTGCGAAGTTCGACTGAAGGACGAGCGCGCGGAAAAGCGCCAGGCTCACTGGCAACAGATCGCCATCAGCGCCTGCGAACAGTGCGGACGGTCCATGGTGCCGACGATCAATCCGCCGCTCGCACTGGCCGACTGGCTCAAACACACCCAAGCCGATCTGAAGCTGGTGCTGCACCCTGTCGCCGAACCGCTGGTCAGCCATGCAAAACCCGGCAGCCTGGCCTTTTTGATCGGACCGGAAGGTGGTCTCAACGACACGGAGGTCGACCAGGCTCAGGACGCAGGCTTCCACGCTGCCCGCCTTGGCCCGCGGGTGCTGCGCACGGAAACCGCGCCAGTGGTGGCGCTGAGTGTGGCGCAGCAGTTATGGGGGGATTTCTGAGCGCGCCCGCGATGACGCGTCCCTGCCTGGCCGAAAGCGCTTGAGCGGCTAAAGGACGTAGTGGGTAATCGCCACGAAATGCAGCAGGCTGCCCGCGATGACGAACAAGTGCCAGATCCCGTGCCAATGCCGGAAGCGCTTGTCGTAGGCAAAGAAAATGATTCCCACGGTGTAGAGCACGCCGCCCAGTGCCAGCCAAGTGAAACCGGCGGTCCCCAAGGCCCTGACCAATGGTTTGACCGCCACCAGCACGATCCAGCCCATGACGGCATAGATCACGATGGACATCACGCGCGCTTCGGAGCGTGGTTTGATTTCCTGCAGCATGCCGATCACGGCGAGCCCCCAGACGATCCCGAACAAGGTCCAGCCCCAAGGCCCGCGCAAGGTCACGAGGCAGAATGGGGTGTAGCTGCCCGCGATCAGCAGGTAAATCGACAGGTGATCGACCTTTTGCATGATCACCTTCGCCCGGCCCCGTACGCTGTGGTACACGGTCGATGCGCTGTATAACAGCACCAGCGCAACGCCGTAGATGGCAACGCTGACAATCTTCCACACATCACCCGCCAGACTGGCGATAACCAACAGCCATATGGCGCCGACCGACGCCAGTACGGCACCCACAAGATGGGTCCAGGCGTTGAATTTCTCTCCGTAATACATCCGCAAATGACCTCGCTCAGTTGCACGACACCTGCCAAGGCTCCAACTTATGACTCAAAAGCGCAATGCATCGACCGAGGTCAATGCGCTTTTAATGCAGCCACTCAGCAATGGTTTGGGCACAATCGGACGCCTGAACAACAAGAATGTGCGGCGGAAGTGACACGATGCAGATCGATGAAGAACTGACCCTCAAAAAGCTGGAAATTTTCCTGGCCTTCATGCGCACCGGCAACCTGGCGCGTGCCGCGTCAGAGCTGCAGACCAGCACCGTCAGCGTTCATCGGGCGATTCACTCACTGGAAAACGCGCTACGTTGCCCCCTGTTCAAGCACGAGGGCCGCAACCTGACCCCCCTTGAAAGCGCCTACGTCCTGGAAGAGCGGGGGCAGAAGCTGGTGCAGGACGCACTGGGCATGGTCGAGCAGACGCGGGCGGCGGCAGGCTTCTCGGCCGCCCGGTTCAAGCTGGGCGCACTGTATTCACTGACGGTCAAAACCGTACCTCAATTGATCATGGGTCTGAAAATCCGCCGCAGCGAGCTGAATATCGACCTGATCCTGGGCTCGAACATCGATTTGTTCTACAAGCTGAAAAACATGGAAGTGGACGCCGTTCTGGTCTCCCTGAACGAGAGCGTCAGCGACCCGGATTGCGAGCACCTGCCCCTGTTCTCCGACGATATTTTTCTCGCCACACCCGCCGACTCCCCCTTCGCTCAGCAAAGCGAAGTGGATTTGAGCGATCTGCGGGAAATGACCTTCATCACCCTGACCCAAGGCTTCGCTACCCATCGCGACGGCACCCGGGTATTTCAGCAGGCGGGATTCGAGCCGAAGGTGGCGATGCAGGTCAACGACATCTTTACGCTGCTCAGCATGGTCAGCTCCGGGGTAGGTTACGCCTTGCTGCCCGGCCGGATCGCCGCCGTGTACGAGAACCGCGTACGTCTGATTCCGCTCCAGTCGCGCTACCGCATGCAGCAGCACATAGGGCTGGTGTTTCTCAAAGCCCGTGAACGCGACCCGAATCTACTGGCGCTGCTGGCCGAGTGCCGCATGTATTCGAACCGGCTGGCTGAGGGGTAGCTGCAGGGGTGCGCCCTGTAGGAGATTCCATGTTGATTGATCAACCCCTTTCACCACCAAGGCGGCTCCCACAGAACCGGGGCCGATCCGTGTGGGAGCCGGCTTGCTGGCGAATGCGGCGTGTCAGGCCACTCGTTAGTTACTGACACACCTCTTCGCGGGCAAGCGCGCTCCTACGGCCTTCGGCCAGAATCAAGTGCAGATCCGGGCTTAACCCAAAATCCCGCGCACAATGAAATACAGCAGCGAAGGCCCGAGCAGGCAGCCGAGCCCGGTGTGGAACGTTGCCGTAAGCGCACCGTAAGGCACCAGACGCCGGTCCGTGGCCGCCAGGCCTGCCGTCACCCCGCTGACCGTGCCCGCCAACCCGCCGAACACCATGGCCGAGCGCGGATTGTCCAATGCCATCCAGCGCGCGGCCATTGGCGTGCCAACCATGACCAGAATGGCTTTGATCAAGCCGGTGGCAATGGACAGCGCCATGACATCCGAACTGGCGCCCAAAGCCGCACCGGTTACGGGGCCAACGATGTAAGTCACAGCGCCGGCGCCGATGGTCGTGATGCTGACCGCATCGCGGTAGCCAAACGCATAAGCCACGCAAGAACCGACAATGAACGGCAACACCGTGCCGAGAAACAGCGAAAATGCGCCGATCAGCCCGGCCTTTCTGGCTTCCGTGGCCTGCACCTCGAAGGCCGTCGCCACGATGGCGAAGTCGCGCAACATCGCACCGCCCATCAACCCCACGCCGGAGAACAAGGCAAGGTCGGCAAGGCCTTTCTGGCCGCCAGTCATCACGCCTCCCACCCACGCCAGCACCAGGCCGATCACGATGGCGATCGCAGAGCCATGAATCCGCCCGAACGTCAGGTGTTTGGACAGCAGCACGGAGATCCACATCACCACGCCCACGACGGCGAACGCCGTGATCAGACCTTGGCTGATCAAGTCTTTCTGAATGAGATCCCACATATCAGCGACCTCCTGCCGGTGCTGCGGTCGGCGTGATCACTGGGGGCAGCGTTTCGGGCTCTTCCTTGGGCAGGGGCTCCCCTTTATTGATCCGGCTGATCAGCGCAATCGTGCCGCCGCAGATGATCACTGAACCAATGGCGGCGATCACGGCGATCGGCCCGCCTTTGAGGGCTGTGACGACGTTCTGCTGCGCGGCCATGGCCACGACCACCGGAATGTACATCGCGCCCCAGAAACCGACGCCCATTTCGCAGCCTTCGCTCATGCCACCGCGCTTTTGCATATAGAGACGGGCGCAGATCAACAGGATCATCGCGATCCCGACGCCGCCCACGTTGGATTTGACGCCCAGCAGCACACCGAGCAAATCACCGAGAATCACCCCGGCGAGGGTGCAAATGGCGAGTAACGCAACACCGTAGATAATCATTGTCTTGGCCTCAATCGTCGAATTTGTTGTTTTTGTGTTCCTTCGATAGCAGCAACCGGTTTAGGGGTGGCGACATTCCTCCTCTCGCGACAGCGCGCTCAGCGTATCCAGCCGGGCGCCCTGAAAGGCGACAGCCGATCCTTGTTCCAATCCATTTCCAAAGACACGCCGCGCCAGCCCCGTCAGGACGGCACCGGGCGGCAGCTCGATCTGCAGGCGCGCCCCTCGCTCATAAGCGGTTTGCACGGTGCTGCGCCAGTCGATGAGCCGACACATGTTGTACGCCAGGTCCTCGCGCAATTTGTCGGCAGTAAACACCGGGCGCGCGGTGCTGCCACTGAGGTATTTCAAGGTTGGCGCTTGGAGGGTCACCTGCGCGAGGGCCTGCGCCAATGCCTGCGCCGGTTCATTCAACAACTCACAGTGTGATGGCACGCTGACCGCCAACCGCTTGGCCATCGCCGCTCCCTCGCCCTTGGCCAGCGTGGCGACGTCAGCCATCGCCTGATCGCTGCCAGCGATGACGAACTGGTTGTCCGCGTTGATGTTGGCCAGATACACCGGGCTGTGCGGGCCGTGTACCTGGGCGACCAAACGCTCGATCACCCCCTGATCCAGGCCCATCAGTGCGGTCATTCCGTAGCCCTGTGGATAAGCCCTTTGCATCAGTTCGCCTCGTAAAGCGACCAGTCGCAGGGCGTCGGCGAAACTCAGCGCTCCTGCGATCACGGCAGCCGGATAAGCACCAATCGAGAGGCCGGCCACGTAATCCGGTGCGCTGCCCCGCGCCATCAGGACCCGAGCACAGGCCACACCCGCGATCAGCAGACACAACTGGACCTCACGCGTGGCTTGCAGGGCTTGAGGCGAGTCCAGTTCCAGCACGTCTTCGTCGAGGACTTCACTGGCCTGGCGCAGACACTCCCTGACCAACGGATCGCCCGGTAGCGCGTGCAACATGCCCGCTTGCTGCGCCCCTTGGCCGGGAAAAACCCAGAAGCTGCTCATGCGTATTCCTCGCAGAGCCAGGGATCGCTGACCAAGCGGGCGCCGTTGTCAGCCTTGAGCAATACCTGGCGTCCGCTGCCCGCCCACTCGCGCAATGCAACGGCCCCGGCTGGGGTTTGCAACTGCAAGTCGATGCGACACGCGGCGCCGTTCAGTGCTTCGAGCCATTGCGCAGCCTGCGGACGGCTCAGGAACGATTCGGTACGCAGGATCAGATCGAGGTCGCTGTTGCGATGCAGCACCTGAATGCCGGTCGCCAGTTCGAATCCGGCGCCCCCCGTGATCCCCCAGGGCAGGCCGATCGCGTCCAGCACCGGACGCACCTGGTTCAAGGCACGCCAGACAGGCCAATCGGTGCGAACCTCTTCCACCGCTTCGACCAACTGTTCGGGTCGAACCTGCCGGGTGACGTGATCCCGGTTCATCACGGTCGCATAGCGCTGATCCCGGGATTGCCCGCGCACGCCGACAGCCACCGAGCCCCGGTCGACCCGTGCCCGACGGACCACCACCGGATGCCCCAGCGCAACCGACTCGAACACCCACCCAGGCGCATCGGCAGGCAAGGTCGCCACGGGCAGGCCCCACAACAGATCATGGGGCTGCACAGGCAAGCCAAGCGTCATCACCACTGCGCCCTTAACAGCTCGCGTACCTTTGCAGAAGCGGCCCGGTTGGGCGCCCCCAGCCGCGAACTCAGGTCGGTGCCGTGGCCTTGGGTGTCCTTGATCGCAGCGAGGAGGCACTGTTGAACACTGCTGACGTCGTCGGAGGAGGGTTGCTCGATTTGACTGACCGAGAGCGTTTCCCATAGCAAGCCGAGCCCCGCGTAGCTGTCGATGTCATAGGCCATGGGCGGAATGCTCGCCGCCAGTTTCTCCAATTCCTCGACACTGCGCAGGGTCACTCGGGCCGCGGAAGCCTTGCCCATCGCATGCACCATCACGCCCGGGTCACGCAGGGCGATCAGACGGTTGGCTTGGTAACCGTGGGCGAGAAATGCGCCGGACATTGCCTTGCCCACCAATAGCCCGATCACAGGATGGCCCGCCAGTCGTGCTCGGGCATAGGCGTCCACCGCACCGGCGAGGGCCTGATGAATGCCCAGCGCCTCTTCACGGCGGCCATAGGCCTGACTCGGTACGTCGATGACGGCAATCAGGGCTCGCTTCTGTGGGCTTTGCCGATCCAGCTCGATGGCGGCATCCACTGCCTTGGCCAACCCCCAGCCTTCCAGCAGCCCCACTTCGCCATTCTGCGCGCGGGGGAAACGGTTGGACGGATCGGCAACCACCGCCAGGAAACGTGCGGGTTGGGCGTCCAACTCGCTGTCGGCAGCCAGTACCGACGCCGGCAGGCCGACGACGGGTGAGGCGCCACTCGTCAAAGCGTTGAACCAGTTCAACCCACGCATGGATGCAGTCATGGCTGTTCTCCTTGATACAAGGTGCGCACCGCAGCGGGGTCGATCTGGGAGGTGGTGTCCAGCCCGGACAGCCGTTGCAGGTACGACGCATACTGGCCGCTGCGCTCGTGTGCGGGTTTGCCCTGGCTCAGCAGGTGTTCGACTTGTTGCGCGATGGCCGTAATGTCGTCGGCGACGTAAGCGTCGACCAGACCGCTGGCAAAGCGCTGTTCGCCACCGGTCAGGCTCCAGATGAACGGACGATCACGGGAGTCATATTCTTCGATCCCCGCCTCCTGCTCGATCACTTGCGGGCCGTTCAGGCCAAGACGCGCTTCCTGGGTCACCACCAGGTAACTGCACAAACCGGCGGCAATCGACATACCGCCAAAGCAACCGACGCTGCCCGCCACGACACCGATCACCGGCTGATAGCGACGCAAGTCGACAATGGCTGCGTGAATCTCCGCAATGGCTGCCAGGCCGAGGTTGGCCTCCTGCAATCGCACGCCGCCGGTTTCCAACAGCAGCACTGCCGCGGTCGGGACACCGTTGCGGTTGTCTTCCGCAGCCAGTTCCAACGCACCGGCCATTTTCGCGCCGCCGACCTCGCCCATGCTGCCCCCCTGAAAAGCCCCTTCAATGGCACAGACCACAATGGGCCGACCATCGATCGAGCCTTTGGCGATCACCACGCCATCGTCGGCCTGGGGTACGACGCCCTGCCTGGCCAGCCACGGCGAAGTCACACGGGCGAAAGGGTCGATCAGTTCACGAAAGCTGCCTTGGTCGAGCAAGGCACGGGCACGCTGCCGAGCGCCAAGTTCGACGAAGCTGTGTTGTTTGAGCAAGCGGGCGGTGTCAGACATGGCCGATCTCCTCGAAACCTTGCTCCAACCGCAAGCGCACCACGCCGGGTGTCGCGCCAAAATCATGGATATCGATGCTCATCGCAGGAGGTGTCTGCCCCTCGAACATACGCTGGAACAGATGCTCCCAGCGCGCGGAACTGCCGTTGACCGACGTCAGCACTTGAATGGTCAACTTGCCGGGCAGACCGGGCTCGAGCAGCACTTCAAGATCGCCGGAGCCCACGCAACCGACCAGTGCACGCCCGGCAGGCGGTTGCCCGGCGGGAAATTCAAATGACAGGGTTTCCATCAAAGCGTCCTCGTTTGAATGCCGAGCGCAGGCTCAAGGCTGTCGATGAACAGGCAGGCGGCGAGCAAGTCAGCCGCGCCTCCAGGGGATGCGTTAAGGCCCATCAGTTGCTGATCGAGCTCATGCAAGGCGCGGCGACCGCCGAGCGTCGCACTGCCGCCCGCGTCCAGTACGCGACGGGCGCCGTGTTGCATGGCGTGCAGGCCCCGCTCACCTGCGCGGTAGAGCACGCAGGTGTCAGAAAGTGTGGTCATGATCGCCAGCAAGGTGTCGAGCCGGGCGTTCTGCTCGCAATGGCCCGCTGCGCGGCTGCGCTCAAGCTGTGGCAAACCGGTCTGGATGACTGCCGGGAAACCCATTTGCGCCTGTTCCCTGGCGCCCATCGCACCGAAAGTCCGAGCGACGTGCGCCCCATGGCTGTTGACGGCAGGCCGCTGCCGATCCTCGATCAACGCCAGACAGCCTGCGCGCGCGCCCAAGCCCGCGGGCGAGAGATCCAACGCATTGAGTGCCGCTGCCGTCACCAGCAGGCCCAGCGCCCAGATTGCGCCACGGTGAGTGTTCACGCCGCCCGTGGTGCGCATCATGGCTGCCTCGCCTTCGCGCCCGATCCGACCCACCGCTTCTCTCAAGGTCTGATTGACCTCACCGATCGCCAGCGCCGCCTCGGCCATCTCCTTGAAGGCTGGCCAGAGGGACAGCGCCGACGCGTGCATCAAGCCGAGGTGCAGATCCTGATGCGCGCCACTGCTGCGGCGGTCGACCAAGGCCGGTTTTGGCGAGAGATCGGCCTCATCGATCAGCGCGTCCACCGCGAGATCTGCCAGGCGCTCCGCCCATGACAGCGAAGCTGGCGACGCATTGAATGCGACGTTGAATGCGTGCATCACCAGCTCCTGAATTTCGCAGGCGGGTTGTACAGGCCACCGGACCATTCCACGAGCTCGGCAATGCTCTTGGCGGCCAGCAATTCACGGCTGGCGTCGGTGCGGCGGATGCCCAGGTCTTCAGGCAGCGCGATCAATCCTTCACGACGCATGCGCTCGGTGTCTTTGGGGTTGTGACGCAACCCGATGGCCGTCACACCTGCCACGGCAGCGATCATCGCTTGGCGCTCTTCGAGGCTGCGCGCTTTGTAGAGGTAGGCGATGCCCTCCTCGGTGAGCAAGTGCGTGACGTCGTCGCCGTACACCATGATGGGCGCCAGCGGCATGCCGCTCTTCTTGGCCACATCGATGGCGTCCAGTTGCTCGACAAACGTCGGTTTGCCCCCTTCCTGGAAGGTTTCAACCATCTGCACGACGAGTTTCTTGCCGCGCTCCAGATAGGCGTCGGTGCCAGCATTCTGTTGGCGCATGTCCAGCCAGGCCGGGGTGCCGTGGCGGCGGCCACGCGGGTCGTGTCCCATGTTCGGCGCGCCACCGAAACCGGCAAGCCGACCGCGCGTCACCGTCGAGGAGTGGCCGTCGCCATCGACCTGCAGCGTGGCGCCGATGAACAGGTCCACCGCGTATTGGCCTGCCAACTGACACATCATGCGGTTCGAGCGCATCGAGCCGTCATGCCCAGTGAAAAATACGTCCGGCCGCGCCGCGATGTAATGTTCCATTCCCAGCTCGGTGCCGAAGCAATGCACGCTTTCGACCCAGCCGCTTTCGATCGCCGGGATCAAAGTGGGATGAGGATTGAGCGTCCAGTTGCGGCAGATCTTCCCTTTCAACCCCAGCGACTCGCCGTAGGTGGGCAGAATCAGTTCGATGGCGGCCGTATTAAAGCCGATACCGTGGTTCAGCGACTGAACATTATGCTTTTCGTAGATCCCACGGATGGCCATCATGGCCATGAGGACGTGGACAGGCTTGATATGTCGCGGATCGCGAGTGAACAACGGTTCGATATAGAACGGTTTGTCGGCCACCACCACAAAATCGACCCACGACGCCGGAATGTCCACCCGAGGCAGGTCGCTGACGTCTTCCACCAGCTGGTTCACTTGCACGATGACGATGCCATCACTGAAGGCGGCCGGTTCGATCAGCGCGGGCGTGTCTTCGGTGCTGGCACCGGTGTAGATGTTACCCGCGCGGTCCGCCATGAACCCGGCAGACAACACCACGTTGGGAATCAGGTCGACCAACAAGCGGGAGTAAAGCTCGATGTAGGTATGAATCGCGCCCACTTCCAGCAAGCCGTCTTCCAGTAGTTGACTGATGCGCAGACTTTGCGTACCCGCGAAGGAGAAATCGAGTTTGCGGGCGATGCCGCGCTCGAAGAGGTCCAGATGCTCAGGGCGCCCAACGCTGGGCATGATCATGTGCAGATCATGAAGCTTGCCCGGATCGGCCTTGGCCAGCGAGCGAGAAAGAAAGTCCGCCTGCTTCTGGTTGTTACCTTCAAGCACTACGCGGTCACCGGGCGTGATCAGCGCCTCCAGCGCAGCGACGATCTTGTCAGTGGGCAGAACCACGCCATCGGCGAGGGAACGCACTTGCTCGAGTCGCCGCTGCTTTTCGCTGCGGCGACGCGACCAGCGCGGGTCAAGTTTCGTTGTTGTCGTCATGCTGACTCCACGAGTTCGCTGTCGTGGATCACCTTAGGAGGACGCGGCGGGGGCATCAATCAAGCAACGCGCGGGATCGTTACGGTTGGAGTAATGAATGACGGCAATTTGCCCAATGATGGGGAGCGGATGATGCGCCCCGGATTGGAATCCACACCGCCTTCAGGTCTGCGGTCCGGACACCTTCCCGAGCCCGGCATCCACCAGCCGCTGTTCCAGCGCCACGAGGTCAGGGATCCTGGCCACTGTTTCACCCACTTGCACAGCCGCCATTTCCAGTTCGGACAGCGGCACATCGACGTAGCTAAGCTGGCTGTCGAGCTTGCACGAGCGCGGTATCCCCTGGATCAGAACCGCGATGAATTTCAGATCGGGTCGCCCGCCCAATGCATTGAGCACGACGATCCGGGCACGTCCGCCCACGCGCGCGCGGCTCCCACACGCGGCCTCGAAGCTGAGCAACGGCAAGCTACGATGACGCCAGTTGATCGGGCCCAGATACCATTGGGGTGCAGCGGGGTCAGCGATGCTGTCTTGATAGTCGATCAGCTCGGCCACCGCGACGTTCGGCAATAACAGATAGCGGTCGCTCAACGGGATGAGCAATCCGGTCAGGCTGGTCAGGCGGGCGGTCTGGCCGGTCGCGTCAGACATGAACATGACTCCAGTGAGCAATGCTCTCCAGCAAGGCCGCTTCCTGATAAGGCTTGCTCATGTAGTCGTTCACCCCCAGCGCCATGGCGCGATCGCGATGTTTCTGCCCCGAACGGGACGTGATCATGATAATCGGCAGGTGCTTGAGCGCCTCGGATTCGCGAACCTTGCTGACCACTTCGAAGCCGTCCATGCGCGGCATCTCGATATCCAGCAGCATCACATCCGGTACGTGCTCCTGCAGCAGCGCCATGGCATCGACGCCGTCCTTGGCGGTCAGCACGTTCATGCCATTGCGCTCCAGCAGTCGCCCGGTCACCTTGCGCACCGTGACCGAATCGTCGACCACCATCACCAGCAAGGGCCGGGCCTGCTCGACTTCGACGGGTCGACTCGGCACATGCCCAGCCGCCTGCAAGGCGATCATCTGCGCGTGCAGGCGGCGGATATGGGCGAATAGGTCGAGAATCAGCACGACGCTGCCGTCGCCGAGAATCGTTGCACCGGTAATGCCCGGTACGCCCGTGAACTGTGGCCCGAGATTCTTGACAACGATTTCCCTCGAGCCCGCCAATGCATCCACCTGCACCGCCACCCATTGATCATGGACGTGTACGAGCAACACCGGCAGCGGTTGCGTCTGGCCGATCAGCTTGGGGGGCAGCCCGTTGTGCAGCAGTTCGCCGAGATAGCGCAACTCATACGTGCGGTCGCCGTATTGATAGCGCGGCGGTGAGGCCTTATAACAACTCTCCAGCTCACTCGGCATGACCCGCACGATGCCTTCGACACTGTTCAGCGGCACGGCGTACTGTTCGTCCGCGCACTGCACCATCAAAGCCTCATTCATCGACACCGAAAACGGCAGGCGAATGCGGAACCGCGCGCCCTGACCGGACTTCGAGTCGATCACCATCGAGCCGCCAAGCTCCTTGACCTCGGCATGCACCACGTCCATTCCCACGCCGCGGCCGGATATCTGGGTGATGGTTTCCGCCGTCGAGAAGCCCGCCTGCAAAATGAACTGCAGGGTGTCGTGCTCGCTGAGCTCGGCGTCAGGCGCAATGAGCCCCCGTTTGATCGCCTTGCGTCGCACCGCTTCGAAATCGACCCCCGCGCCATCGTCGCTCATTTCAATGACAATATCGCCGCCCTCATGGGCCAGGCTCAACGTGATGTGTCCGATCTCGGATTTACCTTGGGCCAGGCGTTTTTCCGTGCTTTCCAGACCGTGATCCACCGCGTTACGCAGCATATGCTCCAAGGGAGCAACCATGCGCTCGAGCACATTGCGGTCCATCTCGCCCTCGGCGTTGATCACATCGAACTTCACTTTCTTGTTCAGTTCGCCGGACACCTGGCGCACGATCCTGCGCAGGCGCGGCACCATGCGTTCGAATGGCACCATGCGCGTACGCATGAGGTTTTCCTGCAACTGAGTGTTGACCCGCGCCTGTTGTTGCAACAGGTTTTCGGCGTCGTGAGTACGCGTGTCGAGGGTTTCCTTGAGGTCCATCAAGTCGGAAGCTGATTCGAACAGGGCGCGAGACAACTGCTGCAATTGCGAATGACGATCCATCTCCAACGGATCGAATTCCTCGTAGCCCAGCCGTTCGGTTTGGTGATCGCGGCTCAAAATCCGCCCTTGGGTCTCGATGTCCAGACGTCGCAACTGATCACGCATGCGCTCAATGGTGATCTCCATCTCTGCCAACGTGGTCTGGGCATCGATGGCCTGTTGCTCGATCCGTCCGCGGACGATCGAGACTTCCCCGGCCAGGTTCAACAACGCCTCCAATTGCTCGGCGGGCACCTTGACCATTTCCGGCCCGGCGCGCTCGGGGTCGGGCTCAGGCACTGCCGCCACAGGCTCGGTGGTCGGCGGCGGTGCAAGCACCGGGGCGTCCAACGGTGGAGAGCCGGCTTCGTGAATGGCGCCTGACGCGGTGTACTGAGCGATACTGTCGATCAGCAATGTCGGATTGGGCAGCGGCTCGTAGCCCCGTACCGCATCGACCATGTCGGCGAGCATGTCATGACCGCTTTGCAGCAAACCATTGAGCAACGCGCCATTTTTCAGCGCCCCCGAAGAAAGCCCTTCGTACAACGACTCCAACTCATGGGCCAAGTCGCCAATGGGGGCGATTTCCACCATCCGCGCGCCACCCTTGAGGGTGTGCAGATCGCGCAACAGGTTCTCGACCTCCTGGGTGTTCTGGGGTTCGGCTTGCCAGCGCACGAGAGCGGCGCCGGCACTTTCAATGATGTCGTCGGCTTCTTCGAGGAAGATTTCCAGCAGCTCGGGGTCGCGCTCGTCCAGCGGCTGGATCATGGAACCGACATTGCGCGCTTCACTCCCCTGCACCGCGACCGGGCTGGATTGGCGGAAATCGCGAATTTCTTCGATCAGCGCGTCCGGCGTCGTCAGGGGCGAACGGTGGTGCAACAGATCCAGCAGGGTCGCCAATTGATCGTGGCAACGCAGCAGCAACGCCGCGAGGGGTGACGAATACGTGCAGCGTCGGTCAACCAAGGCCTCGTACAAGGATTCGAGCTCATGGCTCAGGTCGCCGACCGGCCCGACCTCCGCCATCCGCGCGCCACCCTTGAGGGTGTGCAGGTCCCGCTGCAGGGAGGACAGCGGAAGCGGGTTCTCCGGATCGTCCAGCCAGCGCTGCAACGCCTTGCCTGCGCCGTCGAGGATATCCACCGCTTCTTCCAGGAAGATGTCGACGATTTCCTGATCCAGATCGTCTCGCTGCACTGGCACCGTCTGACGTTGCAGCGCGTCGGTGGCCTGGTCTATGTCGACGACGCGGGCAGCGGGGCTCCCGTCCTGCTGGATGAGCCCCATCGCGTCTGGGGCCAGCGCTTGGTCGAGCAGCTCGCGCAGGGCCTGAATCCGTTCGGGGCAGGCACGCACTTCCTGACCGGCCGCGACCTGATCGAGCATATTGATCAACGCTTCGTGTGCGCTCTCGGCCTCCTGAAAGAAGCGCTCGTTGACGGCAAGGCTGCCCTCCTCGACCGCCCCGTACAGGTCCAGCAACGCTTCACACAATTCATCCACTGGCGACAGGTCCGCCATGTGCGCGCCCTGGCCAAGCATGGTCAATTCGTCCAGCAGCGCAGCGAGCTCCTGGCGCTCACCGGGGTGTTTGCGCCAGCGACTGAGCAGGGTTTCGGCGTCCAACAGGATGTCCATGCCTTCTGCAAGAAAGCTGGCGATCAACTGCGGATTACGACGGCGGCGGGCGCCATTGCCATCGGCACTGAGCGCTTCGGTCAGTTGCCGGTCGAGCAGCGTTCGGGCCGCTTGGATCAAGGGCGCAGCGCCCTCGATGGGCATCAGCGGATCAACGCTCAGTTGCGCGAGCCCAAGATGAAACAGCGGCTCGGCTGAACGCAATAACTCGACTTCTGGCTGGCCAACGGGAATCAGGTTGGTCTTGTATTCCCTGACCAGCAGATCCAGAGGGCCAGCCAACTCCGCCATCGGCAGCACACCTGCCATGTAGGCGCTGCCTTTCAGGGTATGCAGCGCCCGCAACAATTCATCACTGAACGAGGGCGATTCAGCCTGTTGGACGTCGAGCAGGTAGCGATTCAGCGTGTCGAGGTGCGTCAGGGCTTCCTGACGAAAGATTTCCAGCAGTTGAGGATCGAAGCCCTCCTTTCCAGGTTCGGCCATGTCTGGCGTGGCAGCCGTGAGCGCTTCGAGCACTTCACCTTGCGCCAAGGCATGCGCCCGGGCAGCCAACAGGTCGACATCATCCCGTTGGCGCTGCACGTCTTCGGCAAAATCACGAATCACATCGGGCAGCAGCGCCTGCATGTCCTTGAGCAATTGCCGGACCCGTTCTCCAGGCTCGACGCTACCCTCCAGCACGCGGTTGAGCAGGTTTTCCACCGCCCACGCCAGTTCTCCCAGGACCAGCGCACGCACCATGCGTCCGCTGCCCTTGAGGGTGTGAAAGGCCCGGCGAATTTCACTCAATGCTGAAACATCCTGCGCATCGCTCAGCCAGCGCGGCAGGTATTCGTTCAGGGCTTCAAGGACTTCGTCGGCTTCTTCGAGAAAGACGTCACGCAAGTCATCGTCGACCGGCGGCTCGCCTTTTGGCGGCGGCAGCAGGCTGGCAGGGACATGCCGCGCCGGCGGGTTGACAGCGGAGACGGGGCTGGCGAGCACATCGGCAAGGCTCGGGTCATCCACAGCGGGCGCCGGTGCCGCAAGCACCTCCTGCTCTATGACCTGATCGAGCGTGGGCAGCTCTGGCTCATCGGTGACCGGCGCGTAACCCAGCCTGGCCAGGCTTTCCTGGGCCAGATCAAGCACGTGTTCGCCCGGGGCTTCCGGGGCCTCGGCCATACGCTCCAGGTAGTACTCGATACCGATGATCACATCGGCGAGGTGATCGAGTTGCGACCAACTCGGACGCTCATCGTCGCGCAAGAGATGTTCGATGATGTACTGATTGCAGGCGGCGAGCAGTCCAGAGGCACGGGGCAGCGGAATCATCGCCAAAGCGCCGCGCACCTGAACGAGCTGTGCAGACAGCGGCGCCAGGCGTTGGCGGTCCATTTCGCCTGCGATGTAATCATCGATGACGTCCTTGGCTTGCTGCAGCACCAGCCTGGCTTCCTTGATCACCAACTGGTGAATCTGACTCAGGTCGGTGGTAGGCAGGCGGCTTTCCTCACGACGACTCTGGTCCACGGCGCCGGCCATGCCCGCCAACGTCGCTTCAACGTAGAGCAGCGCGCCAGCCACGTCCATCAGCGTAGGGTCACTGGGCTCCCGCTGGCCTTGCGCCATTCCCTGAACCACAGTGAGCTGGTCGATGATGACTTTGCGGGGCTGGCCAAAGCCCAGCACCGCCAACGTGTCGGCGATCTGCCGCAGGGGCGGCAGCAGTGCATTGAGTTCGCTGACATGCTGGCGATCGCCCCGCACGAAGACGTCCAGCCGCTCCTTGGTGCGGACCAGTTCATCACACAAGGCGATGATCACCGAACGCATCGCGTCGCGATCGGGCGCCGACAGACGCGCTCGCTCTTCATCCACCAGTGCGCTTTCAGGCAACGCCTCGTCGAGGCCGTATTGATCCTTCAAATCCATCATTTGCTGAGCCTGACTGTCAGATTTGGCGATATAGAACAGCAGGGTCTTCAGCAGCTCATCCGGCGCCGGCTGATTGATCCCTTCGATGCCCTGCTCCAGAAGTCGCTTGAGCTCCTTGTCCGCATCCTTGAACAGGCTGCGCAGGGCCGGACTGTTGGTAAAGCTGCCATCGGCCATACCGTCCACCAGCGCGCCCGCGATCCGCCACAGCGGCTCCAGAGGCGCGCCCTTGCACAGGGCTTCAAGTCGTGCAAAGACCTTGGTCATGTAATCGAGTGAGGTCTGCACATCCTGTTCACGCATCAAACCGACCAGGGCGGTCTGCAGGGTCTGGCGCCACTTGCGCAACTTCGCGGTCAGCTCGGGGCCGTCTCGTTCGGCGAGGGTTTGCGGGTCCAGCGCCGGGAGTGAGGGCAATTGCGGCGAAAACAGACTGGTTTCCGACAGCAGATTCTCGCCTCGCGCACTGCGCAGGTCGTTGAGCAGTGGCAGCACCACCAACGGCAGGTCACGACGGGCCGAATGCACGCGCTCCAGATACACCGGCAACTGGCTCATGGCCTGATGCAGCAACTGCACGGCCTCGGCCCGCTGACCGACGTGGCCGCGCTGCAACGCCAGTGCCGTCTGTTCGATCTCTTCGGCGAACAGCGCGGCGCCGTAGAACTCGATCATTTGCAGGCTGCCGTGGACCTGATGAATCAAATCCAGGCAGACGTCCAGCGGCGAGGGATCATGGGGGCGCGAGACATGTGCATCCAGCGCCTGTCTGGCGTGTTTGAGGGTTTCGGCTATTTCGCCCTTGACCCACTCCAGGGCCACGTAGTCGCGACGGTCAGCCATGCTGGCTCCCCTTGCCCATGTATTGCGGCTCGACGATCAATGCATATCCCGTGAAGCCGGCAGCTTGAAACCGGACACCGAGCGGCGCATATCACTGGCCATTTTCGCCAGGTTGCCCATGCTTTGCGCTGTGGCTGCGGTTCCAGAGGTGGTTTGCGTGGTGGTCTGCTGGATCACCTGCATGGTCGCTGAAATCTGCTGCCCCAAAGCCGCCTGCTGTTGCGCTGCGTTGGTGATGCTCTCGACCAACGCCGCCAGCACTTTCGAAACGCCTTCGATTTCTTCCAGGGCCACCCCGGCATCCTGCGCCAACCGGGCACCGCGCACCACCTCTGAAGTCGTCTGCTCCATGGAGATCACCGCTTCGTTGGTGTCATTCTGAATCGCGCGCACCAATGTCTCGATCTGCTTGGTCGCTGAAGAGGAGCGCTCAGCCAGACGCTGGACTTCGTCCGCCACCACCGCGAAGCCACGCCCGGCATCCCCAGCCATCGAAGCCTGAATCGCAGCGTTGAGCGCGAGAATGTTGGTCTGATCGGCGATATCGTCGATCAGACTGACGATGTCGCCAATCTCCTGCGAAGATTCTCCCAGACGCTTGATGCGCTTGGAGGTGTCCTGAATCTGCTCACGGATGTTGTCCATGCCATGAATGGTGTTGTGGACCACCTCGTTGCCTTTGTTGGCAATGGTGACGGAGCGCTCGGCCACCGCCACCGACTCCGAGGCGTTGGCCGACACCTGTTCGACAGAGCGCGACATGTCGTTGACGGCGTTAGACGCGGCCGCGATCTGCAACGCCTGATGCTCCGAGGCCGCCGCCAGTTGCGTGGCCGTCGTCTGCGTTTCCTTGACGGCGCCAAACACTTGCTCGGCCGTCAGGTTGATCGTCGCCACCAGTTCGCGCAATTGGTCGATGGAATAATTGATGGAGTCGGCGATGGCCCCGGTGAAATCTTCGGTGACCGACGCGGCCACGGTCAGATCGCCGTCGGCCAGGTCCTCGATCTCATCGAGCAAACGCATGATCGCGGTCTGGTTCCGGTCGTTCTTTTCGGCCGTTTCGCGCAATTGGCGGTTGGTCTCGCGCACCATGACCAAGCCGATCAGGATGATCGACATCAACGCCAGCAGGCCCAGAATGTAGCCTCCGTAGCTGTTGGTTGCCCGTCCGCCGGCCATGTGCTCGAAGCTGTTCGCCAGCACGGAAGCCTCGTCGAGCAACGTTTGCGACAGGGTGAATATGCTGCTGGCCGCCTCCCGCACTTCAAGTAACTCGGGAGAGGTTTCAAGAATTTCGTCGACCGATCCCGACACGAACTGGAACAGCTCGGCGATTTCAGCCAGCCGAGCCCGGGCATCGCGGTCCTCGACCTGGGCGATCTTCAACGTCGCGTTGCCATTGAGCATGCCATTGAGGACACGACCGAACTGGCTGGCATCCCGGCCAAAACCATCGGCCGCTTGAACAGCGGACTCGTCTCCGGACAGCACGGTATTCACAGCGCCGAGAATCCGCTCCGCCAGCAGAGATTGACGTTGCGCCAACGCCACCTGACTGGCAGGGGCCCGGTTCTGCAGCAGAATGTCCACGACCTTTTCGGACTCGTTCTGCAGCTGCGGGATGGTCTCGGCCAATGTAGCAGCGACCTGGTGCAAGGACAGCACGGTCTGTTCGCGCGAGAGAATGACATCCGTGCTTTTTCTCAGATTTTCCCAATCGTTCTGCACCGCTTTCAGCTCGTCGCCGACTTCGACAGGGGCGGCGGGCAGGCCGGTGTTTTTGTCGCCTTTTTTCAAATACTGCCAACGGGTATCGAAATCGTTGCGCGCATCGGCCAGCAACTTGAATGCGGCAGCCTTGCCCGCTGCGGCTTCGGTGGCGTTTTTGGCGATTCGCTGGGACAGGACTCGCAGCTCGCCCGCGTGGCCGATGTACTGCTTGTCGTAGTTGGATTGAGTGCTCAAGTAAGCAAAATTGACGAACAACAACATGATCAGAACGATCAGGCCGATAAACAATGCAACGATCTGCGAACGACTGCGCAGACCTTCCAAAGACTTGCCGGTTTTACTCATTGCTCAGGGCTCCGCCCGAAAATCGGTGTGCATTGCGGGTGAGTACGTCCCGACCTGCTGAGGTGCGGCGCCAAGCGGAATCACAAGGCGACATTCATGAAGTCCGCGGACTGCACGAGGCTTCTGGGACTGAACACCCGCCAGGCCTGCTCGCGCAGGAAGCGGCCCTGTATGAAGGGCGCGATGTCCGGCTCGCTTTCACCGGACGGCTCGGGCATCAAGCTGCGCTCGCTGAAATGCTGCATACCCAGGACTTCGTCCACCAGCAACCCGACGAAAACGTCCTGATCATCGATCACCAGCACTCGGCGCTGCTTGCGCAGAGGCGACAATTCATGCCCGAAGAAGGCGTAAACGTCCAGGATCGGCAACAGGCGCCCCCGCAGATTTGCGATACCCCTGACCCAGTGCCTGACGCCCGGCACAGCGGTGTAACGAGGCTCGTGGAGGATTTCATCGACCTCCCCCATCGGCGCCACGTAGTACCGTTCACCCATGCGGAAGCCAATGCCGCTCCAGCCCTGCTGCCGGGTTTCCTGCAACGGCAGGCCGGCCGCCAGCGAGCGACAGCGCTGGTCGATGTCGAGCAAGAGTTGGAAGGCGGTTTGCGACCGAGCCATGAATGCGGGCCAGGCTTCAGCCCGCCAGGACCGCGTTCAGGGTTTTCATGAGGGTTTCTTCGTCCACCGGTTTGGTCAGGTAATCCCGTGCGCCTTGGCGCTTGCCCCAGACCTTGTCCGTTTCCTGATCCTTGGTGGTGATCATGATCACCGGAATTGTGCTGGTGTCCGCATCCTTGGTGAGCTGGCGGGTCGCCTGAAAGCCGTTGAGGCCCGGCATGACGATGTCCATCAGAACGGCATCAGGCTTTTCCTGACGCGCCAGAGCAACGCCATCGGCACCGTTTTCGGCCTTGAGTACCTGATGGCCGTGTTTTTCCAGCATCCCGGTCAGCTTGTACATTTCAGTCGGCGAGTCATCGACGATCAGGATTCGAGCCATGGTGTTCCCCATAGAAACCGCCGTCCCCGCGCAAGGGCTCGGCATCAAGATAGTTGTTGTTCTGCTGCAACGAACTCAGGCACATGGGCCTTGATCGTACTGAGCAGCTCTTCCTTGCTGAACGGTTTGGTCAAAAACTGATCAGAACCGACGATACGCCCCTTGGCCTTATCGAACAGCCCATCCCTGGAGGACAACATGATCACCGGGGTGGCTTTGAAAGCCCGGTTGTTCTTGATCAATGCACATGTCTGATACCCGTCCAGCCTGGGCATCATGATGTCCACGAAAATGATGCTCGGATGATTGTCAGCGATCTTCGCCAGCGCATCGAAACCGTCCACAGCGGTGATCACTTCACAGCCGACGTTCTGCAACAGGGTCTCGGCGGTGCGACGAATCGTTCGGGAGTCGTCGATGACCATGACTTTCAATGGCACTGAATGCTGTTCCATATCTGCTCTACCATCGCCGCAGCGATTGAGATGGGTTTGCCTTCGGCCGTCTGGTCGGGTTCGGGATCGCGGAACCCCTCATCGAGAGAGGAGGCATGACAACTGGCGTCACACCCGATGCCGAGCCTTTTTAGCACACTCTAAAGACGCAATCCATAAAGCATACGTGCCGCGCTTGCCCCTTGACCGCGAGCCGGTGCGGCGCCACCCTGACGCCTGTTTTCAGGCCCGTCGAGGCCATTACCGAACAGAGGATATTACCCATGAGCGTTCGCGTTGGCATTGTCATGGACCCCATCGAGCGCATCTCCTATAAGAAGGACAGCTCGCTGGCCATGCTTCTGGCGGCGCAAGCGCGCGGCTGGTCGCTGTTTTATATGGAGCAGCAGGATCTGTATCAGGCGAAAGGCCAGGCCCGCGCCCGTATGAAGCCGCTGAAAGTCTTCGCCAACCCGGAAAACTGGTTCGAGTTCGACGCCGAAATCGACAGCGGCCTGGACGACCTGGACGTGATCTTGATGCGCAAGGATCCGCCCTTCGACATGGACTTCATCTACACCACCTACCTGCTGGAGCAAGCCGAGCGTGCGGGTACGCTGATCGTGAACAAGCCGCAAAGCCTGCGTGATTGCAATGAAAAGCTGTTCGCCACCCTGTTTCCTCATTGCACACCGCCCACGCTGGTCAGCCGCCGCGCCGATATTCTGCGGGCGTTCGCCGCCGAACACGGCGATGTGATCTACAAGCCGCTGGATGGCATGGGCGGCACGTCGATCTTCCGCCACCGCCCTGAAGATCCGAACCTCTCCGTGATTCTCGAAACCCTGACGGTCAATGGGGCACATCAGATCATGGCGCAAGCCTACCTGCCCGCCATCAAGGACGGTGACAAACGCATTCTGATGATCGACGGCGAGCCAGTCCCTTACTGCCTGGCGCGCATCCCGGCGGCAGGTGAAACCCGTGGCAACCTGGCCGCCGGAGGCCGCGGCGAAGCTCGCCCGCTGACCGAGCGCGACCGCTGGATCGCCGCCGAGGTCGGCCCGACATTGCGCGAAAAAGGCTTGCTGTTCGTAGGTCTGGACGTCATCGGCGAAAACCTGACGGAAATCAACGTCACCAGCCCGACCTGCATCCGGGAAATCGACAATGCCTATGGCACGGATATCGGCGGCATGCTGATGGATGCGATCGAGAAAAAGCTCAAAAAGGTGTAAACGCTCCCTGTAGGAGCGTGGCTTGTCCCGCGATCGGCCGGGAACCGGTCGTAAAATCTGGATCCCGTCCACTTCTGAGAAAGCGCACGTAACGGATTTGCTGCCGCTGCGCGCCAGATCGCGGGACAAGCCACGCTCCTACAGGCGTCATACATCGAACGGTCCATCCACACATCGGCCCACCCCATATCAACAATCAAGTCCTCACCCACATTGCGTTATCATGCGCAGCCTGAATGACGCCCTAGGTTGGTTTTCGCAATGCTGGTTCATGTGATGCCGGAGCGCCGATGAACGCTGCGGTCGACAATGATCTCCCCATGGCCCTGACCCGCAGTTCCGTGCGCCCGGCCGACCGCCTGGGCTTTACGCTGCTGATCGCAGCGCTCGTGCATCTGGCGTTGATCCTTGGCGTGGGCTTCACCTACGTGAAACCGGAGAAAATCAGCCAGACGCTGGAGATCACCCTCGCCCCCTTCAAAAGCGATACCAAACCGAAAGATGCCGATTTCCTCGCTCAGGAAAACCAACAAGGCAGCGGCACGCTCGACAAAAAAGCGGTGCCCAAGACCACCGAGGTCGCGCCCTATCAGGACACGCAGATCAATAAGGTGACGCCACCGCCTGCCGCCAAACCGGTGGTCAAGCAGGAAGCGCCCAAAACAGCAGTCGCCACCAAGGCACCGGCCAAGGAAAAGACCGTTGCCAAGCGCGACGAGGTCAAGCCGGACGAGCCCAAGAAAGCGGCACCCACGTTCGACAGCACCCAACTGAACAGCGAAATCGCCAGCCTGGAAGCTGAACTTGCCGAAGAACAGCAGGCGTATGCCAAGCGCCCCAGGATTCACCGCCTCAGTGCGGCGTCGACCATGCGCGACAAAGGCGCCTGGTACAAGGAAGACTGGCGCAAGAAGATCGAGCGCATCGGTAACCTCAACTACCCTGAAGAAGCTCGGCGCCAGCAGATCTACGGCAGCCTGAGGATGATGGTCTCGATCAACCGTGACGGGTCGTTGTACGAAGTGCTGGTGCTCGAATCTTCAGGCCAGCCGTTGCTGGATCAGGCTGCGCAGAAAATCGTGCGCCTGGCCGCGCCATTCGCCCCGTTCACGGGCGACCTGTCGGACATCGACCGGCTGGAAATCATCCGCACCTGGAAATTCGCCCGCGGCGACAAACTGTCCAGTAATTAGCGCCGCCCCCTTTGTAGGAGCGCGCTTGCCCGCGATTACGGCCTTTCAACGAGATTGATGCGCGAGGTACCGCAATCGCGGTCAACCGCGCGCCTGCAAGATCCGACGCTACTCGCGAACAGCATGAAACCTGAACCCGGTCGCGATTTATCCATCCCTGTGTCGGTTCTGACAGTTGTCACGACAGCCCCACGGCGCCACACTAGGCCACATGAAAAATGTCACTCCGTCGTACCTCAAGCATCAATTTCTGATCGCCATGCCCCACATGCACGATGAGAATTTTTCCCAGACCTTGACCTACATCGTCGAGCACAACGCCAATGGTGCCATGGGGCTGGTAATCAACCGCCCGCAAAGCCTGTCGCTGGCGGACATCCTCGAACAACTGCGACCGGAGATGACGCCGCCGGCACGCTGCCAGCACATTCCCATTCATGTGGGCGGGCCGGTTCAGACGGATCGCGGCTTCGTGCTGCATCCTCCCGGCCAGGTGTTTCAGGCCACGGTCAATCTGGGGGGCGTTGCCTTGTCGACGTCACAGGACGTGCTGTTTTCCATCGCCGATGGCTACGGGCCTGATCAAAATCTGATCACCCTGGGCTACGCAGGTTGGGACGCCGGTCAGTTGGAAGCCGAATTCGCCGCTAACGCCTGGCTCAACTGCGCATTCGATCCGGCCATTCTCTTCGAACTGGACAGTGAACAACGCCTGAACGCCGCTGCGGCCAAGCTGGGCGTCAACCTCAGCCTGTTGACCAGCCAGGCGGGGCACGCCTGATGGCTGCGCTGCGCCTGTTGCTGGGATTCGACTATGGCACCAAACAGATCGGCGTTGCGGTCGGCCAGGTCATTACCGGCCAGGCCCGTGAACTGTGTACCTTGAAAGCCCAAAACGGTGTTCCCGACTGGGACAAGGTACAAGCCCTCATTACCGAATGGAAACCGGATGCCATCGTGGTCGGTCTGCCGCTGAACATGGATGGCACACCGAGCGAAATGAGCGCGCGGGCCGAGAAGTTTTCGCGCCAGCTCAATGGCCGCTTCAATCTGCCCGTGTACACCCACGACGAGCGCCTGACGACTTTCGAAGCCAAGGGCGAGCGCCTATCCCGTGGGGGTCAGCGTGGCAGCTACCGCGACAATCCGGTGGATGCCATCGCTGCGGCGCTCTTGCTGCAAGGGTGGCTGGAAGCCAATAGCGCGCTGTTCGAAACCTGAGTAGAAACCGAGCGTTTTACGCGGCACCGAATCTGAGTTTTGGCCCGGCCTGACGCTCTGCGCACGACCGGGTCCTTGAAGGAGCGACCATGAGCAGCCTACCGAACCCCGCCGAATTGATCAGCCAGATGGCGATCGATCTCACCGCGCACCTGAACAAACGCAACATCGGGGAGCCGCGCTTCATCGGTATCCGCACGGGCGGCGTGTGGGTCGCCCAGGCTCTGCTCGAAGCCTTGGGCAGCCAGGCCCCGCTGGGCACACTGGATGTTTCCTTTTACCGCGATGATTTCAGCCAGAATGGCCTGCATCCCCAAGTGCGGCCGTCGGAGCTTCCCTTTGAAATCGAGGGCCAGCACCTTGTGCTGATCGACGATGTGCTGATGAGCGGCCGCACGATCCGCGCAGCGCTCAACGAACTGTTCGATTACGGCCGCCCGGCCAGCGTGACGCTGGTTTCGCTGTTCGATCTGGACGCCGCCGAGCTGCCGATTCGCCCGAATGTGACCGGAGCGACGCTGGACCTGTCTCCCCACGAGCGCGTCAAACTGTCCGGCCCGACTCCGCTGACGCTCGAATTGCAAGACCTTTCCACCGATTCCGCCGCCCTCTAAGAGTCCTTTGCGATGACGCCTCTCGACGCCAAGCGCCCGCTGCAACTGAACCATCAGGGTCAGTTGCAACATTTCCTCTCGCTAGACGGTTTGCCCCGCGAACTGCTCACCGAAATCCTGGACACGGCCGACTCGTTCCTTGAAGTCGGCGCAAGGGCTGTGAAAAAAGTCCCGCTGTTGCGCGGCAAGACCGTCTGCAACGTGTTCTTCGAAAACTCCACCCGCACCCGCACGACCTTCGAGCTGGCGGCGCAGCGGTTGTCGGCGGATGTCATCACCCTGAACGTTTCGACATCTTCCACCAGCAAGGGCGAGACGCTGTTCGACACCCTGCGGAACCTGGAGGCAATGGCCGCCGACATGTTCGTCGTCCGCCACGCAGACTCCGGCGCAGCGCACTTCATTGCCGAGCACGTGTGCCCACAGGTGGCAATCATCAATGGCGGCGACGGGCGCCATGCCCATCCGACACAAGGCATGCTGGACATGCTGACCATTCGCCGTCACAAGGGCGATTTCAGGAACCTGTCGGTGGCCATCGTCGGTGACATTCTTCACTCCCGCGTCGCACGCTCGAATATGATCGCACTCAAGGCGCTGGGCTGCCCCGACATCCGCGTTGTCGGGCCGAAGACTCTGTTGCCGGTCGGTGTCGAGCAATACGGCGTGAAGGTTTACACCGATTTGGCCGAAGGGCTGAAAGACGTCGACGTGGTGATCATGCTGCGCCTGCAGCGCGAACGCATGTCGGGCGGCCTGCTGCCCAGCGAGGGCGAGTTCTACCGCCTGTTCGGCCTGACCACCGCTCGCCTTGCCGGAGCCAAACCTGACGCCATCGTCATGCATCCCGGTCCAATCAACCGCGGCGTGGAAATCGAATCGGCCGTGGCCGATGGCGCGCACTCGGTGATTCTCAATCAGGTCACCTACGGCATTGCCGTGCGCATGGCCGTCTTGTCCATGGCCATGAGTGGCCAAACCGCCCAACGTCAGTACGAGCAGGAGAACGCCCAGTGAAGTTCAGCATCCTTGGCGCTCGCGTCATCGACCCTGTCAGCGGTCTGGATCAAGTCATCGATGTTCATCTGGAAGCCGGCAAGATTCTCGCCCTGGGCGCAGCGCCTGCCGACTTCACCCCAACCCAGACCATCGACGCAAAGGGTCTCGTGGCGGCGCCTGGCCTGGTGGATCTCAACGTGTCGTTGCGCGAGCCCGGCTACAGCCGCAAAGGCACGATTGCCAGCGAAACCCGCGCGGCGGCCGCAGGTGGGGTGACCAGCCTGTGCTGCCCGCCACGCACACGTCCTGTGCTCGATACCTCGGCCGTTGCCGAGCTGATTCTCGACCGCGCGCGCGAAGCGGGGCACAGCAAGGTGTTCCCGATCGGCGCACTGAGCAAAGGCCTGGAAGGCGAACAACTGGCCGAGCTGATCGCCCTGCGCGACGCTGGCTGCGTGGCATTCACCAACGGCTTGAGCAATTTCGGCAGTAACCGCACCCTGTGCCGCGCGCTGGAATACGCGGCAACGTTCGACCTGACGGTCATTTTCAATTCACAGGACCACGACCTGGCGGCCGGCGGCCTGGCCCATGACGGCCCGACTGCCGCGTTCCTCGGCTTGCCGGGCATTCCGGAAACCGCGGAAACCGTGGCACTGGCTCGCGATCTTCTCTTGGTGGAACAGAGCGGCGTGCGCGCGCACTTCAGCCAACTGACCAGCGCACGCGGCGTGGAACTGATCGCCCAAGCGCAGGCGCGCGGCTTGCCAGTGACGGCGGACGTCGCGCTCTACCAGTTGATTCTGACCGACGAAGCGCTCATCGACTTCTCCAGCCTCTACCACGTCCAACCGCCTCTGCGCACCCGCGCAGACCGAGATGCATTGCGCGAAGCGGTCCGATCGGGCGTGGTACAGGCGATCGCCAGCCATCACCAACCTCACGAACGCGACGCCAAGCTGGCTCCATTCGGCGCTACGGAGCCAGGCATCAGCAGCGTAGAGCTGCTCCTGCCGCTGGCGATGACGTTGGTTGATGACGGCCTACTGGATCTGCCAACGTTGCTTTCGCGCCTCAGCGCGGGGCCCGCAGCAGCCTTGCGACTGCCCGCGGGCCGCCTCGCGGCAGGTACAGCGGCAGATCTGGTGCTATTCGATCCCGCGGCCTCGACCGTAGCGGGCGAGCGATGGCTGTCGAAAGGTGAAAACTGCCCGTTCCTGGGGCACTGCCTGCCAAGCGCGGTGACGCACACCTTTGTCGACGGCCGGATCAGCTACAGCGCCTGACCCACCGCAGAGGCTGTTAGCCAGGCGACTCCTGGGACGTTCCCACCCTCGGCGTGGGAACGCCTGCGCCGATACCCCGTGATGCCGGACGCTGGGCGCTATGACTTCCGGAGGCGCCCCCCCATCCAGCAACTCGCCAACAGAGCTGGCCCGGTCTGGGCCGTTAACTCGCTTGCCTAGCGACGCTCTGCATTCCGGATCGAAATCTGGTCGTTCAGCGTCCAGAAGTCATACAAAACCCCCAGCAGGACGAAGCCGCCAGTCAGCAGATACAGCACGCCGGTGATCCATTTCCCTTGATACATCCGGTGCACGCCAAACACCCCCAGAAACGTCAGCAAAATCCAGGCGACGCTGTAGTCCGTAGGCCCTGCGTGAAAGCGCATATCCGCTTCGCGATCCATTGAAGGGATGAGAAACAGGTCGATCAACCAGCCGATCCCCAACAGCCCGAAGGTCAGGAACCAAATCGTTCCGGTTACCGGCTTGCCATAGTAGAAACGGTGGGAGCCGGTAAACCCGACGATCCACAGCACGTATCCCATGACGACGCTGTGGGTGTTCGGACGCTGCCCATCAGGGTAATAGGTGTTCATTGGGTACCTCTTATGCACCGATAGAAAAAAATAAGCGTAACGTTTGTGACTTTGTTGGCACCGTCCGACGTATGGTTTGAACGACTTCGCATTCGTGCAACCCCTTGTTCTACAAGGCGCCCAACACAATCATGTGACACTTTTACCGTTGATGCTGACCTGCAGGGCAGTAAATTGTTCGACAAATGGGATCAGTCCGCTCGAAAAAGCTGTTATAAAGTTGCGCGCTGACCAACATGAGCCCTGCCTAATGCGTCCATTTTTAAAGACATGGCTGACTATTTGTCTATTTATGCCACTGGCCGCCCACGCCACCAATCGTGAGCAACCTCTCCCTTCGAGCTTTACGGGCTTCACTGCAAAATCCGAGTCACCGGATACCGTAACGCGCAACATTGCCGCTCAACGCGCGGCGATGGCTGCACTGGAAGAGACCGCAACCCCGCTTGCATCGTCGAGCAAGAAAACCCGAGCGCCCAAGGGCAACAAGTCCCAGAGCTCTCGCAAGATTTCCAAGAACACCGTTGCGCTGGCCGCAGCCGGCCCTGCGGGCAGCAAACAAAGCAGCAACGTGGTCAACCGGGCGGTAAAAGCCATCGGCACCCCGTATCGCTGGGGCGGAACCAGCCCGACCAAAGGCTTCGATTGCAGCGGCCTGGTGAAATACGCGTTCAATGACGTGAGCGAAGTGGATTTGCCTCGCACCTCCAACGCCATGGCTGAAGGCCATGGGCAAAAGGTCGATCGCAAAGATCTGAAACCGGGCGACTTGCTGTTCTTCAATATCAAGAGCCGCAAAGTGAACCACGTCGCGATTTATCTCGGGGACGGCCAGTTCGTACATGCGCCACGTCGCGGAAAGGCGGTGACCATCGACACGCTGAACAAGCCCTATTGGGACAGTCATTACGTGATCGCCAAGCGTGTGCTGCCCAAACAGCCACCGAGTCACAAAGGCACCGTGCGAATCGCGCAGCGCTGATTCAAACGCCCTACCGACGTGTTGGGCGTGAGCTCGCCGCGATGGATGACGTCAGCCATTGACATAACCCTTCGCGCGCGAGCCCAGCCCTACAGCCGCACTCGGCGATCGATCGTCAGAAATTGTCCGGCGTTTTGGCTTTCTCGCGAGCACTGTCCCGTGTGATCACGCCTTTGCTGATCAAATCCTTCAAGCACATGTCCAGGGTCTGCATACCTAGCGATCCGCCCGTCTGGATCGCCGAGTACATCTGCGCGACCTTGTCCTCTCGGATCAGGTTACGGATCGCCGAGGTGCCGATCATGATCTCGTGCGCAGCCACTCGACCGCCGCCGACTTTCTTCAGTAGCGCCTGAGAAACGATGGCATGCAGTGACTCCGAGAGCATGGAGCGAATCATCGATTTCTCCTGTGCCGGAAAGACATCCACGATCCGGTCGATACTTTTCGCGGCCGACGTGGTGTGTAGCGTGCCGAACACCAAGTGGCCGGTCTCCGCTGCCGTCAACGCCAGACGGATGGTTTCCAGGTCGCGCAATTCACCCACCAGGATCACGTCCGGGTCTTCCCGCAGCGCCGAGCGCAGCGCTTCGGCAAAGCCATGAGTGTCGCGGTGAACTTCACGCTGGTTGATCAGACTCTTCTTGGACTCGTGGACGAATTCGATCGGGTCTTCGATGGTCAGGATGTGGTGATGCTTGTTGGCGTTCAAGTAGTCGACCATTGCTGCCAGGGTCGTCGACTTGCCTGAACCGGTAGGACCGGTGACCAGTACCAGCCCGCGAGGGACGTCGGCAATCTTCCGAAACACTTCTCCCATGCCCAAGTCTTCCATGCTCAGGACCTTCGAAGGAATGGTTCGGAAAACCGCACCCGCGCCGCGGTTCTGGTTGAAGGCGTTGACACGGAAACGGGCCACGCCGGGCACTTCGAATGAGAAGTCCGTTTCCAGGTCTTCTTCGAAATCCTTGCGTTGACGATCGTTCATGATGTCGTAGATCAGCGCCTGAACTTCTTTCTGGTCCAGCGCTGGCAGGTTGATCCGTCGCACATCGCCGTCCACACGGATCATCGGTGGCAGGCCAGCCGAGAGGTGTAAGTCCGACGCGCCTTGCTTGGCACTGAAGGCAAGCAGCTCGGTAATATCCATACAGCTCCTCATCACATAGAATGCCGCAGACTTTAGCCCTGCTGGCGCAAATCAATGTCCACGATAGCAGAGAACATTTCAACGCTCGCAGAGCGAATCCGCCTTGCCGCGCAGGCCGCGCAACGCGAGCCCGCGTCTGTCGGGCTGCTCGCCGTGAGCAAGACCAAACCGGCCAGTGACCTGCGCCAGGCCTATGCCGCCGGGTTGCGTGACTTTGGCGAAAACTACTTGCAGGAAGCCCTGGGCAAACAGGCCGACTTGAGCGACCTGCCCTTGACCTGGCATTTCATCGGCCCCATCCAGTCGAACAAGACTCGCGCCATCGCCGAGCATTTTGCCTGGGTACACTCCGTGGACCGCCTGAAAATCGCGCAACGCTTGTCCGAACAACGGCCTGCTCACCTGCCCGCGCTCAACATCTGCATTCAAGTGAACGTCAGCGGCGAAGCCAGCAAGTCCGGCTGTTCCCCTGAAGAGTTGCCCGCGTTGGCGCAAGCGATCAGCGTCCTGCCCAATTTGAGATTGCGCGGCTTGATGGCAATTCCCGAACCGACGGAAAACAGCGACGAACAGAACGCTGCCTTCGCAGCGGTACGCAACCTGCAGCAACAACTGAACCTGCCGCTGGACACCCTCTCCATGGGCATGAGCCACGACCTGGAAGCGGCCATCGCACAAGGCGCGACCTGGGTGCGGGTCGGCACGGCCCTCTTCGGTGCGCGCAACTATGCGCAACCCTAACTTTTGCCTCACAGGAAATCGTACATGAGCAAGACTCGTATCGCGTTCATCGGTGCAGGAAACATGGCCGCCAGCCTGATCGGCGGCATGCGCGCCCAGGGCGTCGACGCTGAATTGATCCGCGCCAGCGATCCCGGCGCAGAAACCCGCGAGCGGATCGCCCGGGAGCACGGCATCAGCGTCTTTGCCGACAACGCCGAAGCCATCGAAGGCGCCGACGTGATCCTGCTGGCCGTTAAACCGCAAATGATGAAATCGGTTTGCGAAGCGCTCAAGCCAGCGCTCAAGCCTCATCAATTGATCGTGTCGATTGCCGCCGGTATCACCTGCGCCAGCATGGAAGCCTGGCTCGGCGAGCAACCACTGGTGCGCTGCATGCCCAATACGCCGGCGCTGTTGCGTCAGGGCGCGAGCGGGTTGTATGCCACGCAGAAAGTGACGCCTGCTCAGCGGCAACAGGCAGAAGCGCTGCTTTCTGCCGTGGGCACCGCGCTCTGGGTGGAGACTGAAGCGCAAATCGACGCCGTGACCGCGGTCTCGGGCAGCGGTCCTGCGTATTTCTTCCTGTTGATCGAAGCCATGACCGCCGCAGGCATGAAGCTGGGCCTGTCGCCGGAAGTTGCCAAGCAATTGAGCCAGGAAACGGCGCTGGGTGCCGCACGCATGGCCACCACCAGCGATGTCGACGCCGCCGAATTGCGTCGTCGTGTCACCTCGCCTGCGGGCACCACGGAAGCGGCAATCAAATCGTTCCAGGCGGACGGTTTCGAAGCGATCGTCGAAAAGGCCCTCAGCGCCGCTGCGCACCGCTCTGCCGAACTCGCTGAATTGCTGGGCAAATAAGGAGCCATTCATGAATGCACTCACCGGCGCCACGATTTTCGTCATTCAGACGCTGATCAGCCTGTACCTGACCATCGTGTTGTTGCGCTTCGTGCTGCAACTGGTCAAAGCCAATTTCTACAACCCGCTCAGTCAGTTTGCCGTCCGGGCGACGCAACCGTTGCTCAAGCCCATCCGCCGCATCGTTCCAAGCGTTTTTGGGCTGGACACTTCCTCGCTGCTGTTGGCCATCGTGATTCAAGCATTGTTGATGGCCTTCGTCCTGATCATGACCTACGGCACCATCGGCGATGTACCTCATCTGCTGATGTGGGCAATCATCGGGATTACCTCGCTGCTCCTGAAAATCTTCTGGGTTGCGATGATCATCATGGTGATCGTGTCGTGGATCGCTCCGGGCACCCACAACCCTGCCGCCGAACTGGCCTACCAGATCAGTGAGCCGATCCTGGCGCCGTTTCGCCGTATCGTGCCGAACCTGGGCGGCATGGACATCTCCCCGATCTTCGCCTTCCTGGCCATCCAGGTGGTGCAGTCCTACGTCATGCCGGAGCTGGCCGGTTATGCGGGTATGCCGCAAGAGCTGTGGCGGATGATTTAAGGGGCTGCGACACGTAACCCTGTAGGAGCGCGCTTGCCCGCGATAGCGTCAGATCTGCACCATCTTGACAGCTGACACACCGCAATCGCGGGCAAGCGCGCTCCTACGCCCTTCGGGCAGCGCCAAAAGCACGACCACCGGCGTGTTCAACTGTTTAGTTGGTTGCCGCTCCCCCCTTCGATCTTTAGACTTACGCCTCATTTCAGTGAGAGCAGGGTCGATGTCCACGGTCTTTCCCGAAGATTCTGTCGGTCTGGTCGCGCCGCAGACGGCGCACTTCAACGAGCCCCTGGCTCTGGCCTGCGGCCGCTCGCTGGCCGCCTATGACCTCATCTACGAAACCTATGGTCAACTCAACGCTGCCAGAAGCAACGCGGTGCTGATCTGTCACGCCCTATCCGGTCATCATCATGCGGCTGGCTACCACAGCAGCGAAGATCGCAAACCGGGTTGGTGGGACAGCTGCATCGGCCCGGGCAAACCCATCGACACCCGGAAATTCTTCGTTGTCAGCCTGAACAACCTCGGCGGCTGTAACGGCTCGACCGGGCCAAGCAGCACCAATCCGGAAACCGGCCGCCCCTTCGGCGCCGACTTCCCCGTTCTCACGGTCGAAGACTGGGTGCACAGTCAGGCCCGTCTGGCCGATAGCCTGGGCATCATGCAATGGGCCGCAGTCGTTGGCGGTAGCCTGGGCGGGATGCAGGCTCTGCAATGGACGATCAGCTACCCGGACCGCGTGCGCCATTGCCTGGCCATCGCGTCGGCACCCAAACTGTCCGCTCAGAACATCGCGTTCAACGAAGTCGCCCGCCAGGCCATCCTGACCGACCCCGAGTTCCACGGCGGTTCGTTCCAGGAACAGGGCGTCATCCCCAAGCGCGGCCTGATGCTGGCGCGTATGGTCGGGCATATCACCTACCTGTCCGATGACTCGATGGGCGAGAAATTCGGCCGTGGCCTCAAGAGTGAAAAGCTCAACTACGACTTTCACAGCGTGGAGTTCCAGGTCGAAAGCTACCTGCGGTACCAGGGAGAAGAGTTTTCCGGGCGTTTCGATGCCAACACCTACCTGTTGATGACCAAGGCGCTGGACTATTTCGATCCGGCAGCGAGCTTCAACGACAACCTGGCCGCAACCTTCGCCAATGCCACCGCGAAATTCTGCGTGATGTCCTTCACCACCGACTGGCGCTTCTCCCCTGCCCGCTCCCGCGAGCTGGTGGACGCCCTGATGGCGGCCAAAAAGGATGTCTGCTACCTCGAGATCGATGCCCCGCAAGGCCATGATGCCTTCCTGATGCCGATCCCCCGCTATTTGCAAGCCTTCTCCAGCTACATGAACCGTATTGCACTCTGAGGACACCATGAGAGCCGACCTGGAAATCATCCAAGACTGGATACCGGCAGGCAGCCGCGTGCTCGACCTCGGCTGTGGCGACGGCGAGTTGCTGGCCTGGCTGAGGGACAACAAACACGTCACTGGCTACGGCCTGGAAAACGATGCCGACAATATCGCCCGCTGCGTAGCACGAGGCGTGAACGTCATCGAACAGGACCTGGACAAGGGTCTGGGCAACTTTGCCAGTGACAGCTTCGACATCGTGGTGATGACTCAGGCCCTGCAAGCCGTGCACTACCCCGACAAGATCCTCGACGAAATGCTGCGTGTCGGCCGCCAGTGCATCATCACCTTCCCGAACTTCGGTCACTGGCGATGCCGCTGGTACCTGGCCAGCAAGGGCCGCATGCCGGTGTCCGAGTTTCTGCCTTATACGTGGTACAACACGCCCAACATTCACTTCTGCACGTTTGCCGACTTCGAAGAGCTGTGTCGCGAGCGCTCGGCGAAGGTCATTGATCGGTTGGCGGTCGATCAGCAGCATCGCCATGGCTGGGCCAGCAAGCTTTGGCCTAATCTGTTGGGTGAGATCGGCATCTATCGGGTCAGCAGCCCCGCTCTGCAGGATCACCGGATCGCCGTGTAAAACCCGACTGCGAAGGAGTCTGATCATGGCGCGTCCGATCCCCCTGCTGGGCCTGTTGATGACGCTGGTCAGTCTGACAAACACACAGGCGGTGGCCGCCGACAGCGCCAGCCCGAACCGCCAGCAAGTGTTCGGCGACCTCACCATCCACTACAACGCCTTCGCCTCAGGGCTCTTGCAACCGGCGATCGCGACTGAGTACGACCTGACTCGCAGCAAGGGTCAGGGCGTCATCAACATCACGGCGGTCAAGGGTGGCAAGACGGTCCCTGCCCGCATCGATGGCACGGTGGCGGATTTGACAGGACGGCAGAAGGTCCTTGATTTCAGGCCGATCGCCGAAAACGGTTCGGTGAACTACCTCGCTCAGTTCGCCGTCGAGCCCGATACGTCAGCGACCTACGTTTTCACGATCAATGTCAACGCGAAGGGTGAACAACCCCATACGCTCAGCTTCACTCAACAGATTTTCTCGGACGAATGATGAATTTTTCGCAGCTCGTACTCGCCAGCCATAACGCCGGCAAACTCAAAGAACTCCAGGCGATGCTCGGAGGCAGCGTGCAACTGCGCTCCATCGGTGAATTCAGCAGCGTCGAACCCGACGAAACAGGGCTGTCGTTCGTGGAGAACGCCATCCTGAAAGCCCGGAATGCCGCGCGCATCTCCGGGTTGCCCGCCCTGGCCGACGACTCGGGCCTGGCGGTCGATTACCTCGGCGGCGCGCCTGGGATCTACTCGGCTCGCTACGCGGACGGCCAAGGCGATGCGGCAAACAATGCCAAGCTGCTCAACGCCCTCGAAGGCGTGCCGGAAGACCAACGGGGTGCGCAGTTCGTATGCGTACTGGCGCTGGTTCGCCATGCCGACGATCCACTGCCCATCCTGTGTGAAGGCCTTTGGCACGGTCGAATTCTCACCGCCGCCAGCGGCGAGCACGGTTTTGGCTACGATCCCTTGTTCTGGGTGCCCGAACGCAACCTGTCCAGTGCCGAACTGCCCCCTGCGGACAAGAACCGGATCAGCCACCGCGCCCGCGCCATGGCCATCTTGCGGCAGCGGTTGCAGCTGGATGCGGTAGAGAGATGACCGACGATTCGACTATCCGGCCGCTGATCCTGGGCGCTTCCGGGTTCAGTTCCCAGCCTGCGGGGCACCCTCTGGCCGAGCTGCCGCCGCTTTCGCTGTATATCCACATCCCTTGGTGTGTGCGCAAATGCCCCTATTGTGATTTCAACTCCCATGCCGCCAGTGCCGTGCTGCCTGAAGAGGAATATGTCGACGCACTGCTGGCGGATCTGGACCTGGAGCTGCCTCACGTTTACGGGCGTGAACTGAGTACGATCTTTTTTGGCGGGGGCACGCCAAGCCTTTTCAGCGCCAATGCCTTGGGGCGCTTGTTGAACGGCGTGGAGCAACGCATTCGTTTCGCTCATGACATCGAAATCACGCTGGAAGCCAACCCTGGCACCTTCGAGCAGGCCAAATTCAGCGCCTATCGCGGCCTGGGCATCAATCGCCTTTCGATTGGTATTCAGAGCTTTCAGGAAGCCAAACTCAAGGCGCTTGGCCGTATCCATAACGGCGACGAGGCTGTGCGCGCAGCAGACATGGCGCGCAAGGCGGGCTTCGATAACTTCAACCTGGATCTGATGCACGGCCTTCCAGACCAGTCCGAGCAGGATGCATTGGGCGACCTGCGCCAGGCGATCGCGCTCGCCCCCACGCATCTCTCTTGGTACCAATTGACGCTGGAGCCCAACACGGTGTTCTGGAATCAGCCGCCCACTCTGCCGGAAGACGACATCCTCTGGGACATTCAGGAGGCCGGCCAGACGTTGTTGCGGGAAAACGGCTACGCGCAGTACGAGGTGTCAGCCTATGCCCAGACCGGACGCGCCGCGCGTCATAACCTCAATTACTGGAGTTTCGGTGATTTCATCGGCATTGGTGCGGGCGCCCACGGCAAGCTCAGCCATCCCGACGGACGCATTTTCCGGACTTGGAAAACCCGACTGCCCAAGGATTATCTCAATCCCACCAAGCCGTTCCAGGCCGGCGAAAAACGCCTGATGCCGGAAGAAATGCCGTTTGAATTCATGATGAATGCCCTGCGCCTGACAAGGGGCGTCGACGCTGCGTTATTTCAGCGTCGCACCGGTCTAAGCCTCGATTCGCTCGCCACTGCGCGCCAGCAGGCGGAAGAACGCGGCCTGCTGGAAGCCGATCCAACGCGCCTGGTGGCGACTGCTCGAGGTCAGCTATTCCTCAATGACCTGCTGCAGTACTTTCTTCTTTAAGGCTTAACGTAAAGGAAACTGAATGGACCTCGTACTTGACCTGCTGGCCACCGTCTCACGCTGGAGTCGCAGCAACCTTTCGGAAATCGCTCTGGCGTTGGTGGGGTGCCTGCTGATTTTGTTCGGTGCCGACATTAAAGGCTGGATCGAAGGCCGTTTGAGCAGCTTTGCCGGCGCCTTGCGCGTACCGGTCATGGCCTTGCTTTGCACCCTCGGCAGTGGTGCGGCGCTGATCTATGCCACCCCCTGGGTAGTGCGCGGACTCAGTCAGTTCAACAACTACAGCCTCGCACCGGTGTTGTTGGTCGTGTTGGTGTTGATCGGGGTGGTTGCCGACCGGAAATAACCTGCGCCGGCCCGTCGCGTGCATGCAGCAGTCGCACCCGCTGTTCTGGCGGGTGCGACTCATCCATCAGCGGATGCTTTGGATGCTGCCTTTGTTGCCGGTGACCTTCACGTTCACTTTCTTGAAGATGAAGTAATCGTTGACGGTCACTTCATAGCGCGGTGCGACGATCAGATCGGAGCCCGACGACTTCACTGCTTTGTAGGCGGCCGCGGCTTTTGCCCTGGACACCGGATCGGGCAGCGGCAAGCCCAGGCCGCCGCCCGACGCAGCGCCATAGGTCACGCCATCGGCGAATTGATTGTCACCACCCAGGTTCAACCAGCCGAACAGGATGTTGCTGGACGATTCGCCCTGAATGGTTTCACCCACTTTCACATCCGCTTTGAGATCGGTCTTGACCTCGCCAGACAGCGAAGCAGTTGGTTGGCTCATGTTATAGCTGACGCAGCCGCTCGTCGTTGCGATCAGCGTCGCGACTGCAGCCATTTGCCAGATTGTTCTCATCATCTTTCCCCGTTATCAGCAATAGAATGTGCAACGGCGGGACGATAACGATCCAATGAGGGGAGCGAAGCCAGATGCGGCCGACAAAGCCGTAGTCCAAGATTGAAGAGGCTGAAGGATAAGTCCTACAAGCCCCCAGTGAGCAAGGCCCAGAACGACCGTGGGAGCGGAGCCCATCGCAAGCTGACGGCGCGGCCGACGGAGCTGTCTCGGCTGCACGCTTCGCTCACGAGAGACTTCGCTCCCACAGGTTGACCGGGCCCCCTCAGGGGAAAGGGGGCTGGTCGATCAGGCGATCTTCTCGAACTTCAAATCCCAGACGCCGTGCCCCAAACGCTCACCACGGCGTTCGAACTTGGTGATCGGGCGCTCCGCAGGGCGCGGTACGCATTTGCCGTCTTCCGCCAGGTTGCGATAACCCGGTGCGACATTCATCACTTCCAGCATGTATTCGGCATAAGGTTCCCAGTCGGTCGCCATGTGCAGAATACCGCCCGGCTTGAGCTTGCTGCGCACCAGCGCGGCGAACTCGGCTTGCACAATACGGCGCTTGTGATGGCGAGCCTTGTGCCAGGGATCGGGGAAAAACAGCATCAGGCGATCGAGACTGTCGTCGCCAACGCAGCGCTTGAGCACTTCGATGGCATCGCAGTCGTAGACCCGGACGTTCGTCAGGCCTTGAGTCAGCACGCCGTTAAGCAGCGCACCGACGCCAGGGCGATGCACCTCGACGCCGATGAAGTCCTGTTCGGGCGCGGCAGCCGCCATCTCGAGCAGCGAATGCCCCATGCCGAAACCAATCTCCAGCGTGCGCGGTGCAGAGCGCCCGAAGACCTGATCGAAGTCGACCGGGGCGTCGGCCAATGGCAGCACGAACAGCGGCCTGCCCTGATCGAGCCCGCGTTGCTGGCCCTCGGTCATCCGCCCCGCCCGCATCACGAAACTCTTGATGCGCCGATGATGGCTGTCAGCACCCTGTGCTTTGCCGTGTGGGTCATTCATCACTTCCTCGTCCGGAAGTGGGTCAGGCGTTTGCGAATCAATCATCAACAGGCTCTTACTTGATCAGACCATCCAGCGGCGAGGAAGCGCTGGCATAGAGTTTTTTCTGCATACGGCCCGCCAGGTAGGCCATGCGGCCCGCCAGGATGGCGTGTTTCATGGCCTCGGCCATCAGGATCGGTTGCTGTGCGTGGGCGATGGCCGAGTTCATCAACACCGCTTCGCAGCCCAGTTCCATGGCGATGGTGGCGTCGGAGGCGGTGCCGACACCGGCGTCGACCAATACCGGGACTTTCGACTCTTCAAGAATGATCTGCAGGTTGTAGGGGTTGCAGATACCCAGGCCAGTGCCGATCAGTCCAGCCAATGGCATGACCGCACAGCAGCCGATTTCAGCCAGTTGGCGAGCGATGATCGGATCGTCACTGGTGTAGACCATGACGTCGAAGCCGTCCTTGACCAGCGTCTCGGCGGCCTTGAGGGTTTCGATCACGTTAGGGAACAGGGTTTTCTGGTCGGCCAGCACTTCGAGCTTGACCAGATTGTGGCCATCGAGCAGTTCGCGGGCCAGACGGCAGGTGCGTACCGCTTCGATGGCGTCATAGCAGCCAGCAGTGTTCGGCAGGATGGTATAGCGATCCGGCGGCAGCACGTCGAGCAGGTTCGGCTCACCGGGATTCTGGCCCAGATTGGTCCGACGCACCGCTACGGTGACGATCTCGGCACCCGACGCCTCGATCGCCAGACGGGTTTCTTCCATGTCCTTGTACTTGCCAGTGCCGACCAACAGGCGCGACTGAAAAGTCCGACCGGCCACGGTAAACGGCTTGTCGCTACGAACATTGCTCATCGGAAATCCTCTTTAGGGTTGAGGTTCTTGCAGTTCTTCTGGGCCAGGGGAGACCGCAGGGCGTGAAGGCCTAGCCGCCACCAATGGCATGCACCACTTCGACGTGATCGCCTTCGCTGAGCGTCGTGGATGCATGCTGGCTGCGCGGTACGATATCCAGATTCAGCTCGACCGCGATTCGACGCCCGACCAGGTCCAGGCGGCTCAGCAATGCCGCCACGGTCTCGCCGTCGGGCAGTTCGTAGGATTCACCGTTCAACTGAATGCGCATGCGAAGGCAGCCATCATTTTAGGGGGCGTGCATTCTAGCCCGATCGGTCGGGATGACCAAGGCACAGCACGGCCATTCGTCTCGGCGTGCTGCTGAATGTGCGGTCGGTGCACACGCTCAACCGGCGTTGCACACCTGCCTTGTCACAAGGTATCGACACCCAGCCGCCAAGCCGTCCAACCCAGAATGAACCAGCCAATGAGGAAACACAGGCCACCGATTGGCGTGATGATGCCCAGCTTGCTCACGCCGGTCAGCGTCATGAGGTACAGGCTGCCGGAGAACAGGAGGATGCCCAGGATAAAGGCAATACCTGCATAACTGACCAGCCGACCTTGAATCTGCATGGCGAGGAGCGCAACGCCAAAGATCGCCAGGGCATGGATCAACTGATACAGCACCCCGGTCTGGAAAATAGCCAGGTATTCCGGCGTAAGACGGTTTTTCAGGCCATGAGCGGCGAAAGCGCCAAGCCCCACACCGGTGAATCCAAAGAAAGCCGCCAACATCAGAAAGGTTCGAAGCATGTGTAACTCCAGGTTCAATGGCGCGTGATCTGTATAATGGCTCGCTCAACGGGTTCGGCCAAGCCATCTCTATGCTGCGTTTTCTTCTTCGTCGTATCGCCAAAGGCCTGCTCTGGTTCGCAGCGGCCAGTGTCGTGCTGGTTCTGATATTTCGCTGGGTGCCACCGCCCTTCACCGCGCTGATGGTCGAACGCAAGATCGAATCCTGGTTCGACGGTCAGCCCATTGACCTGCAGCGCGACTGGGAACCTTGGGAGAGAATCTCCGATGACCTGAAAGTCGCGGTCATCGCTGGCGAAGACCAGAAATTCGCCGAGCACTGGGGGTTCGATATCGACGCCATCCAGGCCGCGCTGGTTCACAACGAACGGGGTGGCTCGATTCGCGGGGCCAGTACGCTGAGCCAGCAAGTCGCTAAAAACCTGTTTCTATGGTCAGGCCGCAGTTATTTCCGTAAGGGGCTGGAAGCCTGGTTCACGGCGCTTATCGAGCTGTTCTGGTCCAAACAGCGAATTCTGGAGGTTTATGTCAACAGCGTAGAGTGGGATGACGGGGTCTTCGGCGCCCAGGCTGCGGCCGAGCACCACTTTCACATCAATGCCAGCCAACTCTCGCTACAGCAGGCCAGCTACTTGGCTGCCGTGCTACCCAACCCTAGAGAGTGGAGCGCAAGCAATCCCAGCGGCTACGTGTCCCGCCGTGCCGGGTGGATCCGTCAACAGATGCGCCAGTTGGGTGGGGACGAGTATCTGCTGGGGCTGAATCACCGTCGCCAATGGTGAGCCAGCCCCTGTACCCGCCGTTGAAATGAAAACGCCCCGATCATCTCGGGGCGTTTTGCAGAGCGGCTCTCGATTATGCAGCAATCGACGATTTGAGCTTGTTCATGGCGCTCTTCTCGAGCTGACGAATACGCTCGGCGGACACGTTGTACTTCTCGGCCAAATCGTGCAGCGTCGCCTTCTCTTCAGCCAACCAGCGCTGGTAGAGAATGTCTCGGCTGCGCTCATCGAGCACGCTCAACGCCTCATGAAGATTGGCCGTCGAACTGTCGGACCAGTCGGCATCTTCCAATTGACGCGCCGGGTCGTAGCGATGGTCTTCAAGGTAGTTGGCTGGCGACTGGAACGCACTGTCGTCGTCCGCTTCCGCAGCGGGGTCAAAGGCCATGTCCTGGCCCGTCAGGCGACTTTCCATTTCGCGCACCTCACGGGGCTCTACGCCTAGGCTTTCTGCCACGCGATGCACTTCATCGTTGTTCAACCAAGCCAGACGTTTCTTCTGGCTGCGCAGGTTGAAGAACAGCTTGCGCTGAGCCTTGGTTGTCGCGACTTTCACGATACGCCAGTTGCGCAGAATGAACTCGTGAATCTCAGCCTTGATCCAGTGCACGGCGAACGACACCAGACGCACCCCCATTTCGGGGTTGAAGCGCTTGACGGCCTTCATCAGGCCGACGTTACCTTCCTGGATCAGGTCTGCCTGAGCCAAGCCATAACCGGAATAGCTGCGTGCGATGTGCACGACAAAACGCAGGTGGGCGAGCACCATCTGCCGAGCCGCCCCTAGATCCTGCTCATAATAGAGACTCTCGGCCAGTTCACGCTCCTGCTCGGGTGTCAGCAGTGGAATGCTGTTCACCGTATGCACATAGGCTTCCAGGTTCGCACCCGGGACCAAGGCATAAGCAGGTTGCAAAGAAGTGGTCATACGAAAAAACCTCCTACACATGACTCGTGCAGTTCAGCACTGCGAAATTGACCGGGAACCGCGAAACAAGTTCCCATAAGCTGAAAAGTCAATAGGTGAAACAAAATTTACTATGGACACCTTACCTCAACATTAAAACTCATCGCGGAGCCAGCTCTCTCAAGTGACGCGCGACGGCGATCCACGCACCGATATACCCCAACAACACCGCCCCTAGCAAGAGCGAAAACCCGTCGGCGACCGGCACACCGGCGAGGGAGAAATTACTGCCGTAGAGCCCAGCCAACCGAATGACCGCATCGTTGAGCCAATCCAGGCCGAAGGCCAGTATGCCCCACGAGAAAATCCCCGCGCCGAACCCGTACAACGCGCCCATATAAAGGAAGGGGCGCCGTACATAACTGTCCGTACCGCCTACTAGTTTAATGACTTCTATCTCGGTGCGGCGGTTCTCGATATGAAGACGAATGGTATTGCCTATCACCAGAAGCAATGCAACGACGAGCAAAACCGTCAGGCCGAACACAAAGCGGTCGCCCAGCTTCAGAATTGCCGCAAGCCGCTCCACCCAGACCAGGTCCAGCTGCGCCTGCTGCACCTTCGGCAATTCGGCGAGTTGGGTACGTAACGCCTCTAGCGCGGCCTTGTCCACTTCAAGCGGAGTCACCAACACCACACCGGGCAGCGGGTTTTCCGGCAACTCCTTGAGGGCCTCGCCAAGGCCCGACTGCTGCTGGAATTCGCTCAGCGCCTGATCGCGAGAGATGTACTCCGCATCGGCAACGCCGTTCATCTGCTTGATCCTGCTGACCAGACTTTGCCCATCGGTAGGCGACGCATCCAGTTGCATATAAAGCGATATTTGCGCTGCACGCTGCCAGGATCCACCAAGGCGTTCGACATTGCTCAGCAGTAACGAGAGGCCCATCGGCAGGCTCAACGCAACGGCCATCACCAGGCAGGTGAAAAAACTGCCGATCGGCTGCTTGCCCAACCGGCGAAGGCTGTCGGCCAGACTCGAACGATGGGCCTCGATCCAGGCGCCGAACAACTCGCCGAAGCTGGGTCCGTCATCATCGTCGTGCCGCTTCTTTTTCTGCTTCTGCGGGCCCGGCTCCGTGGCCTTGGGCGCCACACGCTCGGAAACCTTGGGGCTGCGAGTAGCGCTCATACACCCGCCTCCCCGTCGCCGATCAATCGACCGCGTTGCAGGGTGAGCATCCGATGGCGCATGCGGGCAATCAGGGCGAGGTCGTGACTGGCGATCAGCACGCTCGTCCCCAACCGGTTGATGTCTTCGAATACGCCCATGATTTCAGCCGCCAGACGTGGGTCAAGGTTACCGGTGGGCTCATCCGCCAACAGCAGGGCTGGGCGGTGAACGATGGCGCGCGCAATGCCGACGCGCTGCTGCTGACCGGTGGACAGGTCCCCTGGGTACAGCTCGGCCTTGTCGGAGAGTGCGACCCGTTCAAGCGCCGAATCCACACGTTTGGTGACTTCAGCCTTGGACAGGCCGAGGATCTGCAGCGGCAGTGCAACGTTGTTGAACACCGTGCGATCGAACAGCAACTGGTGGTTCTGAAACACCACGCCGATCTGCCGGCGCAGGAAAGGGATCTGCGCATTGCTGATTTGCCCCAGATCCTGCCCGGCCAACAACAACTTGCCCGACGTGGGGCGCTCCATGGCCAATAGCAGGCGAAGCAGGGTGCTTTTGCCAGCGCCCGAATGACCGGTGACAAACAGGAACTCGCCCCTACGCACTCGAAAGCTCAGCTCATGCAAGCCCACGTGCCCGTTCGGATAGCGCTTGCCGACCTGTTCGAAACGAATCATGTGCGCTCCCGCTCGGCAAAAAGTGCCTGAACAAAGGGTTCGGCTTCGAAGGTCCGCAAATCGTCGATGCCCTCGCCTACCCCGATATAACGGATCGGCAGCCCGAATTGCTTGGCCAGCGCGAAGATCACCCCGCCCTTGGCAGTCCCATCGAGCTTTGTCAGCGCCAGCCCTGTGAGGTTGACGGTCTGGTTGAACTGCTTGGCCTGGTTGATGGCGTTCTGACCGGTCCCCGCGTCCAGCACCAACAGCACTTCATGAGGCGCCGCTTCATCCAGCTTGCCGATCACGCGGCGTACCTTCTTCAGCTCTTCCATCAAGTTGTCTTTGGTATGGAGACGGCCTGCGGTATCGGCGATCAACACGTCGATGCCGCGGGCCTTGGCCGCCTGAACCGCATCGAAAATGACCGACGCCGAATCGGCCCCTGTGTGCTGGGCAATGACCGGGATCTTGTTGCGCTCGCCCCAGACCTGCAACTGCTCCACCGCCGCGGCACGGAAGGTATCGCCCGCCGCAAGCATGACCTTCTTGCCCTCAACCTGCAGCTTCTTGGCGAGCTTGCCAATGGTCGTGGTCTTGCCCGCGCCATTGACACCGACGACCAGGATCACGAACGGCTTGTGGTCAGCGGCGATCACCAGCGGAGCCTCCACCGGCTTGAGCATTTCGGTCAGCTCGCTTTGCAGGGATTTGTAGAGCGCGTCGCTGTCGGTGAGTTGTTTACGCGCCACTTTCTGCGTCAAGTTCCGCACGATCAGCGACGTTGCCTCGACACCTACATCCGCGGTGAGCAGGCGGGTTTCCAACTCGTCCAGCATGTGGTCGTCGATGGCTTTCTTGCCAAGGAAGAGACTGGCCATACCTTCGCCGAGACTGGCGCTGGTCTTGGACAACCCTTGCTTGAGGCGGGCGAAGAAGCCCGGCTGCCTGGGCTCGACAGCCTGGGCTGGCGAAGGGCCCGATGGCTCGGCGACGACCGGGGCCTGCGGCGCCTCTACACGCGGCGCTGGAACGGGCGCGGGCGGCGTCAGCCCTGGCAGGTCATTGCCAGCGACAGGATCGGGCAGCGCAACAGGCACTGGCTCGATGGACGGCGGTACGGCTTCAACCGAAGGTGACACAGGGGGCGCGACAGGTGTCGGCACGTGCGACGCAGTGTGCGTCGGAATCTCAGGCGTTATATGGGGTTCATTTTCATCGGTCAGCGCAACAGGCTCTTCAGCGACGGGCAACTTCAGCCAGGGCTCGGCAGCGGGCGGTGTGTCGACAGCATGCTCGGGCGCAGGGGCGATGAAGGTTGGCGCCGCGGAGCTGGCGGGCGGGATGGCCGGAGGGGTGTGCGGATCCACAGCGGGCGAGGTCGGTTCGATGGCGGTCTCGGGCGCTGAAACGGGTAAATCTTTCGGCTGATCGGCGACGGTTTCCTGCGGCTTCTTGCGCAGCCATCCGAACAGGCCTTTTTTCTCGCCAGCCGGGGCTGGCGTCTTCTTGTCGTCGTTGGAACCAAACATGGAGGACGCTTATCTCAAGGTCGCGACGCGCCAGACCGGCGCCTCTGAAAATTCTGTATGCGAAACAGACTGTAATAGAGCCCGCTTGTTCAGCAAGGGCTCTGCCGTTTACGCCATTTAAGCATCGCCTTCCTGCTTAAGACGAAGAGTCCTACGTCACAGCCATGGTCGTCGAGCAAACTGGCCGCTATCCTAGGGCGTGTCATCACATATTTCCACCGCCGCGTGGGTGCCTCAAAGCGCACCAGACCGGGCCCAGGCCTCAGGGAATGTGCGTTTCCTCGCCAGGAACCGAGACGAAGCTTAGCGGGTTTTCAGGCATCAACCCGGCAGGCCGGGGCCGGAAATTCGCAGGGCTGCGTCGCTCGTCTGGATGCTCAAATCTCCCCGCACGCGTTGCCTTGGGACATTTCGGCCTCCGGCTCGGCGGTGGAAATATGTGATGATACGCCCTAACTCCCGCGCCCGCCGACGCCAAGTTCATGCAGGCCGCCTCGAAGGTTCAATTGACGAATGAATGCCCTTGCCCGCCGTGCCGCAAGCTTTTTGCTCGGTACCTTGTGTCTGCCCCTTGTCGCTGTAGCCGCCGATCCTCAATCCACCACTGAATTCACGCTGGAAAACGGCCTTAAATTGGTCGTGCGCGAAGACCATCGTGCGCCGGTCGTCGTATCGCAGGTCTGGTACAAAGTCGGCTCCAGCTACGAGACGCCCGGCCAGACCGGCCTTTCCCACACGCTTGAACACATGATGTTCAAGGGCAGCGCCAAGGCAGGCCCGGGCGAAGCCTCACTGATCCTGCGCGACCTGGGCGCTGAAGAGAACGCGTTCACCAGCGATGACTACACCGCCTACTACCAGATTCTGGCCCGCGATCGACTGAGCGTAGCCTTCGAGCTGGAGGCGGATCGAATGGCCAGCCTGCGCCTGCCGCCCGAAGAGTTCGCGCGAGAGATCGAGGTCATCAAGGAAGAGCGCCGCCTGCGCACGGAAGACAAGCCCAACGCCAAGGCTTACGAGCGCTTCAAGGCCATCGCCTACCCTGCCAGCGGTTATCACACGCCGACCATTGGCTGGATGGCGGACCTGGACCGCATGAAAGTCGAAGAGCTGCGTCACTGGTACGAGTCCTGGTACGTGCCGAACAACGCCACCCTGGTGGTGGTCGGAGACGTCCAACCGAGCGAAGTCAAAGCGCTGGCCGAACGCTTCTTCGGGCCCATCCCCCGACGCGACGTGCCGGCCTCCAAGAAGCCTCTCGAGCTACCGGAGCCCGGCCTTCGTCAGATCACCGTGCATGTCGCCACTCAGATGCCGAGCCTGATGTACGGTTTTAACGTGCCGAGCCTGGCCACGGCCACCGATCCACAGTCAGTGAACGCGCTACGGCTGATCTCTGCGCTGCTGGATGGTGGTTACAGTGCCCGCATTCCGTCGAAACTCGAACGTGGCGAGGAACTGGTGACCGGCGCTTCCTCGAACTATGACGCCTACACCCGAGGTGACAGCCTGTTTACCCTCAGCGCTACTCCGAACATGCAAAAAAAGAAAACCCTGGCGGATGTCGAAGCCGGTATCTGGCGATTGCTCGACGAATTGAAGACCAAGCCGCCGACCCAGGCCGAACTGGAGCGGGTTCGTGCCCAGGTGATCGCGGGGCTCGTCTACGAACGTGATTCCATCACCAGCCAGGCCAGCACTATCGGCGAACTGGAAACAGTCGGCCTCTCCTGGCGGCTGATGGATGGTGAGCTGGCGGCGTTGCAAAGCGTCACGCCCGAAGACATCCAGAAGGCCGCACGCACCTATTTCACTCGCGAACGCCTTGCCGTTGCGCACGTATTGCCTGAGGAGAAAGCGCAATGATCCGGCGCATCGAGAAACGTTCTGTGCGTACGCGGGCTGTTGCGCTGCTATTGACGTCCGTTGGCCTGTTCGGCCCGATGTCTGCGACGGCAGAGACCTCCACTGAAGCGCCCAAAGCCATCGACAAGGCCGCCAATACGCTGGAATCCCTGAAGGAGCTCGACGGCAAGGCGCCCGCACGACGCTCGCTGGATATTCAATCGTGGACAACCGCCGAGGGCGCGCGAGCGCTCTTCGTCGAAGCGCATGAGTTGCCGATGTTCGACATGCGCGTGCTGTTCGCCGCAGGCAGCAGCCAGGACGGCGCGACGCCAGGCATCGCAATGATCACCAATGCCATGCTCAACGAAGGCGTCAAGGGCAAGGATGTCAGCGCCATTGCCGCCGGCTTCGAAGACCTTGGCGCAGACTTCGGCAACGGATCCTACCGCGACATGGCCCTTGCCTCGTTACGCAGCCTGAGCGCACCGGACAAACGCGAACCAGCGCTCAAACTCTTTTCTGAAGTGGTCGGCAAACCGTCGTTTCCTTCCGACTCACTGGCCCGCATCAAAAACCAGTTGCTGGCCAGTTTCGAATACCAGAAGCAAAACCCGGGCAAACTGGCGGGCGATGAGCTCTTCAAGCGCCTTTATGGTGAACACCCCTACGCGCACCCGAGCATGGGCACGGCCAAAACCGTCACCCCCATTACCCTCGCTCAGTTGAAAGCCTTCCATGCCAAAGCGTACGCCGCCGGGAACGCGGTGATTGCGCTGGTCGGAGACCTCTCTCGTCCTGAGGCCGAAGCGGTGGCGGCCCAGGTGTCATCGGCACTGCCGAAAGGCCCTGCGCTTCCGAAAACCGTTGCACCGACGCCACCGAAACCGGGTCAAACCCATATCGAATTCCCATCCAAGCAGACGCACCTGATGCTGGCCGAACTGGGTATCGATCGCGCTGACCCCGATTACGCTGCGCTGTCCTTGGGTAACTCGATTCTCGGCGGTGGTGGGTTCGGCAGCCGGTTGATGACCGAAGTGCGGGAGAAGCGAGGCCTGACCTACGGCGTCTCATCGGGCTTCACACCGATGCAGGCAAAAGGTCCTTTCATGATCGGCCTGCAAACCCGTGCCGAGCTGAGCGAAAATACGCTCAATCTGGTCAAGGATGTCACTCGCGACTTCCTCGCCAATGGCCCGACCCAGAAAGAGCTCGACGATGCCAAGCGTGAGCTGGCAGGCAGTTTCCCGCTGTCGACCGCGAGCAACTCGGCAATTGTTGGCCAATTGGGAGCCATTGGCTTCTATAATCTGCCGCTGACATATCTCGAAGATTTCATGACGCAATCCCAAAGCGTCACCGTCGAGCAAATAAAGGCGGTGATGAACAAGCATCTGAATGTGGACAACCTGGTGATCGTGACCGCCGGTCCTACCGTCCCTCAGAAGCCTCTGCCGCCCCCGACCGAAAGACCCGCCGAGCAACCCGTCGGCGTTCCGGAGCACTGATGACCTCGACTTCCAAGCCTCTGCGCGCTCACAAAGGCCCTAAAGTTCATACGGGCCTTGGCCAGTTGCGAATCATTGGCGGTGAATGGCGCAGCCGACGTCTGAGCTTTCCAGACGCCCCCGGCCTTCGCCCTACACCCGACAGGGTGCGAGAAACCCTGTTCAACTGGCTGGCGCCTTATATCGAAGGCGCACGGGTGCTCGATCCCTTTGCGGGAAGCGGCGCGCTGTTCCTCGAAGCCTTGTCGCGGGGCGCGAGCATGGGGTTGGCGTTGGATGCCAATCCCGTGGCCATCTCCAGCCTGCGCGAGCACCTGGGCACCTTGCGCTGCAGCGTTGGCAGGACTCAAGCCGGTGACGCGCTGCGCTACCTGGAAGCCCAACCGGCCGAGGCATTCGACGTGGTATTCCTCGATCCGCCCTTCCATCAGCAACTGCTGGTTCCGGCCTGTACGCTGCTTGAAGAACGCGGCTGGCTGGCGAACGATGCCTGGGTCTACACCGAGAGCGAAACGCCGCCATCGACACTAGGCCTGCCGGGCAATTGGCGGCTGCATCGAGAGAAAAAAACGGGGCAGGTGCACTACGCCTTGTGGGAACGCAGTGGCCACGCCAACTGAAAGCGGCGTGTTCGCGCCAGCATTCGGACTCGGCAACCCTCATTTGCAAACCATGTGGGGGCCGATCTGGCGCAAAATGCCCGCCCTGGAACGGCGCCGCGAACGCATTTGGCTCGACGACGGTGACTTCCTCGATCTGGACTGGCACGGTCCACACGACGCCAAGGTGCCTGTGGTGCTGGTGCTGCATGGTTTGACGGGATCATCCAACTCGCACTATGTCGTCGGGCTTCAGCACGCCATGGAAAAGCATGGGTGGACCAGTGTCGCCTTGAACTGGAGAGGCTGCTCGGGCGAGCCCAATCTGCTGCCTCGCAGCTATCACTCGGGCGTCAGCGATGACCTGGCAGCCGTTATCGCTCACCTGCGCAGGGCCCGCCCGCTGGCGCCGCTGTATGCGGTGGGGTACTCAATGGGCGGCAATATCCTGCTCAAGCATCTGGGTGAGTCAGGGTTCGAGAGCCAACTGCAGGGCGCCGCGGCAGTGTCGGTACCTTTCCGGTTGGATGAGTGCGCGGACCGCATCGGCCTGGGTTTTTCCAAGGTCTATCAACGCCATTTCATGCGTGAAATGGTGGGGTACATCAAGGACAAGCAGCGTCGGTTCCAGCATGAAGGCATGAACGACGGGTTGTCAGCCCTCGCTGCACTGGGCTCGCTGGATAACCTGCGGACGTTTTGGGAGTTCGACGGCAGGGTAACCGCCCCACTGAATGGATTTGACGACGCGCAGGATTACTACCGCAAAGCCTCCAGCCGCTATTATCTCGGGGCCATCCGCACCCCGACATTGCTGGTGCAATCCGCAGATGACCCTTTCGTGTTCCAACACAGCCTTCCCGCACTCCACGAACTGTCACCGAGCACCCGTTTCGATCTTCAGCAACGAGGCGGCCATGTAGGCTTCGTCGGGGGAACGCTCAGAAAGCCGGTTTATTACCTGGAGCAGTGCATTCCTCAGTGGCTGGTGGATGTGCATGGCTCCGCCGGGGCAGCTTGAAGCTTCAGCGCCTTGCTCGTTGCAAGATCGTTCAAGACAGGAGGCCTGCACAGGCTGATGATTCGAGGCACAAGGAGAAGCATCATGTCTCGCAATCAACTCTTCGCCCGCGGTCTTCGCGATAGCGTGCCGATGCTGGTCGGCATTGCGCCGTTCGGCATCATATTCGGAACGCTGGCTGGCGTCGGCGGCCTCTCACTGTGGCAGGCGGTCAGCATGTCGATGTTCGTCTACGCAGGGTCCGCGCAATTCATCGTCGTCAGCCTGATGGGCGCTGGGGCGAGTGCAGTGGTGATCCTGCTGACCACCTTCATCGTCAACCTGCGTCATGTGCTCTACAGCGCCACGCTACAACCCCAAGTGCAAAACCTGCCGCAGCGCTGGCGACTGCTACTGGCATTCTGGCTGACCGACGAAACCTTCGCCGTCGTGCAACGCTATTACCTTGTGCACGGCCGCTCACCTCTGGCGCACTGGTATTGGCTTGGCGTTACCAGCGCCCTCTATACCTGCTGGGTGAGCAGTTCGCTGGTGGGCGTGCTGTTCGGGCAGGCGGTACCGGACATGGCCAGTTGGGGCCTGGAGTTTGCGATGCTGGCTACGTTCATCGGCATTGTCGTGCCGTTGCTTCGTAACCAGTCGCAAATCGCAGCAGCGCTCGCGGCGGGCGCCGTTGCCTTGATGACCTGGTCATGGCCCTACAAGCTGGGCTTGATGGCTGCCGCGTTCAGCGGCATTGCCGTCGGGGTTCTGCTGGAAAGACGTCAATCCGAAGGCTCCCGCAATGCCCAGGTCGACGAGGTGCACTCATGAGTTACGGGTGGTTGATCCTGGGAATGACCGTGATCACGTTTACGATGCGCTACAGCTTGTTCGCCTGGCCCGATCTGCGCTTTCCCCCAGTGGTCAGACAGGGGCTGCATTACGTGCCCACCGCCGTGCTCACGGCCATTGTCGTGCCTGGCATGTTGCTGCCTGACGGCCAACACTGGCAGCTTTCACTGGATAATGCCTACCTGCTGGCGGGCGCTGCGGCGATCGCCATCGCAGCGCTGAGCCGCAATCTGCTGGCCACCATCGGCGGGGGGCTGTTGGTGTTTTTTCTGCTGCGCTGGTTGATGGGGCAAATATGACCACAGCTCCTCTTGCAGAAAACAGGCGATTATAAGCAAAGAATTAAAAATTCTTTTCCGTTATAACTCAAAGCAATGATTATGCGGCGACCGAATGTTGGGTGTATCGCCAGAGATCGCCGCTTCGCGGCTTCCTGGCGGTTCTGCTCAGACAGACATCACCAAGGACCGCTGCAGTGAGTGGCCCGATTTTCAAACTGACCCACGTCAGCAAGACGTTCCACCGCGATAATGCAGCCGTCAAGGCCAAGGCGCTACCGGATGCCGATGCCAGCTTCATCAACGGTGACGTCGCCCTCTCGAACGGGGTGGACCCCTCGCAGGCATCGGTGCGAGAGCACACCGCAGACAACCCCTACGCCAACCTGATCTATGCACGAAACGACATGCTGGATGATCCAAGGCTGACACTGTTGGCGAAATACTTGACCGGGCCGGAGGTCAAGCAATTCATCGAAGCCAATTACAGAGGCTTTGTAGTGCCGGATCAGCAGCTCGTCCGTTGATCAAACTCCGCAGGTTTGCACGGCATGCGGTGATTCACGTCACCGCGATGCCTTATTCGCCCTTGGCCACTGGCCGCTGCGGATCGTTGATCCACTCGCTCCATGACCCAGCGTACAACCGGCCCAAGGGATAGCCAGCCAGGCATAGGGCGAACAAGTTTTGGCAGGCCGTGACGCCCGAGCCGCAGTACGCGACGAGCTTTTCAGGCGCACGCCCTTTCAGGATTTCGGCAAATCGCTCCCTGAGCTGCGCGGCGGGCAGGAAGCGCCCGTCCGGGCCCAGATTGTCCGTGAAGTCTGCACATTGCGCGCCGGGGATATGGCCAGCGACTGGATCGATCGGCTCGACCTCGCCGCGAAATCGTGCAGGCGCGCGCGCATCGATCAACGTGACATCGGGCCTGTCCAGTTTCTTCTGCACCTCTTGCGCAGTGAGCACCAGCGTCTCATCCGGCTTGCCCTTGAACGTGCCTTCGCGATGCGCCGGCGGATCCAGACTCAACGGCAGTCCAGCTGCATGCCACGCCTTCAATCCGCCATCGAGAAGGTATACGCCGTCACGCTTGCCCAGCCACGCAAGCAGCCACCATGCGCGTGCAGCATAAGCACCGGGGCCGTCGTCGTAGAGCACAATTTCGCTGTCGTTATCCACTCCCCAGAACCGCAGGCGATCGATCAAGGCCTGCGGGTCCGGCAAGGGATGCCGTCCCGTTACTCCTTTGATGATGGGTCCGCTCAGGTCGTTGAGCTGATCGGCGTAGGACGCACCCTCGATATGCCCTTGCGCGTAGCTGCGCTGACCGTAATCCAGGTCATCAAGGGAAGAACGGCAATCTAGGATCACTCGCCCCGGTGATTGTGGGCGTTCGGCCAGTTGTTGCGGGCTGATCAGTTGCGCAATAGACATGACGGGCTCCTGCAGACAGTAAAAATGGCTAGAAACGATGGGGGTATTCCATGCAATCGAAGCATTGGCTCAATCCGCATCCTCCAGCGCTGTGATCAAAGGCACATGAAATTCGTCGCATAGCGCATGCACCGCTGCACGCGCGCCAGGCGTAACGTAAGCCAGCTCAAGCATCAAGACCTGATAACCCCCTCGCCGGATGGCCTCTTCGTTCAAACGGCCTGGGGTTTTCCGGGTGGTACAAAGGAACCTCACCCATGACGTCAGGATGATCCAGGCGTTGAGCGTGAGTGATTCGATCTGCACGCTGTTCATGTCCAGAATGCCCGCGTCGACGAAGCCACCATAGATGGCCATCCCTTTGATCAGACAGTGCTGGGAAAAGCGTCGATAACGCTGGGCCAGCTCAGGGTCGGCGTCCAGTAGATACTCGAGGTCGCGGTGCAGGAAACGGTAGCGCCACATACCGTCGAGGATCGCGAGCAAGTAATGGCGCTTATCCTCGACCGCCGGCAAACGCCCTTTGGGTGGGTGCAGAAAGCTGTCGATCAACGCTTCGTACTGCGTGAACAGCTCGGCGATGATCGCCTGCTTGTTAGGGAAGTGGTAATAGAGGTTCCCCGGCGAAATCTCCAGGTGTGCCGCGACATGGTTGGTACTCACGCTGCGCTCGCCTTGCAGATTGAACAGTTCCAGGCTGCTCTGCACGATGCGTTCTCGCGTCTTGACGCGTAAGGGTTTGATGCGCGGTGCCATGTTTAGCTCGGACGCCTGGATGTCACGGGAATAGGCTTGATCTTAACGCATGCGCTCCGGTTCGGTGCAGCCTTCATTGCTCGGCGGCACCGCAGCGCTCGCCCGGTATGCGACCGCAATGAGGGCCCCCAAGAGACCGGCCACCAGTACCATCACCAGAATGACACCTCGCAAGCCCAATGAAGCGGTGAGCAGCCCCACCATCAATCCCGCAAAGGGCTGCGACAGGTTGTTGAGCAGGGTAATGACCCCCACCGTCTTACCGAAATCACCCACCGGGATGAGACGCTGCCGAAGGGTACGCATGTAGATGTTGAACATCTTGTCGAAGCCGACAATCAGCAGAAACCCTATCAAATAAACGCCAGGAATCGCCCCGGTAGCCGTAATCAATGCCCCCACCACAATCGCGCAATAGGACGCGGCACCCAGCAATTTGAGAGGCAGCTCGATGCGCGCCAGCACGAACAAAATGGCGATAGTCACTGCGGCGCCCGCTGCCTGTACGATGGCATAGTAGTCCTTGCTCTCTCCAAACGAGCCGATCACCATCGCCGCCGATGTGGCAAGGGTAACGCCCACGATCAGGTTCACCCCCACGGCAAGCCCGATGAGCTTCTGCAGGCTCGGGACGCTGGCAATGTGGCCAAGCGCGATGCGCAAAGGCTCATGCCACACCCGCGCTTGCCGCTGCGGACGTGCCATTTGGAAACCGCTCACGCGCTGCCAGACACGCATGGCCAGGTCGGCGAGCCCGAACAACAGTGCCGCGCCCACTACAACGCCCGGCCATGGACAGATTTCCAGTGCCAGTGCCGCCAGCACCGGCCCCAGCACCAGCCCGGTCTGATCGGCGATTTGCGAGTACGACAGCGTTTTTCCGTAACGGTAATCGGGGAATGCATGAGGCATCACCACCTCTCGCGCCATGATGCCCTGCGTGGTCAGCACACCGCAGACCGCCGAAAGCAGAACCAGCCAGTAGAGCCCACCGAATACGCCATACAGCGCCATCGCCACCGCGCAGATCCCGGCGCGGTACACCTGGCTGATGTGCAGCAGACGGACCGGTGAGTGCCGGTCGCACAACGCCCCGCAGACCGGGAATGCCAAATAGCGCGGCAATGCCTCCATGAAGAACGCCAATCCGGCCCATGAGGCACTGTCAGTGGTCTGGAAAACAATCAGCGGAACGAGAAACAGCAGGATCTGATCGCCGAGGCGAGAAAGAAACAGTGAAACGAAGAACGCCAGATAATCCGTACGCATCACGACTCCTGTCAGGCAAGGGAAGGCCGTCAGGACGGCCTGCCCAGTCTGGGCGCGGGTGCGGCAACTCGCAAGGCGCAGAGAGCGCAGGCAACTTGGCCGCTACACCTGGCCTGCGCTACCATCCGAGTCCCAACGAACTCCGACCAGGACGACGCGATGAACCGAGTGTTGTACCCAGGCACCTTCGACCCCATCACCAAGGGCCATGGCGATCTGGTCGAACGCGCTTCGCGCATGTTCGATCAAGTGGTCATTGCCGTCGCCGCCAGTCCCAAGAAAAATCCGTTGTTCCCCCTCGAGCAACGGGTCGCGCTGGCCCAGGAAGCCACTGAACACCTGGCGAACGTCGAAGTGGTAGGTTTCTCGACCCTCCTGGCGCATTTCGCGCAAGAGCAGAACGCCAACATCTTGCTGCGCGGGCTGCGGGCGGTGTCGGACTTCGAATATGAATTTCAGCTCGCCAACATGAACAAGCAGCTCGCCCCGGACGTCGAAAGCCTTTTTCTCACGCCGTCCGAACGCTATTCATTTATTTCATCTACGCTGGTCAGAGAAATCGCGGCGTTAGGCGGAGACATCACGAAATTTGTACATCCGGCGGTCGCCCAAGCGCTCAAGGAAAGATTCAAAGCCTAGTTCCGGCGCTATGTTGAGGTGCATACCGAGCGTTAATGCGGCACAATTCGCCGCATTAGATCTTGATATGCCCCGGTGTCGACCGCGGCAGGAGTGTCCATGTCCCTGATCATCACCGACGATTGCATCAACTGCGACGTCTGCGAACCCGAGTGCCCGAACGAAGCGATTTCCCAAGGGGAAGAGATCTACGTGATCAATCCGAACCTGTGCACCGAATGCGTAGGTCACTACGATGAACCCCAGTGCCAGCAGGTCTGCCCGGTCGACTGCATCCCGTTGGATGAAAACAACGTCGAAACGAAAGACCAACTGATGGCCAAGTACCACCTTATTACCAGCAAGGCTTAAACGAAGGCATATCCTGTCGGCATCCGCGCTTTCGCCGAAGACATGGGCTGTATTGCCTGTAGAACTGAGCGAGATACGCATGACCTCAAAGCTTACGCGGATACCCTCCTCGTTTGGCGCAGTGCTTGTTCTGTGCGCCCTCTCGGCTCAAGGCAGTCCTGGCCATCCCGATCAGGCCGCCATTGCAAGCCCCCACCCCGTTGCGACAGCCGCCGGTCGGGAAATTCTGGTCGATGGCGGGAATGCGTTCGACGCCGCGGTTGCCATCAGCGCCACCCTTGCCGTAGTTGAACCTTACGGTTCCGGGCTGGGTGGCGGCGGTTTTTTCCTGTTGCGCCAGGCGGGAGAGCCGGTGCAGTACCCCTTTCTCGATGCCCGCGAGAAAGCGCCCCTTAAAGCCAAGCCGCGAATGTTCCATCGCAATGGTGTCGCGCAACCCGATTTATCTCTGAACGGCCCCCTGGCCGCAGCCATCCCCGGCCTGCCCGCCGCATTGGTCGAATTGGCCGACCGCTATGGACGCCTCCCGCTGAGCATCTCCCTGGCCCCTGCCATTCGCGTGGCTTACCGCGGGTTCAAGGTCGACGAGGTGTACCGCGAGCGTGCCAGCTGGCGACTGTTCGCTTTGCGCGCCAATAAGGAAAGCGCCCGGCTGTTCCTGCGCAATAACGATGTGCCTGACCTGGGGGCGATCATTCAACAGCCAGAGCTTGCACAAACCCTGGAGCGTCTCGCCGACAAAGGTCGCGCTGGCTTCTACAGCGGGTTGACGGCACAGTCGATGGTCAGCGGCGTACGCGCAGGAGGCGGCATCTGGAACTACCACGATCTCGAAGAATACGACGTGGTCACCCGAACGCCGTTACGCTTTCAATTGGCCGACCAGCGCGAACTCATCAGCGCGCCACCTCCTTCGGCAGGGGGAGTCGCTCTGGCGCAGAGCCTGTTCATGCTGCAGCAGTTGCCTTGGCGGGAATCGGAAAAGGCCCAGCGAGCGCACTACGTGGCAGAGGTGCTGAGACGTGCCTATCGAGACCGGATGTTTTTCGGGGATCCGGATTTCGTGCCTAATCCGATTGCGCAGGTCTTGGCGCCGGATTATTTATTGCAACTGTCGACCAGCATCGACCCTCACCGCGCCACGCCCAATAATGCGCTCCCTCCTGCGCCGCGCTGGAGGGAGGGGGACAACACCAGCCATTTCTCCGTCCTCGACGAGGATGGCAACGCCGTTGCAGCGACCCTGTCGCTCAACCTGCCATTTGGTTCGGCCTTTACCGTTCCCGGCACGGGCGTGATCCTCAACGACGAGATGGACGATTTCGCGGTCGACCCCAAAGGCAGTAATACCTACGGGTTGCCCGGCAGCCCCGCAAACGTCATCGAACCGGGCAAACGTCCGCTGTCGAGCATGAGCCCAAGTTTCATCGAAAGCCCCGACGCGTTTACGGCGTTCGGCTCATCCGGCGGCAGCCGCATTCCGAGTGTGGTGCTGCTGGCGATGTTGGCGTATCTCGATGATCAGCCTATCGCCCGCTGGACCTCTGCGTCGCGCTATCACCATCAGTACTTGCCCGATCAACTGGAATACGAGCCAGGCGCGTTTACTGAGCAAGAGTTGGCCGATTTGAGTGAGCGAGGGTATCGCCTAAAAGAAACACGACGCGACTTCGGCAATCAGCAGGTGTTGATGTGGCACAAGAACAGCGCACGGGTCGAAGCCGCGAGCGACCCTCGCGGGGTGGGCGTTTCAACGACATTCCGCCCGAATGCGCAGTTGGACCGGGTGCGAGTCTGCGCGGATCAGTCCTGCCTGCCGTAACCGCTGGTGGTGCAACCCAGGCAGCGGACAAACGCGGCCTTGCCAGGCTCGACCACCAGCGCGTTGCCGGTTGCACGCAAATTGCCACCGGCTGCCGCGAACGGAGACGCAATCACGAAAAGGCCTGCGCCGATCACCGTTGCCACGATCAGAAGCGGACGAGCCACCAGCAAGTCACCCATCATCGCGTAGGCAGGCGGGTTTTGAATCTCGTACATCGGATCGCCGCTGCCCGACGCTTCAACTTGCGCCATGGCAGGCGTCATCTGCAGGCCGAAGAACAGGGCCAGGGTGGCAGCGAGAATACGAAACGGGCTCATGGCATGATCCTTCAGGCACTGCTGGAAAAGGGGTGCTGCTCACTATAAACAGCGATGGGGGTTACGCAAGTCTCGCCCTGCATCCGGGAGAATCCGCTCAGAAGAAGCGCCCTTCGGATTCCCGTTCCATGACCACCGCCCGACCGTGACGGAGCGCAAACGCACTCGATGAGGCCCCCCCCACGCAGGCGGTCGCTACTTCTGGCATTTAGGGCAATAAACACTCGCACGCTGCCCCAGCTTGACCTCACGCATGAGCGTGCCGCAGACCTTGCAGGGTTCAGCGCCCCGACCATAGGCAAACAGCTCCTGCTGAAAGTAACCAGGCTGGCCGTCGCCGCCGATGAAATCGCGCAGCGTAGTGCCGCCCCGCTCGATGGCGGCCGCCAGCACCCGCTTGATCTCTGCGGCCAGCTTTATATAGCGCGCCTTGGAAATGGTCTTCGCCTCACGCCGAGGATCGATACCCGCAGCGAACAGCGCTTCGGTCGCATAAATGTTGCCAACACCCACCACCACGGCGTTGTCCATGATGAACGGCTTCACCGCCATCGACCGTCCACGAGACAGTTCATACAGACGCAGACCATCGAACACATCCGTCAACGGCTCAGGCCCAAGCCGGATCAGAAGCTCGTGGTTATGGGGGTCGTGGCTCCACAGCATCGCGCCAAAACGGCGAGGGTCGGTGTATCTCAAGGCCAGGCCGGACTCCAGCTCGATGTCCACATGCTCATGCTTGAGCGCCGGCAGCCCGGCCTCGACCAGCCGCAAATTGCCCGACATGCCCAAATGACTGATCAAGGTCCCGATTTCGGCCTGAATCAACAGGTATTTGGCTCGCCGCTCCACCCCCGTGATCTTCTGGCCTGAGAGCCGCACGTCCAGATCTTCCGGGATGGGCCAGCGCAGGCGGCGGTCGCGCACGATGACTCGGCTGACTCGCTGACCTTCCAGATGGGGCGCGATACCCCGACGGGTGGTTTCGACTTCAGGCAATTCAGGCATGGGGCACTCGATGGCGAGGTGAGGATAAGCGCGTCAGTGCGCGCTCAGTTCACGGATACTTTCTTTGAGGTTTTCGAAGTCGTAGTCGGACAGCCCGACGTAATCCAGCACCATGTGCCCGATGCTGTTCCACTCGTGGTCAATGGCTTGGTTGCCCAGCACGCGGTGAGAAGAACAGACGTGTTCCGCCATCTTGAGAATGGCCAAAAGATTCTTCAGCGGCGCGTTACGCCCCGATTCATCCTGGAAAATCGCCAGCGCGTTATGGTGATTGGCAATCGCATTGCTGACATGTTCCGGCAATCGCCAGGACTTGGCAGTGAAATAGCCGACAACAGCATGGTTGGTATTGAGGATGCGATTCTCGGTATCGACCACTCGGCACTCAGGCCCGGCCTTCGCATAGGCTTCTTCCAGCACGCTCATGTATTCGGGAAAGCGCTTGAGCATGAGCGGCACGCCACAATCGTGGAACAGACCCAGCGCGTAGGATTCATCTACGGTTTGCGAGCCGATGCGCTTGGCCAACGTGAGGCTGGTCATCGCCACGTCCTGCGCGGTGTCCCAGAAGCGGTTGAGCACCACGATCGTCTCATCGCTCATTTCGCCCTTGATCGACTGGGCGTTGATGAGATTGATGATCGAACGGCTGCCGAGCAGGTTCACCGCGCGCTGAATGGATGCGATTTTATTGGCCAGACCGTAATGAGCAGAGTTGACGATTTTCAGCAGCGCCCCGGACAGCCCAGGATCCTGCGCTATCAACCGCGCGATGACACCCAGATCAGGGTCGGGCATGTACTGCTCCATCTGCAAATCCACCATGATTTGCGGCTGGGGCGGAACACTGATGCCCTGCAACGCCTGCTGAATCTGCTCGGAAGTAAGCTCTTGGGACATAAGTTAACACTCAAGGTCAGGCAACGATTCTACCCCCTATCGCCCATGCTCCGACAACCGTTGAAACATCTCGAGGGTTCCGACCGGATACCACCTGGTTAATTCATGTGGGCCGCCCGCAGGCCAGTTGACGCGCTATAATCCCGCTCTTTTTTTCGGAGCGACGTCATGTCCCTGCCCAGCTTGCGCCTCAAGCCCAATGCCGACCGTCGCCTGCGCGCCGGCCATCTGTGGATCTACAGCAACGAAATCGACGTGGCTGCCACCCCACTCAACGGTTTTGTCCCTGGCGCCCAGGCAGTTCTCGAAGCGGCAGGCGGCAAGCCACTGGGCATCGTCGCAATGAGCCCCAATAACCTGATCTGCGCTCGCCTGCTGTCGCGCGATAGCAAGCTGTCGCTGGATAAATCGCTGCTGGTGCATCGGTTGAACGTTTGCTTGTCGCTGCGTGAACGCCTCTTCGATAAACCGTTCTACCGTCTGGTCTACGGCGACTCGGACCTGCTCCCGGGCCTGGTGGTCGATCGCTTCGGCGACATTCTGGTGGTGCAACTGGCGTCTGCGACCATGGAGCAGCACAGGGACGATGTGCTGGCGGCATTGATTCAGGTCCTCAAGCCCAGCGGCATCCTGCTCAAGAACGACTCGGCTGCCCGGGATGCCGAAGGGTTGAACCGCTACGTGGAAACGGCCTTCGGCGTGGTGCCGGAATGGGTCGCGCTGGAAGAGAACGGCGTGAAGTTCGAAGCACCGGTGATGGAAGGTCAGAAAACCGGATGGTTCTACGACCACCGCATGAATCGCGCGCGCCTGGCCCCCTACGTCAAGGGCAAACGCGTGCTGGACCTGTTCAGTTACATCGGCGGTTGGGGCGTGCAAGCGGGCGCGTTCGGGGCGAGCGAAGTTTTCTGCGTCGACGCTTCTGGCTTCGCCCTCGATGGCGTCGAGCGCAATGCGGCGCTGAATGGTTTTGCCGAAAAGGTGACGTGCGTCGAAGGTGATGTTTTCGAAGCCCTGAAAGAGCTGAAAGCGGCCGAAGAGCGCTTCGACGTGATCGTGGCCGACCCGCCCGCTTTCATCAAGCGCAAGAAAGACCTGAAAAACGGCGAAGGCGCCTATCGCCGCCTCAATGAACAGGCCATGCGCTTGCTCACCAAGGACGGGATTCTGGTCAGCGCCTCCTGCTCCATGCACCTTCCGGAAGACGATCTGCAGAACATCCTTCTGACCAGCGCTCGCCACCTGGACCGCAATATCCAGTTGCTCGAACGCGGTGGCCAGGGCCCGGATCACCCTGTACACCCGGCCATCCCGGAAACGCGCTACATCAAGAGCATCACCTGCCGACTGTTACCCAATAGCTAAACGCGTCGCGGGCAAGCGCGCTCCTACGGTGATCCTGTTGACCCGTAGGAGCGCGCTTGCACGCGACGCTTACTGACCTTCCACCATTCCCTCCTGCCCTCACAGGTGTAGAATCAGCGCTATTCATCGCCAATCATCCCCCGGCGGGTTTATGAGCTCCGGTCGAGCGTGCAGCGATCCTGCAATGTCACCGACCTCATCCTCCGTAACGGCAGCTACCTGACGTCGTTGCACTGGACCACGAGAAGCTCACTCCCTTACTGAACCTGATTAGCCGCCCGGAGTGCTCCAATGCCTGATTACCGCTCGAAAACGTCCACCCACGGCCGCAACATGGCCGGCGCGCGCGCCTTGTGGCGTGCAACGGGCATGAAAGACGAAGATTTCAAGAAGCCCATCATCGCTATTGCCAACTCGTTCACCCAGTTCGTGCCTGGCCACGTTCACCTCAAGGACCTGGGCCAACTGGTCGCTCGCGAGATCGAAAAAGCCGGCGGTGTCGCGAAAGAATTCAATACCATCGCCGTCGATGACGGGATCGCGATGGGCCACGATGGCATGCTGTATTCCCTGCCGAGCCGCGAAATCATCGCCGACTCCGTTGAGTACATGGTCAACGCGCACTGCGCAGACGCCATCGTCTGCATTTCGAACTGCGACAAGATCACCCCCGGCATGCTGATGGCCGCCCTGCGCCTGAATATTCCCGTGATCTTCGTCTCCGGCGGCCCGATGGAGGCCGGCAAGACGAAATTGGCGAGTCATGGCCTGGACCTGGTCGACGCCATGGTCATTGCGGCCGATTCTTCGGCGTCCGACGAAAAAGTCGCCGAATACGAGCGCAGCGCGTGTCCGACGTGCGGTTCGTGTTCCGGGATGTTCACCGCCAACTCGATGAACTGCCTCACCGAAGCCCTGGGCCTCGCGCTGCCGGGCAACGGCTCGACACTGGCGACCCACGCCGACCGCGAGCAATTGTTCCTGCGCGCCGGTCGTCGCATCGTCGAACTGTGCCAGACCTATTATCGCGACGGCGACGATTCGGTACTGCCGCGCAATATCGCCAACTTCAAAGCGTTCGAAAACGCGATGACACTGGACATCGCCATGGGCGGCTCGACCAACACCATCCTGCACTTGCTGGCGGCCGCTCAGGAGGCCGAAGTGGCCTTCGACCTGCGCGACATCGATCGCCTGTCGCGCAAAGTGCCGCAGTTGTGCAAGGTTGCGCCGAACATCCAGAAGTACCACATGGAAGACGTGCACCGCGCCGGGGGCATTTTCAGCATTCTCGGCGAACTGGCGCGCGGCGGGCTGCTGCACACCGACCTGCCAACCGTCCACGCGCGCTCGATGGAAGAGGCAATCGCCCAGTGGGACATCACCCAGACTGACGACGAAACGGTGCACACCTTCTTCAAGGCGGGCCCGGCTGGCATTCCGACCCAAGTTGCGTTCAGCCAGTCCACCCGTTGGGAAAGCCTGGATGATGACCGCGAAAATGGCTGTATCCGCAGCGTCGAGCATGCCTATTCGAAAGAAGGCGGCCTTGCCGTGCTTTACGGCAACATCGCGCTGGACGGCTGCGTAGTGAAAACCGCCGGCGTCGACGAGTCGATTCATGTCTTCGAAGGTAACGCGAAGATTTTCGAGAGCCAGGACAGCGCCGTGCGCGGCATTCTCGCCGACGAGGTCAAGGCCGGCGACATCGTGATCATTCGCTACGAAGGCCCGAAAGGCGGTCCGGGCATGCAGGAAATGCTCTACCCGACGTCGTACCTGAAATCCAAAGGCCTGGGCAAGGCCTGTGCCTTGCTGACCGACGGACGCTTCTCGGGCGGGACCTCGGGCCTGTCCATCGGCCACGCCTCGCCGGAAGCCGCCGCCGGTGGCGCAATCGGCCTGGTAAGGGATGGTGACAAAGTGCTGATTGATATCCCGAACCGCTCGATCAATCTGCTGGTCTCCGACGAGGAACTGGCTACCCGTCGTGCCGAGCAGGACAAAAAAGGCTGGCGTCCTGCCGAAACACGGCCACGCAAAGTGACCACTGCCCTCAAAGCCTACGCCCTGCTCGCGACCAGCGCCGACAAAGGCGCGGTGCGTGACAAAGCGATGCTGGATAAGTTGGTGCCATAACTGGCTTTACGCAACGAACAAAAAGCCCGGCAGCGATGCCGGGCTTTTTCATTCAGGTTCGTGCCCTGAAACACGCGGCCTCGAAAGCCGCAAGCGCGTCTTACTGAATGTCATCCGGCTTGACGATCACCCAATTCTTGTCCGCGGTCACCGGCAGCCCTTCTTTGGCCTGCGCTTCTGCGTTGGACTTCATCATGCCGTTGAGCTGGGTCATGTATTTGTCCTTGCGATTGATCCACAGATGAATGCCACCTTTGCTCACATCGACACCGTGGAACAGCATGTAGCCGTCGCTGCTCGGGGTATCGCCACCCACCAGTACCGGTTTTTTCCACTGATCGATGTAGGTCAGGATCGCTGCCTGTTTGCCTGCCATCCAGGTCGCAGGGGTCCACAGGTAAGGCGTCAGTTCGAGGCCAAGGTTGGCCTTCTCATCGTATTTGCCTGCGCTGATCTGCTTGCGCGCGGTCGTCAGCTCGCCGGTTTCCCGGTTCTTCAGCAGGGTGGTCACACCGATCACGTTCTGCGGCTTGACGTTGTAACCGTATTTGGGATCGGAGGCGACCATGCGCACCAGCTCCTCGGAGGCGGCAGTCATCACGTAGACCTCAATGCCATTTTCCATCAGCTTGTTGTAAAGCTCGGCCTGGCCAGTGAAGACCTTCGGTGGCTGGACATCAATGGTTTTGACCACATCCCCGTCGTAGTACGTACTGGGCACCGGCTTGCCGGACGCCATCAGTTCGTCGACATAACCTTTGAGCTCATTGAGGGTAAACCCTGAAAAGACCTGTGCGACCCATGGATAGCAGACCATGTCGTCGATTTCGCAAAGCCGGTAGTAATAGCTGAACAGGCTTTCCTTGTGCTCAGCGGTGTCTTTGAACGGGATCAGCTTGAGGGAGGGATCGAGCTTTTCGCGGGTGATCAGCCCTTTGTTCTCCATGAACGGCAACAGCGACTCTTCCAGATCGTAGCGATAGCTGGTGTTGTCCATGTCGAAAACGGCGAAATTCCCTTTGTTGGCGTTCGCCGCGATCATGGCATCGAGTTGCTTGGCGGCAGGTTCCGGCCAATGCTTGAGCTCGGTGGAAAATGCCTGCCCGGCAAGGCCCAGGCAGAGGGCAGCGGCCAACAGTTTTGGAGCGAATTTCATAACGGTGTCCTCCCCTTTTCAAATGCGAGGCTGGACCGTAACAAAAAGCCATGACTGTTTTAATGCGTCAGCGACCGTGCGTGTTCTGATGGCGCCACATGAAGTGCCGTTCACGACAAATGACGTAAAAACGACATATTTGTGACAGCCTGAGTCAGGGTAGAGCTCGCTGTACCGCCGTCGCGGGCAAGCGCGCTCCTACGGTTGGTTGCATCTCAATGGAGGAACGCGCTTGCCTGTGATACCAGCGTCACAGGCGCTCCCACACCTCAAAGTTGTACGCTGGCTTGTCATCCACCGCCGGGTTCTCGACGTTTGACACCTGCTTCCACTGCGCCTCATCAAAAGCAGGAAACCACGCATCCCCCGCAGGATTCAGCGCCACGCGAGTCAGGTACAGTCGGTCCGCATGTTCCAATCCTTGGGCATAAAGCTGGGCGCCGCCAATTAACATGACCTCGCTGACGCCTTGCGCTGAGGCCCAATCCTCGGCGCGCTCAACGGCGGCGTCCAGCGAGGTGAAGACTTCGGCACCTTCCAGCTTGAGGTCTGCCTGACGGGTGACCACAATGTTCAATCGCCCCGGCAGCGGGCGGCCCAATGAATCCCACGTCTTGCGACCCATGATGATCGGCTTGCCCAGCGTCGTGGCCCTGAAGTATTTGAAATCCCCCGGCAGGTGCCAGGGCATGGAGTTGTCGATGCCGATCACGCGGTTTTCCGCGAGCGCGGCGATCAGGCTGAGGGGAAGATGTTTTTTCATGGCGGCGAGGATAGCAGTACACATGCCTACACGCATGCACGCTTGCACGGAAGCTCGCGATAGCGGTCACAACGGTTATGCTCCCTCTTGAACTTACCAACGAGACACCGCGTGACTGCACTGACCCCACTCGATGAACTCTGGCTGACCGAAGCGGTGCGCCTGCGCGAGCAATACGCAGGCGCCCTGGAGGACGAAGAAGCCAGCCGCCGCGCCCGCACCACGGCCGGCGACCTGCTGACCCGCATCAAAAACCGCGCCCTGTGGCTGGCCGAGCGCGACGGTATGGTGACCGCCTTGCGGCACTGGAAGCAGGGCGCTCGCCTGTCGCTGATCCTGTTAGGGATCTTTGCCGTGGTCAGCGGGGCCGGGCTGGCTTTCGCCGCACTCGGTGACGGGCAAACACCGGTCAACGTATTCTGGGCCTTGGGCAGTTTGTTGGGGCTGAACCTGATTCTGCTGATCAGTTGGGCGCTGGGCTTTCTGTTTGCCGGCGAGAGCGCTGCCAGCCTTGGCCGATTCTGGCTGTGGCTCAGCGAAAAACTCGCCCGCGATGCTCGGGCCGCGCAACTGGCCCCGGCGCTGATTCTGCTGCTCCAGCGCAAGCGTCTGAATCGCTGGCTGCTCGGGGCGTGCGTCAACGGGCTATGGCTGTTGGCCCTGTCCAGCGCGCTGGTCTTGCTGCTCTTGCTCATGGCGACCCGGCGCTACGGGTTCGTCTGGGAAACCACCATTCTGGGCAGCGACACATTCGTCAGCCTGACCCAGACCCTCGGCAGCCTGCCTTCGCTCCTGGGCTTCAACGTGCCCAACGAGGCAATGATCCGCGCCAGCGGCGACAGCGCCCTGATCATCGAAAACGCCCGGCAAGCTTGGGCGGCATGGCTGGTCGGCGTGCTGGTGGTGTATGGCATCTTTCCGCGTTTGCTGCTGACGATCTTGTGCTACGGGCGCTGGCGCGCGGGCCGTAGACATCTCGTGCTGGATGTGAGCGAGCCGGGTTATGCCGAGCTGCGCGAGCGGTTGATGCCCAGTAGCGAGCGGCTCGGCGTCAGCGACGCTGCGCCCGCCCGGCTGCATCAGGTGCAAACCGGCCACTCTGCCGAAAACAGCCAAGGCGCCTTGCTGGTGGCCATCGAGCTGGACAATCAACGCCCTTGGCCGCCAGAGCTCCCTGATACCATTGCTGACGCTGGCATCCTCGACAGCCGTGAATCCCGCCGTACCCTGCTTGACCAATTGACCCGCTATCCGCCTGCACGTCTGGCTATCGCGTGCGACCCCCGCCGTTCGCCGGACCGGGGCAGCCTCGCGCTGATCGCCGAACTCGCCCGTTGCGCCACGGCGACACGCATCTGGCTCTTGCCCGCACCCGTCGGTGAGGCGCTGGACGCAGATCGGCTGGGAGACTGGCACGTCGCCCTGCAGCAATTGGAGTTGCAATGGGTAGACAGTGCGCCGCTCACGTGGCTGGAGACTGGACATGACTGACAAGCACGCTCATCGCCCACTGAAACTGGCTGTTGTCGGGCACACCAACGTCGGCAAGACATCGCTGCTACGCACCCTGACCCGCGATGTGGGATTCGGTGAGGTCTCCCATCGCCCCAGCACCACCCGACACGTCGAGGGTGCGCGGCTGTCGGTCGACGGAGAGGCTCTGCTGGAGCTGTACGACACGCCCGGCCTGGAAGACGCCATCGCCCTGCTCGACTACCTGGAGCGCCTTGATCGCCCCGGCGAACGCCTCGATGGCCCGGCACGGCTGGCACGGTTTCTCGACGGCAGCGAAGCCCGGCAACGTTTCGAACAGGAAGCCAAAGTCTTGCGTCAGTTGCTGGCATCGGATGCAGGGCTATACGTCATCGATGCCCGTGAACCGGTGCTTGCCAAGTACCGCGATGAGCTGGCCGTGCTCGCCAGCTGTGGCAAGCCGCTGCTGCCAGTCCTGAACTTCGTCAGCAGCGCGCACCCTCGCGAGCCGGACTGGCGCGAAGCGCTGGCACGGCTCGGCCTGCACGCACTGGTGAGATTCGACAGCGTTGCTCCACCGGAGGACGGCGAACGACGGCTGTATGAAAGCCTTGCGCTGCTGCTGGAATCGTCTCGCGATCAGTTGGAGCGGCTGATACTCGATCAGCAGGCCCAGCGCGAAGTCCGTCGTCACAGTGCAGCGCGCTTGATCGCCGAATTGCTAGTCGATTGCGCGGCCTGTCGACGCAGTGTGGCGACCGAAGCCAGCCAAGTGAATGCCGCGATTGAAGACCTGCGCAAATCGGTGCGCCAGCGCGAACAGCGTTGCGTCGAAGCCTTGCTCAAGCTGTATGCCTTTCGCCGTGAGGACGCGTCAGCCAGTGACCTGCCCCTGCTCGACGGGCGCTGGGGCGACGACCTGTTCAACCCGGAAACCCTGAAACTGTTGGGCGTACGCGTCGGCAGCGGCATTGCAGCGGGTGCAGCGGCGGGTGCGGGTGTGGACCTGCTGGTCGGCGGCATTACCCTCGGCGCTGCGGCGTTGGTCGGGGCAATTGCCGGTGGTGCGTTGCAGACCGCGCGCAGCTATGGAAGCCGCTTGCTCGGCAAACTCAAAGGCCAGCGGGAATTGACCGTCGATGATGCCGTGCTGCGATTGCTGGCCTTGCGCCAACGGCAACTGCTGCTGGCGCTGGAGGCGCGGGGCCATGCGGCGATGGACAGCATCAAGCTGGAAACACCCCAAGACAAATCCTGGCGCGAGGGCAAACTGCCCGACGCGCTGCACAAGGCCCGGGCGCATCCGCAGTGGTCGTCGCTGAACCCGCATGCGAAGCCCAATCAGGCCGAGCGCCAGGAGCAAATCGAAGCGTTGGCGACAACGATTGTTCGATGACACTGCCGACAGTCGTATCGATCATTTTGCGATAGGGGAAATGCGCGCCGCCCGGTATGATCGCGCGCCCGATACACCCTGAGTTCACCGTGATGAAACCGACCCTGATCGCCGCTGCAGAAATCGACCGTCTGGAAACCTGGCAGAAGTATTCCAGCCACATGTGCGGAGGCTGCGTATCCAGTTGCTGCACGCTGCCGGTCGAGGCAAAGATCAAGGATCTGATCCGCATCGGCGTGGTCGACGAGTTCGAAATGGGCGACAACCCGAAGAACATCGCCAAGCGCTTGCAGAAGGAAGGCATTATCGAGCGCTTCAACCAGAAGTCGGGGATTTTCACGTTGCAGCGCATGAGCAACGACGATTGCCTCTATCTGGATCGCAAGAGCCGCTTGTGCACCATCTACGACAAACGCCCCGACACCTGTCGCAACCACCCGAAAATCGGACCCCGTCCGGGGTACTGCGCCTACAAGCCCAAAGCGCCTGAGCGCCAAGACAGCGGCACATTGCGTACGAACTCTGCGCGCACGCCCCTCAAGTTTTGAAGAGGAGCTTGTAGGAGCGCGCTTGCCCGCGATTGCCGTCCGGCAGGCATCGGGTGGTTGACACACCGCAATCGCGGCCAGGCGCGCTCCTACAGCGCTGAAAAGCCCTAAACCCTGCACAAACAAAAACGCCCCCGGGCTTTCGACCGGGGGCGTTTTCATTCAGCCTGGGCTAGATCAAGCCTTGGCTTTCTTGGCAGCGCGGGTACGCTCGCCTTCGTCCAGGATCTTCTTGCGCAGACGAATTGACTTCGGCGTCACTTCGCACAGCTCGTCGTCCTGGATGAATTCCAGCGCTTGTTCCAGCGTGTGGCGAACTGGCGGAACCAGAGCGATCACCTCGTCCTTGCCCGAAGCGCGCATGTTGTCGAGCTTCTTGCCTTTGGTGGGGTTAACGCCCAGGTCATTGTCACGGCTGTTCAGACCGATGATCTGACCGTTGTAGATGTCCTGACCGTGCTCGATGAACAGCTTGCCGCGAGCCTGCAGGGTTTCCAGAGAGTAAGTCAGCGCCTTGCCGGTCTCGACCGAAACCAGAACACCGTTCTGACGGCCCGAGACGTCGCCCGACTTCATGGTGTCGTAACGATCGAAGATCGAGGTCAGGATGCCCGCACCGGAAGTCAGGGTCAGGAACTGGTTACGGAAACCGATCAGACCACGGGCTGGAATGTTGTACTCCAGACGTACACGGCCCTTGCCATCCGGCGCCATGTTGGTCAGGTCGCCTTTACGCAGACCCATTTCTTCCATGACCTTGCCCTGAGCTTCTTCAGGGATGTCGATGGTGACGTTTTCAAAGGGTTCCTGCTTCACGCCATCCTTAACGCGGATGATCACTTCCGGACGGCCAACGGCCATTTCGAAGCCTTCGCGACGCATGGTTTCGATCAGAACCGACAGGTGCAGCTCACCACGGCCAGAAACCTTGAACTTGTCAGCCGAGTCGCCTTCTTCAACGCGCAGAGCAACGTTGTACAGCAGCTCTTTGTCCAGACGCTCCTTGATGTTACGGGAGGTCACGAACTTGCCTTCTTTACCGCAGAACGGCGAGTCGTTGACCTGGAAGGTCATGGAAACGGTCGGCTCATCGACGGTCAGAGGCTTCATCGCCTCGATGGTGTTCGGGTCGCAGAGGGTGTCGGAGATGAACAGTTCTTCGAAGCCGCTGATGCAGACGATGTCGCCCGCGGTGGCTTCTTCGACGTCCACGCGGTGCAGACCGTGGTGGCCCATCAGTTTCAGGATGCGGCCGTTGCGCTTCTTGCCATCGACGTCGATAGCGACAACCGGAGTGTTTGGCTTGACGCGACCGCGAGCGATACGGCCAACACCGATGACGCCCAGGAAGCTGTTGTAGTCCAGCGCAGAGATCTGCATCTGGAAAGGACCGTCGACGTCAACGGTCGGAGCCGGGACGTTATCGACGATCGACTGGTACAGCGGGGTCATGTCTTCGGCCATGTCGGTGTGGTCCAGACCGGCGATGCCGTTCAGGGCCGAGGCGTAGACGACTTTGAAGTCCAACTGTTCGTCGGTGGCACCCAGGTTGTCGAACAGGTCGAAGATCTGGTCCAGAACCCAGTCAGGACGCGCGCCCGGACGGTCAACCTTGTTGATGACGACGATTGGCTTCAGACCGGCTTCGAATGCCTTCTTGGTCACGAAACGGGTTTGCGGCATCGGGCCGTCTTGAGCGTCGACCAGCAGCAGTACGGAGTCGACCATCGACATCACACGCTCAACTTCGCCACCGAAGTCGGCGTGGCCTGGGGTGTCGACGATGTTGATGCGGTAGTCGTTCCAGCGAATCGCGGTGTTCTTCGCCAGAATGGTAATGCCGCGCTCTTTTTCCTGGTCGTTGGAGTCCATCACGCGCTCGTCGTTGAGCTCGTTACGCTCAAGAGTGCCGGACTGACGCAGGAGCTTGTCGACGAGGGTAGTTTTACCGTGGTCAACGTGAGCAATGATGGCGATGTTACGTAGATTTTCGATCACTTGTGTATCTCGATCAGAGGATTCGGTGAGCTGACTGATTGTAGTCAGCTATGAAGACAGAAACCGGCGCAAGCCGTTACGGCTGACGACTGGTGTCGGGGGGCCGGTGACGCAGGCCACAGGCAAACAGCCCCGGGCACTTAGCTCGGTCGATAAACGCGCACATTGGCATGCCCCTCACTGAGCAGATGATGAGCATGCAGGCGACTCATGACGCCTTTGTCGCAATACAGCAGGTACTGGCGCGTAGGGTCCAGTTCCTTGAAGCGGCTGTTCACTGCGAAGAACGGCAGTGCCTGCACTTCGATGCCCGACAGTTCCAGCGGGCTGTCCTCGGCTTCGTCGGGATGACGAATGTCGATGATCACTTGCCCCGCCAGCGCCTGGCTAACTTCCTCGACCTGTACGTCCTGGCCAAGCTCTTCGATCACTCGATCGATCGGCATCAGGCGCGCATTCTCGATCGCGCGATCCAGTACGGCCATGTCGAACGCTTTTTCTTCATGCTCGACGCGATAGCGCTTGGCTGCGGTTTTCGGATTGACCGAAATCACGCCGCAGTACTCAGGCATGTGCCGGGCAAAATCCCCGGAACCGATCGCGTCGGCTTCGTCGATGATGTCCTGCTTGTGGCTGGCGATGAGCGGACGCAAGACCAGCTTTTCCGTGACGCAGTCGATGACCGAAAGGTTCGGCAGCGTCTGGCTCGACACCTGGGAAATCGCCTCGCCGGTGACCAGCGCATCGATCTCGAGGCGGTCGGCCATTCGGCTCGCTGCGCGCAACATCATACGCTTCAATACGACACCCATATGACTGTCGTCGACTTTCCCGAGAATTTCTCCCAGCACTTCCTCGAACGGCACACTGATGAACAGCACACGCTGAGAGCTGGCGTACTTTTTCCAGAGGAAATGGGCCACTTCCATCACGCCCAATTCATGCGCACGACCACCCAGGTTGAAGAAGCAGAAATGGCTCATCATCCCGCGCCGGATGATGTGGTAGGCAGCCACGGTCGAGTCGAAGCCGCCGGACATCAGCACCAACGTCTGTTCCAGCGAACCCAGCGGATAACCGCCGATGCTGTCATGTTGGCTGTGAATGACGAACAGGCGCTGATCGCGAATCTCGATCCGCACCTCGACTTCGGGCGCCTTCAGCGAAATGCCCGCTGCACCGCACTCGCGGCGCAGTTTGCTACCCACGTAGCGCTCGACATCCATCGAGCTGAAATCATGGTGGCCGCCACGCTTGCAGCGCACCGAGAAAATCTTGCCGGGCAACGCATGGCCGAAGTGCAGTTTGCACTTTTCGTAAATGTCGTCCATGTCGCCCAGCGGGTATTCGTCGATCTGCAGAAAATGTGTGATCCCCGGCATGCAGCTGAGGCGCTGGGTCATCTCGTGCAGCGCTTTCGCATCCTCGACCTTCGTTTCGACCTCCAGGTTGTCCCACACGCCATCGACCACCAGTGCCGGGTCCAGATCGCGGAGCACGGTACGGATGTTCTTGGCCAGCTGTTTGATGAAGCGCTTGCGCACAGGCCGGCTTTTGATGGTGATCTCTGGAAAAACTTTGACGATTAGTTTCATGAAAACAGCGCGCGAGGTGCCGGTCGAAAAAGGGGGGCGCGGATTATAGCGGAAATTGCTCAAGGTTTAACCAGTTATCGTACGCCCGATCATCAGTGCACCAAAAATGCACTGTATACAATTATCAAGCACCATAAAGGTGCGCCCATTTTCAGAAATGCGACGTTTTGCGCCGCAAAAACGGGTGTTTCGAGCGAGAAACCCAACACGGGGCACTGGCATGCAAATTGCTCCCTTGTGAGGCAGGTTGCCTTGGCCGACTATCGCGCCCGGCATCACCCAAATTGAAGGGCCAACAACTACCCAGCCCTATTCCACCCGGAGGACAGCATGTCGAAGTCGGTTCAACTCATCAAAGATCATGACGTTAAGTGGATTGATCTGCGCTTCACGGACACCAAAGGCAAGCAGCAGCACGTCACCATGCCAGCGCGCGATGCACTGGACGACGACTTCTTCGAAGTCGGCAAGATGTTCGACGGTTCGTCCATCTCCGGCTGGAAAGGCATCGAAGCCTCCGACATGATCCTGCTGCCGGACGACGAAACCGCCGTTCTGGACCCGTTCACCGAAGAGCCGACCCTGATTCTGGTGTGCGACATCATCGAACCTTCGACCATGCAAGGTTACGACCGCGACCCACGCGCCATCGCTCACCGCGCTGAGGAATACCTGAAGTCCACCGGGATCGGTGACACCGTATTCGTCGGCCCTGAGCCAGAATTCTTCATTTTCGATTCGGTACAGTTCAAATCCGACATCTCCGGTTCCATGTTCAAGATCTTCTCCGAACAGGGTTCGTGGATGACTGACCAGGAAGTCGAAGGCGGCAACAAAGGTCACCGTCCAGGCGTCAAAGGCGGTTACTTCCCGGTTCCACCGGTCGACCACGACCACGAAATCCGTACTGCCATGTGCAACGCACTGGAAGAAATGGGCCTGACCGTTGAAGTCCACCACCACGAAGTGGCGACTGCCGGCCAGAACGAAATCGGCGTCAAGTTCAACACCCTGGTGAAGAAAGCCGACGAAACCCAGACCCTGAAGTACGTGGTGCACAACGTCGCCGACGCCTACGGCCGTACCGCCACTTTCATGCCTAAGCCTCTGTACGGCGATAACGGTTCGGGCATGCACGTTCACATGTCCATCTCCAAGGATGGCAAGAACACCTTCGCAGGCGAAGGCTATGCCGGCCTGTCCGATACCGCTCTGTACTTCATCGGCGGCATCATCAAGCACGGTAAGGCGCTGAACGGCTTCACCAACCCGTCGACCAACTCCTACAAGCGTCTGGTCCCAGGTTTCGAAGCACCGGTGATGCTGGCCTACTCGGCGCGCAACCGTTCCGCCTCTATCCGCATTCCGTACGTCTCCAGCCCTAAAGGCCGTCGTATCGAAGCACGCTTCCCAGACCCGGCTGCCAACCCATACCTGGCTTTCTCGGCGCTGCTGATGGCTGGCCTGGACGGTATCCAGAACAAGATCCACCCAGGCGATGCCGCTGACAAGAACCTGTACGACCTGCCGCCAGAAGAAGCAGCAGAGATCCCACAAGTTTGCGGCAGCCTGAAAGAAGCCCTGGAAGAGCTGGACAAGGGCCGTGCCTTCCTGACCAAAGGCGGCGTATTCAGCGACGATTTCATCGACGCTTACATCGCTCTGAAGTCGGAAGAAGAAATCAAGGTCCGCACCTTCGTTCACCCACTGGAATACGACCTGTACTACAGCGTCTGATTCTGCGGCGGTTCGATAAGAGGCCTCCTTCGGGAGGCCTTTTTTGTGCCCGTCATTTAAGGCGCGTCTTGACGGCGGGTATAGCATGAGCGTGTCGAACTCATAGGTGAGTGGTACATGTTTATCGTTTTTTCCGACCGTCTTTCGTGAATACTGTCCCACCTTCTTTCCTGCCTGGATGCCGTTATGACTGGCCCACTCTCAAGAATGCCAGCCTCCCCCTGGCTGATGCTTTTCGCCGCAGCCCTGACCACCGGTTGCGCCACCCCATCGGCGGCCTCCGCCCCTCCCGCACTTCGCCCGCTGATCGAGGCGATGAATCAGCGCCTCGACATCGCGACCGATGTCGCGCGAAGCAAGTTCTACAGCGGCAAGCCGGTGCAGGACACCGAGCGCGAGCAACAGGTGATCGCCAATGCGCAGGGGCAGGCGACCCGTTATGGGCTGGAAAAAGATGACGTGCGTCGTTTCATGACGGCCCAGATCGACGCCAACAAGATGGTCCAATACGCACGGCTGGAACACTGGCATGCCACTCAACCCCCCGAGACTCCAGGTGAAAGCCTGACCGCGGGCATTCGCACGCGGCTCGACGCGCTGCAGCCGGTCATGATGCAGAAATACGCAGCGTTCCAGACGTTCCGCCATGACAAGGCATGCCGAGACTGGGTGCAGGTCGAGATCCAGCGCCAGACGACCGATCCGATCGCGGTCACCGCGCTGCAGCGGGCGTCCGACAGCCTATGCTTGCCGGCGGATGACCGCTGATCCCGAGAACTGCCCGAGCACACCAACCGTGATGTTGGTTTTGCTCTATGCTGGCCCCAATGTCTGACGCTATGGAAATAGCGCAGGTCTTGCTGGACGTTTTTCCGATCGTGGTCATGGAGTGTTCATGCGTCAAAGCCTCGCCTTAGTGCTGCTGTTGCTTGCGCTTCCCGCTGTCGCGCAGATTTACAAATACACCGACGCCAACGGCAACACCGCCTATAGCAATCAACCACCCGATGGCACCAAGGCTGAAGCGGTCAACCTGCCACCGCTCAACAGCGTCGATACCGTTGCGCCACCACCTCCCCCACCAGGTCCAGCACCTGCTCAGAACCAGCAAGCGGCCGCGACATACCAAGTGCTTGAATTGACAGACCTGCCTGACGGAGAAGCCTTGCGCGCCAACAACGGCTCATTCACCGTTGGCGTCGCCATACAGCCGCGCCTACAGCCCGGTCACATGTTGCAATTGATGATTGACGGCAGACCTTATGGGCCGCCCAGCAATATCCCGCGCTTCCAGGTTCTGGAGCAGGACCGGGGCGAGCATAGTCTTTCGGTGCAGGTGTTACAGGGCTCCGAGATCGTCCAGCAGAGCCAGACCGTCAACCTGACCGTGCAGCGCGTTCATGTCGGCAAGCCTTGAAGTGAGCTGGGCACGCGTCGCACTGCTGTGTCTGTTGATAACCCTGACTCAAACGGCCGTTGCCGACGTCTACACCTACATCGATGCCGAAGGAAACCGGGTATTCACCGATCAGCCGCACAAGAACGCGAAGAAGGTGCCGATCGCCCCAAGTAACGAAATCCGGTCGACGCCGAAGAAGCCGTCGCAGACGTCCAGCACCCGACCAAAGCCTGGTCCGCTCTTCCATTACCAGTTGGTCCGTATCCTCGCGCCGGAGCCGGACAGTACCCTTCGGGATATGCAGGGCAATCTGATCGTGACCGTCACCAACGACCCGGCGCTGCAACCCGGCCATACCTACCGCCTACTGCTGGATAACAAGGTCTATGCAGAAGGTGGTCGCAGTCCGGTGTTTCCAATGACCAACATCGACCGGGGGACCCATCAACTGTCGATTGAAATCGTCGACGAATTCGGTCGTGTCGCCGAGCGCACCCCCAACCAACCCTTTCACCTGATGCGTATCTCCCTGGCGCAAAAGCGCCTCGCCCAACCCTGCAAAGTCGACGATTACGGCGTACGTCCCGAATGCCCCCTCAAAGACAAACCTCCTGAAGAAAGCAGCATCCTGCCTTTCTTCAGATAATCGGCGCCATTTCAACTAAGCTCCAAAACAGTGCACAACCTGAACGAGCCGAGCGTTCGAAAGCCCATTTTGGTTCACGGCCAAGGACGCGCTGCGCCCTTATTGCGCTGACGGTGCAAAAAAAGTCCGAAATGCGTCATCGGGCGCTTCTTTTCGGAGCCTTGGTTTGGTTTTTGCAATCTCATGAGCCAAGCACCGTATCAGCGGCTATCCACGCTGGCGAAGACCAAACAGAGCCTGCACGTTTGGGCCCCTTCCCGTGCAATGTGCCAAAAGAGGTCAACGAAATTCATGACGATCAGCGATACGTTGCACCGATTGCTACTCGACAACCTGACCACTGCCACGATTCTGCTCAACGCGGACCTTCGCCTGGAATACATGAATCCAGCGGCTGAGATGCTGCTGGCAATCAGCGGTCAGCGCAGCCATGGACAATTCATCAGTGAATTGTTCACCGAATCCGCCGAAGCCCTCAGCTCGCTTCGTCAGGCGGTCGAACAGGCGCATCCGTTCACCAAGCGTGAGGCGATGCTGACCGCGTTGACCGGCCAGACGTTGACGGTCGATTATGCCGTCACGCCTATCCTGGCACCGGGGCAGACCATGCTGCTGCTGGAAGTCCACCCGCGTGACCGTCTGCTGCGCATCACCAAGGAAGAGGCCCAACTCTCCAAGCAGGAAACCACCAAAATGCTGGTGCGTGGCCTGGCGCACGAAATAAAGAACCCGCTGGGCGGCATTCGTGGCGCCGCGCAGTTGCTTGCCAGAGAGTTGCCGGAAGAAAGCCTCAAGGATTACACCAACGTCATCATTGAAGAGGCCGACCGCCTGCGCAATCTGGTGGACCGCATGCTCGGCTCCAACAAGCTGCCGTCGCTGGCGATGACCAACGTTCACGAAGTGCTGGAGCGCGTCTGCAGTCTGGTAGAGGCGGAAAGCCAGGGCTGCATCACCTTGGTGCGCGACTACGACCCGAGTATCCCGGACGTATTGATCGACCGCGACCAGATGGTCCAGGCAGTACTTAACATTGTGCGCAACGCCATGCAGGCGATCAGCGGCCAAAATGAACTGCGCCTAGGGCGCATCAGTCTGCGTACCCGTGCCATGCGCCAATTCACGATTGGTCATGTGCGCCACCGATTGGTGAGCAAGATCGAAATCATCGACAACGGTCCCGGCATACCGCCGGAGCTTCAGGAAACCATTTTTTACCCCATGGTCAGCGGCCGCCCGGATGGCACCGGGCTGGGCCTTGCCATCACCCAGAACATCATCAGTCAGCACCAGGGGCTGATCGAGTGTGAAAGCCATCCCGGCCACACCACCTTCTCGATCTTCCTGCCGCTGGAACAAGGAGCAGCTTCGACATGAGCCGTAGTGAAACTGTCTGGATCGTCGACGACGACCGTTCCATCCGCTGGGTATTGGAAAAGGCCTTGCAACAAGAAGGCATGACCACTCAGAGCTTCGACAGCGCTGACGGTGTGATGAGCCGCTTGGCGCGTCAGCAGCCAGACGTGATCATTTCCGATATTCGCATGCCCGGTGCCAGCGGCCTGGACCTGTTGGCGCGAATCCGCGAGCTGCATCCGCGGCTGCCGGTCATCATCATGACGGCCCATTCCGATCTGGACAGTGCCGTGGCGTCCTATCAAGGCGGTGCCTTCGAGTACCTGCCCAAGCCATTCGACGTCGATGAAGCGGTTTCGCTGGTCAAACGAGCCAATCAACATGCTCAGGAACAGCAGGGGATGGACGTTGCGCCAGCCCTGACCCGCACGCCCGAGATCATCGGTGAAGCGCCAGCGATGCAGGAAGTGTTTCGCGCCATCGGGCGTTTGAGTCACTCCAACATCACCGTGTTGATCAACGGCGAGTCAGGTACTGGTAAAGAACTGGTGGCCCACGCCCTGCATCGCCACAGCCCGCGCTCGGCCTCGCCGTTCATTGCGCTGAACATGGCGGCAATCCCCAAGGACTTGATGGAGTCCGAGCTGTTCGGTCATGAAAAAGGGGCGTTCACGGGCGCCGCCAACTTGCGCCGAGGCCGTTTCGAACAGGCTGACGGCGGAACGCTGTTCCTTGACGAAATCGGCGACATGCCGGCCGATACGCAGACACGCCTGCTGCGCGTGCTGGCCGATGGCGAATTTTATCGCGTGGGCGGCCATGTGCCGGTCAAGGTGGACGTTCGAATCATCGCCGCCACCCACCAGAATCTGGAAACCCTGGTCCAGGCGGGCAAGTTTCGTGAAGACTTGTTCCATCGCCTGAACGTCATCCGTATCCACATTCCACGCCTGTCGGACCGCCGCGAAGACATCCCGACCCTGGCCAAGCATTTCCTCAGTCGCGCCGCGCAGGAACTGGCGGTCGAGCCGAAATTGCTCAAAGCCGAGACTGAGGAATACCTCAAACACTTGCCGTGGCCGGGCAACGTACGTCAGTTGGAAAACACCTGCCGCTGGATCACCGTCATGGCGTCCGGTCGCGAAGTGCACATCAGCGACCTCCCGCCAGAGTTGCTGAGCCTGCCGCAGGACGCTGCACCGGTGACCAATTGGGAGCAGGCACTGCGTCAGTGGGCCGACCAGGCACTGGCCCGTGGTCAGTCCAGCCTGCTCGACAGCGCTGTGCCGACGTTCGAACGCATCATGATCGAAACCGCCCTGAAGCACACCGCAGGCCGCCGTCGCGACGCCGCCGTGCTGCTGGGGTGGGGCCGCAACACCTTGACCCGCAAGATCAAGGAGTTGGGCATGAAGATCGATGGTGGGGAAGATGACGAGGGGGATGAGGGTTAATCCCCCTGGCAGGCGCGTCGCCCTGTAGGAGCGCGCTTGCCCGCGACCGAGGTGTGTCAGACACCTACATACTGCCTGATACACCGCAGTCGCGGGCAAGCGCGCTCCTACTAAAGCAATCGCATCACTCAGCCGACGACGGCTTTTCCCACAGGTTAATCCCGCCTTCCACCGCAAACCGGTCGATCTCGACCAGCTCCTCCTGGCTGAACGCAAGATTGTCCAGCGCAGCGACGTTTTCGATAATCTGTTCAGGACGGCTGGCCCCGATCAGCGCCGACGTCACCCGCGGATCTCGCAGCGTCCAGGCCAAGGCCATTTGCGCCAGGCTCTGACCGCGACGTTTGGCTATCTCGTTCAACGCCCTGACGTGCTCGATGTTCTTTTCTGAAAGGTGCGAGGCTTGCAGCGAGCCACCTCCAGGGCGATTGACCCGCGCGTCTTTCGGAATGCCGTTGAGGTATTTGTCGGAAAGCAGGCCCTGAGCAAGCGCCGTGAAGGCAATCACGCCCGCGCCCAACTCATCGGTGGTCTCCAGCAGATCCTTCTCCACCCAACGGTTGAGCAGGTTGTACGCGGGCTGATGAATCAGCAGTGGCACTTTCCATTCTTTGAGCAAGCCGGCGATCTCTCGGGTCTTGGCACCGGAATAGGACGAAATGCCGATGTACAGCGCCTTGCCCTGCTGCACCGCAGTGGCGAGCGCACCTGCCGTTTCTTCCAGAGGCGTGTCCGGGTCGAAGCGATGGGAATAGAAGATGTCGACGTAATCCAGTCCCATTCGCTGCAGACTCTGATCGAGACTGGCCAGCACATATTTGCGTGAACCGCCGCCTTGACCATAAGGACCGGGCCACATGTCCCAGCCGGCCTTTGTGGAAATGATCAGTTCGTCGCGATATTGCCTGAAGTCCTCTCGCAGCAGGCGGCCGAAGTTGACCTCGGCACTGCCGTAAGGCGGCCCATAGTTATTGGCGAGGTCGAAGTGGTTGATCCCCAGGTCGAACGCGGTTCGGAGCATCGCACGCTGGGTGTCCATCGGGGTGCTGTCACCGAAGTTGTGCCACAGCCCCATCGACAGCGCAGGCAGCACCAGGCCGCTGCGGCCTACCCGGCGATAAGGAACGCGTTCGTAGCGATTTTCGGCAGCGATGTAGGTCATTCAATCCTCTCTTCTTTCGGAAGTGGCAGGTGAGCGATAAGGCGAGCCAATGGATAAGCGATAAAACGAGTATATTCAGCCCTTACAACCGCCGAAAAATGCTTTATTCCTCTCGCTGGTATCGGGTTCTGATATGGATATGCGTCAGCTCAATGCGTTCATCGCCGTGTTCGAGGAACGCAACATCACCTCCGCCGCACAGCGCCTGTACACCAGCCAGCCAACCCTGTCGGTAACGATCCGCCAGTTGGAGGAGGCACTCGGCACGACGCTGTTCGAGCGCTTGCCCCGAGGCGTTGAGGTCACGGACGATGCCCGGACACTTTATCCACAAGCGCGCCGATTGCTGGCGGAAGCTCAGGCATTGACGCATCAGTTCCGTCAACGCAATGACCGATTGGCGCTGGAAATTGGCGTGGAAAACGAAATCGCTGCCCGTCATCTGGAAGCCTTTCTCGTCATGGCCTACAGAGCGGTTCCGAATCTGCTGTTGACGCTGCAGGAGGGTTGCAGCGGCGATGCGCGTCTGTCAGTGGAGGAAGACTGCTGCGAAGACGAACTGTTTTTGCCATTGTGGGAAGAGCCATTCGTACTGGCGCTTCCAGTGACTCATCCGCTGGCCGATCACCCTCATCTGGACGAGGCGCAATTGAGCAACGTGCCGTGGATCACCTGCCCATCGCACCCCTCTCATCAACGCTTGATGGAGGTGTACAACCGCAACTCGGGCTCGGTGGCGGCCACCGCTGGGTCCCTGACGCTGGCATTGCGGTTGGTCGCCGCCGGTGCAGGGTTGGCAATGCTGCCAGAGTCGATGGTCAGCCACCAACCCGGCGTGATCACACGAACGGCCCGCGCGCCCAGCCTCATACGCCGGGTGGGTTTGTGCTACGCGGCACAGGCGCTCGATACGCCTGCGCTGCGGCTGCTGCACACCCATCTGCAAGCACCCCACGCCTTGGATGCGCCAGCGCTGCAAGAACAGCAGGCCGCGTTCGCCAAAGCAAGCTCAATCACAAAGGCTGACGCCCAGGCGCAGACGTTGCGCTGACTGCCTGATCCATTTCGTGAGAGCCGGCCGGTCAACGCACCAGATGCAAGAACTGCATGTGCCGCTCGTATTGGTCGAGGATGTCGTTGATCACTTGCTCCTTGGTGTAGCCCACCAGGTCGTAATCCTGGCTGCCCTCGCTCAAATGCACCTCTGCTCGGTAATACCGGCGATTGTTGAGTTGCTTGGAGCCCATTCCGGCACGCGCGAACGACGGCGTGAAGTAACCGCGCATCGCGACCTGATAGATGAACGGCCGCTCTTCACCGTGGCCGATTTCCAACCCTACCGTGTGGCTCGCCGGATCAGGCTGGGTAACGACGCTCAGGCCCTTCTCCTGAAAGACCGCCGTGACGTCTTCGATGGCTGGTCGCACCGTCTGATCGAGAAAACGATAGACCTCGTCACGGGAGGGGAAATGCACCGCCTGGCTGAGGCGTTGACGCCAGCCTCCACGCCGGGCACCGGAGACTGGCGCCAGGGAATAAAGCTGAGCGATTTGCCGCTGCGACTCCATGTAAAACGCTTTGTGCAGCCCCCACATCATCGTCAGCAAAATCAGCGAGAACGGCAGCGAAGTGAGTACGACCGCTGACTTCAAGGCATCGATACTGCCCGAAAACAGCAAGCCGCTGGTAATGAGTGCCGTCATCACACCCCAGAACACACGCAGCCACTTGGGCCCATCTTCATCAGCGCTACCGCCTTTGGCTGAGAGGGTTGAAAGTACGACGGTGCCCGAGTCTGCCGAGGTGACAAAGAAAACGAAGCTGATGAACACCGTGACGGCAATGACGGTTTTGCTCCACGGGTAATTCTGCAGCATCAGGTAGAGGGTCGTGGAAGGGTCCTCGATGGCAGACACCCCAAGTGCCGCCATGCCATGGTTGAGCACCAGATCAAGCGCGCTGTTACCGAAAATCGACATCCAGGCCAAGGTGAAGCCCAGCGGGATCAGCAAGACACCGAAAACGAACTCGCGGATGGTTCGGCCACGGGAAATGCGGGCGATGAACAGCCCGACGAACGGCGACCACGCGATCCACCAGGCCCAATAAAACACGGTCCACCCACCCAGCCAGTCACTTGGGCCGTTGTAGGCGTACACGTCAAAGCTCTTGACCGGCAATGCGCCGAGGTAATCGCCGACGTTCTGCACCAAGGTATTGAGCAGGTATTGAGTCGGCCCTGCAAACAAGACGAACAGCAGCAGCGCGCAAGCGAGCAGCATGTTGATGTCCGACATGACCCGCACGCCCTTATCGACCCCAGCCACCGCAACGATGATCGCGGCGCCCATCATCAGCGTGATCAGCCCGACCTGAACCCAATGGGTGTGGGCCACGCCGAACAGGTAATCCAAGCCGGAATTGAGGTGCAGTACGCCGAACCCCATGTCGGCACCCAGGCCGAAAACGGTGGCGATGATGCCGAATCCGTCAACGGCATAGCCGATGGGCCCGTTGATCCGCTTGCCGATCAGCGGGTAGAGGGCCGAACGCAGCGCCAGCGGAAGGTTGTGACGATAAGCGAAATAGGCCAGCGCCATGCCAACGAAGGCGAAAACGCCCCAGCCGTGCAGGCCCCAGTGGAGAAACAGCAGCTGCATCGCTTGCCGCGCCGACTCGGTCGTGCCTCCTTCGCCCTGCGGAGGTTGCAGCATGTGGGTCAGGGGTTCGGAGACGCAGAAGAAGAACAGCGTGATGCTGATACCCGCCGCGAACAGCATCCCGGCCCAGGACAGGTAACTGAACTCGGGTTGGTCGTGATCGGCACCGAGCTTGATCTTCCCGTAGCCGGACAGCGCGGTGACCACCACGAACAGCAAGTAAACCGTCATCGCCAGCATGTAGTACCAGCCAACGGTGTTGGCGGCCCAGTTCTGCGCGGCAAGGAGCCACTGGCCTGCTGCGTCCGGATAACGGATGACGATCAGTCCGAACAGCAGGATGAAACTGGCAGCGAAGTAGAAAACAGGCCCATTCATGCGGACCGACGCGCTGGTTTGCGCGCTCGACGCACTCATGAATCTGTCCTCAGCGTAACGAGTGAAACGTTCATGCAGAGCAAATACGGCAAGGGTAGGCCTCCTGGTCTGAAGGGCAGCGAACCACCGGTTTAACTTGATTGAACGTTCAATTAAAACATGAAAAGGGAGCTGAGGACCAATTTGGGAGACCGAACGGGCCCACACCGAAGGCTGGACTGTAGGAGCGCGCTTGCCCGCGACAGCGTTGTGTCAGGCAACAGATTTATCGTAGATACACCTCAATCGCGGGCAAGCGCGCTCCTACGGGGTGCAATGGCGGGGTTATTTTTGCGCCGTCACCCTGTTGCAGATGGGCTTGGTTCACAAGGGAGCTGAGGACCCATTGGGGAGGCCGAACGGGCCCACACCGAAGGCTGGACTGTAGGAGCGCGCTTGCCCGCGACAGCGTTGTGTCAGGCAACAGATACCGCAGATACACCGCAATCGCGGGCAAGCGCGCTCCTACAGCGGGTAATGGTGGTGTTACTTTTGCGCGCCGTCATCATGTTGCAGATTGGCCTGGTTCACATTGCTGCCCGGCGGTACGCCGCGCGTCAACCAGACGTTGCCGCCGATGGTCGAGCCTTTGCCGATGGTGATGCGCCCCAGAATGGTCGCTCCGGCATAAATCACCACGTCGTCCTCGACAATCGGATGGCGCGCGTGTCCTTTCTGCAACTGGCCGTCTTCGTCTGCGGGAAAGCGCTTCGCTCCGAGGGTCACCGCTTGGTAAATCCTCACCCGTTCGCCGATGATCGCCGTCTCGCCGATCACCACACCTGTCCCGTGATCGATGAAGAAACTGGGTCCGATCTGCGCGCCGGGGTGAATGTCGATCCCGGTGGCCGAATGCGCCAGCTCCGAACTGATACGGGCCAATAGTGGCAGACCGTTGTTATAGAGATGGTGCGCCAGGCGGTGATGGATCACTGCCAGGATTCCGGGGTAGCACAGCAGCACCTCATCGACAGTTCGCGCGGCCGGATCGCCGTGATAGGCCGCCAGCACGTCGGTGTCGAGCATGCGACGGATAGCGGGCAGTGCGCTGGCGAAGTCCTGAATCAGCCGTTCGGCATGAACATCCGCGCAACTGGCGTCTTCACCCCGCTGGCGCGCCACATAGCGCAACTCGAGGCGGGCCTGACCCAACAAAGAATTGAGCGCCACGTCCAGGGTGTGCCCGACATAGAAGTCCTCACTTTCTTCACGCAGGTCCACCGGACCCAGGCGCATGGGGAACAATGCGCCACACAATGCTTCAAGAATGTCCCGGAGCGCTTCACGCGAAGGCAGCTCGCGGCCGCCCTTCTCCCCGCTGACACGACCGTTACGAGTGCGCCACTCATCGCGCGCCGCACGCAACTCACCGACAATCCGCTGCAACTGCCAGTGGCCGGTCACGCCTTCGGCACAGGTTTCTGGAGACAGCTCAGGACTAGTGCTCACGCAGATTTCTCCTCAGTTCAACGGCTCGTCAGGCTGGACATCGCCGAGATCGAATCACTCTACGGCAAACAAAACGGGCAAAAAAATAACAATTTTCGTGCGGCTATAGCTTGAGCGGCCTTAGGAACAGGCCGGTTGCCCTGTGTGAAGCGTCTGCCTATAGTCCAGCGACTCACTCGACGACGCATCAATAAGCACATGATCAGACAACAGCTCGACCGTTTTGACCGCCTGGAACTGCTGACCGCTCCTACACCACTGGAAAAGCTCGAGCGTCTTTCGGCCTGGGCGGGCCGCGATGTTTATGTGAAGCGCGACGACCTCACGCCTTTGGCACTGGGCGGCAACAAACTGCGCAAGCTCGAATACCTGGCAGCCGATGCACTGGCCCAGGGCGCGGACACGCTGATTACCGCCGGCGCGATCCAGTCCAACCATGTTCGGCAGACCGCTGCACTGGCCGCGAAACTGGGTTTGGGTTGCGTCGCGCTGCTCGAAAACCCGCTCGCTACAGACGACAGCAATTACCTCGAAAACGGCAACCGTCTCCTGCTGGACCTGTTCGACGCGCGCGTCGAATTGGTCGAAAGCCTCGATAACGCCGACGAACTGCTCAACGCGCTGGCGGCCCGTTTGAGCGCCAGCGGGAAGAAGCCCTACCTCGTTCCTATCGGTGGGTCCAGCCCAGTGGGGGCATTGGGCTATGTGCGTGCTGGCTTCGAGCTGGCCGAGCAAATTCGCCAGTCGGGTCGAGACTTCGCGGCGCTTGTGCTGGCCTCGGGAAGTGCCGGGACTCACAGTGGCATGGGGCTGGCGCTCGCGGAGGCGTTGCCGCAATTGCCCGTGATTGGCGTCACCGTTTCGCGCGCGACAGACGCTCAGGCCCCGAAAGTTCAAGAATTGGCAGCGCGCACCGCGCAACTGTTGGGAGAGCCGGTGCCGAACGCGTTCACTGTGCGTCTGTGGGACGAATATTACGGTCCGCGGTATGGCGAACCGAACGCGGGAACACTGGCTGCAGTGAAGCTGGTCGCGAGTCAGGAAGGGCTGCTGCTGGACCCGGTCTACACCGGCAAGGCCATGGCCGGTCTTTTGGACGGCATGGGTCGCCAACGCTTCGAGGACGGGCCGATCATTTTCCTGCACACCGGCGGCGCCCCCGCATTGTTTGCTTACCCGAAGGTTTTTTCAGAGCGGTGACGCCCGGTTGTCCAAGAGACGCGTGCAATTCCCCCGTATCGACGTTATGCAAAAATTAGCTAAAGGCAACTTTTTTAATTCTTTTTAAACGCGTGCCTCTGCTTTTATGATCGCCGCCAGCCGCTTCGGCGACATCGGGCAGGCCACTGAAAAAGCTGGCTAAAGCCGCGAGGGCACAGTAGCTTCGTCAGGTCTGAGGCGCACCTGACATTCCAATTAAAACAGGGGACTTACATGAATATGTCTGCAATACGCCGCACCTTTCTGCTGTCGGCCTTCAGCCTGGTGCTCGGCACCGGCCTGGTGAGCCACGCTGTCGCTGGCGAGCAACTGGATGCCATCAAGAAGAATGGCACGCTCAAAGTGGGCCTGGAAGGCACGTATCCGCCATTCAGCTTCGTCGGGGAAGATGGCAAGCTCACCGGTTTCGAAGTCGAGTTTTCCGAAGCGCTGGCCAAGGAACTGGGCGTCAAGGCCACGCTTACTGCAACCCCATGGGCAGGCATTCTTGCGGCACTGGAGTCCAAGCGTCTGGACGTAGTGATCAATCAGGTGACCATTTCTGACGAGCGCAAGAAGAAGTACGACTTCTCCGAGCCGTACACCATTTCCGGCATTCAGGCGCTGGTGCAATCCAAGGACGCAGGCAAGTTCAAGACCGCCAACGACCTGACCGGCGCAAAAGTCGGTGTGGGCCTGGGCACCAACTATGAGGAATGGCTCAAAGCTAACGTGCCTGGTGCCATCGTCAAAACCTACGACGACGACCCGACCAAGTACCAGGACCTGCGTGTAGGCCGCATCGACGCCATTCTGGTCGACCGTCTGGCCGCGCTGGAGCTGATTGCCAAGACCAAAGACAAGCTGGTTTTGTCCGGTGAACCCTTCTCCCGTCAGGAAGCAGGTATTGCACTGCGCAAAGGCGACCCCGAACTGCTGAGCGCGATCAACAAGGCGATCGACAAGCTGCGTGCCGACGGCATCCTCGCCAAGCTGTCCGAGAAGTACTTCAAGGCTGACGTGACCAAATGATTCCAGAGAGCCTTCAGCTCGCGCTGGACTCCGCGCCTTTTCTGCTCAGGGGCGCGTATTACACCGTGGGCCTGAGCCTGGGTTCGATGTTTTTCGGGTTGGTGCTGGGCTTCGGCCTGGCACTGATGCGTCTGTCGAAAGTCTGGGTGATCAGTGCCATCGCCCGGGTTTACGTTTCGTTCTTTCGCGGCACGCCCCTACTGGTTCAGCTGTTCATGATTTATTACGGCCTGCCGGATCTGGGCATCGAGCTGGATGCCATCACGGCAGCGCTGATCGGCCTGTCCTTGAACATGGCCGCTTACGCTTGTGAAATCCTGCGGGCCGCCATTGGCGCGGTGGACAAGGGTCAGTGGGAGGCGGCGGCCAGTATTGGCATGACGCGGGCCCAGACCATGCGTCGGGCAATCCTGCCCCAAGCGGCGCGGACGGCGTTGCCTCCACTGGGCAACAGCTTCATTTCACTGGTCAAGGACACCGCCATGGCCGCCACCATTCAGGTGCCGGAAGTGTTCCGACAGGCCCAACTGATCTCGTCACGCACGCTGGAAGTCTTCACGATGTACTTCACTGTCGCGGTGATCTACTGGGTGCTCTGCACGGTGCTCGCGCATTTCCAGAACCGACTGGAAGCTCGGGCCAACCGCCATGACGTGGAGTCTTGAGGCATGATTACCGTTGAAAAGCTGACCAAGGAATTCAAAGGCAATCAGGTCCTCAAGGGGATCGATTTGAAGGTCGAGCCCGGTGAGGTCGTCGCGATCATCGGCCCCAGCGGGTCGGGGAAAACCACCTTTCTGCGCTGTCTGAATTTCCTCGAGGAGCCCACCAGCGGCACTGTGGTCGTAGGCGACATCAAAATCGACGGCAACCGCCCACTGGCCCAGCAAGCGGGGCTGATTCGCCAGTTGCGCCAGCACGTGGGCTTCGTATTCCAGAACTTCAATCTGTTTCCCCACCGGACGGCGCTCGAGAACGTCATCGAAGGCCCGACCGTCGTTAAAAAGCTCCCCCGTGAGCAGGCAGTGGCGCTGGGGCGTGAGCTGCTCGCGAAAGTGGGCCTGTCAGGCAAGGAGGACGCCTACCCTCGTCGTCTGTCCGGGGGTCAGCAACAGCGGGTTGCGATTGCCCGGGCGTTGGCCATGGAGCCTGAAGTCATTCTGTTCGACGAACCGACCTCTGCCCTCGATCCCGAACTCGTCGGTGAAGTATTGAGCACCATTCGAGCGCTGGCCGAAGAGCAGCGCACAATGATCATCGTGACCCACGAAATGAAGTTCGCCCGGGACGTTGCCAATCGCGTGGTGTTCATCGACAAGGGAGTGATTGTGGAACAAGGCAACGCCAAAGATCTGTTCGCGAATCCCAGGGAAGAACGTACAAGACAGTTTCTCGAACGAAGCCGGAATTAGTCCTACAACATGTGTTTTAACTACGGCGCTTTCAAGCGCCGTTTTCTTTTCCTCCAACATTTGGAAACGGTGTAAACCTTCGGGTATTTAACCGGCTCGCGCCGGCTTTTTTAGACTTCTTATCGACTCTTTCAATAAACCGCTCACTGAAGGGCGAGGAGTCATTCGCAATCTTCATCGCCCGACTTTTAAACCCGCGTCGCCGTGTCTTTTCAGGTTTGATTCAATAACCCCTCGGTTTAGTCATCACATCAAGTAGGGCAAGCCCCGTATTTCCAGCGTTTCACCCTACTGCGCCGTAGGAATTGTCTATTTATTTCAATAACGATTTTTTACATCTGCGCCTTTATTGACAGATGTGTGGCAACACAATTAGCTGAATATCCAACAGCGTCCTTTATATCTCGACTTAAGCAAGCCCGAAATTGGAACCATTTGTATGGTTTGCCAACGATGCTCATCGGACGTGTACTAACAACATCTATCCAAAGCGCTCGCGGCCAACTGCACGCCGAGCATGGTCGATTATTCAGTGAGGGTAAGCAGATGATCAAAACTCCTGTCACTCAGACACCATTACAGCTTTTCGCCCCTTATTTGCCGCAATCGAACAGGCAAGGCATCGGGGCGTTGGCGGCTAATCGCCTGCTAGTGAACATAGACCCATACCCGGAAATGGAAAGCGGAGACCTGATCGAACTTTTCTGGGGTGATTGCTATGTTGCGTCGACTCTTCTGTCAGAGTCCGACATTGGCAATACAACTGTCCTACATGTTCCGCAAAGCTTTCTACAAAGCGGTAAGGTCAAGACTTACTACCGCGTCACGAAAATAGGCAGCGAGCCTGTGCAATCCCCCGGCCGAAAAATCTGGGTCAAGCTGGAAACGCCCGGCGGCCATCTGGTCAGCAGTGATGGAGAAGAAAATCAGGGGCTGGCCCCGGTGGTGTTTCCTGGAAACCTGCAAGAGACAGGGCTGACCTCTCGGCACTTGAGAGAGGGCATCGACATCGTCATCGAGCGCTATCCGCATATGGCGGTCTACGATGAGATCACGCTGCGCTGGGGAGACCGACGCATGGACTTCCCCGCACTGACTGAACATCAGGTCGGCACCGCCATCACGCTTCACGTACCGGGCGCGCTGATTCGGGAAGCCGGTGAAGACGATCAGCAGGAGGTGACTTACTGCATCATCGACCGCGTGGGAAACAACTCCCTTTGGGCGCCGCCGCGCGCCATCAGGGTCTGCATGTCTGACAAGGCAGGGATTGAACGCTGAATCAGGCTGACCGGCGATGCACTGTCGCGGCCATGCGTTTTTCGCCGCGACGCCCATTCTGGCACTGAAGACGTGACGCACGCCGCAGATCCGCTCTGCCAAAGAAGGATCCCACAAATCCCATCATGCCCTTCCTACGGCTACTCACACGTTCATCCATCGGCCGCTGCTAGCCTCAGCAAAAGGGTTAACGGGGGACTCGTCATGCACTGCCGGCATATCGTCAAGTACATGGTTTTGCTGATGCTGTTTGGTTCCTGCCTCACCTGGGCGGGGCATCTGGCGGGCTGTCCATGCCTGTGCAGCCCTTCTATGCTTATTCCCAAATGTGAGTTTATTTAGTTTTTATACACGCTTAAGGTATATGAACCGGACCACCGGACCATCATCAACTTTCTTGTCGCTCAGGCGACGTTGATTCGAGGTTCAGATGGTCACGCACAACCACCCCAGTGCTTCCGCTCGCGAAGGTCACCACCATGACTGAGCTGAGCACCCTTGCCGTCCAGCACCCCCTGGACGTAGCCCCTGCCCTACACCCTGCGAAAGTCCTGCGCGACGACGCCGAGGCGCTCGCGGCCGCACGGGACCTTGCCGCACAGGTTCGCCAGACGGCAGCCGCTCGCGATCGCGAACGCCAATTGCCGTGGGCAGAAATCGAAGCATTCACTCGCAGCGGGCTGGGAGGCATTGCGATACCTCGCGCTTTCGGCGGGGCCCAGGTCTCGTTCGAAACGATCGCCAAGGTATTTGCGATTCTTTCTGCCGCTGACCCGGCGGTGGGGCAGATCCCGCAGAATCAGTTCGGCATTCTGTATTCCCTGACTGGCAGCGCCAGCGAGGCGCAAAAGAAAGTCCTGTTCGACAGCGTGCTCAATGGCGCGCGAATCGGCAATGGCGGCCCCGAACGAGGCACGAAGAATACGCTCGACGTGAGAACGCGCCTGACCGCCGAGGGCGATCATTACCGGCTCAACGGCCGCAAGTTCTACTCGACCGGCGCCCTGTTCGCCCATTGGGTCGCGGTCAAGGCCATCAACGATGACGGCAGGCAAGTGCTGGTCTTCGTGCCTCGGGGTACGCCGGGGCTGCACATCATCGATGACTGGTCCGGTTTCGGACAGCGCACCACGGCCAGCGGCAGCGTGTTGCTGGAGAACGTACGCGTCAGCGGCGAATGGGTCATCGATAACTGGAAACTTGCACTTTCGCCGAACATACAGGGGGCGGTGTCCCAACTGATCCAGGCGGCCATCGACGCAGGGATCGCCCGAGAGGCCATCGACGAGAGCATCCATTTCGTTCGCGAGCGCTCCAGACCGTGGATTGACGCAAACGTCGAACGGGCCAGCGACGATCCGTATGTCATCGCCGACATCGGCAAATTGAAGCTGGACCTGCATGCGGCAGAAGCGCTGCTGTACAAGGCAGGGCGCGTGCTTGACGACATTGCAGCCAAACCGATCGACGAGCAATCCGCGGCCCGCGCTTCCATCGTCGTGGCGCAAGCCAAGGTCCTGACGACCGAGATTGCCCTGCTCGCCAGCGAGAAGCTGTTCGAACTGTCTGGCAGCCGCGCCACGCTGGCGGAGTTCAACCTCGACCGCCACTGGCGCAACGCCCGCGTCCACACCCTCCATGACCCGGTGCGCTGGAAAGTCCACGCGGTCGGCGCCTGGCATCTCAACGGCACCCTGCCCGCCCGTCACTCCTGGATCTGAACCAGACAACTGGAAGCACACGTATGAGCCTTCAACCTTTGCCGCTTGATCCGCAGGCGGCCACTTCGATCATCGAAGACGACACCCAGGCCCTGCAAACCGCCCACGCGTTGGCCCAGGCCTTCAAACAGCAGAGCGCTCTGCGCGACCGCGAACGGCGCCTGCCGCATGAGGAACTGGAGCAGTTTTCACGCTCCGGCCTGTGGGGCATCAGCGTACCGAAAGCGTTCGGCGGCGCGGGCGTCTCAAGCGTGACGCTGGCCGAAGTGATCCGCATCATCTCCGCCGCGGACGGCTCGCTGGGCCAGATTCCGCAAAACCATTTCTACACGCTCGAAGTCCTGCGGGTGAACGGCAGCCCCGAGCAGCAGAAGCGGCTGTATGCCGAGGTCCTCGCTGGCCAGCGGTTCGGCAATGCCCTGGCCGAACTGGGAACCAAAACCGCCCATGACCGCACCACGCGCTTGACCCGGGACGGCCAAGGCTGGCGCATCAACGGCCGCAAGTTTTACGCCACGGGCGCTCTCTACGCGCAGCGCATTCCAACGTCGGTGATCGACGAGAAGGGCATCCAGCAGCTTGCGTTCGTTGCGGCCGACGCCCAAGGTCTGACGGTGGTCGATGACTGGAGCGGCTTCGGCCAACGCACCACAGGCAGCGGCTCGGTGGTGTTCGACAATGTCTACGTCAACGACACAGACGTGATGCCGTTCCAAAGTGCGTTCGAGCGGCCGACCACGGTGGGCCCACTGGCGCAGATTCTTCATGCCGCCATCGACACCGGCATCGCCCGCGCCGCGTTCGAGGACGCGCTGCATTTTGTGCGTACGCGCACCCGGCCCTGGATCGATTCGGGTATCGAAAAGGCCGTCGACGATCCACTGACCCTGCACAGTTTCGGCAAACTCGGCATTCGCCTGCATGCCGCAGAAGCCTTACTTGAGCGGGCCGGGCAATACCTGGATCACGCACAAGCCCAGAGCACGGCCGAGAACGTGGCCGAAGCTTCGATTGCGGTCGCAGAGGCCCGCGCCATCAGCACCGAAATTTCCCTGGCGGCTGGTAGCACCTTGTTCGAACTGGCCGGTTCGCAATCGACGCTGGCCGAACATGGCCTGGACCGTCACTGGCGCAATGCGCGGGTGCACACGCTGCACGACCCTGTGCGGTGGAAGTACCACGCCATCGGCAACTTCTATTTGAACGACGTGAATCCGCCACGCCGGGGGACGATCTGATGGGCAAGAAAAAAATCCTGCTCAACGCGTTCAACATGAACTGCATCGGCCACATCAACCACGGTTTCTGGACCCATCCGCGAGACACGTCGACCCAGTACAAGACACTCGACTATTGGACAAAGCTTGCACAACTGCTGGAGCGCGGGCTGTTCGACGGACTGTTCATCGCGGACATCGTCGGTGTGTACGACGTCTATCAGAACTCCATCGACGTGACACTGAAAGAGTCGATCCAGTTGCCGGTCAACGATCCATTGCTGATGGTGTCGGCCATGGCCGCCGTCACCAAGCACCTGGGGTTCGGCCTGACTGCCAACCTGACCTATGAAGCGCCTTATCTGTTCGCCCGGCGCATGTCGACCCTCGATCACCTGACCCAGGGTCGCGTGGGTTGGAACATTGTCACGGGGTATCTGGACAGCGCTGCGAAGGCCATGGGGCTGACGCAGCAGATTGAACACGATCGCCGTTACGACCAGGCCGATGAGTACTTGGAAGTGCTCTACAAACTCTGGGAAGGCAGTTGGGCAGATGATGCGGTCATCGAAAACCGACAATCGCGCGTCTACGCCCAGGCCGCAAAGGTGCATAAGGTCAGGCATCGCGGCGAGTTCTACCAGGTCGAAGGCTATCACCTCTGCGAACCCTCCCCGCAACGCACGCCGGTTCTGTTTCAAGCGGGCAGTTCGGACCGCGGCTTGCAGTTCGCTGGGAATAACGCCGAGTGCGTATTCATCAGTGGGCAAAACAAGACAGCGACGCGGGAACAGGTCGACAGAGTGCGGGCCAGCGCGGTGGCCGCCGGACGTGATCCGGACGACATCAAGGTGTTCATGGGTCTGAACGTGATCGTCGGCGCAACCGAAGACGCCGCGCACGCACGGCATGCCGAATACCTGGCATACGCCAGCGCGGAAGCGGGGCTGGCGCACTTCGCGGCGTCGACCGGAATCGACTTCGCCAACTACGAACTCGGCGAGCCTATCCAGCACGTTAAAGGCAACGCCATTCAATCGGCGACGAAGATTCTCAGGAACAACGACTGGACCCGGCAAAAGTTGCTGGATCAGCACGCACTGGGCGGGCGCTACATCACGCTGGTGGGATCGCCCGAGCAGGTGGCCGACGAACTGGAATCGTGGATTGCCGAAACAGGCCTCGATGGCTTCAACCTGACCCGCATCGTGACCCCGGAAACCTATGAAGACTTCATCGACCTGGTGATCCCGGAGCTGCAGCGGCGCGGATCCTACAAGACCGCTTACGAGCACGGCACCTTACGCGAAAAGTTGTTTTCCGGGGCCTCGGCGAGGCTGCCTGAGCGGCATGCGGGAGCGCGGTATCGGTCCCGCGATTCAACAGACGCACTGGCCCCGTAGAAGCGCACGTGCCCGCGATCGCGATCTGCCGTGACAACGCTGGCGGCTGACACAACGACATCGCGGGCACGCGCGCCTACAGCCCCCGCGACAGCTCGACAGATTTCACTCTGAACATTAAATCGGAAAAGAAACATGACAAAGACGCTGCTCACCCTGGCCCTATCGCTCGGGCTTTTCACCGGCACCCTCCAGGCCGCCGATCAACCGCTGAAAGTCGGCACCACCGCGGCGTTCGCCATTCCGCTGGAAACGGCAGTGGCCGAGGCGGACAAGCAGGGCCTGAAGGTCGAGTTGGTGGAATTCACCGACTGGATCGCTCCTAACGTCAGCCTCAACGCCGGCGACATTGACGTGAACTACTTCCAGCACATCCCGTTCCTGGAGAACGCCAAGGCAGCGTCGGGTTTCGATCTGGTGCCTTACGCGCCGGGGATCATCAACAACGTGGGCCTGTATTCGAAAAAATATAAAAGCTTCGATGAGCTGCCGACCGGTGCGACGGTGGCCATCGCCAACGACCCGATCAACAGCGGCCGTGGGCTGCAACTGCTGGCCAAGGCCGGCTTGATCACACTCAAACCAGGCGTGGGCTACAAGGCCACCGAAGAAGACATTACCGCCAACCCCAAGAAGCTCAAACTGATACAGGTCGAAGCCGTGCAATTGGTGCGCGCCTACGACGACGCCGACCTGGTGCAGGGCTATCCCGCCTACATCCGCCTGGCGAAAACCTTCGATCCTGCGTCGGCGATCCTCTTCGACGGGCTGGACCACCCCGAATACGTCATTCAGTTCGTGATCAAGCCCGACCACAAGGACGACCCGCGCCTGGCCAAATTCATCGACATTTATCAACACTCCCCTGTCGTGCGCGCCTCGCTGGATAAAGTGAATGGCTCGCTGTATCAGGTCGGCTGGAAGAACTGACCATGACCGCCACCGTGCAACGTTCCCTGCCCTTGGAAGCGCCCACACCGCATTCCGCCGAACACGTGCGTCTGCACCCCGAGAAGGCGCAAGCTCACGTGCGCTTCAGCCAACTGGGCAAAATCTATGAAGGCCAGCAAGGGCCGGTCGCGGCCTTGCAAGGCATCGATCTGGACATCCAGCGCGGCGAAATCTTCGGCATCATCGGCCGCAGCGGGGCGGGCAAGTCTTCGCTGATTCGCACGATTAATCGTCTGGAGCAGCCCACCAGCGGGCGGGTGCTGATCGACCAGGTCGACATCGCTGCGTTCAACGAAGACAAGCTGGTGGAGCTGCGTCGGCGCATCGGCATGATCTTCCAGCACTTCAATCTGATGTCGGCGAAAACGGTGTGGAAGAACGTCGAGTTGCCGCTCAAGGTGGCCGGCGTACCCAAGGATCAGCGTCAGCGCAAAGTCGCGGAATTGCTGGAACTGGTTGGCCTGAACGACAAGCACAACGCCTACCCGGCGCAATTGTCCGGCGGGCAGAAACAGCGTGTCGGCATCGCGCGGGCGCTGGTGCATGACCCGGAAATTTTGCTGTGCGACGAAGCCACCTCGGCGCTTGATCCCGAAACCACGCAATCAATTCTGGGCCTGCTGCGCGAGATCAATGAGCGACTGGGCCTGACCATTATCCTGATTACCCACGAGATGGCCGTGATCCGGGAAATCTGCGACCGCGTCGTGGTGCTTGAGCGAGGCCAGATCGCCGAGCAGGGCCCCGTATGGCAGGTGTTCGGCAATCCGCAGCATGAGGTGAGCAAGACCTTGCTGGCACCGCTGCAGCATGCGCTGCCGGAAGACGTGCAGACTCGTTTGCAACGCCATCCATCAACCACGCACAGCAGCATCGTGCTGGACCTGCAATTCACCGGCAGCAACGGCCAGGAGCCGGATTTATCGGCGTTGTTCGGCGCGTTTGGCGGGCGCGTCAATCTGCTGCAGGGTGGGGTGGAACGCATTCAGGGACGCGCGCTGGGCCATTTGGTGCTCGCCGTCAGCGGCTCACCGCTGTCCGCAGAAGAACTGCTCGATCGCGCCTGCAGCCAGGCGCAACATGCAAAGGTGCTGGGTTATGTGGCTTGATCGTTTGTGGCAAGGCGTCATCGACACCTTTTTGATGGTTGGGGTCTCGTCGCTGCTCGCGCTGATTCTCGGGATTCCGCTGGCGGTGATTCTGGTCACCAGTGGCAAGGGCGGCATTTTCGAAGCACCCAACCTCAACCGCGTGCTCGGCGCCTTCGTGAACATCTTTCGCTCGGTGCCGTTTCTGATCCTGATGGTCGCGCTGATCCCCTTCACCCGCCTGATCGTCGGGACCACCTATGGCGTGTGGGCAGCGGTGGTGCCGTTGACCATCGCCGCCACGCCCTTCTTTGCGCGGATCGCCGAAGTCAGCCTGCGGGAAGTCGACCACGGCCTGATCGAAGCCGCCCAAGCCATGGGCTGCCGCCGGTGGCACATCGTCTGGCACGTACTGCTGCCCGAAGCGCTGCCAGGAATCGTCGGTGGTTTCACGATCACTCTGGTCACCATGATCAACTCCTCGGCCATGGCTGGCGCCATCGGTGCAGGCGGCTTGGGCGACATCGCCTACCGCTATGGTTATCAGCGTTTCGACACGCAAGTGATGTTGACCGTGATCGTATTGCTGGTGGTGTTGGTGGCGGTGATTCAACTGGGTGGAGATCGATTGGCATTGCGGTTGAACAAGCGCTGATCCGCCTGCGATTCTGCCCGTAGGAGAGCGCTTGCCCGCGATTCTGGCCGTAGGAGCGCGCTTGCCCGCGACCTGCTGCGCAGCGGCAGTAAACCCTAAGCACTCGATGTCTCTGAAACAGCGCAGTCCGATTTTGCTGTCGCTACGCGGCAGATCACGGACAAGCGCGCTCCTACAGGTTTTAACAGGGCAACGACGAGGAGGTATATTGGCTGCTTCCTCTGCTCAGAATCCGCCGACATGAAACTTGATCCGCAAGCCCTCGCCCAGATCACCGCCACCACGCTCGCCAACTACGACGAGGTGGCCGAGGGTTTCCGTGAAGGCACTCGGGATCATGACGTCAGCCAGAACATCGATGCGCTGTTGCGGAATATCCAGGGCCCTGCACCGTTTGAGATTCTCGACTTCGGCTGCGGACCAGGGCGGGATTTGCGTACTTTCACCGCGCTAGGTCATATCGCGACCGGGCTCGACGGTTCGCAACGTTTCGCCGACATGGCACGCGCCGACAGCGGATGCGAGGTGCTGCACCAAAACTTTCTGGAGCTGCAGCTGCCCAGCGAACGCTTTGATGGTGTCTTTGCCAACGCTTCGCTGTTTCATGTCCCGCGTCAGGAATTGCCCCGCGTCTTACTCCAATTGCACTCAGCGCTCAAACCCGGTGGAGTGCTCTTCAGCTCGAACCCTCGTGGAAACAATCAGGAAGGCTGGAAAGGCGAGCGCTATGGCTCATTCCATGACCTGGCGGGCTGGAGCGCCTTGTTGGTGGAGGCCGGTTTTGACGAGGTCGAGCACTATTACCGCCCCGAAGGCTTGCCGCGCGCGCAGCAGCCCTGGCTGGCGAGTGTGTGGCGCAAGGTTTGAAAAGCCTTGCGCAGCGCACGCTGTAGCAGCCCCAACGAGCCGCGCTGCTACAGCGGGATCACCCCCCCTGGTAGGACGTCTACGCCTTCGGCCGATGGGGGGCGTCTTCGGTCGTGTCCACGTCGTCTTCATCATCACGGTCGCGCTTTTGCGCCTCGGCTCGCTCCCTCTGCGCTTTCGTCGGTTCCTTGATCTTGTACCAGGCCACGTACAGCGCAGGCAGGAACAGCAGCGTCAGCAAGGTCGCGCTGATGATGCCACCGATCATCGCGTAGGCCATCGGACCCCAAAACACTTCTCGGGCGATAGGGATCATGCCCAGGCTCGCCGCCGCAGCGGTCAGCAGAATGGGACGCCGCCTGTGCTCTGTCGCCTCAGCGACCGCATCCCACGGCAGATAGCCCGCCTCTTCGTACTCGTGAATCTGCGTCACCAGAATCACCGAGTTGCGGATGATGATGCCGATCAGCGCGAGGATGCCCAGAATGGCCACGAACCCCATCGGCGTGCCCGTCGGAACCAGCGCCAATACCACGCCGATCAACCCCAATGGCGCAACACTGGCGACGAGGAACATTTTCTGCACGCTGTGCAGCTGGATCATCAGGAACGTCGCCATGAGAAACAACATCAGCGGCACCACTTTGGCGATCGGCCCCTGAGCCTTACCGCTTTCTTCCACCGTACCGCCGGTGGCGATCTTGTAGCCCGCGGGCAGATCGGCCGCGAATTTGTCGATCTCCGGCTTGAGTTGCTTCACCAGATCCGTCGGCTGGATTTCGTCGCGCACCGCAGCCTTCAAGGTGATGGTAGGTTTGCGATCTCGGCGCCAGACCAATGGCTGTTCCAGTTCATAACGCACGTTGGCGAACGCCAGCAACGGAATCGACGTACCGCCCTGGGTGACGATTTGCAGGTTTTGTAACGTTTCCGGTGAGCCACGCTCAGCATCAACTGCGCGCCCGACCACGTTGATCAGGTAGATGTCATCGCGCACTTGGGTAACGTTGGCGCCAACGACAATGCTGTTCATCAACTGCGCCACGTCCTCGGAAGACAACCCCAGTTGCCGCGCCTTGTCCTGATTGATGTCGATGCGCAGGACTTTGCCCGGCTCGTTCCAGTCGTAGATCATTTCACCGATGTGCTGATTCTTGTCCAGCAGGGTGGCCAAATCGATCGCGTGCTGACGCACCTTGTCGATGTTGTCGCCGCTGATACGGTATTGAATCGGGCGCCCCACGGGTGGGCCCATTTCCAGCGGCTGAACGTAAGTACCGATGCCGACGAAATCCTCGCGCAGGCGCTTGTTGAGCCGATCCATCAACCCCGCACGTTCTTCCAGCCCCTTGCTTACGATGACCAGCTGCGCGTAATACGGGTTCTCCAGCTGTTGATCCAGGGGCAGATAGAACCGCACGGCGCCTTGGCCAATGTAGGTGCTCCAGCGCACGATGTCCGGATCGTCCTTGAGCGTCGCCTCCAGCCGGTCCACTGCTTTGCGCGTTTCATTGATCGATGCGTTTTGAGGCAAGTTGAGGTCGAGCAGAATTTCCGGCCGGTCGGAAGACGGGAAGAACTGGTTCTGCACAAAACGCATGCAAAACAGCGCCGTGGCGAACAAGGCGATGGTGATGAAGATCGCCAGCCAGCGGTTGCGCATCGCCCAGAACATCGACCCTGTGAAGGCCCGCGCAATGCGTCCCGGCGGCTTGTCATCGTGCTTCTTGATCTTGTCGCTGAGGATGTGCACCCCAATCACCGGCGCGAACAGCACAGCCACCACCCACGACACCAGCATGGCGACAGCGATGACCGCGAACAGCGTAAAGGTGTATTCCCCCGCCGAACTGGCGTTCAAGCCGATAGGCACGAACCCCGCCACTGTCACGAGCGTGCCGGTGAGCATCGGAAAGGCCGTTGACGTATAGGCGTAGGTCGCCGCCTGCTCTTTGCTGTCGCCCATTTCCAGACGCGTGACCATCATCTCGACGGTGATCATCGCGTCATCCACCAGTAGGCCCAGTGCGATGATCAACGCCCCCAACGAGATCCGCTGCATGGTGATGCCGCTGTACTCCATGAACACGAACACCATCGCCAGGACCAGCGGGATCGAGCACGCCACCACCAGCCCGGCCCGCACGCCAAGGCTGATGAAGCTGACGACCAGAACGATCACTACCGCCTCGAACAGTGCGCTGGTGAAGCCGCCGACGGCTTTCTCCACCACCTGCGCCTGATCGGAAACGTTGTGCACCCCAACGCCCACCGGCAGGTCGGCGGTAGCCTGCTCCATACGGGCGTGCAGTTCCTTGCCGAACGCCTGCACGTTTCCGCCCTTCTGCATGGCGATCGCCAAGCCGATCGCCGGTTTACCGTCGAAGCGGAACATCGGCTTGGGCGGATCCACGTAGCCTCGACTGATTTCGGCGATGTCGCTCAGCCGGTAAAAGCGGTCGTTGAGCCGCAGGTTCACGGTCTCCAGATCCTTCTCAGACTCGAATTGGCCGGACGTACGCACCGAGATCCGCTCGGGCCCTGCTTCGATGACGCCCGCCGGGGTCACGGCATTTTGTGATTGGAGACTCTGCACGACCTGCCGCTGATCGAGGCCCAGTGCGGCCAGTTTGCGGGTCGAGAAATTCAGGTAAATCACTTCGTCCTGCTGGCCGATCATCTCGACCTTGCCCAACCCCGGCACATCACGGATCTGCACCCGCACCTGTTCGACGTAATCGCGGAGCTGGCGGAAGGTCAGGCCGTCGGCGGTGAAGGCGTAGATCGAGCCGTACACATCCCCGAATTCATCGTTGAAGGCTGGGCCTTGCAGACCCTGTGGAAACGTCCCGCGAATGTCGTCGATTTTTTTCCGGACCTGGTACCAGATTTCTGGAATGTCCTTGGCGCTGGTGGTATCTCGCAGGTAGACAAAAACCGTCGATTCGCCAGGGCGGGTGTAGCTTTTCACGTAGTCCAGAGAATCGAGGTCTTCGAGTTTTTTCTCGATGCGGTCGGTGACCTGTTCCAGCGTTTCGTCCACGGTTGCGCCGGGCCAGCGGGTCTGGATCACCATGGTCTTGATGGTGAAGGACGGGTCTTCTTCGCGGCCCAAGTTCATGTACGAAAACACGCCCATGAGCAGGCCGACGAACATCAGGTACCAGACGAAGGACTGATGTTTGAGCGCCCAGTCGGAGAGGTTGAAGTTCCCTTTCATCGCGGGCTGTCCTTATCGACTTTGACTTTCTGCCCCGGCTCGAGGCTGTTTACACCGGCGGTGACCACGCGATCACCGCCGCTCACACCACCGGCGATGACGACCGAATCGCTGTCGCGGCTTACCACCGTAACCGGGCGCGGTGAAACGGTCTGGTTCTGCATGTCGATGACCCAGATCTGGGTTTTGCCGTCGACGTCCTGTAACACGTTGAGGGGCAATTCAATGCGCGGCGCAATGGCTGAGCTCAGGGTCACGCTGATCGCCGTGCCCAGTCGAAAGGCGGCAGGGGTCTGAGCGAGAGTCAGGCGCGCGCGTCGGGTGCGCGTCGCGCTTTCAGCCTGGGGCTCCAACTCGCGCAGCGTCGCGGTGGTGTTGATCTCGGGCTCCAACTGGCTGGCCACTTTGAACACCACATCCTTCGGCAGTTGTTCTGCCAGCGGCGCGGGAAGGTCGATCACCGCCTCCTTGATGTCGGGCCGCGCCAGCGTCACCACTTGCTCACCGGCACTGACCACCTGCCCCGCTTCGGCTTTCCATTGCGTCACCACCGCTGGGTGATCGGTGCGCAACTCGCTATAGCTCAACTGATCCTGCGCCTGTTGTACGGACGCCTTGGCTTGGTTGAACGAGGATTGAGAGGTCTTCAGGTCGGTCACCGCCACATCCAGCGCTGCTTGTGCGCCCACGCCCCGGTCGAACAACTCCTGCTGACGCCGCGCATTGGCCTGGGCATTGATGTACTGCGCCTCGACCCGAGCCAGATCGCCCTGAGAAGCGCGCAACTGGTTCTGCAGATCGGTAGGGTCCAGCGTCGCCAGCAACTGGCCCTTTTCGACTTCTGCGCCGACGTCGACGCTGCGCGAAGCGATGCGTCCCGACACTCGGAAACCCAGCGTGCTCTCGTACCGTGCGGCGATGTTTCCGGCGAAACGGCCCAGGTTTTCCTCGGCCTGTGGTTTGACTTCCATGAACAGCACGGGACGCACAGGTTCAGGCGGCGCCTCCTCCTTTCCACAACCGCTCAGCAACAAGGCGCTCAGCAACAGGCCAGACAGGCGCTTCATTGAGCTCCTCCTGCTGACGCACTGGAAACGCCTGCGAGCTCAACCTGCATGTCAGGGTGCAGCAGCTGATTTCCGGCGACCACCACTTTCTCCCCGTTTTTCAGGCCTTCGGTAATGATCACTTTCCCAGTCAAGTACCGCCCTACGGTGACGGGACGCAGGCTGGCTTTATTCTGTTCGTCGACGATCCACACAGCCGGTTGGCCCAGATGCTCACCCAAGCCCTTGGTCAGCGCCGACCAGGGAAGTTCGACACTTTGCCGGGCGGGCACGCTGAGCGCCGCGCTCACTACAGAGCCCAGGTCCATCCCTTCGGGTAGCGTGTCGAGGGCAATTTTTACCTGCAACGTTCCGGTTTGTGCGGAAACGGCTGGGGTGATTTCGCGCACCTTTCCGCTGACCTTGATGTTCGGGTTATCCAGCAAGGTGACTTCCACCGGTTCATCACCCGGCGGCTGGACGAACAGGGATTCGTAGACGTTGAAGACTGCGTCCCGCTCACCGTCGCGCGCCAGGCTGAAGATCGGCATGGTTGCCTGCACCACCTGACCAACCTCAGCCTGACGTGCCGTAATGACGCCCGGCGCATCGGCGATCAGCGAGGTGTAACCCAGTTGCTCACGGGCGTTGGCCAGTTGCGCCTGGGCAGCTTTCAAGGCGCTCTGGCTACTGCGCAGTTGCGCCTGTGCGGCATCATATTCGCTTTTGCTGGTGTAACCCTTGGGCAGCAACTTTTCCTGGCGCACGAAGGCGGCTGAGGTCTGCTTGACCCGCGCTTGCTCGGCAGCTTCGGCAGCGATGGCCGAGTCGACGTTGGTCTGCAGGTCTTTGGGGTCCAGTTTGGCCAGCACCTGCTTGGCGGTGATACGGTCTCCGACATCGACCATACGCTGGATGATTTTGCCGCCCACGCGGAACGACAGTTGTGTCTGCACGCGCGCTTGGATATCGCCCGTCAGTGCCACCGTTGCGGCGAATTCAGTGGTTTTCACCGCTTGCACCTGCACACGAGGGTGTACGGGATCCGCCGGCTTTTCCTTGCCGCACCCTGACAGCGCGATGAGGCATACGCCCAGCGCCACCGCCTTGAGGCCGTTTCGAAGCAATGAGGGATGAGCAGGCATGCAGGCTCCTTGTGGCAATGCCGTGGCGTGCATCACACAGCCCAACGCCGTCGTGATGTGATCATGCGACTGTGAGCGTAGATTAGGGTTCCTTCCCCCGCTAAACTCGGCCAACCGGACTCGCCAGTCACGCCTGCTCACTGCATGGAATGCTCGATGCTCACCACCCTCGCCATCGCCAATTACCGCTCGATCAACACACTGATCGTGCCGCTGGCGCGTTTGAATCTGGTCACTGGACCTAACGGCAGCGGTAAATCCAACCTTTACCGAGCGCTGCGGCTGCTGGCCGAGACGGCGCAGGGTGGGGTCATCAATGCGCTGGCAAGGGAAGGTGGCTTGAGTTCTACCGTCTGGGCCGGACCGGAAAGCATCAGCCGGCGCATGCGCAACGGTGAGGTCGAGATTCAAGGAGGGCCGCGCAGTGATGTGGTCCGCCTGCGTCTGGGGTTTGCGGCGCAGGACTTCAGTTACGCCATCTCACTGGGCCTGCCACCGCCGCCGCTCGATCAAAGTGCCTTCGGCCTCGACCCCGAGATCAAACGCGAATGCATCTGGGCTGGCCCTCTCTACCGCCCCGCCAGCCTGTTGGTGGATCGTGCCGGCCCTATGATCCGCGCTCGCGAGGGCCGCAGTTGGGACGTCCTCGCGCAACACACTCCGACGTTCGATAGCCTGTTCGATCAGGTGGGCAACATGCGGTCCTCTCCAGAAGTGATCGAGCTTCGCGAGCGCATTCGAGGTTGGCGATTTTATGATCACTTTCGAAGTGACACCGAAGCCCCCGCGCGCCAACCGCAACTGGGCACTCGCACGCCCGTCCTTCATCACGATGGCAGGGACTTGGCCGCAGCGCTGCAGACCATCCGTGAAATCGGCGAGCCTGACGTGCTGGATGAGGCGATCAGCGACGCATTCCCCGGCGCACGCATTGCGATTGACGTACAGGCAGGGGGGCTGTTCGCGCTGGCGTTCTACCAACATGGGTTGCTCCGGCCATTGTCGGCCTCGGAGTTGTCCGACGGTACGCTTCGCTATCTGCTGCTGATCGCTGCGCTGCTCACGCCTCGCCCGCCCACGATGATGGTGCTCAATGAGCCGGAAACCAGCCTGCACCCGGACCTGTTGCCTGCGCTGGCCAGGCTGATCATTCGGGCCTCGAAAAACTGCCAGATCTGGGTGGTGTCACACGCCAGCCGTTTGATTGCAGCGTTGGAACGAGACCCCCACTGCAACAGCATTGTGTTGGAGAAGGAATTGGGACAGACCGGAATCGTCGGTCAGGGGATGCTCGATCAACCGGCATGGCGTTGGCCCGATTGAGCGGCGCTCCCCTCTGCGGCAGCGTGGCTTACTCGGCGATCTGCCGTCACGCCTAGCTGCCGAAGCACGGGATCGCTTCAGCTACCCGCTCCCTCGTGGGCTTCTTCGAAGAAGAAATCTTTCCAGCTGTCCGCCTTGTTCTTCAGCACGCCGATTTCATGCAGTTTCTCGGCGTAGATGTAGGTGCGTTGCGGCACGACGGTGAAATCGATTTCCGGATCGTTGACGATCTTTTCCACCAGCGGCAATGGCAGCTTGGATTTTTCGACTTCGATGTAGGTCTTGGCCGCTGCCGTTTTGTCGGCCTTGATGATCTTCTCGGCTTCAGCCAGCGCGTCGTAGAAAGCCTTGTACGTCTTCGGGTTTTCGTCGTGGAATTTCTGCGTCGTATAGAGCACGTTGAAGGTCGCCTGACCGCCCAATACGTCGTACGAGCTCAGCACTTTGTGCACGTTGGGGTTTTCCAGCTCCTGGTACTGGAACGGCGGGCTGGAGAAGTGCGCGCTGATTTCCGAACCACCAGCGATCAACGCTGAGGTGGCGTCCGGATGCGGCAGGCTGACGGAGATGGTGTCGAATTTCTTGTAGTTGTCGTTACCGAACAGTTTGGCAGTCTCGATCTGCAAGGTGCGCGACTGGAAGCCCACACCGGCGGCCGGAACGGCGATGCGGTCTTTGTCCGTGAAGTCTTTGATGCTCTTCACGTTCGCATTGTTGCTCAACAGGTAGTTGGGCATCGATCCCAACGAGGCGATGGCTTTGACGTTCTGTTTGCCCTTGGTGCGGTCCCATATGGTGAGCATCGGTGGCACGCCCGCCGACACCACGTCTAGCGCGCCGGCCAGCAGCGCTTCATTCATCGCGGTGGCGCCGGAAATGCTGTTCCAGTCGACCTTGATATCGATGCCCTGCTCCTTGCCGTGCTTCTCGATCAGCTTTTGCTGCTGAACCACATCGAGAATCAGGTAGCCGATCCCGAATTGCTGAGCGATGCTGATTTTGCCTTCGGCGTTCGCGCCGCTGCTCAGTAGCGCGCCAAACAGACCCAGCGTGGTTGCCAGCACGGTCAATGCCGGACGTTTGAATGAAGTCCCCATGAATTCCTCACATGAAAGCGAATAAGTGTTGTGTGGCTTCATGTCCGGCGGTCCGGTCCATGCAGCGCCGTGTTTTTAGGCGTGACTCAACGCTGCATGCCCCAGCGCTTGACGGTCAGGCGCTCGACATTGCTGAACAGCAGGTTTTCCACCAGCAAACCGATGATGATCACGGCCGCCAGGCCGGCGAACACCTTGTCGGTGTACAGCTCATTGCGGTTCTGAAAGATGTACCAGCCCAGACCGCCTTTGCCCGAAGACGCGCCGAAGACCAGCTCGGCGGCGATCAGCGTGCGCCAGGCAAACGCCCAGCCGATTTTCAACCCGGCCAGAATCGACGGCAGCGCCGCCGGGATGAGAATGTGCCAGACGAACCGGATCCCCTTCAGGCCGTAATTGCGCCCGGCCATGCGCTGGGTCTCGGACACCCCGAGAAAGCCAGCGTAGGTATTGAGCGCCAGGGCCCAAAGCACCGAGTGCACGAGGACGAAAATCAGGCTGTTCTCGCCCAGACCAAACCACAGCAGCGACAGAGGCAGCAATGCGATGGCGGGCAGCGGGTTGAGCATCGAGGTCAACGTGGCCAACAAGTCACGGCCCAGTTGCGTTGACACCGCCAGGGTGGTCATGCCGAACGCCAGCACAATGCCGATCAGATAGCCCTTGACCAGCACCGTCAGGGAAATCCAGACCTTGGCAAGCAACTCGCCAGTGACGACGCCATCGACGAACGCCTTGGCTGTGTCAATGAAACTCGGCAACAGCAAATCGTTGCCCTGCACGCGCGCAGCGATTTCCCAGATCACCGCCAGGGCGATCAGAATCACGCTCTTGCGCACCCAGCCTTGCTGCCAGATGCGTCGGGCGAGGGGAATATCGCGGGCCAGGTCTTCTTGGGTGAAAGGCTCCAGCGCAATTTCATATTCCTCGCGAATCGGGGGGGAAAGGCTCATGGCGTTGTCTCTCTTGGGTCACCGTTCCGGAGGAGCGAGCTGGCCCGCGATTGCGGTGTGTCATCGACAACAATGTAATGAGTCGATTGCAATCGCGGGCAAGCGCGGTCCTACAGGGACGAGGCGCGCATTAATAGGCGATCCGAATGTCTTGAAACCGCAGATCCTGCTCCACCGCAGGCGTTTCGCCCTCGTCGAACAGCAAGCGATGGATGCGCTGGGCCGAGGCCTGAAAATCCACGCCACCCAGACTCTTGAGGTCGTATTGATGGCTATTGATCTCGGCACGAACGCGCCCAGGGTGCGGCGACAGCAGCAGAATCCGGTTGCCGACCACCAACGCTTCCTCGATGGAGTGAGTCACGAACAACAGCGTGAAGCGCACCTCTTCCCACAGTTCCAGCAATTCTTCTTGCATCTTGCGACGGGTCAGCGCGTCAAGCGCCGCGAAAGGCTCGTCCATCAGCAGGATTTTCGGCTGCATCGCCAACGCCCGCGCAATGGCCACACGGGCTTTCATGCCCCCGGACAGGGTATGCGGGTACGCCTCGGCAAAGGCGCTCAGGCCCACCTTTTCCAGGTAATGCCGCGCACGCTCCTCGGCCTCTCGGCGTTTGAGGGTGCGTGACGCGAGCAACGGGAACATGACGTTCTCAATGACGGTTTTCCAGGGCGGTAGTTGATCGAACTCCTGAAAGACGACGATGCGATCCGGCCCGGGTTCTCTGACCTGCTCGCCCGCCAGACGAATCTGCCCTTCACTCGGCGTGATGAAACCGGCCACAGCCTTCAAAAGCGTGGACTTGCCGCAGCCCGATGGGCCAAGCAGGACAAAGCGGTCGGCCGGGTCGACCTCGAAACTGACCTGATGGGTGGCCCGCACAACACGCTGCGGAGTGCGGTACTCAAGGCTGACGCCCTGGACTTGCAACAGCGCTTCAGCGGTAGGCTGATCGGCCTGTTGCGCATTCAAGCGATCGCTAGCCGTGTGGCTTTGCAGAACAGCATTCATTGAGCGAGCTCTCAATCAAAAAGTGGATCAGAACGGCGCATCGCCCTGAATGGTCGTGCGGTGCAGGCGCCGGCGCAGATGGTCGGGAGTGCCACCGGCCAGGTGAATCAGGGAACGGTTGTCCCAGAACACCATGTCGTTCTCCTGCCACTTATGGCGATAAACGTTCTCCGGGCGCACGCTGTGAGCATAAAGCTCATCCAGAATTGCCCGGCTTTCGTCTTCAGGCAGGCCGACAATATGAGTGGTGAAGCCCTCGCTGACGAACAGCGCCTTGCGGCCATTTTCCGGGTGAGTCCGCACGATCGGATGGCTGACGACCGCCACTTGTGCCAGTTGCTCGGCGCTGAGGGTCGGGCGCCAGTTCTCAGCGTTGCGGCCGTCACGGTAGCGGGAGGTATAGCTGTGCACCGCGTTGCGACCTTCGACGGCCTTGCGCAGGTGGTCAGGCAACGTATCCCACGCCAGGTGCATATCGGCGAACAATGTATCGCCTCCCTCACTGGGCAGTTCCTGGGCATAAAGCATTGATCCCAGGCTTGGCAGTTCCTTGTAGGAGAGATCCGAGTGCCAGTACTTGCCCGCGTCGCCCAGCCCGACCGGCTGACCGTTCTCGACGATATTGGAGACGATCAGGATTTCAGGGTGGCCGGGCAGCAGAAATTGCTTGAGCACATGGATCTGCAGCACGCCAAAACGGCGGCTGAAGTCGATCTGCTGCTGCGGGGTGATGTGCTGGTCGCGAAACACCACGACGTGGTGATCCAGATGGGCGCGGTGCACGCGCGCAAAGTCTGCGTCGTTCAGCGGCTGGGACAGGTCAAGCCCAACGATCTCCGCGCCCACCTTTTCGGTGAATGGACGCACGTCGAACTGCTGGCCCGGCGCTTGCGCCGACAAGGAAGCGGGGGAGACTGCTGGCATGAGAACTCCGACTCAAAGGGCTGACTGATGAGGCGGAACTTTATAGATATAAGAAAGGAAATTTAAATACTGTTGCGGAATATGGATAGCGCCGAAAGAACTAGCCAAGGCTCAATGCCACCATCCGACGCACGCCGCGGTGAAAATTCCGACTGGCCCCAGAACCACGTCCTCCACTACCTGTCTATCTTCCGTCTTGCAGCGAGGCTTGATACGGAACGAACCGACTATCGGGCACGGGAATGAGAGGAACAGCGATGCCGCTACGCGAAAACGATGCAGATCATGGCCAGGGCAAAGCCTCTGAAGACAATGTGAAGCTGCTCATCGCGCTGCGCCGCGCATTGGGCATCCATGCGAAAACGCCGACGCAGATACGTGCCGTCGGCGTGAAAAACGCAGGGCAGTGATGTCACCGCCCTTGGAAGGCTTGGGTGTGCTAGCGATGCGTCAAGTCGAACACAGCAGTAAGACGCATCGCTATCGCGAGTAAGCTCGCACCTTCAACAACATCATCTGCTCATCAGAACGCTGGCAATACCGCACCGTCGTACTTCTTGTTGATGAAGTCTTTGACTTGCTGGCTGGTCAGCGCCTTGGAAAGCTTTTCGATGGCGTCGGTGTGGGCGTTGTCCGTACGGGTCACCAGGTAATTCACGTAAGGCGAGTCGGAGCCTTCCAGGATCAGCGCATCTTTCTTCGGATTCAGCTTGGCTTCCAGCGCGTAGTTGGTGTTGATCAGGTCCAGGTCGACCTGGTCCAGCGCGCGCGGCAGCAGGGCCGATTCCAGCTCGCGGAATTTCAGTTTTTTCGGGTTGGTGGCGATGTCTTTGGGTGTCGCCAGCGCGTTGGTCGGATCTTTCAGGGTGATCAGGCCGTTCTTCTGCAGCAACAGCAGGGCGCGACCGGCGTTGCTGCCTTCGTTTGGAATGGCCACGGTAGCGCCTTCGGGCAACTGGTCGATGGACTTCCACTTCTTCGAATAGCCGCCGAACGGTTCGACGTGTACGCCCACACCGGTGACCAGCGTCGCGCCTTTACCTTTGTTGAAGCCGTCCAGGTAGGGCTTGGTCTGGAAATAGTTGGCGTCCAGACGTTTTTCGTTCAGTTGCACGTTCGGCTGCACGTAATCGGTGAATACCTTGATCTGCAGGTCCACGCCCTCTTTGGCCAGCTCAGGCTTGATCAGCTCCAGAATCTCGGCGTGGGGAACGGCGGTCGCACCCACGACCAGTTTTTCCGCAGCCTGTGCCGCGTTGATGCCGAAGGAGAGGGCAGCCGCCAATGCGGTGAACAGCAACGTCTTTTTCATGCGATGTCCTTAGTAGAATCCGGTCGCCTTGTGGGCAACTCTGTTTCATGGATGCCGCGGGTACGACCCGGGAGGGTGGCGGCTGACGCGGACATTACCGACATTTTTTATGCCGAGACAATACTTTTTAAGCGAATGTATATGCCTTTCGGTTCTCACAAGGCTTTTAGCCACCATCCGACCGTCTAACTCGCAGGTTGCGCATGAAGAACTGCCTGGTAGGAGCGCGTTTACCCGCGATTGCATTGTGTCAGCCACCCTTAATGCCTGATGTCCCGACGTCATGGCGGGCAAGCGCGCTCCTGCACAGGCAATCAGCGCAAGGGCAGGTTGAGGTGTTCCGGCAGAATTTCCGAGCCGCTGCTCACCAGCAGGGCGAAATGGATGACATTCTCCAGCTCTCGGGTATTGCCCGGCCAAAAATGCGCTTCCAGCAGGTGCTGAGCCGCCTCGCTGATCAGAGGCATTTCAAAATCCAGGCGCTGGCTGTAGATCCCCAGAAAGTATTCGGCCAACGGCAGGATATTCCCCGGCTGCTCCCTCAGCGACGGTAAATCCAGGCGCCCTTCGCTGAGGTAACGATAAAGGCGCTCATGGAATTTTCCGGCTTTGACGGCCAGGCTCAGGTCAATACTCGTCGCGGCCACCAGCCGAACATCGACCTGCGTGGGCTGCGAGGCGCCGACACGGGTCACTTCGTGATTCTCCAGCGCCGCCAGCAACTTGATCTGGATCGCCAATGGCAAGTCGGCAATCTCGTCCAGGTACAGCGTCCCGCCAGTGGCCGAACCGAACCACCCTGCCCGGCTGCTGGCCGAGCCACTGTGCGTACCTGGTGCGTAGCCAAACAATTCGGCTTCTGCGTAAGTGGGACTGATTGCGCCGCAATTCACCGAGACGAACAGCCCGGCGCGATCACTGCCGCGATGAATATGCCGCGCGAGCAATTCTTTACCCGTTCCTGGCTCGCCGCGGATGAGCACCGGCAGGTCCAGAGGCGCCAACTGCTCCATCTCCTCCCGTAATCGACGCGACCGCGGGTCGAAAAACACCAGCGCCTTGGCACGGATGCTCAGGGGGCTTTTTTCGGCGTCAGGGAAAGTGAGAAGCGGCTGTTGCGGTAGATCTGAATGGCTCATGGCAGGCTCCCGCCCAAGCCATCGATGCCTGGACGTTTAAAAAAAAACCGCAGGGCCTGTCGGATCACTGCGGCGAAAAAGACCGATGTGGGCGCGCGTGACTACGCCGCGACGTGTCACGCGCGACGGCGCGTGAGTTGCTCGATACGGCCTTGCAGGCGATACAGGTAAGCGAACCCCTGCTCCCAGCGTTGGTGGCCGGACTTCACATTGATATGGCCAGCACCGCTGAGAATGCCGATCTCGGCTCCCCAATTGCGGGCCATTTCCATTGCACGTAGCGCGCTGACGGCGGAGTCATTATCCGAACTGACCACTTGCGTCGGAAACGGCAGTAAATGCTCGGGAATAGGGGCGAAGTTGCGGATGGCCGGCGGGCAATTGGGACGCTCCACGTCAGCCGGCGCGACCAGCAAGGCCCCCCGGACTTGGCGCAGCGTCTCCAAAGGCGCCCATTGAGCCCAATGGGCGACCGTGATGCAGCCCAAGCTGTGGCCGATCAGAATCACCGGCGTGGTATCGGCGGCAATCGTTCTCTGGAGTTCACCCACCCAATCCTCGCGGCCTGGCTTGAGCCAGTCTGCCTGCTCCACACGCACGCTATTGGGCAAGCTGTGCTGCCAGTGGGTTTGCCAGTGGTCGTCGGCAGATCCTTGCCAGCCGGGCACGATCAGGTAGCGGATCGATTCGTTATGCATGGCCTTCGCCTCCTGCATTTTCTGCGTTCATGGCGGCGAGTATAGAGACGCGACATATATTCGAAAAAGAATAAGAAGATATTTATTAATACCCATCTCTTATATGTCGCAGCGCGAGGGTTGGCGCCGCAAAGGCAGCAAAAAAGAGGGCCACCCCCTGCCTTAAGGAGCGGCCCTGATAATCACGCTGTCTGCCCCCAGCTCGCCGGGGATATACAGAGAATACGGATGGGTTGTTACAGAATTTTGTTGGCGATGGTTCTAGCCTCGGGCATTCGGCTTGAGCGCTGGGCTCATTCCTGCGCGACGTCCTGTTACCCAGGCTCCTCTTGGCCGGCTCGCTCATGAGCGAAACGATGGGCCGCCATGCCTACCGAACCGTAATACCGTGCTGCGCTCAGCGCGTCATGCTCCGGCAAACGTCAGACGATGCTGCGCGACCGTGCGCAAGCGCCCAATGTCCAGTTCGCTGATGAAATCATGTTCCCGGCGCAGGAGTCCGCGTTCGGCGAATTGCTCGAGCACGCGATCGACCACATCGGGCGCCAGCCCCAGACAGCGCGTTGAATGCAGGTCGGCAATGGAAATGATGCGCACCGAGCGGTCCATGTCTCCGTACCCCTGGGCGAGCATCAGCAGCCGAAAGGCCACCCGCTCATCGGTAGGCAATGACGTCATCTGCTCGGGCGACGGCACCCCCAGGTTCAGCTTGCGACTCAGCAGGTCGGCGAAATAGCGCCAGTACCTGGGCTGGTCGTTCAACAGTTGCTCTAGCGGCGCCTGGGGCATGTGCAGCAGGATGAGTTGGTCTGCGGCATAGACGTCCCGCAGCCGCGGTCGATCATCGAACAGGGAAACTTCGCCGAACCAGTAAGGCCGTGCGGTCACCGGGCAAGGGAGCCACTGACTTTGCTGCTTGAGGTCGTTGAAGCGCAGGGATCCATCGAGCAACGCGTAAAGCCCGCAAGGCGGTGCGCCCCGTTCGAAGATCAGCTTGCCCGGCGTGAAGCGTCGCTGCCGCATGCCCATGAGCAGACTATCCTGCAGTGAGGCAGGCAAATCGTTGAACCAGTGATCGTTCAGCAACCACGAGCGCCATTGGGTTCCATTCGTCATGTGAATCTCCTTTTTCTCGCTGGCGTTTTGTTGCAGGCTGAGCCCATCAACGGGCCCGGCCAAAAATCAGGGCGCATGATCCATGCTTTACGGGAGGAATAACAATGAAAAACCTCGTCGATCACCTCAGTCAGTACGCGGCCTACCACCGCGACACACGTAATATCGCCACGCATTTCATTGGCGTACCGCTGATCGTGCTGGCGGTGGCGGTCCTACTATCACGTCCTGGTTGGAGCAGTTGGGCGCTGGGTGATCTCTGGCTGTCCCCGGCGCTACTGGCAACCGTGGCGGCCACCTTGTTCTACCTTCGACTGGACAGGCCACTGGGCATTGCCCTGGGGGTGGTCCTGGCGTTGTTCCTGTGGATTGGCGCCCACTTGGCGCAGCAAGGCACGATGGTCTGGCTCGGCTCGGGTGTGGCGCTGTTCGTCGTGGGCTGGGTCATTCAGTTCATCGGCCATTATTACGAAGGCCGCAAACCGGCATTCGTGGACGACCTTTCCGGCCTGATCATCGGCCCGCTGTTCGTCACGGCCGAAGCGGCCTTTTTGATGGGGATGCGCAGGAAGTTGCAAGGGAACATCGAGGGGCGCGTGGGGCGCACGCACAAGCGGGATTTGAAGAAGGCGGCGGTTTAAAAGCTCCTCGGCCCGTTTCTGCCGAAGGCTGTCAGATCGTTCCCACGCTCCGCGTGGTAACGCCGCCCAGGACGCTCCGCGTCCATCGCCAGGGTGAGGCGGAGCGTCACGGGATGCATGCCCACGCAGAGCGTGGGCACGATCAATCAAACAGAAGGGCTATATACCGGCCAACTTCTGCCAGACCTTGGGTTTGAAGAACAACGTCTCCCCTCGCGCCAGGCCGATCAGGCTGTCGTGATCCTTCACCACCTCGACTTCGATCAACTCTGGCTGCCCCTCGGCTTTCAACGTCACTCGCGTGGTCGCGCCCAACGGACGGATATCGCGCACCTCCGCGGGATGGTGACCTTCCACCTCCTGACGCGACAGCGAGACCTCATGGGGGCGGAACAGCACATGATTGTCTTCACCCAGATGCAGGCGGTTGGAATCGCCCAGGAAGTGGTAAACGAAATCGCTGGCCGGGTTCTCGTACACTTCGCCCGGCGAGCCGATCTGCTCGATCACCCCTTTGTTCATGACCACAATGCGATCGGCGACTTCCATGGCCTCTTCTTGGTCGTGGGTCACAAACACGGACGTCAGGTTGATGTCTTCATGCAGACGCGCCAGCCAGCGACGCAGCTCCTTGCGCACTTTGGCGTCGAGCGCGCCAAACGGCTCATCCAAAAGCAACACTTTGGGCTCGACGGCCAGGGCCCGAGCGAGGGCGATGCGCTGACGCTGCCCACCGGACAACTGCTCGGGATAACGGTCCGCCAGCCAGTCCAGTTGCACCATGTTCAGCAGTTCATGGACCTTGGCGGCGATCTGGGTTTCGTTGGGGCGTTGGTTCTTCGGCTTCATGCGCAAGCCGAACGCGACGTTGTCGAACACCGTCATGTGGCGGAACAAGGCGTAGTGCTGGAACACGAACCCGACGTTGCGATCACGCACGTCGTGACCGGAAACATCCTCGCCATGGAACACGATATTGCCCTGATCCGGCGTTTCGAGACCGGCAATGATGCGCAGCAGCGTGGTCTTGCCACACCCAGACGGCCCCAGCAACGCCACCAGCTCGCCACTCTGGATGTCCAGATTGATGCTGTTGAGGGCCTTGAAAGCATTGAAGTTCTTGCTGACGTTACGGACTTCGATCGACATGGATTATTCCTCCGCCGCGCTTTGGCGCAGACGGCTAATGCGCGCTTCGCTCCACTGCTTGAGCAGCAGGATGAACAGCGCAAGGATCAATAACAGGCTCGCCACGGCAAATGCAGCCACGTGGTTGTACTCGTTGTAGAGAATCTCGACATGCAGCGGCAGCGTGTTGGTGACGCCGCGAATGTGGCCGGAGACCACCGAGACCGCACCGAACTCGCCCATCGCCCGTGCGGTGCACAGCACCACCCCGTAGATCAGGCCCCATTTGATATTGGGCACGGTCACATGCCAGAACATCTGCCAGCCATTGGCGCCCAGCAGACGAGCCGCTTCTTCTTCCTGGGTGCCCTGCTCCTGCATCAGGGGGATCAACTCACGGGCCACGAATGGCACGGTGACGAAGATGGTTGCCAACACGATACCGGGCAGTGCGAAAACGATCTGGATGTCGTGGTCCTGCAACCAAGGGCCGAAGACGCCACGGGCGCCAAACATGAGGATGTAGACCAGACCGGCGATCACCGGGGATACCGAGAACGGCAGGTCGATCAGCGTCACCAGAACCGCTTTGCCGCGAAATGAATATTTGCTGACACACCATGCCGCCGCGACACCGAAGACCACGTTCAATGGCACCGAAATCAGCACGGCATAAATCGTCAGCTTGAGTGCGGACAGTGCATCGGGCTCGAGAATCGCCGTGAAGAATCCGCCCAGCCCGTTTTTCAGGCCCTGGCTGACGACCACGAACAGTGGCAACAGCAAAAACAATGCGAAAACCAGCCAGGCAAGGCCGATCAGGATACGCCGCGACACCGCGCTGCCCCGACGGGCAGCGTTCGCAGAGGAAGCAGCAATGAGCGATGGACCGGACATAAGCGCCTCCTCAGTTCGGGGTTTCGATGCGGCGCTGCAGAATGTTGATCAGCAGCAACAGAATGAACGACACCACCAGCATCAAGACGCCGATGGAGGTCGCGCCGGCGTAATCGTACTGGTCGAGTTTGACCATGATCAGTAACGGCAGGATTTCGGTTTTCATTGGCATGTTACCGGCGATGAAAATCACCGAGCCGTACTCTCCTACGCCACGGGCGAAAGCCAGCGCGAAGCCGGTCAGCCAGGCGGGCAACAGCGCAGGCACCAAGACGTGACGAAACACCTGAATCGGCCGTGCGCCGAGGCAAGCGGCAGCTTCTTCGACCTCACGTGGAATGTCGGCGAGCACGGGCTGAACAGTACGCACCACGAACGGAAGGGTGACGAACGTCAGCGCCAGGGTGATCCCCAGCGGCGTGTAGGCGATTTTGATGCCCAGGTCCGTCGCGAACTGGCCAACCAGCCCCGTAGGCGTGTACAGCGCAGTGAGGGCGATGCCGGCAACGGCAGTGGGCAACGCAAAGGGAAGGTCGATCATGGCGTCGATGATCTTGCGCCCTGGAAAGGAATAGCGCACCAGCACCCAGGCGAGCAGCGTACCGATGACGCCGTTGATAATGGCCGCATAGAACGCCGTGCCGAAGCTCAGTTTCAGCGCCGCCAGCACCCGAGGTGCGGTGACGATGTTCCAGAATTGCGCGGCGCTCAGCTGAGACGCGTGTACAAACATGGCCGCGAGGGGTATCAGCACAATCAAGCTGAGGTACACCAGGGTGTAACCCAGCGTCAGCCCGAAGCCGGGTATGACGGGGGATATGCGTCGAGACATAGGTGTCCTTGGTTGATACGCAGAACCCGGCACAAGTCCGGGTCTTTATCTTGGTCTGCGAAAACGCCGCAAAATCTAGCAGATATCGCCGCACTAATTGTAGGAGCGCGCTTGCCCGCGATGAGGGCGTGTCAGGAAGCAAATCTACTGACAGATAGCAATCGTCCGGATATGGCCCAGACCAAGCGCGCACTTACCATTCAGGGACGTACGTTGAATTTACTGCGGTACGTATATCTGGTCGAAAATACCGCCGTCGTCGAAGAATTTCGGCTGGGCCGATTTCCAGCCACCAAAGTCTTTATCGATCGTCACCAAGTCCAGTTTCGGGAATTGCTTCTCGTACTTGGCCGCCACTTCCTTGTCACGAGGACGGTAGAAGTTCTTCGCCGCTATTTCCTGACCTTCCTTGCTGTACAGGTGCTTCAGATACTCGGTAGCGATTTCGGTGTTGCCTTTCTTCTCGGCATTTTTATCGACGACCGCTACAGGCGGTTCGGCGAGGATCGACAGTGAAGGCACGACGATATCAAATTTATCCGCGCCGCCATCTTCTTTCAGTGACAGGAAGGCTTCGTTTTCCCAAGCCAGCAGGACGTCGCCCAAGTTGTTCTGCACGAAGCTGATGGTCGCACCGCGCGCCCCCGTATCTAGGACCGGCACGTGCTTGAACAGCTCTTTGATGTAGGCGTTGGCCTTGGCTTCGTCGCCATTGTTGGCCTTCAACCCATAGGCGTACGCCGCCAGGAAGTTCCAGCGGGCGCCTCCGGAAGTTTTCGGGTTGGGGGTGATCACCGAAACGTCTTTCTTGATGAGGTCGCCCCAGTCATGGATGCCTTTCGGGTTGCCTTTGCGCACCAGGAACACGATGGTCGACGTGTAGGGGGTACTGGCATCCGGCAGGCGCTTCTGCCAGTCGGTTGGCAGCGACTTGCCCAGCTTGGCGATTTCGTCGATGTCACCGGCCAGTGCCAGGGTGACGACATCCGCAGGCGAACCATCGATGACCGAGCGCCCTTGCTTGCCCGAGCCGCCGTGGGACTGGTTGATGACCACGTTGTCACCTGGGTGAGATTTCTTCCAGAAGTTGATGAACTCGGCGTTGTAGTCCTGGTACAGCTCGCGCGTCGGGTCATACGACACATTGAGCAATTGGTAGTCCTTGGCAAAAGCGGAACCGGCGAACACAGCACTGGCGAGCGCTGCCAGCGCATAGCGGCGAATGGACATGAATCAAGCTCCTGGAAATCGGTGTTGTTGGCGTTTTTCTAGTTTTTACGACGCTTTACTTTTTGTAGGGAGGCGCTTGGTTTGGGCCAAGCGCGCTCCTACCGGTCTGACTCAGTTCGACTGTTTGCCGGGGTTCTGCAACCGGAATTTTTCCTTGCGCTCGATCTGCACGACCTGCGCGTTGTGCACAGTGATTTCAACTGCGCCAAAACGCAGGTCGCGCAGCGCACTTTGGATTTCCCGCAGAATGCTTGCTTCGTCCTGTCCGTCGACGCTACGTAGGGATGCGCTCATCATGGTGCTCCTTGAGAGATTGCCCGCAGCAACGGTGAAAATCGGCTGCTTATGGCGTGGGAGCGATATTAGAGACGGGGAGATATTCTTAAAAATACTATTTAAGAATGCAGATATAACCAAAGGAAATTACGCGAACACCCTCGCTTTACAGGCCTTGGGAAACGCCCGCTTTTCGCGAATTCCCACGGCTGCAGACCTGTCACCCGAAGGGCGAGTAACCCTTTCGGGCGTCAGACAGAAGCGAACTCCGGCGCATGCTGCCAGTCGATCTGGGCGGCGGGCATCGGCCGAGCGAACCAGTAGCCCTGGCCCAGTTCGCACTGATTACGCAGCAGAAAATCCGCCTGATCGGCGTGCTCGATGCCTTCGGCCAATACCCGCATGCCCATGGCCCGCGCCAGCGCGATGATCGCGTTGACGATGGCGACGTCGTCATCGTCTTCGGGCAGGCCCGCAACGAAGCCTTGGTCAATCTTCAACTTCTGCACAGGCATCCGCTTGAGCCGTAGCAAAGACGAGTAGCCGGTGCCGAAATCGTCAATCGACAACTTAAGCCCCAACTCGCGCAACCGGTGCATCTGTTCGATTGCCTGCTCGGGGTCGTCCATGACCGCGCTTTCCGTCACTTCCAGTTCCAGATGTTGCGGCGCCAGACCGGTCTCGTTCAGTGCCCGCGCCACTCGACGTTCAAGATCGCCGCGGCTGAACAGCCGGCTGGAGACATTGACCGCCACGAACGAGAGCTCAATGCCTTCGCTGAGCCACTGGCGCATCTGCCGACACGACTCAACCAACACCCAATTATCGATATCGGCGATCAAGCCACTTTGCTCGGCAATCGGGATGAACTCTCCCGGCGAGACCATCCCCAATTGCGGATGCTGCCAGCGCACCAGGGCCTCGACCCCTTCGATACGACGCGTCTTGAGGTTGTGGATCGGCTGATAGAATACGCGCAGCTCCTCATGCTCGATGGCCCGGCGCAATTCCGTGGCCAGCTCCACACGACGCTGAGCGTGAGCAGTCAATTGCTCGGTGTACAACGCATAGCCTTCGCGCCCCTGACTCTTGGCCTGAAACAACGCGGCATCGGCATTGCGCAACAATTGCTCGGCAGTTAGTGCGTCGCTGGGGAACAGGCTGATGCCGATACTCGCCGTGAGAAACAACGACTGTCCTTCGATCACGAAGGGCTCGCGCAAGCCATTGAGCATGGACTGCGCAAGCTCCGCCGCCTGGGCCGCGTGATAAGGCCCCTCCACCAGCACCGCGAATTCGTCGCCACCCAATCGGGCCAGTGTCAGCCCCTTCTCCAGCAGGCGGGTGAGCCGTTCGGCGACCGCCTTGAGCACCTCATCACCCAGATTGTGACCGAGGCTGTCGTTGATGTGCTTGAAGTGATCCAGGTCGATCAACAGCAACGCCAGGGTCTGCTTATGGCGCTGTGCATGGGTTTGCGCTTGCTCCGCGCGGTCGATGAACAGCAGGCGGTTGGGCAGGCCGGTGAGTGCATCGTAGTGGGCCAGATGGGCCAGTTCCCGCTCGGAATGCTTGACCGTGGTGATGTCGGAGAACACAGCGACGAAGTGAGTGATCACACCCTGATCGTCCTTGATGACCCGAATGCTTTGCCACTGCGGGTACACCTCACCGCTTTTACGGCGGTTCCATATCTCGCCGCTCCATTGCCCGGCGCTGAGAATGGTTTTGTACATGCGCTCGTAAAATTCCGGCCCGTGTCGGCCGGATTTGAACTTGGCGGGTGTCAGACCCAACACTTCGTCCTGTCGGTAGCCGGTGATTTCCATGAAGGCACGGTTGACGTGCACGATGACGCCATTGGCATCGGTTACCAGCACCCCTTCCAGCGTACTGTCGAAGACTGCCGACGCCAGGCGCAGACGCTGAATGTCTTCACCGCGCCGCGGGGCTGAAGCCAGCCTGCGCGACAATCGGACGCGGGCCAGGAAGATGCAGATGCCGCTGACCACCAGCCAGGCATAACCGCTCATCAGTTGAGCACTGGCCAATCGACCCGGATCTTCGATCAGGTGAGGAAGTGCGAAGTCGCAGAACGCTAGCCAGAAAACCGACAGCAGCCCATACAACAGCGCGGTTTTAAGCGCATCTCGGGTAATCGCTGACATGAAAAACCAAAAGCCTTACAGATGGCCGGGATTATAGATTAAGAAACATCCCGCGACGCTTATCCGAAACACCGACTGGTTTTATCAGATGGCTAAGTGATAATGCGCACTGTCATCTCAGGGCCATCGCATGCGCCCTGCCTCCCGATGCGTTACAACCGAGGGCAACTCAGCCTATGTGGAACAACGGTCTGCTCGACCTGTCCGTCTGGCAATTGGTCGCAGTCATTCTGGCGATGACCCACGTCACCATCGTCAGCGTCACAGTTTATCTCCATCGCTACTCCGCGCATCGCTCTCTGGAGCTCAATGCCGGGCTCAAGCATTTTTTCCGTTTCTGGCTGTGGCTGACCACCGCGCAGAACACCCGCGAGTGGACCGCCGTCCATCGCAAGCACCACGCCAAATGTGAAACCCGCGATGACCCGCACAGCCCCGTCGTCAAGGGGCTGTCCACCGTGTTGCGCAAAGGCGCCGAGTTGTATCGCGTCGAAGCGGAAAACCCCGAAACCCTGCGGATCTATGGCAAGAACTGCCCTGAAGACTGGATCGAGCGCAACCTGTATTCGCGCTACCCGAAGCTGGGCATCGCGATCATGGCGGTGCTCGATCTGGCACTGTTCGGTGTCATCGGCATCACGGTCTGGGCCATTCAGATGCTGTGGATTCCATTATGGGCAGCCGGTGTGGTCAATGGCCTGGGTCATGCCGTTGGCTACCGCAATTTCGAGTGCCGTGATGCGGCGACCAATCTGGTGCCATGGGGCATCCTGATCGGCGGTGAAGAACTGCACAACAATCACCACACCTACCCCAACTCCGCCAAGCTGTCGGTCAAACGCTGGGAATTCGACATGGGCTGGGCGTGGATCAAGCTATTCACCTGGCTGCGGCTGGCCAGCGTGCAACGCGTGGCGCCCATCGCCCACCGGGTCGCCGGCAAGGGCCATGTCGACATGGACACTGCCATGGCCATCCTGAATAACCGGTTCCAGATCATGGCGCAGTACCGCAAGCTGGTGATCGCGCCGCTGGTCAAACAGGAACTGGCCAAGGCCGACGCGTCGGTGCGGCATCAGTTCCGTCGCGCCAAGCGCCTGCTGTCGCGGGAAACCAGCCTGTTGGAAGACCGCCATCAGATGCGTATCCAGACCCTTCTTGAGCACAGTCAGGCGCTGAAGGTGATCTACGAAAAACGCCTCGCGCTGCAACAGATCTGGGCCCGGACCAGCAGCAATGGCCACGACATGCTCGCCGCCATCAAAGACTGGATGCACGAGGCCGAAGCCAGTGGCATTCAGTCCCTGCGCGACTTCGCCGACCAGCTCAAAACCTACTCGCTGCGCCCTCACCACGCCTGATGCCGTTGATCGGCGCACGCTTGTCCAGGCGTGTGCCGGTTGAACTAAGGGCCACTATACCGATCTCACTATCACTTCCCCGCTATGCTGAAACACGTTGTGGCTGTGCGCCGCACCTTATTCTTGAGATGCAGTGCCCATGGACAACCAGACGCCTTCCCTTGACACTCCCGCCTCTGCCGAAACACTCCTTGCCCTGATGCACGCTCAGGCCGAAGTGGCGCGCTTGAGCGAGCGGGAGCAGCTGTTCAGCTCCCTGCTGGTCAGTGTCAATGCCGTGTTGTGGGCATTCGATTGGCAGACGCAGCGCATGGTCTATGTCAGCCCCGCGTACGAGCGCATCTTCGGTCGCTCCGCAGGCCTGCTGCTCGCTGACTTCGGCGAGTGGCGCGACAGTATCTATCCCGATGATCTGGATTACGCCGAGCGCAGCCTGAGTGAGGTCCTGGAAAAGGGCTCCATCGAGGATCGCGAATACCGCATCATCCGTGCGGACGGGCAAGTGCGATGGCTCAGTGACAAATGCTTTGTGAGCCATCAAGCCGACCAGCGCCTGATCGTCGTGGGGATTGCCGAAGACATCACCGAGAAGAAGCAGTTGGAAGACGAGCTTCAGCGCCTGGCGACCACTGACGTGCTTACCCAGAGCAGCAACCGTCGACACTTCTTCGAGTGCGCGCAGCGGGAATTCGAACAGGCCAGGCTTCAAGGCACGCCGATGGCGTTTCTGCTCCTCGATGTCGATGATTTCAAGATGGTCAACGACACATGGGGCCACCAGGAAGGAGACATCGTGCTGCAGCGCATCGCGGAGTGCGGCCGGAACACGCTGCGTCGCGGCGATTTGTTCGGGCGCATCGGTGGCGAGGAATTCGCGGCGGTGTTCGTCGGCTGCGCGCCCGACATGGCCAAACAGATCGCCGAGCGATTGCAACGGGAAATCCAGCGTTTGACGTTCCCGCGCGACGATAAGGTGTACGGCATCACGGCCAGTCAGGGCCTGACGAACCTCGGCAAGCAGGATCAGAGCCTGGAAGCCCTGTTTGCCCGCGCTGACGCGGCCATGTACCAGGCCAAACGGCAGGGCAAGAATCAGATTGTGTTGGTGTGACCACGGCCCTTGCTCACGCCACCAGCTTGCTTCGCACTCGCTCCAGATCAGAAGCATTGATCTTCAACAGACGCGCCGACTTGCTTTTCGCAAGTGCCTCTACAGGGTCCTCCTGGTTCAGCCTCCCCATTTGCCCAGCCAAGTTCATCGCCAGCACTTCTCGGGTGTAGACCCCCGTGTTGTATTGGTAGACAGCCGCAATCAGCTCACGTAACTCCAGCGGCAAGCGCCAGCGTGTCCGTAACGCCGAACCGAAGGCTGCGGCGTAATGCTCAAGCGCATGAGCGATGGTCACATCGTCCAACTTGCCTCCTCCTTGCAGCCACTCCTGAAGGCACCGGATGACCGACAGATCGCCCAACCCCCTGAGCAGCCCGGCGCAATAACAGCGTTCGTGATCCAGCTCCAGGGAGCGCGCGAGTATTTGCGCGTACCCTGCCGTCCGACGCGACACGTCCCAGATGTCACTGGCCTGCAAAATCAGTGCTGCGTCGGTCAGGATCGCGCCACGCTTGAGCGCCAGCCCCTGAACGAGATTGGCACTCTGTACGCCGCCCAGAACACTTAACGCCTGCCCCAGTGTCTGTTGAGGCTTGCCCTGGTGCTGGGACGCACTGTTGGCGGCGGCAATCAACACAGCGGTGACGTGCGGATCTTCGATCAACTCGTGCTCAAGCGCCTTGAGATCGACCCCTGCCGGGCTGCGGCTGCGCGCCAGCACGTCGCGCACATCGACATACAACGGGCCCCCGTCGGCCAGTTCGCGGCGTTGTTCCAGAAAAGCATCCAAGCCCACGCCAGGCGCCAGTGCCGGAACCTCGCAAGCCACTTGCGCGCCATCCTTGAGCAGCAAATGCTCCAGACGCTGGCGCAGGTTGTCGATGTTGAGGGGGCGGGTCAGGTAGGCGGTAGGGGCCAATTGAACGGCTTCGCGCACGCTGGCGCTGTCGTTACGATTGCTGAGCAGAATGAAGCGCACGGGGGGCTGGCGTTTAAGAAGCCGCACACCGCGCAACAGGCTCAAACCGTCGACGCCCGGCAGCTCACGGGAAGCGATCACCAAGTCCGGGATATAACCCCGCATCAACTCAATCGCCTGCTTGCCGTCCGTGCACACATCAAGCTGTGCATCGCAACGCACATTCAAAACCAGCTCGCTGAGCATCTCTCGGGCCCAGGGATCGGCCTCGGCAATCAATACGCGAGGTACTGCAGGTGCCTCTACAACGGTCATCATGACTCTCCGGCAACGGTCTAAATACATTAGTCAAAGACCGCCGTCTGAGACAGGCCACAAGCGCAATTTCTGACGTCAACAAACGAAAAAACCTGCCGAAGCAGGTTTTTTCTGACGATTTGGTCACAATTTGATCAATTGCGACCCCGGCTCAAATTGGTCAAGCCAGTTCAGCAAAGCACTCTTCGATGATCTTCAAGCCTTTGTCCAGTTGCTCGTCCGGCGAGGTCAGCGGGACCAGCACGCGCAAGACGTTACCGTAGGTGCCGCAGGACAGCAGGATCAGGCCTTTCTCACGCGCCTTGCCCACTACCGATGCCACCGCAGCCGCGTTTGGCTTGTGCGTATCGCCGTTTTCGAAGCACTCGATCGCGATCATTGCGCCCAGCGCGCGAACGTCACCGATGACGGCGGGGAATTTGGCCTGGATCGCCTTCAGACCCGTCACCAGACGCTCACCCACCGCTTTGCAGCGGTCCAGCAAGTGCTCTTCCTCGAACACTTCCATCACGGCCAGCGCTGCGGCGCAGGCTATCGGGCTGCCAGCGTAGGTGCCGCCCAGGCCGCCCGGCGCGATGGCGTCCATGTATTCTGCTTTACCGCAGACACCGGCGAGCGGGAAGCCGCCGGCAATGGATTTGGCGAAAGTGGTCAAGTCCGGTGCAACACCCATTTGCTCCATGGCGAAGAAGGTGCCGGTGCGACCTGCCCCGGTTTGCACTTCGTCAGCGATCAGCAGGATGCCGTGCTGGTCGCACAATTGACGCAGGCGTTGCATGAAGGCTTTCGGCGCCACGTAGAAACCGCCCTCACCCTGGACGGGCTCGAGGATGATTGCGGCGATGTCCTTCGGCTCGGCATCGTTCTTGAAAATGCGCTCAATGCTGGCGATGGAGTCGTCAATGCTGACGCCATGCAATTCGTTGGGGTAAAGCGCACGGAAAATGCCGCCAGGCATCAGGCCCATGCCCGCAGAGTAAGGCACGACTTTACCCGTCAGGCCCAGGGTCATCATGGTCCGGCCGTGATAAGCGCCGGTGAATGCGATCACGCCCGCACGGCCCGTGGCAGCGCGTGCAATCTTGATGGAGTTCTCCACCGCTTCGGAACCGGTGGTGACCAGCAAGGTTTTCTTGGCGAAGTCGCCGGGCACGCGCGCGTTGATTTTCTCGCACAGCTCGACGTACGGCTCGTAGGCGAGAACCTGGAAGCAGGTATGGGTCAGCTTGGTGAGCTGCTCTTGCACCGCCGCGACGACTTTCGGATGCAGGTGCCCGGTGTTCAGCACTGCGATGCCGCCGGCGAAATCGATGAACTCGCGGCCTTCGACGTCAGTGACGGTGGCGTTTTTCGCAGAGTCGGCGAAGATCGGGTGAATTTGACCAACGCCGCGTGGGACAGCGGCTTCGCGGCGTTTCATCAGGGATGCGTTGGTTTTGCTCATGATTTCCTCATTCACCGCTCATCGGGCGGCGTGGTCCAAGGATTTAGCGGCGGGGTCAACAGCGGCAGCATACGATGATCGACTGCCCCGGCCTCCCGACCGCCCAACAGGTTCATTACAACAAAGACCCGCCGAGCGTCGCTCTCGCGCCCGGCGGGCTGAATCTTCTAACGCTTCTCAAAGGGTCGCGACGCAGCGCAGCCGCTTCAGACGGAGAGGCAGAGGTATTTGATCTCCAGATAGTCCTCGATGCCGTACTTGGACCCTTCCCTGCCCAGTCCGGAAGCCTTGACGCCACCGAACGGCGCGACTTCATTGGAGATCAGGCCAGTGTTGATGCCCACCATGCCGTACTCCAGCGCTTCCGCCACACGGAAGACGCGGCTCATGTTCTGCGCGTAGAAATACGAAGCCAGGCCGAATTCGGTGTCGTTCGACATCGCAATGACATCGGCCTCGTCCTTGAAGCGGAACAGCGGCGCCAGCGGGCCGAACGTCTCCTCCTTGGCCACAGCAGCGTCTTTCGGCACGTTGACCAGAATAGTCGGCTCGAAGAAATTGCCTTCCAGGCTATTGCCGCCGGTCAGCACTTTTGCACCCTTGCCCAAGGCATCGGCGATGTGCTCCTTGACCTTGGCGACCGCCTTCTCGTCGATCAGCGGACCGGTCGTGGTGCCTTCTGCCAGACCATCGCCCACTTTCAGTTTGGCGACAGCGACTTGGAGCTTCTCGGCAAAAGCGTCGTAAACGGCGTCCTGTACGTAGATGCGGTTGGCGCAGACGCAGGTTTGACCGTTGTTGCGGTACTTGGAAACGATCGCGCCTTCGACGGCCTTATCCAGATCCGCATCGTCGAACACGATGAACGGCGCGTTCCCGCCCAGCTCCAGAGAGACTTTCTTGATGTCGTGGGCACATTCGGCCATCAATTGACGACCAATCTCGGTCGAGCCGGTGAACGACAGCTTACGCACGATCGGGTTGCTGGTCAGCTCGGTACCGATGTCGCCGGCACTGCCTGTGACGACGCTGAAAACGCCCGCCGGAATGCCAGCACGCTCAGCCAGTTCGGCCAGTGCCAGAGCGGAATACGGGGTTTGCGATGCAGGCTTCAAGACCATCGTGCAACCGGCCGCCAACGCAGGGCCAGCCTTGCGGGTGATCATCGCCGCCGGGAAGTTCCATGGAGTGATCGCAGCGGTCACACCAATGGGCTGTTTCAGCACGATCAGGCGCTTGTCTGGCTGATGGCCCGGAATCACGTCACCGTAAACACGCTTGGCCTCTTCGGAAAACCACTCGATGAACGACGCAGCGTAGGCGATTTCGCCTTTGGCTTCCGCCAGCGGCTTGCCCTGCTCCAAGGTCATCAGGCGACCGAGGTCATCCTGGTTCTCCATCATCAGCTCGAACCAGCGCCGCAGCTTGGCGCCACGCTCTTTAGCGGTCAGGGCACGCCAGGCAGGCAATGCCTTGTCGGCGGCTTCAATGGCTCGGCGGGTCTCCGCAGCGCCCATTTTCGGCACGGTGCCCAGAATCTCGTTGGTCGACGGGTTGTTCACCTTGATGGTCTGGCCACTGTCGGCATCGGCCCAGGCGCCATTGATATACGCCTGCTGGCGGAACAACTTCGAATCTTTGAGCTGCATGTCGGCCTCCTAAACAGCACCGCGCGACGCGGAGCGAATTATTGATTGTTCAAAGGCGCCTCGAAGGAGGCTGCCGTCAGGAAAACATTCACCGGGCTGCCCACGCACAGGCCGCAAAAGCGCAGGGAATTGAGCGGGAGCGTTTGAAATCTCAAACGAATCCTAGGGACAACAGGGGTAAAGGACAATAGCCCGTTCGAAAAAAAGAACGCTTGTAGCCCTGCGGGAGAAAGATTCCGATCAACGCCCTCCCTGAGCGCCAAAACGTGCGAAATCAACAACAGTCGCTCGCCAGCATGGACGCACGCAGGTCAGATGAGTATTATGGCGCCCGCGTTGCACTTGTAGCTCAGCTGGATAGAGTACTGCCCTCCGAAGGCAGGGGTCGTGGGTTCGAATCCCGCCAAGTGCGCCATCTTCGATTCAGCGCTTTCCGGACGTCCTGGAAAGCTGCGTTACACCTCAAAGCCCGCCGACGTGCGGGCTTTTCTGTTTACAGAGCTTCAGGCTGTCAGGCCTGCCGCCGCGAAAGGATCGCGAGACCAAGCGCAGCGACCTCACTCCTCCTCCACATCCCCCAGGCCCAACAGCACCTGCGCCTGATCCAACCACACGGTTTGCGCCGGTCCATTGTCGTCGGCGACGTCGGCGCGCACCCATCCACCACTGGCCACGGAAGTGACGCTCACGAGGGTCCCCGCTTTGATGGTCCGGCGCTTGTCAGTGCAGGTGGATTGAGGGGCTTGGTAGACCCAGGCATTGCCGCCAATGATCTTGCCCTGTAAAGGCGGGGTGTAGGTTTCTTCCTGCCTGCCGTCGTTGTGACTCAGCAGATCGCAGTCAACGGGCGCGGCGGGCATGCCGCTGATCAATTGCACCTTTTGCATCAGCACTTGGGTGTGATGGTAGCCGCTGACCGCACCGAACAAGCTGCCTTTGAGGACGACCGGCTGGTCGAGGTACGGACGTAGCTTGTCGTAATCGCTGGTCTGGAGCACCAATTGAACGAGGGTCTCATTGTCTTCGACGCTGACGTCCCCCTCATGGTCATTGCCGTTCATGCATAGCGGCTCTGAGAGCGAGAGATAAAAGCCGACCTGCGGCTCGTCCCCTGTGACGACGTCCTCAAAGCTCGGAGGGCCAGGGAAGACCTGGCGAGTGAGGGTGCCGCTGAGGGTGGTGTCTACCGGTTCATACTGTTGGCACTCGCTGGCGTGGACGGTAGTCAACGGGGCAAGGCAGAAGGTAAGTATCAACAGCAGGTGACGGCGGTATATGGCGGTCATTGGAGGATGTTTCCGACTCAGCTATATGAAAGGTCATGAGAGGTTAGAGAAATCTCTGACAGCAGCTATCGGAAAATGACTTGGTGATAAACAGGGCGCCCTAGCCCTGCTTAACCTGATCGGGCTGGTTTTCGTCCTTGCGGGCTTGTGGAAAAGTATTTCCTTTACAGGCATCGGTCGTCGCTGGGCCCGTCGGCCCGGTGCTGGCGTCGCGAGTCATGCAGCAACCTTTGCTGCCCTCGGCCAACGGTACTTTGGCCGAGGTGGGCGGTGGCCGCAGTCTCCAGGCACCCCGTGGCGGAATGAAGTCTTGTGGCACCTCACAGCTGACACCATCGTTACGACAGGTCAGCCGGCTGCAAGCCCACCGACGTCTTCATAACCGCTCGGGCAGTCTGAAACCACTCAAAAGTCGGCTTTTGAACGGATTGAATGCACTGTTGGCACGCAGTTCGTAGGAAATGCTGGCGTCGTCGAGCCACAATCGAAGGTTGAAGCGATCCGGTGCCTCACCCGCGGCAAGATCGGATTGATCGAGGAGGCGAAACCAGGCCCACGGGCCATCCAATGTGAGCCCTCCATGGCCGCTGGCCGGAGGCGGGGAGATCGCCAGGCGCACTCCGCCAACGCTGGCAGGGTTGGGCCACTGCAAGGCGACAGATCGGCTTGGACCGTGGTCGTAGCTGACTTGCTGACCGTCGAGGTCCAACAGGAATTGGTTGATGGACGCCTCCATCGCCACGGGTTTAAGTTCGAAGCGCACGGTGGGCTGCACACCCCCGGCGCGGAAGAATGCATCACGGATTGCCGCCGCCCGTTGGAATGTCCGCAACACCGATACGTTGATTCCCAATTTCTGAGCCGCCCCCGGCTGCCAACGCCAAGCTGACGACGAGGTATCAACGTAGCTTTGCAGGTATTTGCGGAAATAACTGTCCATCACTCCACCCACACCGAAGAACTGGCCGAAGTCATCGAGGGTAGCGTCGCGCTTGCTTCCCGGGGTCAGCGGGTAGCGACCGCTCAGCGACTTGCGATAGACGTTCACCACATCGCTGATCCATGCCGCGTTCAGTTGATCCCGCACACCGCCCATCAACGTACTGGTTGTGGCGCCGACCACCGATTTCACCAGCCCTTGCACCGCCGGCGGCTGGCGCTCGACGTTCAGATTGACTCTCGCAGCTGCGGCGCTCGCGGAATTTTTGGCCTCGCCTAATAGCGCTTCGCCGCTGGCACCCGCCATGGCGCTGACCTGAACGTAAAGCGCGTTCATGTCGGCAAGCAAATCTTCGATGGCCGCCGGTTCGCTCGCGCCTTTACTCACGAATGCACGGAGATCTGCAAAATGCGCGCTGACCGGGTCCTCGTTCGCGACCGACCTCAACGCGCTGTTCTGCTGCTCCTGCCCAAGTAGTGAACCCAACCGCTGTTTGAGCCGGTCAACAGCCTCCCCGGCCTCGAGACCATGCTCGTCCATCGCTTCGTCAAGCTGATGCAGATGGGTTTCCCTTGCGACCGCCACCAGCAGTTTTTTTAGCGGCGAGCCAGGCCCGGAGATGATTCGCAATGCCTCCGCCGCCTGAGCCACACTGGTGACGGGTACCAAATCGAGATCCGCGAGCAGGGCGTCCCACTGCCGCTGATAATCCAGGAAGTATAAGCGCCGCACCTCGCTGGCAAGGGTGACGACGTTCTGCTGATCCGCGCGGTCCAACCCCAGCACCCATTGCTCTTCGATCAGCGCGGCAGCTTGGCTGAGATTGGCCGCGAGGAACACCTCTCGATAGCCTGTGGCGGTGAACAAACCACTTAACGGATCGCTCAGTGGTTTGCCGCTTTTACGTGAGAAGACTAAAGCGGCATCCCGGCCGGCAGCATCGGTCAGTCGAAACGACGACACACGCTCTGGAAGCTTCATCCGCTTGATGCGGCCATAGACGCGTTCAGCCATTGGCAGTTGCTGTATGTGCCGACGTAGGTCATCGATCAGATGCTGGTCCACATGCGCAAGCGGCGGACGGCGCGTAAACAGCGTCTGCAGGTGTTCACTCAGCGCCCGACGCTGATCGGGAGAAAGATCTAGCGGCAGGTTTTGCTCCCAGTCCAGTGCCACCCATGCCTTGATAAAGTCAGGGTCGTAGTGGTTGCTCTCGGCGAACATCAGGTAGGCCTTGAGTCCTTCGTAAAGAAAGTCCGAGCTGTGACTGCTCCGCAATTGTTCCTCGATACGAGAGACCAGACGCGGCGCCAACACCGCGTTCAATAACTTGCGATAGACGCTCTCCGATTCAGCCTCCAGATTGCCCGGATACAGGCCGAAGCCTCTGGCCAGGGATGGCGGATCGCTGGCCAGATTACGCACTGCATTGAGCAATGGCAGGACGGCGAGGACCTCGCGCTGCGCCGGGCTGAGGTTCTGCACGCTCTGTTCCAGCGGCGCGACCCGTTGATCGACCTGCGCGATGAAAGCCTGGTTAGCTCGAAAGCTGAATAGCCAGAGCGTGCCAACCGCCAGCACGATTGCGACGGTGGCCCCCAACGCGCTGCGTGCAAACCACCTGCGCCGCCGCTCGGTCCGCGGATCGATCTCGACCAGTCCGCGCTCGGCAAAGGCAACAGCAGTGAAAAGCCTCTCGATGAAATAGCTGCGGCCGGTCCCGGTCGCAAGGACCGACGGCTGATGGTCGAGGTCCATGCTTTGGGCCATGGCACCGATCGAACGGTCGATCGGACGGCCCTCCTGCGTACCGCATGTGAAATAGACACCACGCAGCAACGCTGGGGCTTCAAAAACGTTAGGCTTGAATACGGCGCTCAGAAACGCTTCGAGGGTTTCTTTCAACGCAGCGAACTGTTGCGGGAAGCCGTAAATCAAATCGCGTCGGGCGGAGTCGCGCGTTTGCTGCAAGCGGTCCACCAGTCGCACGTTAAGGCGCTGCTCCAGCAAAGTGAACTCGTCCGCGAAGCGATCCAGTGGGCCCTCAGCCTGCCGACTGCCCTCCTGAACGCCATGGTCGAGCGTGAAGGTCATTCCCCATACCTGCGCCCGCTCTTCCTGGCTCAATGCATCGAAAAATTCCACGAAACCAGGCACCAGGTCGCACTTTGTCAGCATGACGTAGATCGGGAAACGCAAACCCAACCGGTTATACAGCTCCTGAATTCGCAAGCGAATCGCTGTCGCTTGTGCCGCACGTTCCTCCTCGCTGCCCAACAGCAAATCGGACAGGCTGACTGCGATGAACACCCCATTGAGGGGCCGACGCGACCGCTGGGTTTTCAGCAGGTCAAGAAAGCCCAGCCAGCCGGCCTTGTCCGCTTCGGCGTGAGTGTCCTGCGTGGTGTAACGACCGGCCGTATCGAGAAGAACCGCCTCATCGGTGAGCCACCAATCGCAGCTGCCCGTCGTGGCAATGCGTCGAGCCCCCTCATGGGCCGCCAACGGAAAATGCAATCCCGAGTTGACCAACGCGGTGGTCTTGCCCGAGCCGGGCGGACCGATAACGACGTACCACGGCAATTCGAAGCGGTTTCGTCGTTGATTAACGCCCAGACGCGCTTTCCCAAGCAGCCTGGCTGCCTCGTCCATACGCTGGCGCAAGGTCGTCAATTCCTCGGCGATTGCCAGGCGGACAGGGTCCTGTGCCGCTTCCGCCCTCAGGCGCTGCAGGTGCTTGGCGGCCTCCCGTCGCGCCTGCAAAACGCGTAACCCTCGCCACGCGATCCAGATCACGCACAGCAGACCGATCAGCCCCCAACGTCGATGGTCAGGCACGAGCACGTCAAGCACGGGGCCGATGAACCAGATGATGATGCCCAATGCGACCAACAGAAAGATCGGCACGACCCAACGGATGACACAACCTACAAATCCCTTCACTCCACTCCCTCCGCCAATACCGCGATTTCCACCCGACGGTTCTTCGCTCGACCTTGCTCAGTGGCATTGGAAGCCAGCGGCTGGGTGTCACTTACACCCTCGGCGGAAAAGCGCTCGGGTTGGCCGGTCTTGGCTGCCAGAATGTGCAGTACCTGCTGGGCACGAGCTTGAGACAGCGCCCAATTGGAGGGGAAGCGTGGGGTGGCAATGGGTTGGTTGTCGCTGTGCCCTGTAATCCGGACCTGCCCTTTGACTTTGCGGATAGCATCGGCAATGCGCAGCATCAGCGGCTGGTAGTCATCGACAACCGTGGCGCTGCCCGAAGAGAAAACCTGATCGCCCCGAATCGTCAGGACTGAACGGTCTACCGCGTCTTCCACAACGATACGGTGAGCTTTGATGTCCTCCACCAGGAAGCCGGCCAGGCGGGGCCGCTCATACAGTTTGGGCTGAAGGAGGGGCGGGCTGATCGCCTGTATCGGAATCTCGCTCAACGCATGAATGGTCTTGAACACGGGCTCGGCCTCGAAGGCCAGTTTCATCCGCAGGGCGAGCAGCAGAACCAGCAACAATGCAACGCCCACCGCCAGGCCGACCCAAGGCGCTACGAACTGCAGAACCCGCGGGTGCATGACGTTCACGCCGCACCAATGGGCCGACAACGCATGTTCATACTCACCACGGGCACTGCGAATAGCGGCACTGGTACGCTCGCGAAGCGCTTCGAGTTGGCTGCGGCCTTCGTTCATTACCCGATAGCGCCCTTCGAAACCCAGGCACATACACAGGTAGAGCAGCTCGAGCAGATAGAGGCGTTCGCGGGGGCTTTGCAGGCAGTGCTCCAGCAACTGAAAGACCTTTTCACCCCCCCAGGCTTCGTTGTGTTCCGTGATCAGCAAGCTCTGCTTGCCCCACTCACTGCTACTACCCCACGGTGTGCTGAGTACCGCTTCATCGAGCGCGGTGCACAGAGCGTAACGCGCGAGCAGCACCTCGTTGCGCACTACTCCAGCCGCTTCAGCGCGCGATTCGAACTCACGCAGTTCACCCAGTAACTGGGCACGCAAACTGGCGGGCGCTGGGTGATCGACGGTTCTGCGCAAGCGGGTGAGCATGGCCAGTAGAGGGCCGGCAGCGGCTTCCAGCGGATTGAGACCCTGCGCCTGCCCGAGCGGCAATGGGTTAGCAGACGCCGATAATTCAGGCGAAGCGCCTCTCCCGGCCTCAGGCGCCAGCGGAGCGAGGTCGTAGAGGCGAGGCATGTAATGTGAGCAATCGCCGCCGGGGATCGGGTGGTTGAACGGGTTTTGATTGGAAGGCATCGTGCGTTATCCCCGGATGGCCCAAAACGCGAGGCTCAAGCCGGGAAACTCGCCTGCAATGTGTAAGGCGAAGCCCCCGGAATGCGCCAGCTGTTGCCAGTGTTCACTGCCACGATCCAGCTCGTAATACGTAGAGCCCGCATGAAACGGAATCTGCCGTGGGGCCACCGGCAACGGCATCAGGTTGATACCCGGCAATTGCAGGTTCACCAGATCACGAATGTGTTCCACCGAGCCGATCTTGCTCTGTTGAGGGAAGCGACTGCGCAGGGTTTCGCCGGGCATGTCGGCCCGCACCACCAAAACGAAACAGGCATGATCGATCAAGGTGCGGTCCGTCAGCATCGCGACATGGACACCGTAGGCTTTTTCAACGATGTCGATTGGCGTGGCCTTGGTATCGATCAGCATCGACAAGGCTTCGCGCAAGGCGAGGATGACCGGTTCAAAGGTCTCGGCCAGGGCATCGTGCCTGTAATGCCCATAGGTTCGAGGTCGCCGGTCGTCCTGGGCGAACGTGGCAAACTCGCCTGCCAGACTGACCAGTTCACTGTAGAACCGCTCCGGGTGCAGCGGACTGAGTTCGCTGAGATGACGAAGCTGCGGTTCGGCCCGGTTGATCAGTTGCAGCAACATGAAGTCGGCAATTTCCGAAACGCCGCCAGCGCTCGAAGCGACAACCCGCCCGGCCAACGCTTCGCCCCGTTGATGCAGCAGGCCCAGCAGCTCACTGCGAAAGCTCGCCAGGGGTTTGGAAGCCGCAACGTCGAGTACCGGCGGGATGTAGCGGTGATCAAGGCGCAATGCGCCATCGGCCGATTTTTGCGAGACGAGGGCGACCCCGATTGCGGCATATTCGCCCAGCCCGTCCGTGTCGGTCAGCAGACGTAGCGCCCGCGCGCCCACCGCCACCGGAGCCCGGTTTTCGAACGGCGAATTGTCATCCCTTACTTCACGCACTTGGCTGATGAATCGAGCGCCTCCCACAGCCTCGCCTTCATCCACCGTGTCTCGCTGCCCTGCACGTTTGTGCGGCAACGCAAGATAGACAATGGCGTCGCGCGGACCGCTTTCGACGTGCAGTGGCGCGGGAGGCAGGTCGTCATGGGGAATGTTGAACGGCGTGCCGTCAGGCAACAGCCCCCGTGCAGAGGTGATCGCCAGCTTGCCCTGACTTAGCAGACCCTCATCCAGCAACAACTCGGAGAACCCCCAAGCGCCTGCCGATAAAGGACGACTGCGTGCATCGATGAGGTTTTCCAGGTAGCGGTCATGCTGCTGAAAGTGTTGGGTGCCAATGAACATGCCTTCCGACCAGACCACACGATTATTCCAGGACATGAGTTCTCCGAATGCCTAGTGAGCAGAGTGAATTGAAGGGGCGGACAGGGCGGTACGGACCGCCAGGGTGTCGAGGGCGATATCGAATTCGTGGGACATGCGCGGGGGAACATCAAGCACGGCGCGCCAGAGCGCCTGGTCGAGCTCACGATAACCAACCACCAGCCCGACCCGCCGCGTGGCGGCATCGAGCGTCCGCTCGACCGTCAGATGCTGGCCGGGTTGCAGCAGCACTTCGTCCTGATCGACCAAGTCGCTACCCAGCGAATCCTGCGCTCGCTCCGCTAGGGCGAAGTAGTCGGCACGGTTGAAACTCGCGGCGTTTTTCAGCTCGAACAGACGCACCCGAACCGGCGTAGGCTGACCGCTCCCACCAGGGTTAAGCCCGTCAGCGGCGGTGAAATGCAGTACAACCCGGGAGGCTTCAGTGGCCCCCTCAACCGGGTTCGGCGGTGCTATGTGTCGGGAACACGCCATCAGCAACAGTGCCATGGCGGCGGCCAATCCAACTCTTTGAAACATCCTGCGCCCTCATGACGAACTGACTGGCTATCCGTTATTCCGCTATCGCTCATTCAGGAAGCGATGCCGCTGTGGACAAGGCTGCTCGTAGGCACGACGGCATACGGGGCAGAACAGAAGCACAAAGTTCAATTCGTCTTAGTGTGAATGTGTGAGTAAAGCTCGGGGCAGTGCTAACAGCCCCGCGCCGAACACGTGCCGACTAGCGCGCCCCCACAGTTGCCTGGTTGAAAGCAGCCATACGTATATAACTAGCGTAATGCCATTAACAACGGAACTATCCCTGCTCTGGAAACATTTAGTCATTGCCGAGTGCGACTTAATGGCTAAAGAGCCCTGGCTGCTTAAAGTTTTTCAAAATGATGCGCAGCCGTTTGGCGGAAGGCAGCGCCAGTCCATCCGATTGGCACAACGCCGCCCTGCACTCGCCTCCTGAACGCCGAGACCCTTTAAAACCGCGCTCTCGATAGATTGAACCAGTCAAGATTCAATCAGCAAACGCAGGCTCTAAACTTCTTTTACACAATCTTACACATCTTATAAAACCCGAGAAATACTGCCGACCACTGAGAAATTACATACCCCATTAGTGTACGAATCTGTCTGAAGCGGCGCATAGCTTACCTTGACATTCGGAAACTTACACAACAAAAATAAACAACTTTTCGAATTCACCGATACCCGCTTGCCATCAAGCTTGATCAGCTAGAACGACATTTCCTTATTTCTTGTAGGAAGTTTCTTCGTCAGTTAGTGAGTTCCCCCACGCCGATAAGGAGATCGATCTTGGCGGATTGTTTTTTGTTGCTCGCACCCGTTTCCGCAAGTTCTCCGTGCGGCGATAACTTGGAATACGACGCGGACTTTCTAGAACTGGAGCGCAACGCCCAAGGTAAGCCCGAGCGCACGATGGGCGAAGCCGTGCATCCCGCAGAACCGCCAGATTGGCGGCAAATCGAACAGTTCTCCGTCGCGCTCTTGCAGCGCAGCAAAGACTTGCGCATCACCCATTTTTTTCTGCAAAGCGCGTTGGCCCTCCACGGCTTTCAAGGGCTGGCCAATGGCCTGACGCTGATTAACGGTCTGATCGGTCAGTACTGGTCCACCCTGTACCCGCGACTGGAGGCCGATGACCATGACGATCCCACAGTACGCATCAACGTGCTTTCCGGTATCGCATGCCAGACGACTATCCGGTTGCTGCGCGAAAGCCTGCTGACTCGATCGCGTGCGCTAGGCCCGATCAGCCTGCGAGCGGCATTGCATGCCAGCGGTTTGCAGGCTGTCGCGGACGAACACTTGACGCCGAACGAGCTGGCAGGCGCGCTGCGTGACAGTGACCCCGAACACTTGTCCGAGCTGCGCGCAGCGTTACAGGAAGCCCACAGCACAGCAGATGCGATCGAGCAGTTCGTTTCACGTCAGGTCGGCTCCGCGCGCGGTGTCGATCTCTCTGCACTCAAGCAACCGCTCAAGCAGGCCCTGCAGATTCTGGGCGAATACGCGTCCACCCCGGAACGCCTCGCGCCGCTGCGGGAGGGTTCCCAAGAGACCGCAGCAGTCGAAATCAACGCAACCATGCCTCGCATGTGCAGCGATATCGCCAACCGAGAAGGCGTAATCAGCAGCCTCGAGCAAATCCTCAGCTACTACGCCCGCCACGAGCCTTCCAGCCCGCTGCCGTTGCTGCTGAACCGAGCGAAGAGCCTGGTCCACAGCGACTTTGCCGCCATCGTGCGCAATCTGATTCCCGACGGTCTGTCCCAATTCGAAAACTTGCGGGGCCCTGAAGCCGAATGAATCGGGGCGCCTGCCTGTGCGCCCCTTCAAGCAAAGAACCCGCAATCCGTTACCGGCCAAGACCGATGACACCAATCACGTCGCAGGAGCGACCAGGAGGAGCAACGTGGCGAACACCAGTTCTCAGAAATTCATTGCGCGCAACCGCGCCCCACGGGTGCAGATCGAGTACGACGTCGAGCTCTATGGGGCCGAAAAGAAAGTCCAGTTGCCGTTCGTGATGGGCGTCATGGCCGACCTGACGGGCAAGCCTGCAGAGCCGCTGCCCGCGGTGGCGGATCGCAAGTTTCTGGAAGTCGACGTCGACAACTTCGATTCCCGCCTGAAGGCCATGCAGCCCCGCGTCGCCTTTCATGTGCCGAACGAGCTGACCGGGGAAGGCAATCTGAGCCTGGACATCACGTTCGAGAGCATGGGCGACTTCAGCCCCGCCGCAGTGGCTCGCAAGGTCGATGCCCTGAGTCAGTTGCTGGAAGCCCGTACCCAACTGGCCAATCTGCTGACCTACATGGACGGCAAAACCGGCGCCGAAGAAATCATCTTGAAAGCGATCAAGGACCCTGCCCTGTTGCAGGCCCTGGCCAGTGCGCCAAAACCCGACGAAGCCGAGCCCAAGGCCTAATCAGGACGAACGATCATGACCGAATTGCTGCACGACAATCAGCCACAGGCCAGCCAGACCGAAGACGCCGATGCGTTCGCCTCGCTGCTGTTGCAAGAATTCAAACCCAAGACCGAGCGCGCTCGAGAAGCGGTCGAAACCGCAGTGCGCACGCTGGCCGAACAGGCGTTGGCACAGACCGATCTGGTTGCCAGCGATGCCATCACCTCCATCGAGGCGATCATTGCGGCCATTGACGCCAAACTCACTGCACAGGTTAACCAGATCATCCATCACGCCGAGTTCCAGCAAGTCGAAAGCGCGTGGCGTGGCTTGCATCATCTGGTCAACAACACCGAAAGCGATGAGCAACTGAAGATCCGCGTGTTGAATATTTCCAAGACGGATCTGCACAAGACGCTGAAGAAATTCAAGGGCACGGCATGGGATCAGAGCCCGATCTTCAAGAAAATGTACGAAGAAGAATACGGGCAGTTCGGTGGCGAACCTTACGGCTGCCTGGTGGGTGATTACTACTTCGATCAGTCGCCGCAGGACGTCGAGTTGCTCGGAGAGTTATCCAAAACCTGCGCAGCCATGCACGCACCGTTCATCGCAGCCGCCTCGCCGACGGTGATGGGCATGGGCTCTTGGCAGGAGCTGTCCAATCCACGTGATCTGAGCAAAATTTTCACCACACCCGAATACGCGGGCTGGCGCTCGCTGCGCGAATCCGAAGACGCGCGTTATATCGGACTGACGATGCCACGCTTCCTGGCGCGCCTGCCCTACGGCGCCAAAACTGATCCGGTGGAAGCCTTTGCCTTCGAAGAAGACACCGATGGCGCCGACAGTGCCAAGTACACGTGGGCCAACGCCGCGTATGCGATGGCGGTCAATATCAACCGCTCGTTCAAGCATTACGGCTGGTGCTCACGAATTCGTGGCGTCGAATCCGGGGGCGAGGTCCGCAATCTCGCCGCACACACTTTCCCGACCGACGACGGCGGCGTCGACATGAAGTGCCCGACCGAAATCGCCATTTCCGACCGTCGCGAGGCCGAGTTGGCGAAGAACGGTTTCATGCCGTTGCTGCACAAGAAAAACACCGATTTCGCAGCCTTCATTGGCGCTCAGTCATTGCAAAAGCCTGCCGAGTACGACGATCCGGATGCCACTGCCAATGCCAACTTGGCGGCACGCCTGCCGTACCTGTTCGCCACCTGCCGCTTCGCTCATTACCTCAAGTGCATCGCGCGCGACAAGATCGGTTCCTTCAAAGAAAAGGACGAGATGCAGCGCTGGTTGCAGGACTGGATTCTGAACTACGTCGACGGCGATCCGGCGCATTCCACCGAAACCTCCAAGGCCCAGCATCCGTTGGCTGCAGCAGAAGTGACAGTCGAGGATGTGGAAGGCAAACCGGGCTATTACCAGTCGAAATTCTTTCTGCGTCCGCACTATCAGCTCGAAGGGCTGACAGTTTCGCTGCGGCTGGTTTCCAGACTGCCCTCGGCAAAAAGCGCATAGCGGAACCCACGCTTCAAAAAAGAGCGTGTCGTTCACAAACAGTCGGGCACCGGCTCCGACTGACCACAACGTGGTGAAGACCACAAGGGAGAAAAAATGGCTGTTGATATTTTCATCAAGATTGGCGACATCAAGGGCGAGTCCATGGATCAGGCCCATAAGGACGAAATCGATGTGCTGGCCTGGACGTGGGGGATGTCCCAGTCCGGCAACATGCACGTCGGCGGCGGGGGCGGAGCGGGCAAGGTCAACATTCAGGACCTGTCGCTGACCAAGTACGTCGACAAGGCCACGCCAAATCTGATGATGCACTGCTCCAGCGGCAAGCACATCGATAAGGTCACCTTGACGGTGCGCAAGGCCGGCGGGGAGAGCCAGGTCGAATACCTGGTGATCAACCTGGAAGAAGTCCTGATTACATCGCTGACCACCGGTGGCTCAGGCGGCGATGATCGCCTCACCGAAACCATCACCCTTAACTTCGCGCAGGTGCTGGTGGAGTACCAGCCACAGAAAGCCGACGGCACAAAGGACGGAGGCCCGATCAAGTACGGCTGGAATATCCGCTCCAACACCAAACGCTGATTGTTGACGCCCTCGGTACTTCTCGCCGGGGGCGTCTACCACCTTTATCGACTCCGTTTTCGGTGCCCGACCTATGGCGTTACCTCTGGAAATGAACGTGCGCGAGCGTCTGCAGCCGTCGTTGCTGGACCGTCTCACCGATGAAGAGCCCGCCAACCTGCAGGAAGGCGCAGACAAGCGGGTCATGTCGGCCACTCGACTCAAAGCATCGGTAGTACGTGACCTGACTTGGCTGTTGAATACCACCTCGTCGCTGAATGTAGAAGGTTCCCTGGACCTGGCAGCCGCGACGTCGGTGATCAACTACGGCTTGCCTGCGCTGGCGGGCAACAGCTCGTCGAGCGTTGATGTCCGCGTTCTTGAGGGTCTGATCCACCGAGCCATTGCGACCTATGAGCCGCGCATACTGCGCCACACCTTGCGTGTACGCGCCCAGGCGTCGCCTGAGCATATAACCCACAACGCCCTGAGCTTCGAAATCGAGGGCGACTTGTGGGCGCAGCCTTTGGCGCTGCCACTTTTGCTGCGCACCGATCTGGATCTGGAATCCGGCCATGTGCACGTCATGCCTGCCGAACAGCGGAGACGTTCATGAATCCACGCCTGCTGGAGTTTTATAGCCAGGAGTTGCAACACGTGCGCGAAAGCGCGGCGGAGTTTGCCAGGGAGTACCCGAAAATCGCCGGGCGCCTGGGCCTCTCAGGCATCGAATGTGCCGATCCCTACGTCGAGCGCCTGTTGGAAGGCTTTGCCTATCTCACGGCCCGGGTGCAATTGAAGCTCGACGCCCAATACCCGACGTTCACCCACAGCCTGCTGGAAATCGCCTACCCGCATTACCTTGCCCCCACCCCTTCGATGACCGTGGTGCAGATGCAGGTCGATCCGGAAGAAGGCTCGCTGCAGGACGGTTTTACCCTGCCCCGTGATCGCGTGCTGCGAGCAACGCTCGGGCCCGATGCCCAGACCGCCTGCGAATACCGCAGCGTTCACCCGGTGACGCTGTGGCCGTTGAGCCTCGGCGGCGCTGATTATTTTGGCAATCCCGCCACCGTGCTCGGGCGTCTCGCCGCCAGCGAACCCGACGCCAAGGCCGGCCTGCGCATTTCACTGAAAACCGGCGCCGAGATCCCGTTCAACACCCTCGCCCTGGACGACCTTCCCCTGTACCTGAAGGGCGCGGACGAACTGCCGTTTCGCCTGTACGAACAACTGATGGGCAATGCCTGCGCGGTGTTTGTTCGCCAACCGGGTGCAGACTGGGTCGAACGCCTGCCGAGCGACGCCCTGCAACCCTGCGGCTTCGATGATCGAGAAGCCGCGATGCCCGTCGTGGCACAGGCATTCCAGGGCTATCGGCTGCTGCAGGAATACTTCGCGCTGCCCCAACGCTATCTGTTCGTCAACTTCACCCAATTGCGGCGCGCCGTACAGCGCTGCTCGGGAGCGGAGTTGGAACTGATCGTATTGTTCGGGCGGTTTGACCCGACGTTGGAGGGCAACGTCGGACCACGACAGTTCGTGCCCTTCTGCACCCCGGCGATCAATCTTTTTCCGCGTCGCGTGGACCGCATCCACCTGTCTGAGCGGGTCAACGAGCATCATGTGATCGCCGACCGCACGCGGCCGACTGATTTCGAAATCCATTCGCTGACCGGTGTCGTCGGTCACGGCACCGGGCCAGAACAACCCTTCCTGCCCTTTTACGCGGTACGTGACCCCTCGCGATACGGCCGGGGCAAGGCCTTTTACACGTTGCGTCGCGAGCCTCGCATGCTCCCCAGCGAACAGCGCCGCACCGGTAACCGCTCGCCTTACGTGGGGAGCGAGACCTTCGTCAGCCTGGTAGACGGTCGCCAAGCGCCCTATCGCCACGACTTGAGACAACTGGGTATCACTGCGCTGTGCACCAACCGCGACCTCCCCCTCTTCATGAACGTAGGAGGCGGCAACACCGACTTCACGCTGGCCGACAGTGCACCGGTCAAATCGATTCGCTGTGTCGCCGAGCCGAGCCGACCTCGTGCCAGCCACGCACACGACAGCACCGCCTGGCGTTTGATCAGCCAGTTGTCTTTGAACTACCTGTCCTTGAATGAAAAAGGCCAAGGAGCGGCCGTTTTGCGGGAACTGCTGCGCCTCTACGGCAATGATCACGATCCTGCCCTTCAATTGCAGATCGAGGGGCTACACGATGTCAGCAGCAAACCTTGCACACGGCGCCTGCCGATGAAGGGTCCCGTTGGGTTCGGTCGCGGCTTGGAAATCACCCTGACTTTCGACGAGAACGCCTTCCGGGGCACCGGTGTATTCTTATTGGGTGCGGTGCTTGAGCGCTTCCTGGCGCGCTACGTCTCTATCAACAGTTTTACCGAGACGGTGATTCGCACCCACGAGCGCGGCGAGATCACTCGATGGAAAGCCACGCCTGGCAGGCGGCCGACGCTGTGAGTAGGCTCGCTGACATGCATGAGGCGCCTTGGGACTATGACTTTTTCCAGGCGCTGCGGCGAATCGAATGCGAATTCCCGGAATCGCCGCGCCTGGGCCGTTCACTGCGCCTGAAAGATGACCCATTGCGACTTGCTCAGCAGCCCGATTGTGCATTCGCGCCTTCCACGCTGGCCGCACTGACCCCAGCGCAGAACCACCAACCCGCACGCCTGGAGCAATTCTTTTTTGGCCTTGGCGGCCCGAACGGCCCATTGCCATTGCACCTGACCGAATACATACGCGAGCGCCAGCGCAATCACGCGGACAGCACCAGCAAACGCTTTCTGGATGTGTTCCATCATCGCCTGCTGAGCCTGTTCTACAGGGCTTGGGCCGAAGCGCGACCGACCGTCAGTCATGACCGTCCCGACGATGACTACTGGTCTGCACGACTCGCCGCTATAAGCGGACGCGGCATGCCTGGCTTGCTGGGCCAGGGGCTCATTCCCAAGACTGCCACGTTGCATTTCAGCGGGCACCTTGCGGCGCAAACCCGCTATCCCGACGGGCTCAAGGCCATTCTGGAAAGCTATTTCGGCTTGCCAGTGGAAATCGAGGAGTACATCGGTCAGTGGCTGGACGTTCCGGAGCGCAACCGTCTCGGTATCAGCGCCCATCAACTGGGTGTCGACTTTTGCCTCGGGAGCCATGTGTGGGATCGGCAACACAAGTTTCGTATCCGTCTGGGACCGCTCACGCTCGACGAATACCGAGCCATGCTGCCCGGGGGTAAGCCACTTGGCCATCTCGCGGCGTGGGTCGATGAGTATATGGGGCGCGAGATGGACTGGGACCTCAATCTGGTGCTTCGACACTCCCATGCCCCGGTTTTTCAATTGAACGGTCAGTTGCGTCTCGGCTTCGACACCTGGCTGGGGCAACCCGGGGGGGACGCTCGTGACCTCTTACTCAATCGCCAGTACGCCCATCAGGCAACCGCGACAGCGCCCGACGTGGTGACGTCGCCCCCTCTTTACGCTAGGAGCACCGAACATGGGTGAGATTAGCCGCGCAGCGCTGTTCGGCAAACTCAACAGCGTTGGCTACAAGGCCATCGAAGCCGCCACCGTTTTCTGCAAACTACGAGGCAATCCCTACGTGGAGCTGGCTCACTGGTTCCATCAGTTGTTGCAATTGCAGGACTCGGACCTGCACCGGATCATGCGTCAGTTCAACGTCGAACCAGCGAGGCTGACCCGTGACCTCACCGATGCGCTGGATCGCCTGCCAAGGGCTTCAACTTCGATCACCGACCTGTCTTCTCACGTCGAAGAAGCGGTGGAACGCGGCTGGGTCTACGGCAGCCTGATGTTTGGCGAAAGCCAGGTGCGCACGGGGTATCTGATCGTGGGCATTCTCAAGACGGCAACGCTGCGCCATGCCTTGCTGGGGTTGTCCTCAGAATTCACCAAGGTCAAGGTCGAGATCTTGAGCGAGCGGTTTGATCAATTCGTCGGTGACTCCCCGGAGAACGCACTGAGCGCCAGCGACGGCTTCCAGATCGCCTCAACCCCAGGCGATGCCCGTGGTGCCCTAGCGCCGAGTGCGATGGGCAAACAGGACGCGCTCAAGCGCTTTACCGTCAACCTGACCGAGCAGGCGCGTGACGGCAAGCTGGACCCTATCGTCGGGCGCGATGAAGAAATCCGGCAGATGGTCGACATTCTCATGCGTCGTCGTCAGAACAACCCGATCCTGACGGGCGACGCGGGGGTCGGTAAAACGGCAGTGGTCGAAGGGTTCGCCTTGCGCCTGGTGGCAGGTGACGTGCCCCCAGCGCTCAAAGAGGTAGAGCTGCGCAGTCTCGACATCGGTCTATTGCCGGCCGGCGCCAGCATGAAGGGCGAGTTCGAACAGCGCCTGCGTCAGGTCATCGAAGATGTCCAGGCCTCGCCCCAGCCCATCATTCTCTTCATCGATGAAGCCCACACGCTGGTCGGCGCGGGCGGCGCGATGGGCACAAGTGATGCAGCGAACCTGCTCAAGCCGGCTCTGGCACGTGGCACATTGCGCACGATTGCCGCGACGACCTGGGGTGAATACAAGAAGTACATCGAGAAAGACCCAGCGCTGACCCGTCGTTTCCAGGTTGTGCCGGTCAGCGAACCGTCGGAAGCCAAAGCGGTGTCGATGATGCGTGGCGTGGCTTCGACCATGGAGCGACATCATCAGGTCCAGATCCTCGACGAAGCGCTGGAAGCATCGGTCAAGCTCTCCCAGCGGTACATTCCGACGCGCCAGTTGCCAGACAAATCCGTCAGCCTGTTGGACACCGCCTGCGCGCGGGTCGCCGTCAGCCTGCATGCGGTACCGGCGGAAGTGGACGACAGTCGCCGCCGCATCGAAGCGCTGGAAACCGAGCTGCAGATCATCGCGCGAGAGCATGCGGTGGGGATCGACACAGGCATTCGTCAGTGCAGTAGCGAGACGTTGCTTGTGGAGGAGCGGGCGCGGCTCACGGCGCTGGAATGCCGCTGGGCGGAGGAGAAGGCGCTGGTCGATGAGCTGCTGGCGATCCGCGCAGAACTGCGCGAAAACACCGGGGTCGCTGATCAACCCTCAAGCGCCGTACCCAGGCGGGAGCTGCGCGAGACGCTGGTGGACCTGCAATCCCGTCTCAGCGCTCTGCAAGGCGAAAACCCTTTTATTCTGCCGACCGTGGACTATCAGGCCGTCGCATCGGTGGTCGCTGACTGGACCGGTATTCCCGTCGGCCGCATGGCGCGCAACGAACTGGAAACAGTGCTCAACCTCGACCGGCACCTGAGCAAACGCATCCTCGGTCAGGACCACGCTCTGCAAATGATCGCCAAGCGTATCCAGACCTCGCGCGCCGGACTCGACGATCCGAACAAACCTATCGGGGTGTTCATGCTCGCGGGCACCTCAGGCGTGGGCAAGACCGAAACAGCGTTGGCCCTGGCGGAAGCCCTATACGGTGGCGAACAGAATGTCATCACCCTCAACATGAGCGAATTCCAGGAGGCGCACACCGTGTCCACCCTCAAGGGTGCGCCGCCGGGCTATGTGGGGTACGGCGAGGGCGGAGTGCTGACCGAGGCGGTGCGTCGCAAACCTTACAGCGTGGTGCTGCTCGACGAGGTGGAAAAGGCCCATCCGGACGTGCATGAGATCTTCTTCCAAGTCTTCGACAAGGGCGTGATGGAGGACGGCGAAGGCCGCGTGATCGATTTCAAGAACACGTTGATTCTCCTGACCACCAATGCCGGAACCGAGTTGATTTCCCATCTGTGCAGCGAGCCGAACAACGTCCCCGATCCCGGAGCCATCGCCAAGGCTCTCCGCCAACCGCTGTTGGAGATTTTTCCGCCCGCGCTCCTTGGGCGCCTGGTGACCATTCCGTACTACCCGCTCAGCGATGCCATGCTCAAAGCCATCACCCGCCTGCAGCTCGACCGCATCAAAAACCGCGTGGAAAAAACGCACAGGGTGGCGTTCGACTACGAGGACGAGGTAGTCGAGCTGATTGTTTCGCGCTGTACCGAGACCGAAAGCGGTGGCCGAATGATCGACACGATCCTGACAAACACCTTACTCCCCGACATGAGCCGCGAGTTCCTGACACGCCTGCTCGATGGCAAGCCGATGGCGCGGGTCATGATCGGTGAACGAGATAACCAATTGGCTTACCAGTTCAGTGATGTCGGGGCCTGATGCGACCCCTCGTGCATGCGCTGGCGAACGCGCTGATTCCGGAAATCAAGAGATAAACCATGCAATTTACGCAATTCACCCGCCTGGCGCCGGTCAGCAGCCCTCTGGGCCCGGACGTTCTGATCCTCAAGCGCTTGGACGGCAAGGAAGAATTGGGCCGGCTGTTCGCTTATGACCTTGAACTGATATCCCAGAACAACGCCATCGACCTCAACCAATTACTCGGCAAACCCATGAGCGTGTCCATGCAGTCGAGGGGCGGAGGCAACCGCTACTTTCACGGGGTAGTGGCGCGGTGCAGTCAGGGTGTCGATGTCGGCCAGTTCGCCAGCTATCAGGTCACTTTGCGCCCATGGCTGTGGATGCTGACTCGCACGTCGGACTGCAGGATCTTTCAGCACCTGACCATCCCGCAAATCATCAAGCAGGTGTTTCGCGATTTGGGCTTCTCGGACTTCGAAGATGCCCTCAGTCGCCCTTACCGTGAGTGGGAATACTGTGTTCAGTACAGGGAAACGAGCTTCGATTTCGTCAGCCGCCTGATGGAGCAGGAAGGCATCTATTACTTTTTCCGGCAGGAAGAGGATCGCCATGTCTTGGTCCTGGCCGACGCCTACGGCGCCCATCAGGCCCCACCCGGCTATGAATCGGTGCCTTTTTATCATCCGGACGGCCAACACCGGGAGCGCGACCACATCAGCGGCTGGCACCTGGCGCAGGAAGTGCAGCCCGGTTCCCTTGAGCTGAACGACTACGACTTTCAACGCCCAAGCGCGCGTATCGACGTGCGTTCAGCAATGCCTCGTCCGCATACGGCTGGCGACTATCCGCTGTTCGACTACCCGGGGACGTACGTGCAAAGCGAGGACGGCGAACACTACGCGCGCACCCGAATCGAGGCGATTCAGAGCCTGCACGAGCGTATCAAACTGAAAGGCAACGCACGCGGGCTCGGCGCAGGGCACGTGTTCAGCCTCAATGGTTTTAGCCGTGAGGATCAGAACCGTGAATACTTGATCGTTACAGCGCGCTACACGGTCACTCAGGAAAGTCTGGAAACCGGCCAGGGCAATAGCGAACTGCAGTTTGAAAGCGAGCTGACCTGCATCGCCGCTCACCAGAGTTTCCGCCCGCTGCCGATCACCCCGAGGCCAATCGTCAAAGGTCCACAAACTGCCATCGTTGTGGGCCCCGAGCAGGAAGAAATCTTCACCGACGCCTTCGGTCGCGTGAAGGTGCACTTTTACTGGGACCGCCACGACCAGTCCAACGAAAACAGCTCCTGCTGGATTCGCGTTTCGCAAGCCTGGGCCGGAAAAAACTGGGGTTCGGTGCACATTCCACGCATCGGCCAGGAAGTCGTCGTCAGCTTCCTCGAAGGCGATCCGGATCGCCCCATCATCACCGGGCGCGTTTACAACGCAGAACAGCCCGTGCCCTACGACCTCCCTGCCAATGCGACGCAAAGCGGCACCAAAAGCCGCTCCAGCAAAGGCGGCACCCCCGCGAACTTCAACGAAATCCGCATGGAGGACAAGAAGGGCGAAGAGCAACTGTACATCCACGCCGAGCGCAATCAGGACATCGTGGTCGAGGTCGACGAGAGCCATTCGGTGGGGCACGATCGCACCAAAAGTGTGGGAAATGATGAGCAGGTGAGGATTGGCCAGGATCGAACGAGGGCCGTAAAGCGCAACGATCGACTGCAGGTGGGTGGAACAAAATCCGACAGCATCAGCACCCGATATCTGATTGAAGCAGGCTCACAGATTCGTCTTGTCTGCGGGGAAAGCATCCTCGAAATGAACGCCGATGGCAGGATCACCATTTCATGCGTTTCGTTCAAAGCTCACGCCAGCGAGAAAGCCGATATCGACACAGCACGACTGGATTTGAATTCTGGTGGTGCGAGCAAAGTGGACGGCAACGGCGAAGGGAATAGACTGAAAATTGATGAGGATTTGAAAGCGTTTTTTTCGCGCAACAGCAATGAAGGGTGAAATTTTCAAAACACCAGAGTTTTTGGAATCCACCGGCCACGACGTCTGCGACAACTTATGGGGTGGACAAACATCTTGAGCTAGACAATACCGTTAGCCGCTACGCAAGCGGCCTCTCGATGGCGTTCGAATGAGCTCTAGAACGATGATTACACCTTCCCGGAACTGGAAACGCTGATCTCGATCATGCCCTGCCGCACCATGAAGCCGATTTTTTAGTCCCTGAACTCTGGCCAGGCGGCTATGGTTATTGGTGCCGTTGTCGGCGCGCGGATTTTAGGGTTTTCTAAAAGGGTTTCTACAGTATTCTTTTAGGGCGGGGTCGTTAATTGAGCCAATATTTTGAAACGTCGCCGGTTCTAAAAAACTCTTCAACCATTCTGCAGACGAATTCAAAATTGCAAGTCAGATGCCGAGCATCCCAATAGTCACCTAGGATATCCACCTCCTCCGCGCTTGCCGTTGGGTTGGAGTACCCTCTGACCACGGAGTCGTGTTCTGTAGTCTCCAATAGGGTGACAAGATAGTTTCCTCTGTCAGCCGCGACACTCAAGCTGTAGGGTGCGATGTCAGGGGCATCCACGAGATCTAAACAGATTGAGCCTGAGCAAAATCCCAACCGACTTAGATGACGCCAGATATCCTCCCACGCGGTAAAGTAGCTGGAACCTCCGTCGATTTTTCCATTATTGGGGATTACCCAAGATATAAAGAAATTTATTTGTTATTCCCCACCTAGAGCTTTTCATTCCAGATATCGAAAAGGATCCTGCCTGATGCGGCTTCATGTATATAGAGTGAACTAAGCTAAGCTTCTATATCCATCGATACCAGATCCGGCTTACAGTAATCACATACATATTCTCCTGTTACAGTCATCACCATATCTGCTCTTCTGGTCAATCCCGCCTTGTATACCTGCTGAACCACGCCTGATTCAGCATGTGCATCGGCCATATTGCCATTTGGAGATTGAACTGAGGTTGCCAGCGTTTCGCTTTCGAATAGACGTTTGAGGGATTATCCAAACCAGCGTTTTATTATCCCGAGCGCAACCTCGTATATACGAGCGGATTTTTAGTTCAACACCTCGCGAGATACGTCACCGGTTTCAAAAAACTCGTTGAATAGGTTGCGAACCAATCCGAAATCACTGGTCAGATACCGAGCATCCCAAAGATCACCCAACATACATACCATCTCTGCAACCGCTGCGGGATTGGTAAAAGACCTCACCTCAGAATCATCCCTCGTAGCCTCCAGCAAAGTTACTAAATAGCGACCATCATCAGCGATCAAGTCCATACTGTACGGACCAGTTTCCGGAGCGTCCATCCACTCTAGACACATCGAGCCTGCATGTAGCTTCATTGATTCCAGGCGGCACAGCACCTCGTCCCATCCTTCGACATCATTATGCCCCCCAGTGGTGTCTCCGCCGCTTGAAAGTGTCCACGATATTAGAAACTTCATTCGATTTTGCTCCTCAGAAATTTTCCCATTCCCTGCTCCCAACGGAGTATGTATCCATCACGAAGCTCGTAAATGGTAAGTGATTTGAGCTCGGCCGACTTCGCCATAGCGACTAAATCAGTTTTGCAAAAACTGCACACGTTTCGGCCTGTGACGTTCATCGTCATATCTGCACCTCTGGTTAGCCCTTTTTCATAAGCCTGTTGGATTACTCCTACCTCTGCATGCGCGGTGGCCATATTTCCATTAGGATGTGGCTTGGAGTACTTTAGTATTTTAAATTCCACTAGCTTAGCTATCAGAGTAAGGTGATTACGGTCCGCCAGGGCGGAAGGTCTGGCCAATTGATTCACGTCCCGAAACGTAAACTCGCGAATCCACCCCTCAGCGAAAACCACCGGCTCTTCTCGTAGGTCGCGGATTACGTAGCGCTTGTAGAGCACCGCCTGCTTAACATGCGGTTTAGCCACGTTCGCAGCCTTCGGCCCCGCCCCTAACAACATCATCCCCGCCACACCCTGCAGCAGGTCGCGGTAACCAGGCCCAAGCCGGTCACCTAAGTCTCCGAGCAGGACCATCCCGCCCATGGCTCCAGCACTCGCAACCACCATACCTGCAAGTGTTGTCGCACCCACCATCGCGGCGAGCACAGCAGCCATTCCTAAGGACGCAAGTCCCAGTATCTCCAAGCCGGACTTCATCCAGCCTTCAATATCAAGGACGAACGCAGCCGACACCGTTGCCCCGCCGATGAACACGTTTTCGCTACCCGCTTTGATGTGCGCGCCGCACACCATTTTGCTTCCCACCCGGGCAGCGGGCTTGCCGTTGATGAAGACCGTCGCGCTGCCCTCGGCGACGGTGACCTGAAACGGCCATAGGGGATGATTGAGGGCCAGTCCCGTGCAGGAAGCCGCTGCGTCATCCCCTGCGCGTATGGCGGGCCGGCCATTGATAAAGACGTCCGCGCTTCCTCGTATCAGCTTTCCCGTTGTGGGCTCGGGCCAGTTGAACACTGCGCCAAGCCCTTTCACGATCTGGAGGATGGACAATCCTCCACCGGCAATTACGCCGCCCACGATAGAGATGGCCAAGCCGCCTGTTGCAGCGGTGGCTGCAAGCGCCGCAGCGCCGATCAGCGCTCCGACAACGGCGCCAGCGACCATGGCCGCCAGGCCGAAGCCATGTGCTATTTCATCGCCGACGCGCGCAGCCGGCCACGAGTTTTCACTGGCGTTGACCGCTTGATCATTCGCCACCAGTTAGGCGTTATCGGGGGATGCGGGCCGCAGGGTGAAGCTGTGCATGACCTTCCTCCAGGCCATCTCATGGTGCGGAAGATCATCGACGGTCGTTGTCAGCGTGGTGATCAGTACTGCTGCTCCGTGCTCAACGAACACTTGGCGCAGCATCAGTGAGTGGCCCTCTCTTTCCCAGGTGTAGTCCACTAGCGCGGCGGGACGCCCGTTGAGTTCGAAGTCCCACTTCTGCAGGAGGCTGAATCCCGGTAGCTGCTGTTCGGCGCTGGCCAACTGGCCGGCAACGTAGTCAGCAAATGCGCCGGCGTTGTCGATCGAATCACGGCTGATGACGAAGCTGGCTTCTTTCGCGCTTGCTACAGCAGGCAGTCTGAAAATATTGATGGTTTGATCGAGCCAGTTTTCAGGGACTTCTAAATCGGCTTCATGAATTCGGTAGGGCATCATCGCGAGCAGCGTTCCGTGCAGGGACAGATGGGACGAGAGCGTCCGAACGTATCGAGACTGAGCTGAAGCGCTCTCTTCGGGCTGCGTTTATGCCAAACCTGAGGAATTGATGAAGCAGGCCCTTACGTCTCAAGCCGTAGGTGATTTCCGAAAGGTTTGCAGTCCTAGGAAATAGGCACTTCAATCGGCCTCAGACGTGAATACAAAAGCGCGTTTTTAAGCGAGTCCCTGGTCGACCGCCGGATCATCTGCGACTTTCAGCCTAATGGCCTGTCGCGAGATACAGTCGGTGAAGCCTCACCCTGAACATCCTCACCACTCCGCTAAGCCCCCACCAACGCCCTTGGATCGACTCAATCCACCCCTCACCGCGGGAACGTTTGCCCGCTTCAAGGGTTCACACCTCTTGTCTTTGAACCGTCTTCCTCGCGAGTGAATGTTATGGAACACGTACTTCCGGACACATGGCTGAACGCGCTGCCGTTGCCTTGGCTGAACACGTTGGTCGTCGCGACAGCGGCAGTGTGCATTGCGCTGTTGGCGCGGTGGATTGCATTGGTGGGGCTTCGACGTTTGTCTCGGCCCTTCGTTTTCGCCCAGCAACTGATTTACCGCGGCGAAGCGCCCACACGTTGGCTGATCCCTCTTTTGGCGCTGCAAACAGTGTGGACTTCGGCGCCCGACGACTTGATGTTGATCAAGGGCGTGCGTCACTTGAATGGGATGTTGGTGGTGGCGGGGTTCACGTGGCTTGCACTCAGTTGCGTGAAAGCGATTGGTGAAGCCGTGGCGATTCGCAATCCTCTGGACATCGAGGACAACCTGCAAGCCCGGCGTATTCAGACGCAGGTGCGAGTGTTGGTACGGTGCCTCAACGTGCTGGTGTTGCTGTTCGGCACGGGGCTGATCCTGATGAGCTTTCCCCCTGTGCGGCAGATTGGTACGAGCCTGTTGGCGTCGGCGGGGTTAGCGGGGCTGGCCGCAGGCTTTGCTGCCAAACCGGTGCTGGGGAACTTGATCGCTGGGTTGCAGATCGCGATTTCTCAACCCATTCGGCTAGACGACGTGGTGATTGTCGAGGGTGAATGGGGACGCATTGAAGAAATCAGCGGCACCTATGTCGTGGTGAAGATATGGGACGAGCGGCGAATGGTGATTCCGCTGCAGTACTTCATCGAGAAGCCATTTCAGAATTGGACGCGGAGCACATCAAGCCTCATCGGTTCGGTGTTCCTCTGGGTTGATTACGCCCTTCCGCTCGAAGAACTCCGAGAGGAAGCGGAACGTATCTGCAAGGACATCCCGCACCTGTGGGACGGCCGCGTGTGCGTGTTGCAGGTGACGGACACGACCGACAAGGCCATGCAACTACGCGTGCTGTTGAGTTCAGCGGACTCGTCCCGCAGTTGGGACGCCAGGTGCCACATGCGCGAGCGGCTGATCAGCTTCGTCGCCAAGCAGTATCCGCAATGCCTGCCGCAATTGCGGGCAGAAATGTCATCACGCACGGTACAACCGGAACGCGAGGGCCACGAGGCCCCCACTGAAATCGCACGCCAGCCGCCGGTATGAGTTCAGTACCCGCGGTTGAGCATCACGAACTTGCCCATCATCGCAGCGGCGAATTGCTGAGCGCTCATCTTTTCACCGTTGAAATCCACCACGTCGTCGGCGTAATGCAGGTTGGAGACGATGTTGTCGCCCTCGACCTTGCCCAACTGCAACATGATCGCCATACCGCCGACGGAGTCTGCCGCGCCTTGGGCATTCTGCGCGACGGCCGCTGGATCAGTAATGCCGGCCGACTGAGCCTGTAGCGTTGCGAGGTCCCTGATGGAGCCTTTGGACAACACCAGCTTCGCCTCGAGATTGGTCAACAGTTGCTTGAGCAGCGCGGAGCCCGGCTGATCGAGGGAGGTCGGGTTGCTCAGATCCATCGACAAGGTGAAGCGGCTCTCGCCGCTGGCGGTTTTAAGCGACAGCTTTTCCAGTTCGATGTGCGGTTTGGCGGCCAGCAGTTTGTTCATTTCGGCCTGCACCAGCGCTTGATCGGCAGGGCTCAGGTGCGGTGTATAGCGCTGGCCGGTGGCCGAGGCGGCTTGAGCTTGAGGTTGAATTTTATCCTGGTAGAACTGCAGCAGATTCTTGGTCGAGGCCACGTCAAAATTGGCGAACTTCCACAGCATTTGCGAGGAGCCGATGTCCTTGCCGTTGAAGCGGATGTTGGCAATGTCGTAGGTCACCTGTGCCGCCAGCTTGCCTTCGACTTCCTGCAGCAGGCTGGTGTTGACGAAATCCTTCAGCTCCACGGCAGGCTGGTTGGCCGCCTGAAACGTCATCGAAGATGCCTTGGCATCGCTGTGGCCCAGATAGAAGCCGGATTGGCCCTTCGTGCCACCCGTGTTGAAGGTCACGTTGTCGAGCAGCAGATGCACTGGGCCCTCCTCAGAGGTCGCGGTCACATCAAGCTTGCTCAGCACGCCGTTGGCTTCCAGCTTTTCACCATCGGCCGTGCCTGTCGCGTTAAGGGTGAAACCGGAGAACTTGATCGAGCCATTCTGGCTGTCGAACTGGAAGGGCAACAGCTCGACCCGGCCTTGGGCAGCACGGTCGTAGCCCATGCTGAACTGGCCGGTCAATGGAGACTGGCCAGCGGTCATTTCAAACCACTTTTCCGAGAAAGCATTCTTCTCCAGCACCAGGTTGCTGGCCGCCATCACTGGCACCAGATCGAGTTTTTTCACCCGGCTCCAGGGAAAAGGGCCATGCTCGATGTTGTCTTGGAACAGCAGCACGACTGGTTGCCCCTCATTGAACCTGGGGGCTTGAAAGGTGACCTTGTAATGCGCGGTACTGGTGAAGAAATGGCGGTTCAGCGAAACCAATTCGACACTGGCGCTGCCTTCATGACCGACCAATGCCGCCTGGATTTGCTGATTGCCCTGTTCAACCGCATCGCCCAGCACACCTTCCAGACGGATGCCCGTGTACCAGGCGCCAGCGGTGATAAGGGCGCCTGCAACGATGACCACGCCCAAGGCAATGTTGACTGATTTTTTCATGTGTCGACTCGAAGATGTCCGTTCTTGAAGAGAGGTGGCGCCTTCCCTGGCCCGAAGGGTGTCGGCGTCGCGATCCACGCATTGGACAGGGTTCTGCACTGTCCGGGGCCCGGCGAGGGTAGCATCGCAAGGCCCCTTTTGCAGCCGCCGTCCCTAGCCACAGCCTTTGCACAGGGGTTAGGCTGGACGTCAAACCGAACACGGGATGGATCAGATGAGCGACACGCAAAAGGCCAGAGGGCCGATCAAAGCGGTGATTTTCGACATGGACGGGTTGTTGCTGGACACCGAGGGGATTTACACCGAAGTCACCAATACCATCGCCAACTGGCACGGAAAGACATTCGACTGGGCAATCAAACAGCACTCCATCGGCCGTGGCTCACGGGATTTTGCCGACTACGTGATCAGTGCTTTGAACCTGCCGATGTCGGCCGACGAGTTTCTCACCGTCCGCCAACCGATGCTCGATGAGCGCTTTCCCCACGCGCAACCGATGCATGGCGCCGAGGCGCTGGTTCGCCATCTTGCCGCCCACGGCATTCCGATTACCGTTGGCACCAGTTCTTCGCTGCATTATTTCCACGTCAAGACCAGCAACCACCGCTCATGGTTCGACCTGTTCCACCATGTAGTGACCGCCGATCATCAGGACGTCAAGGCCGCCAAGCCTGCACCCGATATCTTCCTGACTGCCGCCCGCCTGCTGGGGGTCGATCCGAAGGATTGCCTGGTATTCGAAGATTCCCCGTTCGGTGTGACGGCCGCCAAGACGGCTGGCATGTACGCCGTCGCCGTGCCGGATTCGCACATGCCGGTTTCGCAGTACGCCCATGCGGATCTGATGCTGGGCTCGTTGGCCGAATTCCCTCTTCAGGATTGGGGACTGCCGGGTTATGGGAGCTGAATGATCGAGGCGTTGACGCTGCGACCGAACGACCCGATCAATCGTCAAGCTCCGCGCTTCAGATCCACGCCGAGCGCCCGTGCGAACGCCTTGACCAACGGGCTGCGCGGCGCGTTCTGGCGCACGATGAGGTGGAACGGTGTGCTCAGGTGGATCATGTCAGGACGCAATGCACGCAGTTGGCCATCGCGCACCAATGAGCGGGCGTAATGCTCAGGCAAAAAGCCGATGAAGCGGCCTGTGAGGATCAGGATGGCCACGGCTTCGACTTGCGACGCAGAGGCGGACTGGCTGTCGTAATTGACGAAACTGGCCTTGTCGCGATGAATCGCATAGCGGTGGTTGATGACTTGATGTTGGCGCAAACAGTCGACACTCAACGCACTGCCATCCAGTGAAAACAATGGATGGCCGACCGCACAGTAAGCGTGGGAGCGTTCTTCATACAGCTCGAAATAGTCGAACTCTTCACGACGCTGATACACGGGAATGACCCCCGCGTTCAGCCTGCCCTCGGCTACGCCCCGCTCTATTTCATCGAGTTGCGAAGCCAGCAGACGCAATCTGACCTTGGGGGCGTCATCGTGCATTGTTCTGAGGGCCGCAATTAACGGCGAACTTTGATCGGACACAGTGCTGTCGATTACACCAATACTCAGGTCGCCGATCAGCTCATGTTGCGCCGAACTAATGCGGTCGCGAAAAGTATCCACCGACGCAAATAATTCGATCGAAGCCTGATAGACAAGTTTGCCTTCTTCGGTCAGGTGAAAGCCTTCACGCCCCCGCGTACACAGACGCATGCCGATGCGAATCTCAAGGTCGGAAATTTGCTTGCTGATTGCGGCAAGGCCCACGTTCAGCTCGTTTTGCGCGGCGCTGAAGCCTCCGGCCTCGACCACGGCCTGGAAGACGCGCAGCAGTTTGAAGTCCATTCCGCTGAGCGACAAGGGTGGGCGGATTCCCGGCTTGGGGGGCACGTTTCCAGAAGTGGAAAGTGGAGTTTCCATAATGCTTATTTACCTCGCCCGTTACATTCAACAGGCTTTGACCCACAACAAAAACATGCCCGATCAACAATGATGAACATAGAAAATGGCGATTGGCAACCATTTGCACCACGCCCTGATCAATGACGCCATTGTTGATTTCAGCCAATAAAACCTGACACTTCGATCAGGACCTCAAGGCTCGATAAGCGATGTTCGATGGGCATTCTCGCGCAGCTGTATGCTGCGCAGGTTCACCAGATGCCCGTCGTTTTAGAGCGGAGCGTAATGTTTGACTGCCCTCACTCTCAGCGAACTCCCAGCCTCGAATGCGTGCCCGAACACTCACCGAATGGCCTGACGATCACACGCTGAAATCGAACACCACGGCCTGTATACGCTTCGGAGATACACCATGAATCAGAACCCGGCAGAGCACCTGCAAGCCGAACGCAAAAAGGCCGAAAACGAGTTCGACATCACGCGGTACGAACACGTCCCGCGTCGCTATTACGGGCGCATTTTCTTCGCCACCCTCATCGTCATCGCGTTGGCTGGCTTGGCCCGCGCCTTCGCCAACGGTCAGATCGAGTGGGAATACATCGGTCAATTCCTGACATCGCAAGCGATTCTATGGGGCTTGGTAAACACCATCGTCATGTCGATCCTGGCAATGGCGCTGGGGGTGGTGTTCGGTGTGATCACTGCCATCATGCGCATGTCGGCCAACCCGATCCTGCGCTCTGTGGCGATCACCTACACGTGGCTGTTCCGCGGCACGCCACTGATTCTGCAACTGCTGCTGTGGTTCAACCTGGCGTTGATCTTCCCGGTCATTGGCATTCCCGGCCTGTTCGAACTCGATACGGTGAGCGTGATGACGCCCTTCGTCGCGGCCTTGCTGGGCTTGAGCATCAACCAGGGCGCTTACACGGCCGAAGTGGTACGCGCCGGCCTGCTGTCGGTGGACACCGGCCAATACGAAGCGGCCAAATCCATTGGCATGCCGCGCTTGCAGGCATTGCGTCGGGTGATCCTGCCCCAGGCCATGCGCGTGATCATCCCGCCAGTGGGCAACGAATTCATCGGCATGGTGAAGATGACCAGCCTTGCCAGCGTCATCCAGTACTCCGAATTGCTGCACAACGCTCAAAACATCTACTACGCCAACGCCCGGGTCATGGAGCTGCTGATCGTCGCCGGTATCTGGTACCTGGCGGTGGTCACGGTGCTGTCGTTCGGCCAAAGCCGACTGGAGCGTCGTTTCGCTCGCGGTGCCGGCAAGCGTTCGTAAATCAGGCCTTGGAGTTGCGCATGAACAAAAGCCACATGAGAACCATCGTCAAAGCCGTGGGCCTGAACAAATATTACGATCAGTTCCACGCCCTGAAAGATGTCAGCATCGAGGTCGAACAAGGCGAAGTGCTGTGCATCATCGGCCCGTCGGGTTCGGGCAAGAGCACTTTGCTGCGGTGTGTGAACCAGTTGGAAAAGATCGACAAGGGCGGCCTTTGGGTCGATGGCGAATTGGTGGGTTACCGCGTCGTCGGCAACAAATTGCACGAACTGACCGATGTGCAGATCGCACGCCAGCGGCTAAGCACTGGCATGGTCTTTCAGCGTTTCAACCTGTTTCCCCACATGACGGCCCTGCAGAACGTGATCGAGGGGCCCATTCAGGTGCTCAAGCGCTCCCCTAAGGAAGCTAACGAAGAAGCCCTTGAGTTATTGGCCCGCGTGGGTCTGGCGGACAAACGCGATGCCTATCCCGTCGAACTTTCCGGTGGCCAGCAGCAGCGCGTGGCAATCGCTCGCGCGCTGGCAATGCGGCCCAAGCTGATGCTGTTCGACGAACCCACTTCTGCCCTTGATCCGGAGCTGGTGGGCGAAGTGTTGTCGGTGATGCGAGACCTCGCGCACAGCGGCATGACCATGATCGTTGTGACCCATGAACTGGGCTTCGCCCGGGAAGTGTCCAACCGCATGGTGTTCATGGACGCAGGCCAGATTGTGGAGGCCGGTAGCCCCGAAGACATACTAATAAGCCCACAAAACCCAAGAACCCAAAGCTTCATTTCTGCCGTTCGCACCTAAACCAGAACAAACGAGAACGACCATGAAAAAATTGATCCTCCCCGCGTTGCTCGCTGGCCTGATGACGTCGCCACTGGTGTTTGCCGACTTACCCGCCAGCATCAAGGAAAAAGGCGAAATCACCGCAGCGATTGTCCCTAACTATCCGCCGATGGATTTCAAAGACACCAGCACCAACACCCTGACCGGCTTCGATGTCGACTTGGGCAGCGCCTTGGCCGAACGCCTGGGCGTGAAAATCAAATGGCAGGAAACGGCCTTCGAACAAATGGTCAGCGGCTTGGTCACCAAACGCTTCGATATCATTCTCTCGGGCATGACCGACACCGCCGAGCGCCAGAAGTCGGTGACCTTCATCGACTATTTCACCAGCGGCCCTCAGTTGTACACCCTGACCAAGAACACCGAGCTCAATCAATTGACCGACGTGTGCGGCAAGAAAGTCGGCACCAGCCGCCGTACCACGTGGCCGGCTGAAATCACCGCGTGGAGCAAGGAGCACTGTGAAGCGGCAGGCAAACCCGCCATTGTCGTAAGCGGTACCGAGGGCTCTGCCGACGCACGCGCGCAGCTGCGTCAGGGGCGTCTGGACGCGGCGATGCAAGGCAGCGAAACCATTCCGTACCTGATGTCGCAAGAAAAAGACACCTACAAGCCGATCGGGCAGGCGATTTCCAAGCAGTTCACTGGGCTGGGCGTGAGCAAATCCAGCCCCGAGCTGGCCAAGGCCATCGCTGATGCATTGCAGGCGATGATCGACGACGGCACCTACGGCAAAATCCTGAAGAAATGGGAACTTGAGCAAGGCGCCGTGAGCAAGGCCGAGATGAATCAGGGCAAGTAAATCCGCCGCGCAAACCCTCATGGATGATGTGGCAATGCGGCCACCTGTAGGAGCGCTTGCCCGCGAGACGTTTTGTCAGACGCCACAAATGACAGAGGCAAATCGCATTCGCGGGCAAGCGCGCTCCTACAGGGTTTAGCGCCGAGCACAAGATTAAGGACAACAATGGCCACTTATTCTCTCGTCATTCGTCGGCTGATGGTCTGCTCGCTCACTATCGTCATGAGCCGAGCGATGACCAGCCCCCTCCTGACGCTGTTTCTGAGCACGAAGCTGGGGCTTGACCAACAGGATGTCGGGCTGTTGATGGGCATCGCCGTGTTTCTCGCGACGCTGCTGGGGTTATACGGCGGCTACATCATCGACCGTCTGGAAAAGCGCAAACTGCTCATCCTGGCGATGCTTTCCAGTTCGATTGGCTTCGCACTGCTGACATTCGCTCAAAACCTTTACCTGACGACGCTCACGCTGGTGATCACTGAAACCGCATCGGCGCTGTTCTTGATCGGGTCCAAAGCGATCATCAGCGAAAACCTGCCCATCGGTCAGCGCGCCAAAGTCTTTTCGCTGCGCTACACCCTGACCAACATCGGCTACGCCACCGGTCCGATGCTGGGCGTGGTGATCGCCGGGCAGCTGCCATTGGCGCCCTTCCTGATCGCCAGCGCTATCGCATTCGGCAGCATATTCCTGATGATCGGCATCCCGCCCACGGCGGCACGCCATGAGGACGCGCCGCGGAGTTTTTTCGATACCCTGACCACGCTCAAGGGCGACCGCACGCTGATCCAGTTCACGGGCGGCAGCTTGCTTAGCACGATTGTGCACGGGCGGTACACGCTGTACCTCTCCCAGTTTTTGCTGGTCACTCACACGTCGCACCAGGCCTTGAAAATCCTCTCTGCGGTACTGGCCTGCAACGCAATCACCGTGATTGCGATGCAGTACCAGATCGGCCGCTTCCTCAAGCGTGAGCAATTGCCCTACTGGATCTGCATGGGCACCGCGCTCTTCGCCATTGGTCTGCTTGGCTTCAGCGTTGCCGGGACGACCTTGGCGTGGTGTGCGGCCATGTTCGTATTCACCTTGGGCGAAATGATCATTTATCCCGCCGAGTATCTGTTCGTCGACACCATCGCTCCAGAGCACTTGCGCGGCAGCTATCTGGGCGCGCAGAACCTCGCAGCATTCGGCGGAGCCATGAGCCCGGTCATTTGCGGCTATTTGTTGATCAACACGCCCGCGCCAACGATGTTTTATGTGCTGGCGGGCCTGACCGCGATAGGTGGGACGTTGTGTTTCATGGCGGGGCGTCATGCCCGGCTGAGCAGCGCTGACGTCACGCTGTAGCTAGCGCTCTCGTCCGCCAGCGAGAAGCGTGTCATTGCTCAGCCAGCGATCACCTCTGCGTAGGCCAAGCCATTTGTCACTTTTCAAAGCCGTCAAAAACAGGCGAGTATGTCCGGCCAAGAGTTGTCGGTCTGAAAGGCCTTTACGAGCCCCCTTGCAAGCTTGCCGCAGACTGTCCTGATTTCCCCTTACCGACGAGAAGGATATCGAGCAATGAACTACCGCATTCTTGGCCAATCCGGCCTCAAGGTTTCGACGCTGACCCTGGGTTCGATGATGTTTGGCGTGCAGACCAGCACCGAAGAGTCGCTGCGCATTATCGACAAGGCCTGGGACGAAGGCGTGAATTTCATCGACACGGCCAACGTCTACAACGCCGGGCGCTCTGAAGAGATTGTCGGCGAGGCCATCGCCAGCCGCCGCAGTGAGTGGGTTCTGGCGACCAAGGTCGGCAGCAGTTCCGGCAATACGGCACCCAATACCAGCGGCCTGAATCGCAAACACATTTTCAACGAAATCGAGTCCAGCCTGCGTCGACTCGACACTGATTACATCGACATCCATTACCTGCACAAGGAAGACCACAGTACTCCCTTGGAAGTGACCGTTTCCGCCATCGGCGACCTGATCCGCGAAGGCAAGATCCGCTACTGGGGTGTCTCCAACTTCCGGGGTTGGCGCATCGCCGAGGTGGTGAATGTGGCGCAGCGTCTGGGGGTCGACAAACCGGTCATCAGCCAGCCGTTGTACAACATCGTCAATCGTCAGGCCGAGCTGGAGCAGATCACCGCGGCGCGGTTCTACGGGCTGGGTGTCGTGCCCTACAGCCCTTTGGCTCGCGGTGTCCTCAGCGGCAAATACGCACCCGACGTCACCCCGGATGCCAGCACCCGGGCCGGACGGCAGGACAAGCGCATTCTGGAAACCGAGTGGCGTACCGAATCGCTGCACATCGCGCAGAAACTCCAGCAATACACACGGGAGAAAGGAGTGGGCCTGGTGGAGTTCGCCATTGCCTGGGTGCTGAACAATCAGGCCGTGACCTCGGCCATTGTCGGTCCGCGCACCGAGGAGCAATGGGACAGCTACACCAAAGCCTTGAGCGTGAAGATCACGGCCGAGGATGAGGCGTTCATCGACTCACTCGTGACACCGGGCCATGCATCGACGCCAGGCTTCAACGATGTCCAGCATTTTGTGTCGGGACGGTACATCTAAAAGCTCGAAGCGTTGATGCCGGCCCGCGCAATGTGGGTTTCACACGAGCGGTGAAGCTCGCCGAAGAGATGAGAGCGGCGCGCGACGGTATGTCGCCGCGCCTGCCACCGGCCAGACTCAAGAGGATCAACACCCTTACGTCCTAGCGAATTCAGCCCGCCCCTCGACTAAGACGGTCTTCATCCACCGGTCACGCCCAAGGTGCTGGCTCGCCAAACGATCGTTGAAGCGCCCGCTGAACTGTTGCGACGCCAACGAGCACCCCAGTCCGGAACTGGGTGGCCAATTCTTCCACACGCTGTCGACCCGGCCGTTGAGGCTCCCTTCTAAAGTGACCACCCAGCAAACGCTGGCAGAGCATGCGCGCAAACTGATCAGACGAGGGCCGGGCGCCAAGACAGTCCTTCCAAGGGTTCGACGGGAGGTACTCGCTGACGAGGCGCCAACGGAGGAAAATAATGGCACCTGGCGATCATTGGCTTGCGAATCAATGACTTCAAACGTCCGCCTGTCCGAACGTCGAAATGCCTGCTGAGGCGTCCGATTTCCGACGATTCGTATCGCCCAAAGGATAGAACACCCATGCACATGAACGCGGCAAAGCCTTGTAGAATGCGCACCGCCGCCACCGGACGAGAAATGTTTCACCGTTTGACAAGGCCGGATACGGCCTCTAGTGTTTCCTTGGATCCAATCTCCGATCAGCGAAGAAGAAGTCACGATGCGCAGAGCTGAAAAAGAACAATTTCTGCGGGAAATTCTCGGCAGCGAGCAACCGCCTGCGCATCTGGCACGCGGGGTTATCGAAGAAAAGCTGCGCGCCGCCATTCTTGACGGCCGTCTGCCGGCAGGCTTCGCCCTGCGCCAACAGGAATTGGCCACGATGTTCGGCGTCAGCCGCATGCCGGTGCGCGAAGCGTTGCGCCAGTTGGAAGCTCAGTCTTTGCTTCGCGTAGAGACGCACAAAGGCGCCGTCGTTGCCCCGCTGATCAACGAAGACGCCACCGACGCCTACGCGCTGCGCATCCTGCTCGAATCCGAAGCCTTGCGGCAATCGATCCCACTGCTGACCGCCGAAGACATCCAGGCTGCCCGCGGCTACATCGAACAGCTCGAGGTCGAAACCGATTATTCGAAGATGGGCACGCTCAACCGCCTCTTCCACATGGCTCTGTATGGCCGTGCACCCAACAAGCGTCTGCTCAAACTGGTGGAAGATGGCTTGAACGAAGAGGAACGCTTCCTGCGGTTCAACCTCAAGCACATGGGGTTGGGTAAGTTGTCACAGCATGACCATCTGGAGTTGCTGCAAATGGCCGAGGCGGGGGATGTCGATTCGACGGTCAGTGCACTGACCCAGCACTTGAACCGTGGTGTGGCCGCTATCACCACGTATCTGAACAGCCGATCTGCGGATGCTGCAAAATCCGGCTCGGCATCGAGGAAGCGCGCTCTCATCCAATGAGGGCTTGTGGACCGTGAGCGCTACCGTTCACGGCCAACATTCGCGCCCCTGTCTACGGCCCTTGCGGGCCGGATGAGGCATGGGGTGATCGAGCATCGGATGTCGCGATGCCAGCGCCGAAGGACCCGGCCCCAAGTGATCAGCAGTCTGCCCGCGCAGGCTTGGGGAAACGTTGTGTACGCTGAAAGAAGCAAATGGCTGATGGTGGTCAATTCCGGACGACCTATCAGAACCCGCTTGATCTGCTTTCCCCACGCGGGGGCCGATCCCGAGCAATTCCGCGACTGGTCGGACGGCCTGGCGGATCATATCGAGCTGGTCACTTTGCGTTTGCCTGGCCATGGCAGCCGTCTCAAGGAAGCGCCCTACGATCAATGGGCACCTTTGCTGCACGACACTTTCCTTGCGCTGCAGCCCTACCTGACCGAACCCCATGCGTTCTACGGCCACAGCTTCGGAGGGCGAGTCGCCTACGAAATGGCCCGATTAGCGCAAGCTCATTATCCTGGAATGACCCGCCGCTTGTTCATCTCCGGCTGTCGCAGCCCCGACAGTCGCCAACCCTTGCCCTACCTGCACACACTTCCTAAAGATGATTTTATCCGGGCGCTCATCGCGCTCGGCGTTGCGCCAGAATCCATGCTTCATGACAAGAAGTTGATGCGCTTGTTCGAGCCTGTCATGCGCAGCGATCTGAAGCTCTCGGAGCTGTGGTCCCACTGCCCCGATGAAGGCCTCGATATTCCACTGACTGCCCTCTACGGCAGTGACGACCCGATCGACACCGCCCCCAGCATGATGAACTGGCGCGAGTTCACCCGTCGCGAATTCGAGCTGATCGAAGTCCGCGGCAATCATCATTTCCTCACCTCGCAACGTAATCGACTGCTGCACATCATCAACACGCACCTTGGCGTCCTTGACGTCTGACCCTGCCCCCTCCCTCCGGCCGTTCTGTTCCGGAAACGTACGTCACGCCCCTATGAAGCGCACCACCAGGTTTGTTTGTGCAGCGTTTCCCCTAACGTTCCCTACTGTGAAATCTGCCCGCCGCCGGGCGAACGACTGTGTTTCAGGCACACTCGGAGTGTGAGCTTGCCTGCAACAGGTTCCGCAGACGTCATTTCATGGAGCAGAGAAAGGAGCAACACACCGGGCGGAGGCGTAATGAGGGAAGTCCATCTACGTCGCCCATAAAAACTTCCAAGAGCGATTATTCGGTAAACGCGCAACGCTGAACGAGGCATTCGTTCATTATTATCAATTCTGACTCAATTGAGTTGGAAGGGTTGCGCTCGCACCAATAAAACTTCTGAGAAAAGTTTTAACGGACTCATATGCGAGTCATTTTTCTGAACTTAAAAATAATAAAAAAGTGTTTGCCCGATCGTTAAAAAGTGCATTACCGTTTTCCCGTCGCCAGCCTGACGACATGGCAGACCTTTACTGGGCCTGCCGAAACCCCGCACCAGCCCGAGGGTGCGGACACTTTGTTGAACATGACCATTAACGAACGAACTGTTCGCCGCCTGCTCGCCGCCTGCGCTCGCGCATTGGTTATGAAGACGTTGTTGCGACACTCTTGTTACGCAATAACGATCGGACCATTTGCCAGTAATCAGTGGCCGAACAGAAAGTTTGCACTTCAAGGACGTACCATGAACATTCAACAACAACTGCTCGCCCGACAATCCGAACTAAGCTCTCATCCGATCTTTATTGAAATCGACTCTCTGCCTGTATTACGGCGGTTCATGGAAGCACACGTGTTTGCCGTGTGGGATTTCATGTCGCTGACCAAGCGGCTGCAGCAGGAGTTGACCTGCACCCGCTTGCCTTGGCTGCCACCCAACGACCCCAAGGCCGCGCGCCTGATCAACGAGATCGTCTTGGGGGAAGAGTCGGATGACCGCCTCGGCCACGGACACTACAGCCATTTCGAGCTGTATCTGGATGCTATGCGTGAAGTCGGCGCGAGCACTGCACGCATCGAGCATTTTGTCGAACTGCAAAAAGAAGGGGTGCATTACGAAACCGCCCTGGAGCGGGCACAAGCGGGCAAGGCGGAAGCTCGATTCGTTCGCGACACGTTGAACATTGCACTCAATGCGCCTGCTCACAGCGTCGCCGCCGCCTTTCTGTATGGGCGAGAGAGCGTCATTCCGCGAATGTTCCAGCGGATCCTCGACGACTGGGGCATCAAGGACAACCAGGCCCCGACCTTTCGCTACTACCTGGAGCGACACATCGAGGTCGATTCAGAGGACCACGGGCCCGCCGCCGAAGCGCTGCTGGCACGCCTGGTCAACGGCGATCCACAGCGCGAGCAGCAAGTCTACGAAGCAGCCATCGCAGCCGTCGAAAGCCGCATCGCGCTCTGGGATGCCCTGCGCGTGAGCATGCGCCATCCGGTGCTCGTTGAAGTCAGCGCCTGACCGCGCTGCCGGTTCATCGCTTCTTTCTGTTTCCCACAAGGACGACATCATGAAAGCCGAAGATTACCTGTCCTTTGCCGATGCCTGGGAAGGCCGTGCGACGATTCGCACCCGACCACGCCGCATCGTTGAGAACGACACGAAACTCATCTATCCCCTCAGCCGTCAGCCACTGGTGCTGAGCGATACCTTTACCCGCGAATGCGCTCATCTGCGTGATTTCGCCCTCATCCAGAGCCTGTACAAGTTCATCAACGATGTGGTGATTTTCGAGACCGAGATCGTCGACAAGACCGCCCGCAGCATCGCCAAGGACAATTTTGCGATTCGTTTCCCCTTTGCCTGCCGCTATGACGCGATGACGGTGGTGGTCGACGAGGATTACCACGCCCTGGTGGCGATGGACTTCATGCAACAGACCATCGCCCTGACAAGTATTGAACCTGTTCACCTACCTTCGGAAATCGAACTCAGCCGCGCAATCCCGGCAGCGCTGGCGCTTGCACCCGATCACCTGCACAGCGCCGTCGAGCTGATCTGTGTGGCGATCGCCGAGAACACTGTGACCAACGATGTCGCTGCGTTCGCCAAGGACGACACCGTGAAGCAGTCGGTCAAGGGGCTGATGGCCGACCATCTGCTCGACGAGGGGCGGCATTCGGGCTTCTGGGCACGGCTGGTACGCATCTATTGGAGTGCGGCTCCCGAAGAAGACCGCCGAACCATCGCAGGCATCATGCCTGTGTTCATTGCGCAATATTTAACCAATGACATTCAGAAGGCCTTCGACTTTGCGCTGATTGAATACTTGGAGACTTCGGCGTCGGTGAAACAGGCGCTGCGGGATGAAGTGCAGGCGATGAGCTTCCCAATCAACCGACACCATCCGCTGGTGGCCAATATCGTGAGGTTCTTCAAGTCCAGCGCCATGCTCGATGCACCGTGTGTTCAGCAGGCACTTGCCGACTACCTGCCGGCAGGAGGCGTGCAATGAAACGCCTGGAGATTCTACTGATCGGCCACAGCCGGGCATTGCACGAATTGAGTGTCGAGCTCGATAGCCATGGCCACGGCATCCACACCTTGAAGGATGCGCAGGCACTGGACAGTTCGCCACTGCACGGCGTCTCGCTGCTCATAGAAGACGGCACGCTAGCGCTGACCAGCACCCGCCTGCAGTCTTTCAAGACCGCCATCCATTTGGGGCTGCGTGTTGGGTTGATGCCCGGCATGCGCCGTGGCTTGCCACAGGTTGAGCTGCTGTGCTGGTACGGTTCTGCGACTGCCCAACGTCTGATCCTCCGTGAAACGCTTTCCGCCGAGCAGACCGGTAATGGCCGTCAGTTACGCGACAGCGCGGTGCTGACGCTCATCGACAGTGTGGCGCTGCACGTAGCCCGGCTTTCCCGTGACCCGGCGCATTTCTCCCGTACAGCAAAGGTCGAACCACCGCACAGCGAATGGCAGGACGGTTTGCACAAGCTCGACCGGTTGGCTTTCGAGCACCGCTTCAATGACACCGCTCATCCCCAATTATTGACCGTTGCGCAGCAATCACTGGTGGCACGGCTGGATCGCAGCTTCCAACAACACGGCGACCGCAGTGCGCTGGAAATCGACAGCGAGCGTATCAGCTACGACGCGTTGCGCGCTCATGCCGTGGCTATTCAACAGCGTATGGCACCGCTGTTGAGTCAGGCGCAAAACGGTCCTCCGGTCATTGGCCTCTGTCTGGCGAAATCACCTGCTCTGTTTGCGGGGATCCTGGCGATACTGGGAGAAGGCGCGATCTACTTGCCGCTTGACCCCAGCCAGCCGCTGCAACGCCAGCAGTACATACTGGAAAACGCAAACGCGGCATTGCTGCTGCATGACGGCCAGCACCCACTTGCGCAGTCCAGCGTGCCCGGGCTGAACATTACCGCGATCGACGCCAAGCCCACTGCCCAGTCGATAATGCGGCGGGAGCCCGCAACGGATGCTCCCTGCATGGCGCTTTACACCTCCGGCACCACGGGGCATCCCAAAGGCGTGATGCTCAGTCAGCGCAATCTCAGCCACTTCACGGCTTGGTATGCGGACTACGTCGGACTCGACGCGCACAGCCGGGTATTACAGTTCTCGACCCTAAGCTTTGACTCGTCAGTGATCGACATCTTCCCGACCCTGCTTACTGGGGCGCAGTTGGTGGTTGCGACTGAAGATCAACGACGCGACCCACAGCAACTCGCGGAGCTGCTGGAGCAGAACGTCACCCATGCCTTCCTGCCGCCCGCGTTGCTGAGCATCCTGCCCCTGGACATGCCGTCGACACTCCGACACCTATGCACGGGCGGCGATGTCTGCGAGCCCTATGTGATCGAGCGCCTGGCCTCGCAATGCTCCTTCCACAACCTGTATGGACCGACCGAAGCCACGGTGCTGATCACGGCCGGGCAATTCCTCCCTGCAAGCAGCAATCGCAACCTCGGGCGCCCCATCGCCAACAGTCAGTTGCTGATTCTCGACGAACAGATGCAGCCCGCTGCGCAGAACACCCCAGGCGAGCTCTACATCGTCGGGCCTGGGGTGGGGCTGGGTTACATTGGCCTTCCCGAGTTGACCGCCGAGCGTTATGTGCACATCGACCCGGGCGACGGAGAAACATTACGCGCCTACCGTACTGGGGATATCGGCAAGTGGACAGACGCAGGCGTCGAACTTTTGGGGCGTCGTGACAACCAGGTGAAAATTCGCGGCTTTCGGGTCGAACCGGAAGAGATCGAACACTGTTTGCGGGACAGCCAGCTGTACCGCCAGGTTGCTGTGGTAGTCGACGACCAACGGCGAATACTGGCCTTTCTCGCTCAACCTCATGGCGTCGAACCCAATGCTGCGAGGACGCTGCTCAAGGCGCACGTCGAGCGGCTACTGCCCGATTACATGCGCCCGGCAGCCTACACTGAACTGACGGCGATGCCTTCTGCCTCGAACGGGAAGGTCGACCGAAAAGCGTTACTGCATTTGCCGATCAACCTGATCGAACAGGCGCCCCGTCGCCAACCCGAAACCGACAACGAACGCCTGCTGCTCCCGCTCTGGGCCGATCTGCTGGAGTTGCCTCCGGGTGATATTTCCACCGAAGAGAGCTTCTTCAACCTCGGGGGTCACTCGATCCTGCTGTCACAAATGCTGCTCGGCATTCGCGAGCGATTCGGGCGCAGCGTTCCGATCAACCGGTTCATCGAAGCGCCGACGCTTGCCAATCTCGGCACATTGCTCGACGCCGAAGGTACATCGCCGTGGACGATCAGCCCCCTAGCGATCAAAGACGCCACTGCGCCTCTCGATCTGCCCACATTGCCGGCCGGCAAGCTGGGAGACGTGCACAAGGTGATTGTCACTGGCGCCAACGGTTTTCTCGGCGTGCACGTGGTCGAGGCACTTCTGGCCTGGGGCGCTACCGAGGTGGCGTGCCTGGTGCGCGAGGGCAACGGGCTTACGGCGCAGGATCGCTTCATTGAATCGTTGCGTGAGAACCGCCTGGAACACTTGGACCTCAGCCGAGTGCGGGTTCACGCGGCCGACGTGACGCAACCTCAATTGGGTTTGAGGGATGAGGTGTACGAACGGCTTGATCGTGAATTCGGCGCTTTGGTGCACAACGCCGCCAACGTCAATCACGTGCAGGACTACGAGACCCTGGCCCAAGACAACGTCGCGCCCATTCTCGAGTGCTTACGTTTGTGCGAAGGACGCAGCAAAAAGGTCTTCAACTTCGTGTCGACCCTATCAGCCTCCAGTGCAGTGGGTGTGGATGGCAGCGTACTGGAAGCCCCTGCCGTCGAAACGCCGCCGATCTACATCAAGAACGGCTACAACCTGTCCAAGTGGGTCGCGGAGCGCTTGCTGCAAAAGGCACGTGAGCAAGGTGTGTGGGTCAACATCTATCGCCCCGGAAATATCGCCTTCAACAGCGTCACCGGGGTCTGCCAACCTCATAAAAATCGTCTGATGCTGATGCTCAAAGGCTCGATTCAGCTGGGACAGGTCCCTGATTTTTCGATGACCTTCGATCTCATGCCCGTCGACTTCCTCGCTCGCTTCATCGCGTTTCACAGCAGCCGTTACCAGCCAAGCCGCGCTGTGTTCAACCTGCATAACCCCGAACCGCTGAGTTGGAGCACCTACGTCGATGCCTTCCGCGAGGCTGGACGTGAGTTCGAGACGGTCAGCGTTGCGCAATGGCAAGCGCAGCTCAGTCGGGTCGACAGCGAAAATGCCTTATTCGGCGTACTTGGTTTCTACCTCGACGGCTTCGACGAGGACATAGGTGACATCTCAATGATCGCCTACCAGAACGCCTTGGAGGGTGTGCAACGCATGGGCGAGCGCTATCCGCAGAAAACTCCCGAGCTGCTGCGCAAGGGCTGTGACTACCTCAAACAAATCGATTTCATCTGAACGCACCACCTCATGTACATCAAGGAGAACGAAATGAACGCACTCAATAGCTTTTCGAGCCTTAAGCCGGACACGCTGATCACCGATCCGATCGGCGATCCCGTCACGGCTTCCGTCACAGTCCCCGCCAAGGCTTCCGATGTCTGGAAAGTGGTCGGGGATTTTGGCGGGTTTGCCCAGTTTGTTCAGGCGCTGGAGAGCACTGACGTCATTGGCAATGGCGTAGGCTCGATCCGCCACAAGCGTTTCAAGGAAGGAGGTTTCGAGGTAGTCGAACAACTTAACTCTTGGGATGAGGAAGCACTTGCGATGACGTGGACCACCCTCTACAACAACCTGGGCGTCGGCAAGCTGTGGGCCTCGATGACGGTGACTCCTGTCTCCAACATCAGCAGCGTCGCTACGTGGACAATCATCGCCGAGCCCACGACAGACAACCCCATGAGTGCTGACGAATTCAGGGCGTTCTTGCAGGACTTTGCCGACGTCGCAATGAGCAACGTCCCAAAGCTATTTAGCTGATTGGCAAGTCGGCGGAACATGATGCCGAGCGATGTCATCGCCGTGCATTAACCCGCGTAGCTGATTGAAGTGCCTGAAACGACAAAAGCCCTGTCTGCGTCAGCAGACAGGGCTTTTGGATTTGAATCTTGACGATGACCTACTCTCACATGGGGAAACCCCACACTACCATCGGCGATGCATCGTTTCACTTCTGAGTTCGGGATGGGATCAGGTGGTTCCAATGCTCTATGGTCGTCAAGAAATTCTGTAGCTGATCCGTCACCAGGGACGTGCCAGCAAAATTCGATGACCTTCACTTAAAGACAAAACCCCGTCTGCTTTCGCAAACGGGGTTCTGCAATTGAATCTTGACGATGACCTAC
>NZ_QARE02000006.1 GCF_003052515.2 Pseudomonas sp. RIT409 | reverse complement strand
TATCTCGCCGAAAAGTGTCCACCATGTCTCCGCACACGTGTCCACCATGTCTCCGGTCTATACAGGGGGCTAAATGGGTCTTTTTCTGCACCCTGCCGCCTGCCCTGCGTAGCGCTTTATGAGGGCTTCCTGCATGGAAAGCCTCCAGAACCCTGCGGAAGTAGGGGGTGCTATCGAGCCCCTCGGACCCTTGATCCTCCAAGACGGCTGGCGTTTTCTCGGTTTGACCCACGGAAAAAGGTAAGTCGTAAAAAATGGATTGCTCAATGGCTACACCCCGCGTGCGATGCTGCGGTCAGCCATTGCCTAGCTTTGGCATAATTGAGTGATTTGAGCTCTAAAACGTCTAGGTGATTGATTTAATACAGATCTTTGCGGGTTTCATGGGGCATATCGAATTAATTACCTAAAGTATCGGTTTCCGAGGGCCAACCTGAAAACGCGGTGGTGTGCTCCGATGACAGCTGCGAACCAAGTCTGCATCGCTGGTCACTCACATCTGAAGTTCCACACAAATGCTTGAGCAGCATGGGTTCACTCCAACGCGTCCAAATAGAGGCTCTTGGGATATCTACGTCGGGATGCCCAGCTACTCGCAGCCCATGTGGCGACGAAACCGCTAACAACCCCTAGTAAGGCGGACGCGGAAGAATCGACCCTAGGAGTCACAGCGAGAAAATCGGGGTGCGGACCGAAAAGCCCAAGCGAAAAGCCAGCTGCCGCCAACGCTATTGGCGAGAGAATGAAGGCAAGAATCTTGGATACGGCCCTGTTTTTTGCCATGCGCTGATTTGGACGCTTGAATTGCCCCAGGCTTTGAAAACCTTGCGGGAGCCCTTTAAGCGTACCCAGTAGGCGGGGCTTGCGTTCAGTGCTGGTGTGCAGTACCTCAATAACCGCGCCGTCTTTCGCATCAAGAAAATCGAAGGTCAACAGCGCTTCATTCGGCGATTCCGCGTCATCAAGCTTGAAGTCGATTACATCTCGACTCGTCTTCAATATCGAGGCCGAGAGAATGTGCCCGTCCTTTCCAACCTGTAATCGGAGTGGATCTTTGTTGACGATGTCGCTTCGAGAGATTGTGTTTTCGCCATCATTCCAGATGATGATTACTGTCTTAGTCAGTCTTGGAATGCTGATGCCGTTGTACTGGACAGCTATTGCTGGTGGAAGCTTATCGGAGGTACTCCCGAGCAGGTGCTCGCCCAGGTGCACGTAAGTAAACTTGGTTCGCCGCCGTGTCCACAGATAAGTTAAAACCGCAAACGCCAAGCCGACGATGGCTAGTAGGCCACCCAGCCATGCGAACCCCAACACTCGCAGCAGATTATCAATCCAGTCCATAGACGATCCCTCGAAGACTGCAAGTGCTTGAGCCGAGAACTTGTTACGTGTGTTGTTACGTGGAACACGAAAAACAAAGGGCCTGCATCGCTGCAAGCCCTTGTTTTGTATGGTGCCGGCACCAGGAGTCGAACCCGGGACCTACTGATTACAAGTCAGTTGCTCTACCAACTGAGCTATACCGGCGTGTGGGCGCTGATTATAGGGATTTGGTCTGTCGAGTAAAGCCTTAATTTCAGTTTTTTTGCGTGGCTTATGCCTGACCACGATGATCGTTATTCACAAAGCGTGGTTTTGCAGGCCGATGAGCGGTGGGTTTGTGGAAGCATTCTCATTTGTTCGCAAGCTATTGTTTTTCCGAGCGATTCGCCGCTGCTTAAAAAATGAACAAATTGTGAAATGGCGCGCAGGCTAGGATTTATGTGCGCACGGCGGTAAACCATCAACAGAGTTATCCACAGGGCACGGCGGGCGAGACGGTTACATCCGCTCGGCGAGGATGAGCAGATTTCTCGGTGTGACGTGGCTCTCGCAGAACGTGCCGATACGGACTTCGTAGTCGCGCTGTTGCAGGTACAGGGCGCGGTCGAGGGTGAGCCAGAGTTCGAGGGGGCGGCGAAAGAGGTTGCGCAGCAGTTCGAGGTTGCGCACTTCGGCCAGCCGCTGCCAGCCTGCGGCTTCCAGCGTGTCCCAGTTTTGGGCACCGGGAGCGGGGAGTGCCTTGAGTGCGGCGAGGTCGCGACAGTAGTCGGCGAAGGGTTTTTCCAGCCAGGCGCTGGGCAGGGAGGGGGTCGGCAAATAGTGGTCGATGCCGCGCAGTTGGCGTTGCAGCAGGTCGAAGCCCAAACGGCGCGCCATCGAAGCGTCGCGCTGACGGCGGACGCGGGCCCCTGCGGTCACGGTTTCGCTGAGCGGCAGGCCGAGGTCGTCTGTGGACAGGGTGAGGGGAGAGGCCAAGCCTTCGGCGGACAGCGGTTGGTAGCGTTCGCCGGCGATGCGGTTGTAGCAGCATGGGGCGATGGCCATCTGTTGGCAGCGGGCGTCGCTGGCCAGTTGCATGAGCCGCACGTGCAAGTCGCCGCAGGCATGGAGGGCGACTGGGGTGTGATGCGCGGCAAGGCGGGCGGCGGCGCTGTCGGCCATGACCTCCTGTTGCAGGTGCAAGGCGTTGATGCCGAGCTTGCGGCTGAGCAGACGGCCGGCCTCGACCAGGTTTTCATCGTATTCGAAGCAGGTCAGGGCTTGGCCGTCATGGGCAAGGCGTCTACCGAGATGGCCTTTGCCGGCGCACCAGTCGAGCCAGTGGGTGGGCGTTTGGCGAAAGCTCAAGCGGCTGGCGAAGGCTTCGATCTGTTGCCATTTGCGACCGGGTACGTCGACGCTCATTCGCGATCCGCGGGCGGCGAGGGCGTGGCTGGGGAACGTGTCGACTTCGCTCAGTGCCCGAGATTGCCTGGCAAGCTGTGCGAAAGGGGCGGGGGCGTCCAGGCATTCTGGATGGTTGTGGGCAGCTTCGGCGTCTGCCAACGACCGCTGGCGCAGCCAGGTGGACAGTTCGGGGTGCTGGGCTTCCCACGGTAAGCGGCGCTGGGTGAAGGGTTTTGGTCGCCACAGGTGCTCGTGCTCACGCAGGAAGGCGTCGAGGGCGAGGAAGCGAGGTGTGAGATCGGCGGCGAGCAGCATGGTGTGAGCGGCGGTTTGTGGCGGTGGGGTGAAGCTTACGGGCTTTACCCCGTGGGCGGCAGCCTTGGCGAGCACCGCCACCCCACGAACCTCCCGATCAGACGCCTTGGTGGGCGTCCACCCGCAGACGCCGCTCCAGCCATTTGAAGCCTTGCACCAGAGCGAACGACATCACCAGGTAAATCATCCCCGCGATGAAGAAGGTTTGTTCCGGCATGTAGGTCCGGGCGTTGATGGTTCGGGCCATGCCGGTGATGTCGAGCAGGGTCACGGTGCTGGCCAGGGCGCTGGCCTTGAGCATCAGGATGACCTCGTTGCTGTAGGCCGGCAGGCCGATGCGCGCGGCGCGGGGCAGGATGATGTAAAGCAGCGCCTTGCTTTTGGACATGCCCAGCGCACGCGCCGCTTCGACTTCTCCGGGCGGCACGGCCTGAATCGCGCCGCGCAGGATTTCGGCAATGTAGGCCGTGGTGTGCAGCGTCATGGTCAGCGCTGCGCAGAAGAACGGCTCGCGCAGGTAAGGCCACAGCAGGCTTTGCGTGACCGCTTGGAACTGCGCCAGCCCGTAATAGACGAGGAACAGTTGCACCAAGAGCGGTGTGCCGCGAAAGAAGAAGATGTAGGCGAAGGGCAGGGCGCGCACGTAAGGGTGACGCGAGGCGCGCGCGATACCCAGCGGAACTGCCAGGATCAGCCCGCATACAACGGCGATCGCCACCAGCTCCAGTGTCAGGGCCGCGCCTTGTAGCAACTTGGGCAGCCATTTGAGGACGAATTCCCAACTCATGCTGCGCGCCTCACGAAACCGACCGCTGCCCGTCGCTCCAGCCATGCCAGGCCCAGCATCGACACGGCGGTCATGCCCAGGTACATGAACGCTGCAACCATATAAAAGGTGAACGGCTGCCGGGTGGTGGTGACGGCGATCTGCGCGTGGCGCATGACTTCTTCCAGGCCGATGACGGAGACCAGCGCGGTGTCCTTCATCAGAATCATGAACAGGTTGCCCAGCCCCGGCAGGGCGATGCGCCACATCTGCGGCATGACCAGCTTGATGAAGATGCGCGGGCCCGAGAGCCCCAGCGCCAGCCCGGCTTCACGATGGCCTTTGGGGATGGCCAGCATGGCGCCGCGAAACACCTCCGTGGCGTACGCGCCGAAGCACAGGCCCAAGGCAATCACGCCTGCGGCGAAGGCGCTGAGGGACAGGTTGGGAATGCCGAACACATGGCCGATGGCGCGCATTGCGTTGACCGTGCCGAAGTAGATCAGCAACACCCAAAGCAATTCAGGGATGCCGCGCACCAACGTCGAGTAGCTGCTGCCGAGCCAGCGCAGGGCCCGATTGGACGAGGTTTTGGCCAATGCGCCCAGCAGGCCGAGCACTAAACCCAGGCACAGCGCCGACAGCGCGAGTTGAATGGTCATCAGCACACCGGCAGCAAGGGCGGGGCCGAATCCTTGGAGATCGAGGTTCATTGTGTTGTTTCGTTAGGCAGCGGCCCCGCCCTGCGAGGCATGGCGGGGCGGCCTGGGCAGTCAGAGGATGCTGAAAGGGAAGTACTTGTCGTTGATTTTTTTGTAGGTGCCGTCTTCGATGATTTCTTTCAGCGCGGTGTTCAAGCGCTCGCGCAGCGGATCACCCTGGCGGACGGCAATGCCGATCTTGTCCTCGCCGAACATGGGTTCGCCCTTGAATTCGAAGTTTTTCCCCTCATCGCTTTTCAGCCATTCGTAGCTGGCGTACTTGTCGCCAAGCAAGGCATCCACTCGGCCGGAAGCCAGGTCAAGGAAGGCGTTTTCCTGCGAGTCGTAGAGCTTGATCGTGACATCGTCGCCCCAGTTGTCTTCCAGCCAGGTGCCAGACAGGGTTGCCCGTTGTGCACCGATGGTCTTGCCTTTCAGCGCTTCTTTGATGGCGTCGTTGTTGGCGCCGAGATTACTGGCCTTGGGCGCGATGAACTGCAACTTGTTCGAATAGTAAGGGTTGGTGAAGTCGACGGCTTGCTTGCGCTCTTCGGTGATGGACATCGAGGAGACGATGAAGTCGAACTTCTGTGCGTTCAGGGCCGGGATAATCCCGTCCCAATCGGAAGTGACCACTTCGCAGGTGACTTTCATCTTGGCACACAAGGCATTGCCGATTTCAACGTCAAAGCCCACCACTTGGCCGCTGGCGTCCTTGTTGTTGAACGGCGGGTACGCGCCTTCGATGCCCATCTTGAGGGTTTCGGCAGCAAAAGCGCTGGAGGTCGCCAACAGAAGCGCGGCCGCCAGGAAGGATTTCAGGGTCTGCATCGATATTGCTCCGTTAGCGATTGCTGGACATGAATTGTTTGCAGCGCGCCGACTGCGGGTCGTCAAAAACCTGCTGGGGCGAACCTTGCTCCTCCACTCGCCCCTGATGCAGGAACACCACCTCGCTGGACACCTGCCGGGCGAACTTCATTTCATGCGTGACCATCAGCATGGTCCGGCCTTCTTCGGCCAAGCCGCGGATCACGCCAAGCACTTCCTGCACCATCTCCGGGTCGAGCGCAGAGGTCGGCTCGTCGAACAGAATGACTTTAGGCTGCATTGCCAGTGTGCGGGCGATGGCCACGCGCTGCTGCTGACCGCCGGACAACTGGTTCGGGTAGGCATGGCGCTTGTCAGCCATGCCCACTTTGGCCAGCAATCCTTCCGCGACATCACAGGCCTCGGCCCTGCTCTGGCCCAACACCCGGCGTGGCGCTTCGATGATGTTGTCCAGAACGGTCATGTGGGGCCACAGGTTGAAGTTCTGGAAGACGAAACCGATCTCGCTGCGCAGGCGATTGATCTGACGATGGTCAGCGGCAATCAGTTCACCCCTGCGCGAGGCTTTGAGTTTGAGGGCTTCACCGGCGACGAGGATTTCACCGTTGTGCGGGTTTTCCAGCAGATTGATGCAGCGCAACAAGGTGGATTTGCCTGAACCCGATGAGCCGAGAATCGAGATGACGTCGCCGTCGCGTGCGGTCAGAGAGACGCCTTTGAGGACTTCCAGCGCTCCATAGCGTTTATGCAGGTTGCGAATTTCGAGGGCGGGCGCGGCATGAGCCATGTCGGGTCCTTACAGTTTCAATGCTGTTCACGCACGTTGAGCGGTATGGCCGTGCGCAAAAAGGGCGCGATGGTGCCAGCTTTAAACGCCGTGTGGAAGGCTATTTCGGCCAGCACGGCGATGGAAGGTCGGATCTGTGCGCTTATTTGGTGCTTTCTGTCGCCTCCTGTGTATTTTCGGTGCGACAAAACGTCTCTATCCTGTAGCACTCGGTAACACTCTCTTCAGAAATGTTGAAAGGTCATTTCTCTCAAGCACTTACCGAAAGCCCCTGCAGCGGGCATATCCACGCGCGACGTCGCTTTTGAGCTGTATTGGCGTAGTTCTTGCGTAAAAAATAAATAACAGGGCTGTTGCGATCTTTTTACGCGGGTCGCAAACCGCTCTGATCCGTACAAATTTTAAAGGTTGCTTACATGAGCACTACCCGAAATTCTTCAAACCTCGATCAGGGGCTCAAACCGCGCCATATCACCATGCTGTCCATCGCGGGCGTGATTGGCGCGGGTCTGTTCGTCGGTTCCGGACACGCCATCGCTGAAGCGGGCCCAGCGGTTTTGCTGGCCTATGCCGCAGCCGGCACGCTCGTGGTGCTGGTCATGCGCATGTTGGCCGAGATGGCAGTGGCGTCGCCCGACACCGGCTCGTTCTCAACCTATGCCGACCGCGCGATCGGCCACTGGGCCGGTTTCACGATCGGCTGGCTGTACTGGTGGTTCTGGGTACTGGTGATTCCATTGGAAGCCAACGCCGCCGCGACGATTCTTCATGCCTGGTTTCCGAACGTCGCGATCTGGGCATTCACATTGGTGATCACGCTGGTACTGACCGCCACCAACTTGTTCAGCGTCAAGAACTACGGAGAGTTCGAGTTCTGGTTCGCACTGATCAAAGTCCTGGCAATTATCGGCTTTGTGATTTTGGGCATGGCCGCTGTATTCGGCCTGCTGCCGAACAGCCAGGTCAGCGGCGTCAGCCACTTGTTCGACACCCAAGGCTTCATGCCCAACGGGATGGGCGCCGTGCTGGCTGCCATGCTGACGACCATGTTTTCGTTCATGGGCACCGAAATCGTCACCATCGCTGCGGCTGAGTCGAAAAACCCCGGCGAGCAAATCACCAAAGCCACCAACTCGGTGATCTGGCGGATCTGCCTGTTCTACCTGGTGTCGATTTTCCTGGTCGTCGCGCTGGTGCCTTGGAATGACAGTCGCCTGGCGCAGGTGGGTTCTTACCAGACCGTGCTCGACCTGATGGGCATTCCGAATGCCAAGCTGATCGTCGATCTCGTGGTGTTGGTGGCGGTGACGAGTTGCCTCAACTCGGCGCTTTACACCGCTTCGCGCATGCTCTTTTCCCTTGGGAAGCGTGGCGATGCCCCGGCCGTTTCGCAGCGCACCAGCAAGGCGGGTACGCCTTATTGGGCCGTTCTGCTGTCCACAGCCGCGGCGTTCGCCGCCGTGTTCGCCAACTACGTCGCCCCTGCCGCGGTGTTCGACTTCCTGCTCGCCAGCTCCGGCGCCATTGCACTGCTGGTGTACCTGGTGATCGCCGTTTCGCAACTGCGCATGCGTCGCAAGCGTGAAGCCGAAGGCCAGGCCATCGCATTCCGGATGTGGCTGTTCCCAGGGCTGACTTGGTTGGTGATCGTTTTCATCGTCGCGGTCCTGACGGTCATGCTGTTTCAGGAAGCGCATCGCATGGAAATCATCGCGACGGGGCTGCTCAGCATCCTGGTGGTCGCCGCAGGCCTGATCGTGTCGAATCGTCGCAAGGCGGTGAAGGCAGGCAAGGTAGTGCTCAATTGAGCTGATTGAGCGGGCGTTGCCTGAGCAGAAAGAGCGGCTGCCTTCAGCATGAAGGTGGCCGTTTTTTTTGAGGCACCGTTCTCTGGATAGGCGAATAGCAGGTCAAGGAGGCGCGGTGCCTTGTTATCGGCTCAAACGCATTCTGTCGAGAATTGGTTTGCCGCGCAGTTGATGCAGCACCACTGCTCCCAAATGCAACGCCACAAGTCCCGCGAGAATCGCGCACAGCACGTGATGCAGTTCGTGCAGCTCCAGCAGCGCTATCTTCGAATGGATCAACTGAGGCAGAGGCACGAGGTCCAGCAGCAACACAGGGTGGCTCATCATCAACACGCCAGTGATCAGTACGCCGGTCACCGCTGCGTAGATCGCCGTATGGGCAACGCTGGCGAGGCGTTCCTGTGTCGTGGTGCGCGGGTGCGCCGGGCTTGCCTTGATGGCCAGCCACAAGCGCCAGGCGAAGAAGGGGATGAACAGGCTGGTGATCTGTGGATTGAACGACTCGACCCATTGCCGGAACGGATCGGTGGGGGCCAGCAGCACGACGCCGAAGCCGCTGAACGTGGCCCACAGAATAATCGCCGCCGACAGCCAGTGCAGGAAAATTCGGGGCTTGGTGTAGGTGCCCGCTCTATCGAAAGCCGGAATGGATGAGGGGGAACGAGGGAATTTCACAACGGTAGCCTTAGTGAGAAGGAATTGCATTCTCGTGATGGCGCAAAGCTACCGTCTTGATCGGGGTCATGTAAATCAAAAAACGGCTTAAAAGCGACGGCTTCCGTCTCGCGCGTTCTTGCGCTCCAGGATTTGCGAGGCCTCGCCATAGGCTTTCTGAAAGGTCTCGCTGCCAATCCATTCCACGGCGGTGTCTTCGTCTTCGTCGTAAAAAATGCCGCGGTAGGTGATCAGCAGCCCCATCATGAAGTCGGTGGCCGGTTCCTCGTCTTCCTCGTCTTCCTCGGCGATGACCAGTTCCAGCACCGGGTACTGCAGGAACACGACGCACATCGCCAGCAGGCTGATGCCTTCGGCTTTCTTCATGGCTTCGAACAGGTCGTCGAAATCCGCAGGGTCGAAGCCATTTTCTTCGATGTCCTTGAAATCGAACGTACTCAGGTCAATGGCTACGTCATCGAAGGGTTCGTCGACGAAGGCATGATTCAGCACCGGATGCACGACGTTCTGTTTGCCCTTGCCGGAACGGTTTTGCTTGGCCTTGGCTTTGGCGCGCTGGGCACGTTTTTGCTGTTTGTCTGCGGAGGCCATGCAAGTGGGTCCTTTGGTGGGCAAGGGAGGCGGGCTATGAAAACCCAAGCCGGTCGATTTGCCAAGCTGGGGCCGGAAGAGTTGGCCGAGAATTGCGCCCAATAAAAAACCCCTGAATCTTTCGATGCAGGGGTCTTTCGGTATTAGTGGTGCCCAGAGACGGAATCGAACCGCCGACACGGGGATTTTCAATCCCCTGCTCTACCGACTGAGCTATCTGGGCAACGGGGCGCATTAGACGTGTTTTTCCGGAGGGCGTCAAGCGTGTCGTTGAAAAAAATTTGAATTATTTCCTCCGCTTACGATGGATGCCGCCCGCGCGGGGTCATTCGGAAGGAGGAACGTAGCCTTCGGCCTTGGCGTATTCCTCTCCAGAGAGGTACTTGTCCATTTCGGTTTGAAGGAATTTGCGGTCGTCGGCGTTCATCATGTTCAGGCGGCGCTCGTTGATCAGCAGCGTCTGGTGTTTCTGCCAATCGGCCCAGGCCTTCTGAGAGACGTGGTTGTAGATGTCTTCACCTTTGGCCCCAGGGTAGGGCGGGCGCTCCAGGCCAGGCAGTTCTTCTTTGTATTTGCGGCACATTACGGTGCGGGTCATGACGGTTCTCCTGCATTCAATACGTCGGCTGCGTGTTTCAGCAGTTTCTTCACCGGGGCGGCGAGGCCCAGGCGCGGCGGGGTGGCGAGGTTATACCAGAGCCAGTCGTCCTCGGCCACGTGATGGGCGGACTCCTCGACGCGGACCAGCCAGGGCTCGATGGTGAGCTGAAAATGGCTGAAGGTATGAACCAGCCCGGGTAGCGCCTGCGGGGCGCCCATCTCCAGCGCGTGTTGATCGGCGAGGTGTTGCATGTCGTCGATCTCGTCCAGTTGCGGCAAGCTCCACAGTCCACCCCACAGGCCGGACGATGGGCGGCGGTACAACAGAATTTCGCCTTCGCGGTTGGCGAAGATCGGCATCAGTGTGCGTTTCTGCGGAACCACCTTGCGTGGCTTGGGAACGGGGTAGCGTGTCTCCAGGCCAAGCATGTGGGCTTCACAGCCGCGCTCCAGCGGGCAAAGCAGGCAACTGGGTTTGCTGCGTGTGCAGAGCGTGGCGCCAAGGTCCATCATGGCCTGAGTGTAGTGGTTGACGCGGGCTTGGGGCGTGAAGCGCTCCGCGGTTGCCCACATCTGCCGGGCCACTTTCGGATCGCCCGGGTAGCCCTCTTGCGCGGTGAAGCGCGCCAGCACCCGTTTGACGTTGCCGTCCAGAATCGGGGCGCGCAGGCCCATGCTGATGCTGGCGATCGCCCCGGCGGTGGACTGCCCGATACCCGGCAACGCGGTGAGCTTTTCTACGTCACGCGGGAATTCTCCGCCGTGCTCGGCGACGATAATTTTCGCCGCCTTTTGCAGATTGCGGGCGCGGGTGTAGTAGCCCAGCCCGGTCCACAAGTGCAGCACCTCATCTTCCGGTGCTTCGGCCAGCGCTTGAACCGTGGGCAAAGCGTCCATGAAGCGGTCGAAGTAGCCGAGGACGGTGCTGACCTGCGTCTGTTGCAGCATGATTTCCGATACCCAGACGCGGTATGGCGTGATGTCGTGTTGCCAAGGAAGGTCATGGCGGCCGTGACGGTCGTACCAGTCAAGAACGGCGGAGGAGAACTGCTCGGGTTGCATCATGGTTCCGGTGTTCAGGGAATATAGGTTAGCGACTGTGGGAGCGCGCTTGCCCGCAATGCGATAGATCAGGCACTCAATCGGCGTCTGATAGACAGCTATCGCGGAGCAAGCGCGCTCCTACAGAGTTTCGCGGTTGGCTGTTACCGCTTGAACAATCCCTTGATGGCATCCTTGAGCTCGGGACTGACCTTGTCCCCCAGCTTTTCATCGATCTTGTCGCCGATGCGGTCGGTGGCCAGCTTCGCGGCGACCTTGCCCAGCCCTTCGTTATCCAGCCGACAGGCTTTGGCGCCCAGCTCCAGCGGGCCGCGGCAGAGAATCGGCCATTCGATCCCCACGAAGCGTGGGTTCACTTCGCAGGCGGGATCCGGCATGTCGCTCTTGTCGCCTTCGATAATCACGCCGACGCGGTAATTCATGCCCAGTACCCGCAGGTCGATGTCGCCATCGCCGTTGACGGTCAGCCCCGGCGTGCGCACCTTCAGGTCCGGGTTGCTGGCCACGCCGTTGCGGAACACCAGATTGCCATTGAGTTGTTGAAACGGGGTGTCCTTGCCCCGTGGCTCGCCGCTCAAGGTTTTGCGATTGAGCACTGAAATGCCGCGGCAGAGCTGCTGCTCGAGATTGGCGTTGACCAGTACGCCATCGTTGAGTGCGAAGTTGGCCGTGCCGTTGAGGCTTTCGACCAAGGCTTTTTCACTGTTGCCCTTGGCGGTCACATCGCTGTTCAGCGTCAGCCGCCCCCGCAAGGGAGGCGTCGTGCCTTGGCTCTGGATGAAATGCTCGACCGGTACCCGGACGATGCGCGTCTGCACGGCAGCCAGCGGTACTTCCGGGCGCACGTCGAGGTTGCCTTTGACTTCGAAATTGCCGTTGTAAAGTTCACCGCGCAGGCTGTCGACGGTGACCACACCGTCTCGCGCCGAGGTTTTCAGGGCCGCGTTCTGGATAGGCAGCTTTTCCACGGTCAGCTTGCCAAAGCTCAGGTCCGCATCGACGTCCAGTTTGCGCATGCGCTCCAGTGGCAGCAGGCGTGTGTCGCTCCACGCCCCCTGTGTGGGCTGGTTGGGCAGAGGCGAAGTGCCCGAGGCGGCCATGGCCTCGGCCTCGCCACTCTGGACCTCGGATTTGCGCGCAGCGCCAGCGGCTTTTGCCTGTTCGCTCTGTGGCGGGCGATAGCGGTCGGCGTCGAAGGTATCGGCCTTGAGTTGCAGCCGCAGCGATTGCCGCGCGAAGTCCTCCACGGCCGCATGGCCGGTAATGGTGCTGTCGTCCAGTCGCAGGGTCAGGTCATCTAGGGACACACTGTTCTGAGTGGCGGCGATGCGGCTGACCATTTCCAGCCGGGTCAGGCTGTTTTCACCCAGTGTGGGTGCCGCCTGGCCAATGCTGTCGAGGAACTCACGCAGGTTGAACTGGGCGATGGAGATACCGCCGCTCAGTTGAGGCGCCTTGTCCAGATCGCGCACACGCAATTCGCCCAGCGCGCGCAATTGGTTGGCGGACAGCTTGAGGTTGGTCCACTCGGCGACGTTGGCCGACATATCCGCTAACAATTGACCTTGTGCGGAAAAGCTCAGCGTCTTGCCTTGCAGGGGATCGCCAGCGGCCTCCCCAGAGAAGCGCATGTCGTCCAGTTGATAGCGTTTGAGGGCACGGTCGAAGCGCAACTTGCCGGTTAACTCCGTCTTGGTGCGCACCACAGGCTGATTGGTGCTGAGAAAGGCCGTCAGTTTGATCGGGATGTCCGTGGCGTTGTGGACTGGCCCGGTGCTCAGTTGAATGCTTTCGGCGGTGAATTGCCGGGCCTTCTGGATATCGTTGAAATCGACGCGTGCGTTATTCACCGTCAAGCTGTCGATGTCCAGTTTGAGGGGCTGCCAACTGCGTTCCGGGCGGGCGCTCGCGTCGGGTGCGGGTTGGGCCGCAGGCGTGGAGGGCTGCGTCGGGTTGGCCGCGGCAGCGGGCGTCTTGCCGATGTCCTCCCAGTTGCCATGGCCGTTTTCGTCGCGGGTCAGCATCAGGTTCAGGCCTTCCACCCGAACGTCACTCATCTGCACTTCTTTGCGCAGCAGCGGCAGGACGCGTACCGACAGCCCCAGCATTTGCAGGTCGGCAAAGGGTTTGGTCGGCTCGGTCAGTGTCGCCACACTGGCGTCATGCAGCTCCAGGCCCAGCCAGGGGAACAGGCTCCAGCCGATGTCGCCGTTAAGGGTCAGTTCGACATGGGCCCGGTCGCGTACCAGTTTGCGAATCTCGTCTTTGTAGTCGTTGGGATCAAACAGATGGGTCAAGGCAAAGCCGAGAGCCACGATGATCAGCAACAGCCCGAGAATGAAGAGTCCCAGGATTTTGCCGAACGCTTTCATGGGCGAGTCCTTTAATCGATTCGTTCAAAATTTAGCCCGCGAGTATAGCGTTCTCACGCAGGCGCCGGGCCTCGTTCGACCTTGCGCAGTGGCCAGGTAAAGGTACGCGGAACTGGGACAGCAGGAAATTCCGGTCATTCGCCGAGCGTACGCAGGGCTTTTCATGGCGTGATCGCATGACAGACGGCATAAAAAAGGTAGTAGCAGAATGCTTTATGTCACGTTGCAAATGCTAATCTCTCGCCGTTCGCGAAATACTTGCGTCGAATTGTCACGTTATGAGGCCGTTCTGCCGATAAAGCTTCCGATGCATGTGGCGTCAAGAGAAGTGGCAGAGCCGTTGCCGTGGTTCTGGCGTGGCACAACTATAAATAGGGGCAAAACAAACAATGACTACGAGCACTGCTCTGGGCGGCACTGTCGCTCAGCCTGCGTTCTTGTCCAAAGAACGCATCATTGCCAAGCGTGGCTTCAATCGATGGCTGGTTCCGCCAGCGGCACTGGCGATCCATTTGTGTATCGGCATGGCCTACGGTTTCTCGGTGTTCTGGCTGCCGCTGTCCAAGGCAATCGGCATCAAGACGGCCGTGGCCTGCTCGCCGGACATGGGGTTCTTCGAACAGGTCTTCTCGTCCAGCTGTGACTGGCCGATTTCGATGCTGGGCTGGATCTACACCCTGTTCTTCATCTTTCTGGGTTGCTCGGCGGCCATCTGGGGTGGCTGGCTGGAACACGCAGGCCCACGTAAAGCGGGTGTCGTGTCGGCATTGTGCTGGTGCGGCGGCTTGCTGATCTCGGCGCTGGGTGTCTATACCCACCAGATCTGGCTGATGTGGATTGGCTCGGGCGTGATCGGCGGTATCGGTCTGGGCCTGGGGTACATCTCGCCTGTTTCGACCCTGATCAAATGGTTTCCGGACAAGCGCGGTATGGCGACCGGCATGGCAATCATGGGCTTCGGCGGCGGCGCCATGGTGGGTGCGCCACTGGCCACCGCGCTGATGGGCCACTTTGCTACGCCTGACAGCGTGGGCGTGTGGCAGAGCTTCGTCGCCATGGCCGCGATCTATTTCGTGTTCATGATCGGCGGCGCCCTGGCTTACCGCGTTCCGCCAACCGGCTGGAAGCCTGAAGGCTGGACCGCGCCGGCAAAGAAAACCAACAGCGCGATGATCACCAACCGTCACGTGCACGTCAGCGTGGCATGGAAAACTCCGCAGTTCCGCCTGGTGTGGCTGGTGCTGTGCCTGAACGTTTCGGCAGGTATCGGCATCCTCGGCATGGCTTCGCCCCTGCTGCAGGAAGTGTTTGGCGGCAAACTGCTGGGGACCGATCAGGGCTTCGCACAACTGGACGCCTCGCAACTGGCGGCCATCGCGGCCATCGCGGCGGGCTTTACCGGCCTGTTGAGCCTGTTCAACATCGGCGGTCGTTTCTTCTGGGCGTCGTTCTCCGACTACATCGGCCGTAAAGCCACGTACTTCGTGTTCTTCGCGCTGGGCTTCCTGCTCTACGCATCGGTGCCGACGCTTGGCCACTTGGGCAGCGTTGCGCTGTTCGTCGCGGCGTTTTGCGTGGTGCTGTCGATGTACGGCGGGGGTTTCGCCACCGTTCCGGCTTACTTGGCGGACCTGTTCGGTACGCAAATGGTAGGCGCGATCCACGGTCGTCTGTTGACGGCCTGGGCTGCCGCGGGCGTGCTGGGCCCGGTGTTGGTGAACTACCTGCGCGAGTATCAGCTCAGCCACGGTGTGGCGCGGGCTGACGCCTACGACATCACCCTGTACATCCTCGCCGGTCTGCTGGTGCTGGGCTTCATCTGCAACATGCTGGTGCGCCCGGTGGCCGACAAGTACTTCATGACCGACGAAGAGCTGAAAGCCGAACAGGCGATTGGCCACGATGCAGGCGCTGACCACACCACCTCGCTGGAGTGGAAGGCCGACGCAGGCACCAAGCCGCTGGCCATTCTCGCCTGGCTGGCGGTGGGTATCCCACTGGCGTGGGGCGTATGGATCACGCTGCAGAAAACGGCAGTGCTGTTCCATTAAGGCTGTTCGCACACGCTAAAGCTGTAGGAGCGCGCTTGCCCGCGATGGGGCCGTGTCAGACGCTGAAAACGTCACAGGCACATCGCCGTCCCGGGCAAGCGCGCTCCTGCGATGCGGGGGTGTTCGTGTCTTGTACAGACATGTCTACCTGCGTCATCCCGTCTACCATCCCACGTCTCGTGTTTCTGTTTCCCTGCCACACGCCTATAATGTCCGCCTTTTCGCCCAATGATTTTGCGGAGCTGGTGATGGCCGAACGTAAAGCGTTCGTCGAGCGCGACACCCTGGAAACCCAGGTCAAAGCCTCGATCAACCTGGATGGCACCGGAAAGGCCCGATTCGATATCGGTGTGCCTTTTCTTGAACACATGCTCGACCAGATCGCCCGTCACGGGCTGATCGACATCGAACTCGATTGCAAAGGCGACCTGGAAATCGACGACCACCACACCGTGGAGGACGTCGGCATCACCTTGGGCCAGGCGTTCAGCAAAGCCATCGGCGACAAGAAAGGCATTCGTCGCTACGGCCACGCCTATGTACCGCTGGACGAAGCGCTGTCGCGCGTCGTCATCGACTTCTCGGGCCGTCCTGGCTTGCAGATGCACGTCCCTTACACTCGCGCCACGGTGGGCGGCTTCGACGTGGACCTGTTTCAGGAGTTTTTCCAGGGCTTCGTGAACCACGCCAACGTGACCTTGCACATCGACAACCTGCGCGGGCACAACACCCACCACCAGATCGAAACCGTGTTCAAGGCCTTTGGCCGCGCGCTGCGCATGGCCGTGGAGCTGGATGACCGCATGGCCGGGCAGATGCCATCCACCAAGGGCGTGCTGTAATGCAGACCGTTGCCGTTATCGACTATGGCATGGGCAACCTGCATTCGGTGGCCAAGGCGTTGGAGCACGTCGGCGCCGGTCGCGTGTTGATCACCAGTGATGCCGACGTGATCCGTGAAGCCGATCGCATCGTGTTTCCCGGTGTCGGCGCGATCCGCGATTGCATGGCCGAAATCCGCCGTCTGGGCTTTGACGCCCTGGTGCGTGAAGTCAGTCAGGACCGCCCTTTCCTGGGCATCTGCGTCGGCATGCAAGCCCTGATGGACCGCAGTGAAGAGAACGACGGCGTCGATTGCATCGGTCTGTTTCCCGGTCAGGTGCGTTTCTTCGGCAAGGACCTTCACGAAGACGGCCAGCACTTGAAGGTGCCTCACATGGGCTGGAACGAAGTCGAGCAGTCGGTGGATCACCCCCTGTGGCACAGCATCCCCGACAAAGCCCGGTTCTACTTCGTGCACAGCTACTTCATCGACTCGCCGCACCCGCGGCAGATCGTCGGCCGCGGTCATTACGGTCGTGACTTCGCTGCCGCGCTGGCGGACGGTTCGCGGTTCGCCGTGCAGTTCCACCCCGAGAAGAGCCATACCCACGGCCTGCAACTGTTGCAGAACTTCGCCGCGTGGGACGGCCGCTGGTAATGAGCCGCAAGAACAAGGCGCCGATCCTGACCCTGACGCCCGAACAGGAGAGCGAAGCGTGTCACCAGATCAAGCGTTTCATGGAGGACCGCTTCGAATTGGCCCTTGGCACGTTCGAAGCGGCGGAAATCCTTGAGTTGTTCACCCGTGAAATCGCGCCGCACTATTACAACCGAGCGATTTTCGATGCCCAGGCGCTGTTGAAAGAGCGTTTTGAAATCCTCGAAAGCGACATCTGGTCGCTCGAAAAAAACTGAGGGCAGCGACGAGCTCAACGCTTAAAGCTGCAAGACTGATCCACGCGTGCCTGCTTGCAGCTCACCGCTTGCAACTTGCTGCTCTTGTGACGAAGGAAAAGCTGATGCTGATCATCCCCGCTATCGACCTTAAAGACGGCGCCTGCGTGCGTCTGCGCCAGGGCCGCATGGAAGATTCCACGGTATTCTCCGATGACCCGGTCAGCATGGCTGCCAAATGGGTCGACGGTGGCTGCCGCCGCCTGCATCTGGTCGACCTGAACGGCGCGTTCGAAGGCCAGCCGGTCAACGGGGAAGTGGTCACGGCCATCGCCAAGCGCTACCCGAGCCTGCCGATCCAGATCGGTGGCGGCATCCGTTCGCTGGAGACCATCGAGCACTATGTCAAAGCGGGCGTAAGCTACGTGATCATCGGTACCAAGGCGGTCAAGGAGCCTGAATTCGTCGCCGAAGCCTGTCGTGCGTTTCCAGGCAAAGTCATCGTCGGCCTGGACGCCAAAGACGGTTTCGTTGCCACAGACGGCTGGGCGGAAGTCAGCTCGGTCCAGGTGATCGACCTGGCCAAGCGTTTCGAAGCTGACGGCGTCTCGGCCATCGTCTACACGGACATTGCCAAAGACGGAATGATGCAGGGCTGCAACGTCCCGTTCACTGCAGCGCTGGCGGCAGCCACGAAAATCCCGGTGATTGCGTCGGGCGGCATCCACAACCTGGGCGACATCAAGGCGCTGCTGGATGCCAAGGCGCCGGGCATCATCGGTGCTATCACCGGCCGCGCGATCTATGAAGGCACGCTGGACGTCGCAGAAGCCCAGGCGTTCTGTGATCGGTACGCGGTCTGATTTGTAGGAGCGCGCTCGCCCGCGATGGCGGTGTGGCTGTGACATTCATGGCTGCTGATACAACGCTATCGCGGGCAAGCGCGCTCCTGCAGGTGTTCCAAATTTCAGAGGTTGACCCCAATGGCCCTCGCCAAACGTATTATTCCCTGCCTGGATGTCGACAACGGTCGCGTGGTCAAGGGCGTGAAGTTCGAAAACATCCGCGATGCCGGTGATCCGGTAGAAATTGCCCGTCGTTACGATGAGCAAGGCGCGGACGAAATCACCTTTCTCGACATCACCGCCAGCGTGGATGGCCGTGATACCACGCTGCATACCGTCGAGCGGATGGCCAGCCAGGTCTTCATCCCGTTGACCGTCGGCGGCGGCGTACGCACCGTTCAGGACATTCGCAACCTGCTCAATGCCGGCGCCGACAAGGTGTCGATCAACACCGCTGCGGTGTTCACTCCTGAATTTGTGGGCGAAGCGGCTGCGCGTTTCGGTTCGCAGTGCATCGTCGTGGCCATCGACGCCAAGAAAGTCTCCGGCCCCGGCGAGACCCCGCGCTGGGAAATCTTCACCCACGGCGGTCGCAAACCGACTGGTCTGGACGCCGTCGAGTGGGCGAAGAAGATGGAAGGTCTGGGCGCGGGTGAAATTCTGCTGACCAGCATGGATCAGGACGGCATGAAGAACGGTTTCGACCTGGGCGTGACCCGCGCGATCAGCGATGCGCTGGGCATTCCGGTCATCGCGTCGGGTGGCGTGGGCAATCTCCAGCACCTCGCCGATGGCGTGCTGCAAGGCCACGCGAGCGCGGTGCTGGCGGCGAGCATCTTCCACTTCGGCGAATACACCGTGCCGGAAGCCAAGGCGTTCATGGCGCAGCAAGGGATTGTCGTTCGCTGATCACGGCTCGAGTAGATCGGTGCGCGGCAGTGATGCCTGTTTCGACAAGTCGTGGGCTTTTGAGCACAGCTTGATGGGCAATTCCGATGCTTCGAAGGTTTTCGCGCCCTCGAAGTGGGGCGTGTAACCTTCCTGCTCATCGCAGCGTACGGTATCGGGTGCCCCTGATTTGAATGTGTATACCCACAGCGATGGGGTGGAGAAGTAGGGCGTTACCCGATAACCCCCATCGTTCAGGCGATCAATCGTCAGTTCCGGCATGCGAGTCGGGCCTGCCGGTGCCAACTCCATCGCTATCACCACGGGCGTTTTCATCATTTCGCGGGCGGGTCGTTGCGCCTGCGATGTCACGCCGATGATGCACAGAAAGTGCATGCCCGCCTCAGGCCCGACTGGATCATCGATCAACGCGTTGGCAGCGTCGGCTGCATCGTTGTAGTAATGCGGGCTTTCGCATTCCGTGGCGCTGCGAGTGGCTTTGTAGCGATACATCGGGGTGTCCAGCGAGAACGGCCAGGACCAGGTCGGGAATACAGGGTTACCCTGTCGATCCAGTGTGATGCGTTGGTAGGTGTTAGGTGAATAATCGTCGCCAAGCGTCATTTCGAGCGTTGATCGAAGTATGCATTCTTGACCATCGGGGTTGAATTGACCTCGGACGAAGCACGATTGCAGCCCCATCGCAGGACTTGAGTATTGAGTATCCGCTGACCATGCCGGCTGGCCGGCCTTTATCTCGCAAGGCGCGTTGGTCTGGCAGCGGTTTTCTTCCTTGGCGAGGCCGGTCGATGTACTGAGCACCCCGACAATACGGTTTGAGCGGCGATCCAGCAGCGGGCTGCCGGAACTGCCCGGAGCGATTCCAGCGCAGCGGTGTTTGTAAAAGCCGCGAAAGACAAACACTTCCTCGACCAGATCCTCTTCGCCTTCGTAAGCACACAGCGACAGCCTCAGTCCTGGCGCGCTCTCGTGACCGGACGGCGCCCCGACGACCATCAGGTCCGTGCCATCGGTGGGTGGTCGAGGGCTCAGCTTCAAGGGCTCGATACCGAGATCCAGCAATTCCTGCAAGGGCGTTTTCAGTTCAATGAGGGCCAGGTCGGCGCCGCGCATGGTCGCTCTGACGATCTGTTTCAACTCGTGACGCTGCGTCCTGTGCATGTTGCCGAGAAAGTAGTCGAAATCGATATGCCCCTGAATCAGCGTGTCGCGGGTGAAATTGAGGCTGTGGCGGGTTGCGCAGTGCCCGCTGGTGAGGATATAGGCGGGCCCGGCGGCGTGGGTTGCTCCGTCACGCGAGTCGATCAGTGCGCCTGTGCAGCGCGACCTTTGCGAAGCCTGGTCGACGTGCAGACGCCCGATCGCGCGCCAGTGTTCGTGGCGACGCTGTGCATTATCGAGGGCGATGGCAGGAGAGCGGTTAGCCCCGCCTTCGCCGTAATCCTGGGCTTGGACCATGTGTGCTGACAAAAGCGTGATCATTGCGAACACATAGGCTGCTGTTCGATGTTGCATGGTGGTACCTGTCTTTAAAGTGAGGGCTTCCGCTCACGTTGTAAGCGGTCAGTGAAGCCCTCAATTAGTCAGACAAACGCTGTTCAGGGCGCATACATAGGTATCGCGTGCTCAAAAAAATACGCGATGCAATGAAGACTCTGGACAACGGCATTTGAGGTCCGCACTCTGTCCACAGCCATGGATAAGGAACAGCCGTATGCTTAAACCTGCTGCGTGTTTTCTCGCACTGTTCGTTTTGATGCCGAGTAAGGGGACGTATGCAGATGAACCGGCTATCGGTACGGGTGAAGGAAAAAGGACAGACTATTCAGTGGTGCTGCTCACTGAGAATTTCCCGCCCTACAACATGGCCATCGATGGCAAGAACTTCGCCCAGGAAAACAACATCCAGGGCATTGCCGTCGAGATCGTTCGCCAGACCTTCAAGCGTGCCGGGATCGGTTACAACATGACCCTGCGCTTCCCGTGGGACCGCATCTACAAACTGGCGCTGGAAAAGCCGGGTTATGGTGTATTCGTCACCGCACGTTTGCCCGAGCGCGAGAAGCTGTTCAAGTGGGTTGGGCCGATCGGGCCCGATGACTGGATCATGCTGGCGAAAGCGGACAGTCCGATCCGTTTGAATAACCTTGAAGACGCCCGGCAGTACCGAATTGGGGCCTACAAGGGCGACGCGATCGCCGAAGAACTGGGGCGGCAAGGCATGCACCCGATCACCGTACTCAGCGACAAGGACAATGCGAAAAAGCTCATCGATGGCCAGATCGATCTCTGGGCCACGGGAGATCCTGCGGGGCGCTATCTGGCGCGGCAAGAAGGGGTGACCGGACTCAAGACGGTGCTGCGCTTCAACAGCGCCGAACTGTTTCTGGCGCTGAACAGGGACACGCCCGATGAAGTGGTTCAGAAGCTACAAACGGCGCTGGATCAGCTGCGCAAGGAAGGGGTGGTCGACAGTATTCTCGCGAAATACCTTTGAGCCAAGACGCCTCTTGTAGGAGCGCGCTTGCCCGCGATTGCACTGGAGCAGCGACTTCATCGCCAAAATGACACACCGCAATCGCGGGCAAGTGCGCGCCTACAAGGGGTGGCGTTCAGCTCACCGATACACCCCATTCTTCCCATGCCCATCCATGGCCTGATTACCGCGCAACCCGATCATGTGACGCAGTTCGATCCATTCGATGCCTTGGCTTTTCAGCTTTGGCAGCTCCCGTTCCAGTACGTCCAGGGTCACGGGATAAGGATGGCCGATCATCACTGCCGAGCCTTGTTTGTGTGCCAGGCGGATTGCGCTCTGGAGCTGGCCGGTGATCGCTTCGGCGGTGCGCTCGTCATCCAGGAAAACATCCCGCGATAGGCTGGCCAGGCCGATCTTCTGCGCCTCTGCTGCAGCGACGGTTTTAGCGCTGGTACGGCTGTCGACGAAAAACAGATGCCGGCGTTGCAACTCACCGACCAGCCAGCTCATCGCCACCGGTTCGGCTGTCATGCGGCTGCCTTCATGGTTATTGATACCTGCCGCATAGGGCACCTTCAACAGCGCAGCGTTGAGCCGTGACTCAAGCTCCGTCAACGGCAGGTCCGGGCGCCAGGCATAAGGGCCGGTCGCCGGGTCCATGGGCATGTGCAACATGACCGTCTTGCCTGCCTTGTGGGCCTGGCGGGCGAAGTCGGTGGCGTGGGGCGTGTCCGGCATGATGGCCAGCGTCACCGGGCCGGGGAGGGCCAGCGCGCGGCTGTCTCGCTGCGGGCTCTGCCCCAGGTCGTCGATGATCAGGCTGATGTAGGCGACTTTCGAGGCGCTGGCGTCGGATGCGTCGGCGCGGGCCGCGTGGGCTGCACCGGTGATCGCGAACGTGAAAAGAACGAGGGCTCCCAGGAGCCCGGTCAACCGAGCGTGCATATCAATTGCCGCGTGTGACGCTCAAGCCCTTAAGCAGGCTGAGGGCCTGGTTCAACTGGTAGTCGTCGTCCTGTGGGCGCGCCTTGGCTGCTTTGGCTTTGGTGGTCGGACGGTCCGCACCGCCGTTGCCGTTGCCCAGATGCCCGAGCAGGTCGGCCTCTTTGTAGTTCTCGCCATCGGCTTCGGTGGTGACCTTGGCGCGTTTGACTTCGATGTCCGGGTTGATGCCTTGCGCCTGGATCGAGCGGCCGTTCGGCGTGAAATACAGCGCTGTAGTGAGCTTCAGCGCGCGGTCATTGGCCAGCGGCAGAACCGTCTGCACCGAGCCTTTGCCGAACGTATCGGTGCCCATCAGGATGCCGCGTTTCTGATCCTGCAAGGCACCGGCGACGATCTCCGAAGCGGAGGCGCTGCCACCGTTGATCAACACCACCAGAGGTGCGCCTTCGCTGGCATCGGCCGGGTCGGCGGAGAAGCGCAGTTCCGAGTTGGCGATGCGGCCCTTGGTGTAGACGATCAGGCCTTTCGTGAGGAAATGATCGGCCACTTCCACCGCTGCCTGCAGCACGCCGCCCGGGTTGTTGCGCAGGTCGAGGATCAACCCGTTCATCTTCTTGCCGTTGTCCTTGCGCAGCTTGGCCAATGCCTTGCCGACTTCTTCGCCGGTCTTGACTTGGAACTGCGTGATGCGGATGTAGCCATAACCCGGCTCCAGCATCTGCGCTTTCACGCTCTTGACCTGAATGGTGGCGCGGGCAAGGGTCACGTCGAATGGGTTGCCGCCGTCGCGCACCAGCGTGAGGGTAATCTTCTCGCCAATCTTGCCGCGCATCTTGTCGACCGCTTCCTGCATGGTCTGGCCTTGAGTCGGTGCGCCGTTGATCTTGACGATCAGGTCCCCTGCCTCGATGCCAGCCTTGGACGCAGGCGTGTCATCGATGGGCGAAACCACTTTGATGAAACCGTCTTCAACGCCCACTTCGATGCCCAGCCCGCCGAACTCGCCGCTGGTACTCTCCTGCAGTTCCTGGAAGTCCTCCGGCCCGAGGTAGGCGGAATGCGGATCAAGGTTGCTCAGCATGCCCTTGATGGCATTTTCCAGCAGGGTCTTGTCGTCCACCGGTTCCACGTAGGCGGCTTTGATCCGGTCCATCACTTCGGCGAAGGTGCGCAGCTCGTCGAGTGGCAGCGGTGCCTTGGCGTTAGCGGCAGTGGCGGACGCGGAGGCGGCAGGGGTCGCTGTCGGGGCGGCACCGGCAGCGAATGCCTGAGAGGCACCGATAACCACGGCGATAGTCAAGGCCAGCGAGGTGAGGCGGGACGAAAACAGCATGTCTTACGAACTCCTGAGTGAGGCGTCGACTTATCCTTGAGAGCGACACCATTGCGCCGGATCACTAGGGCGACCCTGCTGACGAATAGCGAAATACAGTGCCGGAGTGTCCTGGCCGCCACCGCTGTTGCCGACGGTGGCGATCGCTTCCCCGGCTTTTACAATGTCCCCAGCTTCTTTCAACAGACTCTGGTTGTGGCCGTACAAGCTCAGATAACCGTTTCCGTGGTCGAGAATGACCAGAAGGCCCGCGCCGCGCAACCAGTCGGCGAACACCACTCTACCGCCGTGCACGGCGTGTACCTGACTGCCTGCCGAGGCGCTGATCATGACGCCGTCCCATTTGGTTCGGTCATCGTCGCCACGGGATTCACCGAAACGCGCCAACAATCGACCATCGACAGGCCAAGGAAGTTTTCCCTTTGCCTGTTCAAAAGGTCCGCCATAGGACTGGCCTGCGCTGGAGACCAGCGCACCGGGCACTTTTGCAGGGCGCCGGGGCGCCTCGTCGCTGTCGCCTTGGCCACGGCTTTTCGCCAGCGCTTCCTGTTCACGCTGCCGCTTCTCGGCCTCCTGCTGGGCCAGCAGGGCTTTCTGACGCGCCTCTTCCGCTTCCCGCGCCTGGCGCGCGAGGGTTTCTTCGATGGTTTTCAGTACTTTCGTCAGGTCTGCCTGATCCTGCTGGCGCGCCTGAAGTTTCTGGTCGCGTGCCTTGTAATCCTGATTCAGCTTGGCAAGCGCCACCTGACGCTCCTGGCGCACCGTGTCGAGCTGAGCCTTTTGGTCTTCCAGCGAGCTTTTCTGGACCAGCAATTGTGCCTGTTGCAGGTCGATGTCTTTCTCGACTTCAGCCAGTTGCCGCAGGGTTTCGTTGAAGTTGCGCAGTTGCGTCAGGCGCGCCTGGCTCAGGTAGTCGTAGTAGGTCAGGGTGCGGGCGAATTTTTCGGGGTTTTGCTGATTGAGCAGCAGTTTGAGGTATTCCTGGCGGCCATTCTGGTAGGCGGCGCGAGCCTGGATAGCGATCAGGCGTTGCTGTTCAACGCGGGCGCTTTGGAGTTTTTTTTTCTCATCATCGAGCCGTTGTAGCTCGGCTTCGCTCTTTTTTAGTTCTTTTTGCAGGGCCTCCACCTGCTTTTCCAGCTTGCCCATTTCGGTTTCGGTGGAGCGCAGGTCTTTCTGTACGCCGGATTTCTCTTCCTGAAGCTGGCCCAAGGCCTTTTTCAGTTCGGCAATGTCCTGACGCGTGGCATCCAGCTGTTTTTGGGTCTGTGCGCGCTCGTCGTCGGCGAAGGCCGGATTGAGCAGACACATCAAAGCGAGGGCGATCAGGACGCGAAGCATGGAGTTGGGCGATACCGGGAGTGAGGACGGGCTTAGTATGCCCGCCGCAGGCTGCAAAAAAAACGCTCACAGGGCGCTGCTTTCAGACATTTCATACAAAAACCGGCCTGCCGAGGACGAGCAGACCGGTTTGCCCCGACTTATCTGGCGACCAGAATCGAGGTGCCGGTCATCTCTTTCGGGATTTCCAGGCCCAGCAGGGTCAGCATGGTCGGTGCCACATCCGCCAGCACACCGCCTTCGCGGACTTTTAGGTCGCGCTTGCCGACGTAGACGAACGGCACAGGTTCGGAGGTGTGCGCAGTGTGAGGTTGATGAGTGTGTTCGTCGGTCATCTGCTCGACGTTGCCGTGGTCCGCCGTGATCAATGCTTCCCCGCCGACTTTCTCCAGGGCATCGGTGATGCGGCCTACGCACACGTCCAGGCACTCGACGGCCTTGACTGCGGCTTCCATGATTCCGCTGTGGCCCACCATGTCGCCGTTGGCATAGTTGACGATGATCACGTCGTAACGCTGATTTTCGATGGCGTCGACGATCCGGTCGGTGACCTCCGGCGCGCTCATTTCCGGCTGCAGATCGTAAGTCGCCACTTTTGGTGACGGGATCAGGATGCGGTCTTCACCCTCGAACGGCTCTTCACGGCCACCTGAAAAGAAGAACGTCACGTGGGCGTACTTCTCGGTTTCGGCGATGCGCAGTTGCGTCTTGCCGTTTTTTGCCAGGTATTCGCCCAGCACGTTGTCCAGGCTGCCTTTGGTGAACGCGGCGGGGGCGGGGATGGATGCGGCGTATTCGGTCAGCATAACGTAGCCGGCCAGCTTCGGCTGACGGGCGCGCGCGAAGTCTTTGAAGTCGTCTTCGACGAACACGCGCGTCAGCTCACGGGCCCGGTCGGCGCGGAAGTTCATGAAGACCACTGCGTCGCCATCTTCGACCTTCACCGGCTCGCCAATGCGGGTGGCTTTGACGAATTCGTCGTTCTCGCCACGCTCGTAGGCCGCGTCCAGCCCCGCTTTTGGCGTTGCCGCCTGGAATTGCGCAGTGCTGTCGACGATCAGGTTGTAGGCCGACTCGACGCGGTCCCAACGGTTGTCGCGGTCCATGGCGAAATAACGGCCAATGATCGTCGCGGTACGACCTTTGCCCAAGCGACCGTAGGCCGCTTCCATGGTGTCGAGGTATTTGTGCGCGCTGCGTGGGGGAGTGTCACGGCCATCGAGGAACGCGTGCAGGTAAATCTTCTCGGCGCCACGCTTGGCTGCCAGTTCCACCATCGCCACCAGGTGATCTTCATGACTGTGGACCCCGCCATCGGACAACAGGCCCATGATGTGCACGGCCTTGCCCGCGCCGACCGCCTTGTCCACCGCCGTGCAGATGACCGGGTTCTCGAAGAACTCGCCGTCGCGGATCGCTTTGGTCACACGGGTGAAATCCTGATACACCACGCGGCCGGCACCCAGGTTCATGTGCCCGACTTCGGAGTTGCCCATCTGGCCGTCTGGCAGGCCGACATCCATCCCGGAGCCGGAGATCAGGCCGTTGGGCATGGTCTTGTACAGGCGATCGAAGGTCGGCGTCTTCTTGCTGGCGGTCGCTTCGTAGACCGCGTTGCCGTCGTGGCTGTCGCTGTGACCGAAGCCGTCCAGGATGATCAGAACCAGAGGTTTAGGCGTGGTAGTCATGAATCCCACTCTTGGCTAATAGGGTGAAGTAGAAAAAAGATCGACATCTTAAGGTGAAGTTCAAACGGCGTCACTGTGACCGCCGTACGGGCTTTGGCCGACCTTGGGGCCTGTGTATACTGGCCGACATTTTAACGCCCTGGAACCCGATGATGGTTGAACACCTGATTGCTTTTGCCACGAACCACTATTTGATCTCTGGCGCCTTTGTCATCCTGCTGGCGCTGTTGATCGCGACAGAACTGAACAAGGGCGGCAAAAGTCTGAGCACCGGCGAGCTGACTGCGCTGGTCAACCGCGACGAAGCAGTGGTCATCGACGTTCGCGCCAAGAAAGAGTACGCCACCGGCCATATCGTCGGGGCCCTGAATTTCCCGCAAGACAAAGTGATGACCCGCACCTCGGAACTTGAGAAGTACAAGTCCAAGACGCTGATCATCGTCGATGCGGCTGGTCAGCACGCAGGGCACGTGGCCCGTGAACTGCTGAAGGCCGGTTTCAAGGCGGCCAAGCTGTCGGGCGGCGTTTCATCGTGGCGGGCCGACAATCTGCCGCTGGTGAAGTGACATGGCCCAGGTCGTTGTCTACTCCAGCGATTATTGCCCGTACTGCTCACGTGCCAAACACCTGCTTGCCAGCAAGAACGTCGATTTCGAAGAGATCAGGGTCGACGGCAAGCCACAGCTTCGCGCTGAAATGACCCAAAAGGCCGGGCGCACGTCGGTGCCGCAGATCTGGATCGGTTCGGTCCATGTCGGTGGCTGCGACGATCTCTACGCGCTGGAGCGCGCCGGCAAGCTCGACACATTGTTGAGCGCCTGAATTCGAACTGTACAAGACCTCTAGACAAAGGATCTGAAATGACTGATCAAACGAATAACGGGGCCACTTCCAACGAAGAAGCCCCACAATTCTCCCTGCAACGCATCTACGTGCGTGACCTGTCGTTCGAAGCGCCGAAAAGCCCGGCGATCTTCCGTCAGGAGTGGACCCCAAGCGTCAGCCTGGACCTGAACACTCGCCAGAAGCAGTTGGAAGGCGATTTCTACGAAGTCGTGCTGACCCTGTCGGTCGAAGTGAAGAACGGTGAGGAAATCGCCTTCATCGCGGAAGTCCAGCAAGCCGGTATCTTCCTGATCAAGGGCCTGGATGCGGCTTCCATGAGCCACACCCTGGGCTCTTTCTGCCCGAACCTGCTGTTCCCGTATGCACGCGAAGCCATCGACAATCTGGTCGTTCGCGGCTCGTTCCCGGCACTGATGCTGGCCCCGGTGAATTTCGACGCCCTGTACGCACAAGAGCTGCAACGCATGCAGGAAGCGGGCGAGACCCCCACCGTTCAATAAGCCGTCTGGCTGAATGAGAAAAGCGCCTGTACGGGCGCTTTTTTGTGGGGGTTGGCTTGAGATTTTTACATTGATGCCCTGCGGGCGTGTCGCGGGCAAGCGCGCTCCTACATTTGCTGCAACGTGCCATGGCCTGATGGACCGCGTTGCTAGCCTTTTTTGCCTGGCGAGAGATTCGCGGTCTGCTTCAAAGGCTCACAACGGGGTCTGTCAGCATGCGGCACGTTTAAACAAATGTAGGAGCGCGCTTGCCCGCGACACGCCCGCAGGGCATCCCTCTAGCAATCCAAGGCCATGCGCCTCCACTCTCACTGCTGGGTTACTTAAACCCCAATTGCCGCCAGCCTTCGTAGACGGCCACGGCAACGGTGTTGGACAGGTTCAGGCTGCGCGAGCCCTCGCGCATGGGCAGGCGCAGACGCTGCTCGCTCGACAGGGGGGCAAGCACATCGGGGGGAAGGCCTCGGCTTTCCGGGCCGAACAGAAAGGCGTCACCCTCCTGGAAGGCCACATCATGGAAGGGGCGCGAACCCTTTGTGGTAAAAGCGAACATGCGCGGATGGCCGATGCTCTCCAGGCAACTGGCCAGGTCGGCATGGCGGTGCAGTGTGGCGTATTCGTGGTAATCGAGCCCTGCGCGGCGCAGGCGTTTGTCATCCAGTTCAAAGCCCAGTGGCTCGATCAGGTGCAGATGGCAGCCACTGTTGGCGCAGAGTCTGATGATGTTGCCGGTATTCGGCGGAATTTCTGGTTGAAAAAGGATCACGTGAAACATGCACGGCTCCGAACATAAGGACGGGATGCATTCTACCCCCGAAGAAGACCCCAGGCCGAAGCTATGGCGGCGGTTTTTGGGTTCCATCGCGATATTTGGGGTGATGGTGGGGCTGATGATTGGTCGATTGACGACGCCGGACCCCTTAGAGCTGCAGACCATCGAAGTCCTGCCCGCCGGGGTGGCGGTCTGGTTCAACCGCGAGCCGCAACTGCACGGCGAAATGATCGAGGGCACCGTGGCTTTGCTATTCAACGCGCAGGGGGCCGCCCAGCGGGGAACGTTCAAGCTCAATGGGCGAGACGTGCGCTGGAGGGTTCAGAAAAGCGACAAGGGATTACTGCTGACTCTACTGGCGACCCGTCCACTGCGCGGCGATTGGCACGGTGCAGCTCAGGACGGTCGCTGGAGACTGGAGGTCAGTCTCCGAGAGGAATAAAAGAGGGGAATCCCCGGCCTGCCTGTACCAAGGTCCCCAAAACTGGTGGATGCTTAGCATAATGCAGGGCGCGTGCCACTTTTCAAAAGCACCTTCGAAAAAAACGCTATTGTTCGCTAATGCACTGATTTTGCTTGGCTTTGCACATGGCGGTTACCTGAGTTCGGTGGATGCTCGCTCGAGTCGTGCTCTGAAGTCCGAAAATGAGCGCTATCAGCCTTGCACGCTATCCGTGCATTTTCGGCGTGAAAACACCAAAGTGATGCACGCTCTCCGAGGCTTCGCGTATGGCAGTACTAAGGTGCGCGGGTAACATTTATCTATTTTATTCATTTCAAATTTATATCTAATCAGCAGTTTTACTATTGGGTATTTAGTCTTTTTTCAACGTGCGTTCTGAATAAGCTCGGGAGCTCCATTTGGCTCTTAAGGCGTTATTTATGTCTTCCAATACAAACTTCTCGGGGCCCTTTGCACCGGGTATCCCCGCAAGTTCGCACCTTGCACTCGTGCAAGGAAAGTTGCCGCAGTGGTTGGTCCGCGCCCCATCCGCTGTACATTCGGCGCTACGGGAGGGCGGTTTGCAGGGGCAGTCCTGGTTCCAGCGGTTGCAACGAAGCCGACCCGAAGTTGCCACCGCGTTACAGCAAGACTATCGACTTCATCTTTTCAATGAGGCGCAACTTTCTGGCGCGCTCGGTGAACTCCCGAGTCTTGAAGCATTTGCCGAGCCCCTGCTGGCATCCGCAATAAAAGAGCGTTTCGGCGTAACGCTTGATGTGCGTGACAGTTACTTGTTTCACGCACGGCGCGTGCAGGTGGACGATTCATTTGCGGGCGCCTCGGCGGACCCATTCGTTCAGCTGCAAAATGCCCAGAAGGCCGCCACCCAGACGTTATTGCACGCTGCCTTGCAGAATTTCGAATTGTGGGAAACCGAGCCTGGTGGGCTCGATCTGGATGCACGGCACAAGGCCTACCTGTACGAGCACCGCGCGATTGCCGGATCGTCGGTTGAGCAGTCCGCTCTGCCGATTTTGCCTCATGAGTTCGCCGGCCTTTGCCGAGAGCTGGATCTGGGCGGGAAGTATCAGAAAAAAATCAGTGCCTTTCTCAGCCCGCCGTCCAAGCCTGGTGATGCGCCGGATGCCGCTGCTTTCAATCGACGTGGGCTGTTGAAGCGTGTCGAACAGACCGCATTCCGTATTCAGGTTCACCTCGCACACCTCAAAGGCGACCTCGGGATCCCACTTTATCGTGCCTTGCTGAGCGTCGCGGAAAACCGCAAAACCGTCGAACTCGGTACGCAGCCGATGACGTGGAGTTTTCTGAAACTTTGGGACGTCGAATTGACCGGCATCGTGGTGATCGGTCCGGCGCGCGACCACGCCGAAGAGGTACAACCCGTGGTCGTTTACCTGCCGGACGATCCTGTCAGCCCGATCAAGGAATACCCATCAACTATCGCCTTCTGCCACGCGCTTCGCGACAGAATGTTGAAGAAAGGCTACTTGGAGTTCTTCCGGCGCTATGTTCAGGCACGTCACTGGGTGCGGCTGCATGGCCTGCTGAGCCAGCGTCTTTGGCCGACCGTCTGGAACCGCGAAATGGGCTGGTACGACCAGCAACCCGACGCCACGGCAACGCTTCATCTTCGAGAATCCGTCATCACGACAGGTGTGTTAACGGCGCTCGTCCAACAGAAAACCTTCATGTTGAAGGACGATGCGCTGTTTCACGCGGTGCCGACCGCAGAGGAAGATCAAAAGACCTTTGCCCAGCGCGTGCACTATTTCGAAAGTGCGGCCCTGCAGATTCTCAATGCGGTAGGTTTCGTCGTGCCTGCCGTCGGTGCGGCGATGATGGCGGTGACGGCTGCTCAATTGGCCGTCGAGGTGTTCGAAGGTGTCGATAGTTGGACGCGGGGCGAATGGGTGCAAGGGTGGGGTTACATCTCAGATGTGCTCGAAAACCTCGCGCTGATGGCGTCGCTGGGGCTCGCTCAGGAAGGCGCAACCCCGGCCATGGAAACGCTCTCGGTAGAAACGCCGTCCTTCATCGAAGAGTTGGACGTGGTCGAGGCGCCGGATGGCAAAAGCCGGCTGTGGAAGCCGGACCTCGCGCCTTTCGCTCATGACACCGTACTGCCGAGAGGTTTGCAACCTGACGAATCCGGCATCTATCACTATCAAAACAAGACCTGGGTCAGCGTCGATGACAAGGTGTATGCGGTTCGGGTAGACCCTTCGAGCGGGCAGTATCGCGTCCTGCACCCTACGAAGGCAGAGGCTTGGCAACCGCCTTTGAAGAGCAACGGCGCAGGCGCGTGGCTGCATCCGGCGGACCGGCCGCTGGAATGGCAAGGCGTGGAGTTGTTCAGGCGGCTGGGGCATCGTGTCGATGACTTCTCAGCGCTGGACGCTCGACGCATCCTGCAAGTCAGCGGTACCTCGGAAACCGCGCTGCGCAGAGCCTTGGCCGAAAGTGAGCGGCCAGCGGCCCTCCTGGACGACACGATCTGCCGCTTCCGTCTGGATCAGGAGCTTCGGCAGGCTGCCGAGCACGGTGAATCCGCCTCGCGACGCGCAGCCCTCTTCGAGTCGCGATACCGGGAAAAGTCGCAGAGCCGCGACCCGAAAGCGGGCTCGATCACACATCGCTACCCCCAATTGCCGGGGGGAGTGGTCGACGAACTGATCCGTGCTGCCACAGCCTCGGAGCTTGAGGTGTTGGCGCACGGTCATGTCCCGGTCCGTCTGGCGCAGGAAGTGCGTGTCTATCAGCAGCAGATCAGGCTGGCGCGCGCTTATGAAGGACTGTATCTCGAGTCGGTTCGTAACCCTGATACCGATACCCTCATTCTGCATACCGTCGCAACGCTGGAGGGCTGGTCGCCCGCGTTACGCTTGGAGGTGCGGACGCGTGGCTTCAGTGGCCCTTTGGTCGACGCCGTGGGGCCTGCCGATTCGGCGCTGCGCAAGGTGCTGGTGCGCACTGACGACGGGTTTGAGACGTTCGACGAGCAAGGGCACTCTCTGCATGGCCGAGACGACATCTACGCTTCGATCCTGCATGCCTTGCCTGATGCGCAGCGAACCGCGCTGGGCTTCCCCGGCACGTGGGACGGCCCTCGCCTGAAACAGGCGATTCAACTCGGACCGTTGCTGCCCCGGCACAGGTTGCGTGAAGTCATGAAGATGCAGCCCGCGCAACCCGGTCATGTTTCCCCCATGCGGCTGGCCGATGGGCGCCTGGGTTATGCATTGAGTGGCCAGGGCGCCATGGCTGACATGATCGGGCGAGACACCCTTCTGGATCTCGTGCGTTCGCTCAATCTGGATGCCGACACCTCGGCAGAACACGTCTTGCAGACACTGGAAGGTGCCGGACTCAGTCGCGTGCAGATTCATCAACGGCTCAGCCAGATGCTGGAGGAGCGCAATGTCCTGGAGAGCGCACTGCGGCTCTGGGACGACGGCGACCCTGGCCTCGAACGCGAGCTCACCAGTCGCGCGGAAATCCAGCGCGCGATCTGGAGTCACTGGGCAGCGGCGTCTTTGCCGGAGACGGCCGGTCAACCGCCCGTACTGCGGTTACAACACATTGTGCTCAGCGATTTTCCCCCGTCGCTGCCTGACTTCTTCCAGCACCAGGTCCGTCGGCTGGAACTGGTGGATATCAACGTCAGCCGGCCCGCCGCCTCAGGACCCCAACCGGTTTTCGCCAGCGTGGATCAGCGTCTGGCATTGGAGGCTTTCTTCGGCCGGTTTCCCGGCGTCCAGGCACTGGAGGTGAGCCGGACCAATACCGTAGGCCGTGAACCGCTGGTGTTCCAAATGCCGCACCTGATCGTTCAGTCTTTTCCAGGGTTGCGGAGCTTGCGCCTGGTCAATCAGGATCTTTGGATCAGTTTCATGGAAGTCGAGTCGTTGACCCGACTCCAGCACTTGGAATTACTGGACCTGAGCGGTAATCACATCAGCATCACGCCGCCCTCGAATATGCTCGAACTGCAGGTGCGCACGTTGCGGTTGGACAACCTGGGACTCGATCACTGGCCTGCTTGGCTGGGAGACCTGACGTCGTCGACGCTTCGCGAGCTCTCATTGCGCAACAACCGCCTGACGGAGATTCCGAATAGTCTGGTGTCCCAGCAGGCATCGGCCGTTGAGTCGGTCGAGATTCACTTGCAGGGTAATCCGCTGTCTCGTGTGATGCTGACTCGCATTCGACTGGAAGAGAGCCCGACCAATCGCCTGCGCTTTCAAGTCGATATTCCGCATCACTTAAGCGCTCAGGTGACGCTGCTCAGGCGCGAGAGGCAACAGTTGCTGGAAGCGCTGGACAGTTGGGAACACGCCTCGACTTCGACGCAGCCCCTGACCGAAAGCACCGTCGCGGCACGAAGTGTCACGCGGCAGCACGTAATGGACTTCTGGCGCGCCTACAGCGAAGGGCAGACCCATGCGGTCCTTACGCTGGAAGGCATTTCACTGGCGGAGTTTCCTCCTTCGTTACCCGACTTTTTCTACATGGGTGTGCGCAACGTGCAACTTGTTCGAGTCAGTGCCGAGGGTTCCGAGTTGAACCCATTCCTGGCGCGGTTCACGCAATTGCAGAATCTGGAAATGACGGGGCGTACCGAACCATTGCCCGAGCTGCCCTCGGTACTGCGACACATGCCTCGCCTTAGGGCCTTGAGCTTGAGAGATCAGGGACGGTTTATCGATCAGCAGGCGATCACCTTTTTGGGAGGGTTGCCGCACCTGGAGTCGCTGGATCTGGGCGGCAACACGCTGGGCGAAATCTCGGACGCTTCCGGCTTTCGGCACCGGCTGCGCTGGTTGGCGCTGGATGATACCGGGCTGGAAGCGTGGCCGGAATGGATCGAACACCTGATGCCACTGGAAGCGCTGACACTGGACCGCAATCGGTTGACCGAACTACCGGATCATATTCTGGAGAACCCACGCAGTGACCACACACAGACGGAGATCGCCGTGCGCGGCAACCCGCTGACCTACGAAACTCTGCGCAGGGCACATCTTGCGGAGCGTTACCATGGCGCCTACGCCTTTGTGATGGACTGGCCGGACGAGATCCTGATGCTGCCGCCGGAGCGACGATGGTCTGACTCGGACTCGGACGATTACGCGTCCGGCTCCGATTCATCCGGTGCCCTGAATAGTCCGTCCGCTGTGCCGCCGGAAGAGGTACCCGACGCGGAGCAGTGGTTGCTGGGCACCCCGGACGAAAATGCCGCGCATCAGACGCTTTGGCAGCGGCTCGATCAGCGGGCGGATGCGCCGAACCTGATGGCACTCGTTGGCCGACTCACGCAGTCGGCTCCCTATCGCAACCTGCAAACGCGCAATGCGTTTGCCGAGCGAGTATGGCGTGTGCTCGAGGTGGCCGATCAGCGTCTGGAGAGTCGTCTGCTCTTCAATGGCATCGCCGAAGAGGCGCTGCTCCACGACGACACTGGCTTCCAGACCTGCCATGACGGCGCCTGGCTGGTGTTCAACCAGATTGAAATCCAGATGTTCATCGAGCAGTCAGTGGGCGACGCAGCGCAGGGGACGCGGGGGGCATCGCTCTATCGCCTTACCCGACGCCTGTACCGGCTCGACGAGCTGGACGCTACAGCCCGTGAGCAGGCGGAAGGGCGGGACGAGGCAGAGGTGCGTCTGGCTTATCGCCTGCGCTGGGCGTCCGAGCTGGATTTGCCGTTGCCTCCGAGCAACATGCTGTATCAGGTGCACGCCTGTATCCGCACCGGTGAACTGGATGCGGCGTTGGCGCGCGTTCAGTTGGGGGAGCAGGGCGAACCTTTCATGCGTTACGCGGCCCAGCGGGACTTCTGGGTCCAGTACCTGCGTGAGACCTACGCTGAACGCTTCGAAGCGTTAAAAGAAGATTACTTGACCCGCGTGACGTCACTGCCCGATCAACATCCTGGCCGAACGATCGATGAGCTGGGCGACGAGTTCGCGGCGCTGAAGCGGGCGTACGACACCGAGGAAGAGCACTTGATCCGTGAGTTGACCTACCGAGAGGGCTTCGAGCAGAGCTGATCCGCTGCCGCGTCCTGCCTGCGAAGTGCCGCGCGGCAGGAAGGGCTCACCGTGCGTTAAAAAGGGACGTCTCCCAAAATGGTGGGGCGGTGCATGACGCGGCGTTGTGGCCGATAGTCATCCACCGCGTAATGCGACGCCGCGCGGCCTCAACAAGATGAAAAAATGCGGTGATGCTCTGACCGTTCATCGAATCGTCACAGTCGATGCATAGGATCAGGCCGCTCGCCAAGAGGATGCTGCTCATACATGGGTTAGTTGGCGCAAGGCAGCGCGCAGGGCTGTCAGAAATTTCAACGTTACAGCCAGTCAACCGACGACATCGACCCGTGCGGCTCAAAAAAATGACGGAAAGCAGGGTGACAATCGCGCTAATAACGTCTACCGGTTGACCAAAAGCTTATTTTTCAACGTGTTATAGCGGTAATGCTCACCCGGTTTCACAGAGGGATGGTGACCGGTCGGTCGGCTGTCGGTCATGTGACATCGCGAAACTGATCGATCTGACGAACGGGATCGAAATATTTTTTGGGAATTAGCCAAAGACGCCGATACACTCCGCATCGGACGGCTGAAACGGCTTGTGACATATAACTGCTTAGCATAAAAGCAGGAGAAATGAGTCTTTTTAGGTTTAAAGGATTTCCCTTACCTTGCAGCCAACTGTTAACGCGGTCTAGTCAATTAGTCTTGGGACCATTGACTCGCCGAGTCAGGTCCAGCGCTAATCGCGCATCCGCGGTCTTGAGCTTTCGGTCTCAGTACCAAGGAACTACAAAAATTAGATTCAAGAGGAGCGAAACACAATGAAGAAGTCCACCCTGGCCTTGGCCGTATATGCAGGTGTCGTGGCCACTCAGGCTGGCGCTGCCGGTTTCTTTGATGACAGCAAGGCGACCGTGAGTTCTCGTACGCTGTACTTCGAGAACGACAACCGCGAGCAGTTCGGCACCGCGAAAGCATCTGATCAGCGCCAAACGGCTACCGGTCTGTTGTTCAACTTTATCTCCGGCTACACGCCAGGCACCGTCGGCTTCGGTCTGGATGTGCAGAGCATGCTGGGCATCAACCTGGGTGGCGGCATCACCCACCACAACGCAAGCACCGCCAACACCGTAACGCCGGTCGATACCGACGGTACGCCGGTAGACAGCTGGAGCCGCACGGGTGCGAACGCGAAAGTCAAAATCTCCAAGACTGAGCTGAAGCTGGGTAACGCGCTGCAGCCCAACTTGCCGATTCTGGTGGCGAACGATGGTCGTCTGTTGCCACAAACTTTCGAGGGCGGCATCGTCACTTCGAAAGAACTCGATGGCTGGACTTTCACTGGCGGTAAGCTGACTCATGCAGCGGGCCGTGCGTCGAGCAATTATTCGGGTCTGGCCGTTGCAGGTGGCACCGAAGATTCCAACAGCTTCACCTTCGCCGGTGCTGACTGGAAAGTCACCAAAGACCTGACGCTGCAGGCTTACCACTCCGTTCTCGAAGACTACTACAAGCAGACTTTCCTGGGCCTGGTTCACGTTCTGCCGATCGCTGACGATCAGTCCTTCAAGACCGACCTGCGCTACTTCGACAGCCGCTCCGACGGCAAGAACGGTGAAACCGGTTACGTCTTCAACAACAACAACGGTTATGCCAAGCATGCCGGTGAAGTCGATAACAAAACCTGGTCGGCGATGTTCACCTACACCTTGGGTGGCCACGCTCTGATGCTGGGTCACCAAGACGTGGGTGACGACGGCGGCTTCGTATGGATGAACAACGGCAACATCACCAAAAACGGTGGTGCTGCGACAGTCGCCAACGCAGCAGAAGGTCAGGGCGGTTCCAGCTTCTACCTGTTCACTGACTCGATGATCAACCAGTTCGCCCGCGCGGGTGAGACCACTAACTTCGGCCAGTACTCCTACGACTTCGCACGTCTGGGCGTTCCAGGTCTGAAGGCGGCTGTCGCTTACCTGAAAGGCGACAACATCAAAGCGCGCAGCGGCAACCTGGGTGACAGCTCCGAGTGGGAACGCGACATGCGTATCGACTACGTCTTCCAGGACGGTCCTCTGAAGGGCTTCGGCGCCACGCTGCGTCGTGCTAACTACCGCGGTAGCTTCACTGGCACCAACGGTCAGAACCCGCACGTTGCTGACCAAGACCAGACTCGTCTGATCTTCAACTACACCTACGCCTTCAAATGATGACCTGCGACCAAGTGTAGTGTTTCAACAATCAAGGCTCTGATTTCAGAGCCTTTTTTGTTTCTGGCTTGTGTAAAATATATTCTCAGCTACGCTCGGTATTCATCACCTAGACTTCTGTAAAGAGTGCGCTATGGGGTGCCTGCTAAGCGTTCAGCCGTTCACCATGAGCAGTGGTGAGCGCCATGTCATCCTGATTGATCAAGCCACCAGGGTCCCTGCCTATGCGCCTAATCTGTTTCTGACCACTCAGATCAGAAAGGTCGGTGCCTCCCTCGCTTGGGTATCTGCCAACGCCTACTGTCTGGCTGCGCTTTACCGTTTCCTGGATTGGCGAAGGATCGATATCCAGACGCGATTTCACGCTGGCCATTATCTCGAAGAGCATGAACTGGACTCTCTTCGTGATTATTTCAAACAAAATCAGAATACCCTTCAGACTGCTGATCGCCAGCCATCCAAACAGAAAGGAAAAAAAGGGACTGCGCCCAAAGAGTGGGTGGCCAACGAAACTCAAGCTAAAAAGCTCAGGGTGTCTGCCGCGTATTTGGCTTGGCTTGCGCGTCGGTGTGATAGCGACTTGGTCAACTCGGATAAGATCTCTGCAATGGAAGATCAGATCGTTGCCCGTAGCCCGAGCGTCAAGAATAAAAATAAGGGATTGGAGGAGAGGGACCTGACCGACGAGCAAGTCGACTACGTACTTGACATTATCAAGCTAGATTGTCCACGCAACCCATTCTCTGCACGTGTTAAAACAAGAAATCGACTCATGATTTTACTCATGTACGAGTTTGGGATCAGAGTGGGTGAGCTGTTGAATATTCGGATTTCTGACTTTGATTTCCAAAATAATAGTCTGAGAATTGTCCGGCGAGCCGATCAGCAAGATGACACACGCCAGCGACAACCGTTGGTCAAAACCGAAGATCGTCCTTTGGTACTCGCGAATTGGCTGATCAAGGAAATTTATGATTACATACTAAATGATCGCGCTTCGCTTAAGCTCGCTGCTCGCTGCCCTTATCTTTTTGTCACCCATAAGTCGGGGCCAACGCAGGGGCAAGCTCTGTCAATTTCAAGCTACAACAAGGTGTGGCATGTGTTGAGAGAGACCAGTGGAATTTTATTCGGAGTGACTGGCCACCGTCTCCGGCATCGCTGGAATTACCGATATTCCAAGATGGTGGACGACGGAGTTCTACAGCTGAATGAAGCTGAAGAGGAATCATCACGATCGTTTCTGATGGGCTGGAAGCCGGGTTCAGGTACAGCCAAAATTTACAACAGGCGTCATGTAAGGGAGAAAGCTAACGCTGCCAGCCTCAAGCTTCAACGCCAATCGCACCGTGACCTGAGGACGAGAGTGCATGACGATGAAAAATCTTAAAAGTAATGGTGAGCGATTCGTCTCTCGAGAAGGCTATGCATTTGATTTAAGAGATGAGACATGGGTATTAAGTAGGGGTATTGCATTTAAACCTGGTTTCATAAAAAAGCACTTGAATGTTTTTGTGGTTGATCGTTACTTGCGGGTGCTCGCTTTTCTTGCAACATGCGATGCGCCGAGAACGGTGTTAAATATCGATCAGGCCTTCCGAAAGTTGGCAGTATTTTCGGGTGCTCGCGTGCTTGATAGTGGCTTGTTACTTGCCTTCCGTAATGAAGGTGATAGTCAGGATTTTCATCTGGCGAGCATCAGAACATTGTTTAGAGCGTGGGCGAATCTTGGTTATTATGGGGTTGATAGGTCAGTGCTTTCAGTGCTGAACTCCTGGAGGTTAAAACCTCCGATTAGGGGGGATGCAGTAAAGCGTATGGATCCAAATGTCGGGCCGCTCTCTTCATTAGAGCTACAGTCGTTACTTGAGAGGGCAGCTCAAGCGTTTGAGGCTAACTGGCTAACGGTGACGGAGCTGTCTCTTCTGTTGCTGTCCCAAGCATCAGGTCGGCGGACCTACCAGTTAGCTTGCATTAAGTTAAAGGATGTTAAAACGATAGTGCTGGAGAATGGCGTTTCGCGGTATTTTGTCGACATACCTAGGGCTAAACAGCGCTCGGGAGGGTTTAGGAAGTCTTTCAGAAAGATCGAGCTGATTAAAGAGTACTGGGACACATTGCAGTCTCAGTGTAACTATGTTGTAGATGTTGTTTGTTCTAGGTTTTTTATTGATTCAGATGATCCTCTTTTGGAGGAGTTGCCACTGTTCATAGATTTGGGGCGGCTGTCCGAATTGTTTACATATGGTGAGCTTGCTAAAGTTTGTGCAGGTGATTATTTGCACATGCCTAGAAAGAAAATTCGTGAGATAGTTATTAAGGCTGTTGAGGTTTCAGATGTCATCTCGGAGCGTACGCAGGATGTGCTTAAAGTAACTCCTCGTCGCTTCAGATATACTCTGGCATATCGAGCGGCAAGGGAAGGTTGTGGGGCTTACGTAATTGCGGAGCTTCTGGACCAAAGTGATATCCAAAATGTTGACGTGTATACGGCAACGGTCCCGGAGCACGCTGCTCATATTGAGAGTGTGGTGGGGCAGCACCTGATACCAATCGCCAATGCCTTCGCGGGCATCATCGTCACAGACCGGACAAAGGCCAAAAGGGGTTCTGCGATACAGGGCGATATCCGGGACCTCAGTGGCAAGAGCACTGGCGCCTGCGGCAAAGATGGTACGTGCGGTGCTGGCATCCCTATTCCGTGCTACACCTGCATCCACTTCCAGGCTTGGTTGGACGGTCCGCATGAAGAGCTTTATAAGTCCCTTGTAAATGAACGTGCGCGTTTGTTGGACGTAACGAAAGATGCGTCAGTGGCTGGAGCATTGGATCGGACAATACTCGCGGTATCTGAGGTCGTCAGCGTTTGTCAGGCCCGAAAGGCATCACTGAGCGAGGATCGTTGACGCCATGACCAGTTTGTTCAGCTATGTGCCGAATCCAGGTTTGCAGCTCAAAGCTAGGCTGTACGAATTCATTGATGGTTGTAAGTCCTCATACGTTCTGGGGGATGGCGTTTGGGAAGATTTAAAGTGGGATGCCATCAAGTTTACCAAGCTGACAGCACCTAAGAACGCTCGCGGGGAGGTGGAGGACCATCACCGGTTTTCTGATGAATATCGGGAGTTTTCAAAAGCCTGCATTTGGTACATGACCTCTCATCGCCCAGCGTTGAGTAAAACTCACCTATACATGGCATTTCGTGTTCTAGAAAAAGCATTATCCGACGTCTACCAGTGTTCAGATGCCTGGAAGGTTGACATCGTGGTGCTTGATCAGGCGGTGAGCATTATTCGGGATGTGTATGCCGAAAACTCGGGCTATACCGTATCCGCAAAATTGACTGACATCGCCAAGTTTCTGGTTGCTCATCGCTTGGTGGATAACATTGTCGAGGATTGGAAGTGCTCTATTCAACGGCCACGCAGGATGTCATCGGGTTTGGGAGGTCACGCGCATCGTGACCGGAACTCGAAACTACCGAGTGATGAAGCGCTGGATGCCGTGGCGGAAATTTTTTCCCGGGACCCTGATTTGCCTAGAGACATCTTCACTACATCATTTCTTGCGATGTCCATGTGCGCGCCGCAGCGTGCTTCTGAAATTTTAGCTTTGCCCGTCAATGCTGAAGTAAGTGAGGTGGATCACGAAGGCGCTGATCAGTATGGGTGGAGATTTTTCTCGGGCAAGGGGTATGAAGGCGATATCAAGTGGATCCCTTCCACCATTTCATCAGTCGGCAAAAAGGCATTTGATCGCATCAGGACACTGACTGAACCAGCGAGGCGATTTGCAAAATGGGTGGAAGATCATCCTGATAAGTTCTACCGGCATTCAGAATGTCCCGATGTAGACGAAGATGATCCTTTAACCATTGAACAAGTCGCTGCGGCATTAGGACATGGTTTTTTAAGCGTCGAAGCAGCTCGCTCCCTGTTTCATTACAAGGGCCTTAAGGTTAGACATGGCTCTCATACCCTCCGGATGCTCTGGCCCTACGTGCTCTCTCGGTTACCTCAAGGGTTTCCGTGGTTGGATAAGGAAAAGAAGATAAAATTCAGCAATGCCCTTTTTTGCATGCATCGCAATCAGATCCACGCCTCACGTCCTGTGCTTGCTGTGAAGTTACAGGTGCTGACGTATCACTCTTTTATCCGTGACCTCGGGCCGTGTGCAACTCAGGAGGGGCATACGAATTTGTTCAAGCGTCATGGTTATGTGGACGCTGATGGTGAGCCCCTAAAACTCACCACCCATCAACCTCGTCATCTGCTCAATACCATTGCCCAGCGAGCCGGGCTGTCAGAGGAATACATTGCCAAATGGTCGGGCCGTGCAAACGTGCGGCAGAATCGTACCTATGATCACCGTTCGGATGAGGAACGTCTGATCAAGGTTCGTGATGCGCTGTTAGCTGCTCCGCCGCCCTCAACGATCAGTGTAAGAATTAATTCAGAAGTAAAAGTCGTATCGGTCGAAGATTTTTATACCAACCTTAAGCCCGCGACACATGTGACTGAAAGCGGCTTTTGCGAACACAACTTCATCATCAGCCCCTGCCTGAGATTTGCAAACTGTGATGATTGTGAGGAGCAGGTATGCGTCAAGGGCGATGACGTGAAGTTGGAACGAATCAGGCAGCGCCTCGCTCGGCAGGAGGCTGTTCTTGCACTCGCGTTGGAAACGAATTCGGACATCGTGATCGGAGCAGACGAGTGGGTATCAACTCATCAGAAATCGATTGAGCGTCTTAAGCAGTTGATCTCAATTCTGTCCGATCCCGACCTTCCTGACGGTTCTTTGGTGCGGTTGACGGGGGGGAACTACAGCCATATTCACAGAGCGATAGCTTCAAATTTAAATCGACGGGTCGGGGGGAGGTAAATAGTGGCCAAGCATTTGTCAACGTCGGATATCAACGCGATCGTGAAGTGTATCCAGGGCCTCGAACCCCAATATTTAACTTGGGAAGTCATATGCGATAAAGCAGCCTCTCTTGTCGGGAAGCGTCCGACCCGCCAGTCGATTTGCAAGCACCCTGCAATCGTCGCCGCATACCGTTCAGCCAAAGGAAGGGATCGTATCCCGGAAATCTCGCTGCGCAAACCTGCAAGCCTCCAGATCGCTGGGCAGCGAATTACACGTCTGGAAGCGGAGGTGGCCGAGTTGAAGCAGATCATCAGCCTCTATAACGAGCGGTTTCTGACTATGCAATACAATGCCTATGCCATGGGCATGAAAGAAGCGGAAATCCTCAAGCCACTTCCAATCATCGACCGTGAACGAACTGATAAGGGCGTGCGCTAGGCGATGTCAGGAGTCAGAGAGCGCCTCTGATCCTTCGTCTGGCCTTGCGCGATGACGAGATTTAGGCGAGCAATGCCGAGTGTCAGGGTCTGGGTGGAATGCAGCCGCGGTATGGCTTGGCTTGCGTCAACAGATACAACAAGGCCGGCACCACCCTGCGGTGTGCCGGCCTTGAGCATTACTTAATCGCTGCCTTATAGGTCTGCACCATCACGAACGCGATTTTCGCCACGTACAGGATTTTGATCAGAACCGCTGTTTCGATCACTAGCATGGGTGATATTCTCCTAGCCAGGTTGATGAACCCGCCTGTATCAGCTCGGGACCTCTGCGCCTGAAAAGGAGTCTCCGTCCCCCCAGTTGTCTCGTTGAGAATGACAACTGTGTTGACATCCATGCCGCCAACCCATAGTATCGGTTTACCAAGACGCGATACCGTGAGAAGGGGAAGATCCCTTTTCCACACACATTGATACCATTATGACATGATGCCTAGGCATTTGTCAAGTGGTATTTTTGTTCGTTTCAAAAAAGTCAAGGCCGTTCGTCGGATCTTCGGGCTTTGTTCATCACTTTTCCAGATGAAAGGCGTTTGTCGGTGGATCGGTGAATTGTTGAGTCGGCCCGCTCCTTCGTTTGCCTGCGGCAGACGGGACTGGCTTCACCATGCCCTTTAGTAACCAGCCTCGTCCCCTGCCTGCAGCTGTTGTATTACGCGAGCGCAGCGGTTTCAGAGCTCGGCAGGCGGGGGGGGGGGGCGCGACGATAACTTCGCGTCTGCGGCAGGGTTGCAGCCGTTCGGCAGATTCGATTTGAGCAGCGTTCAATGTACCTGCCGTCCGGTATTGTGATGGGGAAGAACCTGGCCCGGCATCCTTACGTCCAGCAGCATGTTTATCCCCCCTATTTATGCTTTTCTATTGTCGTGCTCGTCTCATCGATACCTAGCAGTGAATTTCAGATCTCTGCCACGTGTCTGTCTACTCGCGTTACCCGCATTGATCAATGATTGGATGAGCCTTGCCAGGCATAAGAAGCCCATCAGCGTTTTGCTGGGGTCACGTCGGTGCGTCGCTAGCGGGCGGACGAGTTGGGGTCGATATGACCGGGGGATGTGAGGTAAAGCGAGAGCAGTTTGTGGTGCGGGTATTTATTCTCGAAGCGAGGTAGAAGCGCCTCGAAAATCTGTTGACCGTTCGGCGTGGCGGCAACGCGCCGAATCACGTAGTCAGCGATGGCGAGGCGGACCTCAATTTCTTCGTCCGACAGGCCAGTATCTTCCTTCCCATCAAGGTAGCTTGAAGCGTTGAGTTGCGGAGTCGATTTGTCCACTGGCATTACCTAATCTGAGTGGTAGGTTGAGATTGACATCGCTTGGAAGGGTCAACCGTCCGTCATTTCAACGCAGCAATCTAAGTCCAGCTTAGCTTCAATTTGCATGGCTGAGTTAGGATAGCCTGACAATAGGCTCGCATCATCTTGTCGTAAGCCTGCGCCGCCTAACTGACTGGAAGGTTCAGAAGTGAAGACACGTACAGACTCTCACCTCTCGATTGAAGATCTGGACCTCCTGGAAGCAGAGATCTCAAGATTGTGTATCGCTGGGACATCTGAAGCATACCTCAGGGCCGTAAATTCTGGCCGAGATGTTTGTGTGGTGAGGGGCGCAGATATTGTCTTGGTCTCTAGCATAGGCGTTGAGCGGGTGATTGGATCGGTAGCGAAACCACGCACGGTAACACCTGGAGTCGTGCACAAGGTCATTCGTTCTAAAACTTAATGCCGTATAAAGCTGTCTCAGAATCGCCCGAGGCTATGTTTTGGTCAGTGCAACGGGATGAAATCATCAAATAGATCTATTGGATGGTCTAGTGCCTGGTAGATTATTTTCTTTTCGAACATTTTTAAGTTTTCGTTGGTCTCTAGTCCGAAAGTTCCGCCGCTTGTAATGTAAATGATCTTCACGGTTCTTTTGAATTTGTGAGTTCCTAGATATAAGGCATGAAGCGTATCTTGGGACCAGCTGTTGGTTCCGTTTATTCGGCCCGGCGTGCAGACCTTAACTTGCTGTATTCCAGGGAAGTTTATCGCTCTGGAGATTTGTATAGTACGTCGTAGTTCGTAAGGGTCTGAAATGAATACTATCGACTCATCTACGTCGCCACCGACAAGCTGCTTTTCTATCAACTGAAAAAAAACTTCTGCAGTATCAAACCGCCTCCACGATTTTATCGCGCCTTGGGTGCTTGCAACGCTACCTCCTTGAACCTCGTCGGCTTGATCTGTCGTGGACATAGCTCCTCCGGAATGCTCCTGGCGTCTGCAGAAGCTGGCGTGCCGCAAGCGTGCGTTTCTCTGCCTAGCTGTTCGATGGATGGAAAAATCGCGGAAAGCAAAGGCGTATGCTGTATGCAGCATAGCACTTTCGACCGCAAAAGGGCCTTATCGTACCTTTTGCGAGCAGTGAGTATGACGAGCAAGAGCGACTTTGGAGCGGCGCTTAGGGAGGTTAGGTTATTGAAGCAACTGCCTCAGGAGTCGCTGGGTCCAAGCCAATCATTCATCAGCGCCGTCGAAAGGGGCATCCGAAATCCTACTTTGGAAAAGTTCGAGCAGATCGCTGAGCTTCTTGGCGTTCACCCAGTAACACTTCTGGCCTATGTAAGCGTGCGAGATGGGTATTCGGTTGAAGCGCTGCTCGCTCGAATCAGGCAAGAGCTCCAAGACCTGGGCAGGTAGTACCGGCGCTTCACTCACAGTTTGGTGCTAGGCCTTCGTCGCCCGATAGGTATGGTTTTCCAGCCCTCAGTCTGTTCCTTCCTTTGATAGTGCGGGCCATCGCGATGACTGCATTGGCTGCGAGCAGCATTTGATGCTTCGAGCACGTACCTCAAGGCTGCTCTGAGCCTGATCGCTTGGTCATCATGTACGGACAGTGATTGCGCTGTTCGAGGATTGCTCCGCGCATGCTCTGGCTTCCTTGAGGACCAGAGCGACTGAGTCCATCGCTTCCTCAATCTGCTTTGTTGCAAGGGCTGCGACTGTCGGAGCCACAGCATTTGCGGCGAATTGATTCTGGAAACAAGAGCGCTCCAGTCCACCGGATTGGGCGGACGCTCACAAACCTGGGAGCTAAAGGTGAATGTTTTTGCCAATTTCTAATAGGCTTTGGCCGCAGGTAGCAAAAGATAGGCATTCATAGCGTTTTTCGCTAGTCGGCCTTATCTTTTGCTACGCGTACCTCACGAATAGCCGCAACAGAAGGGCCTCACCAGCAACCCGGGGTGCTGTATAAGCCATCTATCCAGCCAGCGCCACTCCGTCTAGGTGAGCGCTTCAAACCATAGCTCTGCTCGTTACTCGGACACGGCTCGCCACGGAGCATCGTGGCTTCAAAGAAGCCACGACAGTGAACGAGAGCTCGAGGTGGTAGCCAAGCTAACGGGGGCACGTTTTACATCAGTTATGATTTCGATTACCTAGGCTCCAATGCCAATACCGCTACGGGGGCGGTGCATGTCTAACTGGAATTTCGGTCGAGCAAAGCACATCGTCAGTCAGTCAGCGTCTATCGGAATCGTTGAGCGCCTCTCAGTCTACTCACTCAAACCGTTGGGAAGAGGTTGATGTGAGCGCACAAAGACGCGAAAAAAACACTCGCGAGATCGATGCCATTGGCTAATATAACGGGTCAGCATTTTACGCTGAGAATGGATTGTTTTTCGGCTCGGGGAGCTGTCATGTGGGGTAGTAAAGAATTATGGGATTGGCTTAACCAGTTTGGCGTGATATGCACGATACTTGGCACGGTCCTAACATGCATTACTTTTTTATATGTGAAAAAAGTAAGGGGCTTGCTGATTTCCAAGAGTCGAATTCCGGCAGTATCTATAGATTTGGCGAAGTTGCTTCCCGAATTTAGAGAGGGTCTTCGTGATTGGGATAACTCCAAAGAAGATGTTATTCATAAGCTGTATGAAATTAAGGGTCACATTGAGAATATTAGGCCAAGCCTTGGCGTTAAAGAGCGTCCCCTTGCGGATAAACTAATCGAGTTGATGAACTTCGATAACGGTTTTTTTTCACGGCCTCGTGAGCCCACGCTCAAGGAAGGCTGGCGTATTTCGAGACATATGGTTCAATTCGAGGTCATGCTGAGTGGCTTGGATAAAGATAATGAAGCTGCGAGGATCTGATGGACTCCACAACGAAGAAAATGATCGCTAGGCTTATGGAAGATACAGCTACTGGCCAAATAAAATGGTCGATAGCCGATGCTCCTTATACAATTACAAAAGGTAATGACAATTTTTTTCCTCTCTATTTTCAGGTTGAGTACAGAGGAAGGACGATGTGCATTTATGAGGTGCGGGCTAAGGATTATATTGAGGACCAAGCTTATTGGCATGAGTATTTAGTGATCGGGCTGTTAGATAATGATGGGCGTTTGCTATGGGAGTACGAAGGAAACGACGCAATTTTGCACGAGCTATTTGGTGATGTCCGACGATCTATTGCAGATGTGCAAGATTTCTTAGGTTACTTTCGGTAGCGCTTCAGATGTTTTTTGAGGATAGCCTCCAGGTCACTCATCAATGATCGACCGGCACGGCCACCCACATCGTGGATGGGTGCGTGTCGTATCGGCTCTGCATTGATGGGTGAACTAGAGCTTGACCCTAGCCGACACACTGACATGACGCCTACGGCAAGAATCCAGCACTGGTGGTGCTTTTCAAACGGGAAGCCTGGGTCAGTGAAGTTTCGGTAACTGGATCGATCCAGCTCTGGCGATAACGCCTCCGAAGCTGCGGGTCAGGCGCGTCATCTGGCTGCGATTTTTATCGAACCATGCGCCATTGAGAGAAGCCGCTCTCTGTTCAGAATTGGTCTTCCAGGTCTTTGTCTAGCGACTTCCAGCGGCGCAGTGTTTCTAACAGGGTGGGGTTGAAATCTAGGTCCACAAGAGTCTCCACCTTCTCCCGTCGCCCGGCTGCAAAATCCACGACAAACGAGCTGACGACAACCTTATTAGTCATCTTAGCGGGGTGCACATCGATCCAGCTTCCCCGTCCCAACACGATAACCGCTTGGCCCTGAGAGTCTGTAACAACGTACAGCCCACGATCGGAGTCTGGGGTCATTTCTGGAGGAATTACTCCTCGGCACTTCGCCATAAAAAGCTCGTAGGATGATTGGGGGACCTGACGAGCTCCACTCTCCCAGTGCTCCCAAGCTCGCTTGGTAACTCCGACCAGTCGTCCTGCTTCAGTGGTCGTTAACCTGTGGCTTAATCGGATTGATCTTAGGACATCAGCATTAGATGGCGTCATCATGGCTTCCTTTAGGGTGGGCAAATCAAATGATTTGCATGTGTACATTGTTCGTCTTGGCGAACAATGTACACGTTGTGTCGCAATTTGCAACTGTTGTTGATGCGTACGCAGCCTGCTCAGCCGCATCATCTTGGGCGGACATCCAGCTTGCAATCCGGCCATTGTCGTCTGAAAGCGCGCCACAACTGTGCATCTCGATGTACACATCGATCCGCTCGCCAAGCCCGGATCAAGATGCGCGCTGAAGCATTGAACTTGGTCCCGTGACGTCTCGGTGAAGTACTGGGGTCTGACCGCTGTCCGACAAGGCACCGTGACCGCCATGGTCACTTTTTTCGAGGAGGGGGGCATTAAACAGGTCGTAGTTCATGGCGGTGTTTCGGACGAGACCGCGGCTGATTGACCACGTTCCATGAGGGTGACGCTGGCGGCTCCGGAGCTAACGCCTCACCTGAAACCAGAGCTAGCGGCTCATAGTGCTTTTCGCTACTTGCTCAGCTTTCCGCCTCAAGCGGCTTCATCGATTAGCTTTATTCGGGTTGCACTCACAGCTTGATCACGCCGGTACCAGTGGGGCCTAGAAGGACGCGCTCGGTCGGTAAAAACTGGTGGGCATCCGGAAGAACGCAACTATGCGGGCGTTGCTGCGGCATGCGCCGCCTCCCTGGAATGATGTAGCTGGAGCACGATACGGCTTGATATTAATATCTAATTGATATCATTATGCGCATTGGCGTTGCTTCGTGAGCGAAGCAAGCCCAAGCAATTAATTCCGGCGATTGACTCATCTGTATGAGTGGATCAACGGCCGAGGTGAATTTGTGGTCGGTTGAGGTGATTGGGAGACTACGGCTGAAGCTGTACAGGTCTGCTTTAACTACTCATCAACTGGAATGTTAACAAGCCAGCTCCAGCAGGGAACGAAATGGCAGTGCAACGTCGCACCAGAAAATCAGCGCAATCGCCGAGCAAACAAGAAAATCATAATGAATTCTCACTCGTCCGACTGAGGATTGCGAAGCCACCATTTCGAAAACTCAAGGACATATCTATTGATTTCGCACCGCGAATCACTCTCATAGCTGGCCATAATGGTATTGGCAAATCTACGATACTCGCCCTAGTGGCAAATGGTTCCGGCCTGACCGACTCCGATTTCGTGACCTATACCGGTAAGCCTTTTACAGGCCTGCTCAACGAAATCATCCATATAGATTATCAAACAGAATTTTTGGCGAATCAGCGAAACAAGACGCTTTCAAGTCCATATCTAGATTACTCAATTAACAAGTCCGAGTTCACAAAGCGCTGTGGCTTCACAAAGAGAGCTGTGAAGAACAAAGATGGTTCTGTGAGGGAGGAGGTCCGTGTAGTACCACGCAACGCTGTAGATTCCGATCATGAAGATGCCGAAAGCGGTGTTGTGATCGGAAAGGCATCTAAAGTTCCTATCCCGACTATATATCTTGGGATGACTAGGATGATCCCTATAGGTGAAAGCGATCCAGAGCTTGTGGAAAGCACAATTGATCACTCGATAGACAAAACTGACGCCGAGTTCATTAAAGCTTTTATAGATAGTGTTATTAATTCCTCGCTTTCAGAGGGCCAAGATAGCTCATCAATCGTGTCGCAAGGGATCAAAGGAACGAGTAAAGCTGCCAAGCACCCAAGCTACAGCTACAGTCCCAAGAGCATATCTTTAGGCCAAGACAGTCTGAGTTCGATCGCGACGGCATTTGCTTCATTCCGTAAGCTCGAGCGAGAGTGGCCAGGTTATCCTGGTGGACTCTTGGTAATTGACGAACTTGATGCGGGGTTTCATCCCCATGCTCAACAAACATTAATTACTGCGATGAAGACTGCAGCTAAGAAGCTCCGCATACAAGTAGTGGCTACAACGCATTCGTTATGCATGATTGAGGCAATACATCCGGATAATAATCCGATTAACGGCCATGGTGTCCGAATGGACTCGGTTATCTACATAATGGATTCAATAGCGCCGCGAGTTTCGCAAAGCTTGTCGTGTGAAGAAATCAAAGGTGACATGACGTTAATAGCGCCATCTGCGCCTGCTAAGCCTAAAAAAATTGACAATACCCTTAAGATTTATTTGGAAGATGCTGAGGCAGACTATTTTCTTAAGCATTTGCTTACGCTGAAGCTGAAGCGCAGAATTAACAGCCTAACTGGGCGGGCCTTAAAAGCTATACCGATTAGTGTAGGGTGTCAAAATCTGCAAGGTCTTCAAAAATTTGACAAACATTTCAAGACAGTTCTGATCGTAGTAGATGCTGACTCTTCCGTGACTAAGGGTCTGAAAAATGTCGTGAAGCTCCCTGGTGGAGCAGATTTGGCAGGAAATGGATTCTCACCAGAGCGGACCATCTACGAATTCATAACTGAGCTGATGAAAGATAATGACGACTACCCTGACACACGCGAGGCGCTAGCGAAAATCAACGTTACAAGAGATCAGCTGCGCACGCACCTGTTAGCAGGTGATACAAATATAAAAAACCGTGAATCTGCGAAGAAATGGATGAACAAAAATCTAACGGTCATTGGAAACTGGGACCTTATCGGCCATTGGCTGCGGGAAAATCCGCAGAAGGTTGAAGCCTTTGAACAAGCCCTCACACAAGCGGCGCAAGCGACCGCAAAGCTTACCGCTTGAAAGCTGGCCAAGTATACTGCCCACCGCTAAGCTGTGGCTTGCCCGCCATCAAGGATCCATCGAATGTACTCCAATAAGCTTTACAGCCCGCTACGATACCCAGGTGGGAAAGCAAGGTTCGCTCCGTTTGTGGCCGCAGTAATGCACGAGAATGGGCTAGGCGGTGGCCACTATCTGGAACCATTTGCGGGTGGGGCGGGCGTTGCGCTGGAGCTCTTATTTGACAAGCATGCCAGCCACATCCATATCAACGATCTGGATCCAGCGGTCTATGCTTTTTGGTCTGCGGTGACTGCCACACCTGAGGAGCTTCTGAAGCTTCTGCATGACACACCGATATCGATGGACGAGTGGTATCGCTGGAGGCAGGTAATGCTGACTCAGGATCCAACTGTCTCACAGGCTGCGCGCGGGTTTGCGACGCTATTCGTTAATAGAACGAATAGGTCCGGAATACTCAAAGGTGGGGTAATCGGTGGAAAATCGCAAGCAGGCGCGTATAAACTTGACGCACGGTTCAACAAATCAATGATCGCCGCGCGCCTCGAAAAAATTGCAATCCATGCAGATCACATTACGGTCTATAATGAAGACGCGTTTAGCTTGCTAAGCCGCGCATCCGATATTTTGCCCGAGAGTGCTTTGATTTATCTTGATCCGCCCTATTACGTTAAGGGTCGCGACTTATATAGAAACTTTTATAAGCATGATGATCATTTGGAAATAGCAAGCTTGCTACAATCCTCAACGTTCAATCGCCAATGGATAGTTTCATACGATTGCACGCCTGAGATCTGCGCCATGTATAATTGCAGCGAGGCATTAAAGTATGGGCTTCATTACACTGCGCAAGCTCGATATGTCGGTGACGAGGTTATGTTTTTTAAGAGTGGCCTGAACGCACCTCACGCTGAAATTCCAAAATCTAAGGTGGCACTCTGAGGGGGGCACACTCTTGCTAGTTTTTGAAAGTTTGCCTCAAGGTTTTTAGATAGCAGGTTGTTTAAAGATTCTCACCAGGCCTTATTTTTCCCAGATTTAGTACAATGCCTGTTTTAAACATAGTGTTGACGGTGGTGGTGTCATTCGTCATTCTAATAATGGAGGTTGCTGGTATTGATATGAGCTGGCTATAAATGCTAGTGCCCATGTAGGTGTCGTTCATAGAGGTGAATTCAACCTCGGCCCTAATCTGAACTTTTAAATTTTTCTCAAGCGCCCAGACGGTTACACTTGCGTCATGCCTAATGGTGCCAAAGGTATGCTCTTCTTCATGTTCTATGTTCAGAATGCTGATGCTCAGACAGGAGGCAGTAAAGTCAAGGTCTGACTTGCCAGAAAATTCAATACCTTGATGAAGTTGATCAACTACATTTTTTTCTATAATGGCGAGCAGTTCGCCGCTTTGCTCGAATTCTACAAAGCGTCTAAATTTTGAATCTGCGACCGATTTGATTTCGTCTTTTGCAGAATTTATCAAATCAAAAGCAGAAATTAAGTCGGGTAGGTGATGTAATTTTTGTGTTTTAGATTCTTTACAAAATGACACCCAGTCCTCGTCCTCAGAAATTACCAGAATCCCTTGGGTCTTGGAGTGCTCCTCTAGACAGAGTAACGCCATAGCGTCTGGAAATTCTGATTTCTTATTGTTTGTTTTATGAAAAGGCGCACGATTTGCAAAGTAGTGCTCAAACAGCGCTCTAGCAGGCACTTCTTCGTAGGATATCATTTCTGCCCCAGTTTTCAGAAAAAAATCATTGAGCTCTATAAAGGTCATCGTCTCTGGGGTTGCAACAGAGTCTAGTTCACGGCTCACTTTTTTAGCTAAGCTAGCCGAAAGACTGCCTGATAGCTTGGAAAGCGCCTCTTCCGCCCGTAATGCCTTGGCACGATGCCTTTCGAGAATATGGTTCTCCACTTCATCACGAACCACTTCGGTGAATAAAATCTGAATATTGGACTGTTTTAGCTGGTCAAGCTCACCGAGCAGCCCTCCCTTAAAAGTTCGTCCATTTCGGTCAAACACTTGTGTGTCGAAAGTGAGAGCAGTAATTTCTCCACTCAGCAGTTTGTTACGAAGCTCCTGATATCGTTCAGGAGTTACACGTTTATCATTCTTCATCGGAACCTTAGCAAATATGAGATTGACTTGAATCTCCAGCGATACCGAGATTAGCGTATTCGAGATGGCGCAAGCTAGGGCGTGATCTCGGAACGCCCTGTGTCGATGGGTGTCAGCAGCTGAGCTGCGTCGATTTGATCACCAGTAGACTAGTCTCGCGTCTCTATATATAGAGTAGATGCGTATCCTAAGCCTTCCATAGAGACAGCGTGGGTGGCTGAGAGGCTGTAGCTTCCTGCTCGCTGAGCGCTGCGCGCGTTCTTTACACCTCGGTAGCCTAGATGACGGTTGGGGCCTAAAATTTTACGAAATTATTTACAAATTTGTGTATAGTCAGCTCATCTTGCTGAATATACTGGTAATTAATCCTTTCGACGGGCTCTCAGGTGAGTAGAAGCCTTCAAATAAGCGTCGATGTGTTGAAAAGAGCCCCGCTTCGGCGGGGCTTTTTTATAGCTGAAAATAAAAGCGGTGTTCGGTTTTTATAGCGAAACGAGCATTCGCCATTGCCATTCGGTCTTTCAATTTTTTGAGGTTTGCAGGCACAGTGTCCACATAACACTTATTAAAGGAGCTGACTGCATGAGCCTCAAACTTGGCGACATCGCCCCCGATTTCGAACAGGACTCCAGCCTAGGCTGTATCAAGTTTCACGAATGGCTGGGCAATCAGTGGGGTGTGTTGTTTTCCCACCCGGCCGACTTCACCCCTGTCTGCACCACGGAGCTGGGTTTCACAGCTAAGCTCAAGGACGAGTTCGACAAGCGCAATGTGAAAGCCATCGCTATTTCCGTAGACCCGGTCGATTCCCACATCAAGTGGATCGACGACATTAATGCTACCCAGAACACCACGGTCAACTTTCCAATTCTGGCTGACGCCGATCGCAAAGTATCTGAGCTTTATGACCTGATCCACCCCAATGCCAGCGAAACCCTGACCGTCCGCTCGCTGTTCGTGATCGATCCGAACAAGAAGATACGCCTAACCATTACTTACCCAGCCAGTACGGGGCGAAATTTCCACGAGATCCTGCGCGTCATCGATTCGCTGCAGTTGACTGACAGCCACAAGGTGGCGACCCCGGCGAACTGGCAGGATGGCGAGGATGTGGTGATCGTGCCCTCCATCAAAGATGAAGAAGAGATCAAGCAACGCTTCCCCAAAGGCTACAAGGCCGTCACGCCTTACCTGCGTCTGACGCCCCAGCCCAATCGCTGACACGCCGATTTCAACCACGACATTCGGGCCGACTATTCGGCCCTTTTTTTTGGCCGCTGGCCGGCCCGCCTTCAAGCTTCCGATTGGGACATGACGGGCCCGTCTGACGCCTCCCGAAACGGCGGGTCCATGAAAATGCAACATATTCATTTTGGTGCTAACCAAATGAATAAATATGATTTTAAAGAATATAAGCCGGCTGCTAATGTCGTTGCACTGATGCAGTCGTCGGTCATGAATCCCATCCACCTTACTTGCCCGCCATCGGACGAGCAGGTGCCACCTGAAAGCTATTTTGCAAAGGAGCGTGCCATGCGCACTGTCATTTTGCGTCGAGGCCTGGTCGCTCTGTTTGCTGCGGCGGTGTCCTTCGGCGTCCTCACCCAAGCTCGAGCCGACACCCTGCGTATCGGCTATCAAAAGTACGGCACGCTGGTTCTGCTCAAAGCCAAGGGTTCGCTGGAGAAGAAGCTGGCCGAGCAGGGTGTGCAGGTGCAGTGGACGGAATTTCCAGGCGGCCCGCAGCTATTGGAAGGGCTCAACGTTGGCTCGATCGACTTCGGCGTAACCGGCGAGACGCCGCCGGTTTTCGCCCAGGCGGCAGGCGCGGACCTGCTTTATGTCGCTTCGGAACCACCTGCGCCGACCAGTGAGGCGATTCTGGTGCCCAAAGATTCCCCGATCACATCCGTCGAGGCGCTCAAAGGCAAGAAGGTGGTGCTGAACAAAGGCTCCAACGTTCACTATTTGCTGGTCCGCGCTCTTGAAGAAGCGGGGTTGAAGTACAGCGACATTCAGACGGTCTACCTGCCACCGGCTGACGCGCGGGCCGCGTTCGAGCGTGGCGCCGTCGATGCGTGGGTCATCTGGGACCCCTACCAGGCCGCGGCCGAGCAACAGCTTCAGGCGCGAACCCTGCGTGATGGCAAAGGCATCGTCGACAACAACCAGTTCTACCTCGCGACCCGGCCTTACGCGCAGCAGCATCCTGAAGTGATTCAGGCGCTGGTCGAACAAGTGCGTGCCGTGGGTGAGTGGTCCAAAGCCAACCCGGACGAAGTCACCCAACAGGTTGCCCCGCTGCTGGGCCTGCCCGAAGACATCGCCCGCGTTTCCGTCAAGCGTCAGGGCTATGGCGCATCGTTCATCTCGCCTGAAACGGTCGCCGCCCAGCAGAAAATCGCCGACACCTTCTATCAACTCAAGTTGATCCCCAAACCGCTCAGCATCGCCGACGTGATCTGGACGCCACCCGCTGCTGTCGCGAAAGCGCAGTGAGCCCTTGGCATTAAGAGGAGACAACTCCATGAGCGTTGAAAGAATCACTCAAAGACTGGCGCCCTGGCTGCTACCGGTCTTGTTGCTGGCCATCTGGCAACTGGCGGTCAGCGCCGGTTGGCTGTCCACTCGGATCTTGCCAGCGCCCAGCGCGGTCATCGAAGCGGGCGTGGCGCTGGTGCGCAGCGGGGAGATCTGGACGCACCTGGCCATCAGCGGCTGGCGCGCAGCGATCGGTTTTGCGATTGGTGGCGGTATCGGCCTGACGCTGGGCTTCATCACAGGCTTGTCCAGATGGGGCGAGCGTTTGCTCGACAGCTCTGTGCAAATGATCCGTAACGTGCCGCACCTGGCGCTGATTCCGCTGGTTATCCTGTGGTTCGGCATCGATGAGAGTGCCAAGATTTTCCTGGTGGCGCTGGGCACGCTGTTCCCCATCTACCTGAATACCTACCACGGTATTCGTAACATCGACCCGGCGCTGGTGGAGATGTCGCGCAGCTACGGGTTGTCGGGCTTCGCCTTGTTCCGTCATGTGATCCTCCCGGGTGCGATGCCTTCGATTCTGGTCGGCGTGCGGTTCGCTCTGGGGTTCATGTGGCTGACGCTGATCGTCGCCGAAACCATCTCGGCCAGCTCAGGCATCGGTTATCTGGCGATGAATGCCCGTGAATTCCTGCAAACCGATGTGGTGGTGCTGGCGATCGTTCTGTACGCCGTACTCGGCAAACTGGCGGACCTCGCGGCGCGAGGGCTGGAACGGGTCTGCCTGCGTTGGCACCCCGCGTATCAAGTAGCGAAAGGTGGCGCGCGATGAGCACTCTTCAACAACCGGCAAACCTGTTGCGCGGCATCCCGCTGCAAGTGCGCAAACTGAAGAAAACCTTCGGCGCGCGGGAAGTCCTGAAAGATATCGATTTGCACATCCCAGCGGGGCAGTTCGTCGCCGTGGTGGGTCGCAGCGGTTGTGGCAAAAGCACACTGCTGCGCTTGCTGGCGGGGCTGGATCAGCCTACCAGCGGTCAATTACTGGCGGGCAGCGCAGCACTGGCCGACGCACGGGAAGACACGCGCCTGATGTTCCAAGAGGCGCGTTTGCTGCCGTGGAAACGGATCATCGACAATGTCGGCCTGGGCCTCACCGGTGACTGGCGTGGCAAGGCACTCGAAGCGCTGGCCGCCGTCGGGCTGGCCGAGCGCGCCAACGAATGGCCAGCCGCACTGTCCGGCGGCCAAAAGCAACGCGTGGCCCTGGCGCGTGCCTTGATTCACCAGCCCCGGTTGTTGCTGCTCGACGAACCTCTTGGCGCATTGGATGCCTTGACCCGCATCGAGATGCAGCAGTTGATCGAAGACCTGTGGCAAAAGCACGGTTTTACGGTGCTGCTGGTCACTCACGACGTCAGCGAGGCCGTGGCGATTGCCGACCGCGTCTTGCTGATCGAAGAGGGGCGTATCGGCCTCGACTTGCAGGTCGACCTTGCCCGTCCTCGCGCACGCGGTTCTTACCGGCTGGCGGCGCTGGAAACCGAAGTCCTCAACCGCGTGCTGTCGATTCCTGGCAGCCCGCCCGAACCCGAACCCACTTCACCGCTGCCCACGCAATTGCGTTGGGCGAATTAACCCGGGCGCAATGTCGCGCCTGGCACTGGTCTCAAAAAAGGAAGCCATACCATGACTATCAAAGCCATCAACGTCCGCAACCAGTTCAAAGGCACCATCAAGGAAATCGTCACCGGCGACGTGCTGTCCGAAATCGACGTTCAGACCGCTTCCGGCATCGTCACGTCCGTGATCACCACCCGCTCGGTCAAAGAACTGGAGCTGACCGTGGGCAGCGAAGTCATCGCATTCGTGAAGTCCACTGAGGTGTCGATCGCCAAGTTGTGATCGATGCGTTGTGAACAACCCCGGAGGGTGCGAGCCCTTCGGGGTTTTTTTAAACCATGGCAAAGTGCCCCCTGTCATTTCTGACAGTAGCCAACACTGGTTATCCGGAGTGGTGTGTTCATTGAGTGTGCAGGCGAGCTTAGTGATACTCCGATCAACTGCCACTTAACGAAGGAAAGTTGATCGGAACAGCCCTAGGAGTACGAAAAAATGCCAACTTTAAAACGTTACCGTCCTACAACTATTCAGAAGCTGGGATGTTTACAGTTCCATTCAAAAATTCCCCCCTCTGACCATTAAGGGTGAAGGTAAATTGAAATTTAGCTGAAAAACTGCCATTCGGATTAAGCGTTACGGAGATCTTGCCGTCCTGATCGTGAACAGACCCATAGTCGTCGCCGTGAGCTAAGATTCCAACGACATATACACCGGATTGGTGTTCAGAGCCCTCAGGCCCTAGGATATAATCCCCACTTTTATTTGCATAAACATTAATGACAATGCGTTCCCCTATGGGGGGCGGAACATTCTTCACTGACATTCCCATAACTCTGGGGTAACCCACCTCAGTATCCAGAGTAACGATGTCAGCATAGAACTTTACAGGATCCAGATCGCCCCACTTCAACAGACCGCTAAAGCTTGAACCTGCTGGCGCTTCTTTACTACCTGCCTGAAGCTCGCTCGGCAAATCTTTAATATCCATGATCAATTTCTCCATTGATAGTTATGTCGCTCAAATTTTCTTTCAACTTAGAAAATTTTCAAGCTGCTCATTCAGAATAGTTGCTCGACTTTTAATTAGTTAGAATCATTGGAAGTAGTCTTTCGATAATTTATTCCAAATACGTCAGCTCGTCAGTGCACTGACTCACTTAATCAGATTCGTATACGCATGCCACGGTAAATCAGGAGATTATAAGTGCAGTGCTTCTTTGGATGCGCCGAACAAGTCTCGGGCGTGCGAAAACCGCCAGACCACCTGATCCGGGCTCCCTAGGCGGCAGTTCGCACGTGAAGTATCGATCTCCAAGTTGTGATTGATGTGTGGTGACCAATCCTGAAGGGTGCGAGCCCTTTGGGGGGGCGGGCATTACACACGGACCTGTAGGAGCGCGCTTGCCCGCGACGGCGGAGTGTCAGGTGTGTGAAAGTTGGCTGACACACCGTCATCGCGGGCAAGCGCGTTCCTACAAGGGTGCTACGTGCGAATGCTTCGGCAAAAACGGCGGCAGGTACAGCCCCAGATACGCATCGAACACGCGTCGGCCTTCTTCGGCCATGCGCGGGGTGATGGTGTCGTGCAGTTGCACGGAGCGGGCGTAGACGCGATCCGCCAGCTCCAGTGCCAGCGCAAAGACATCGACCTCATCCGGCAGGGCGGGCAGTTGGAAGTGTCTGGCGAACAGCTCGTGCATGAGGTTGCCCAGCTCGATGTCATGCTGACGGTCGGCCTGGGTGACTTCGGTCAGACCATGCTGAGCGAGGATCAACTGGCGAGCTGCGGCGTCATCGTTGTAAATCGTGAGCATGCGTGTTTCGGCGAGTCGCGACAGGTCGTGCCAGGTGTTGAGCTGAGTATGATCGATCGGTTGCTGCAAGCTCTCGCGGAAGGCGGCGTGCACATCGGCGGTCAGGGCTTCGAGCAAGGCCGGGACGCTGGCAAAGAAGTGATACACCGAGGAAGGGGGAATGCCCGCGCGTTCAGCCACGCTGTAGATCGAAAGGCTTGCCACCCCATCGGATGCCAGCAGTGTCCGCGCGGCGTCGAGGATCGACTCGATCCGGGCCTGGCTGCGTGCACGGGGTTTGCGGGGCATGGCGGGGCGGGTCATTGCGCGTTCTCTTGATCGGGGCCGGGAGCATTGTACGCGAGGTCCTGAGGCGGGCCATATCCGTTGTAGGAGCGCGCTTGCCCGCGACTGCGGTGAATCAGACACCCGATTCGTCACAGGCACACCGCAATCGCGGGCAAGCGCGCTCCTACCGAAATTTCGCCGTCTAAAATAAAAAACGCCCTCAACCACATGGATCCAGGGCGTTCTTTTTATCTCACATCGGCATCACACGGTGTGCAGGTACCAATTGTATTCAAGGTCGGAAATGGAATGTTCAAACTCTTCCAGTTCGCTTTCCTTGCACGCGACGAAGATGTCGATGTATTTCGGGTCGATGTAACGGGCCATGACCTCGCTGTCATCGAGCTCGCGCAGTGCGTCGCGCAGATTGTTCGGCAGGCTTTGCTCATGCTGCTCGTAGGAGTTGCCTTCCACGGGCGGCGGTGGCTCTACCTTGTTGGTCAGGCCATGGTGAATGCCGGCCAGCACCGAAGCCATCAGCAGGTAAGGGTTGGCATCTGCACCGGCGACCCGGTGTTCGATGCGCACGGCATCGGCGCTGCCGGTGGGCACCCGCACCGCCACGGTCCGGTTATCCAGCCCCCAGGTGGGTGAGTTGGGCACGTAAAACTGGGCACCGAACCGGCGATAGGAGTTGACGTTCGGGCAAAGGAACGCCATCTGCGCCGGTAGGGTCTCGAGCACACCGCCGATCGCGTGACGTAGCGCGGCGTTCTGCTCGGGATCCTCACTGGTGAAAATGTTCTTGCCATCGCGGTCCAGAACCGAGATGTGGACGTGCAGCCCGTTACCCGCCTGGCCGGGGTAGGGTTTGGCCATGAAGGTGGAGTCCATCTCATGGTCGTAGGCGATGTTCTTGATCAGCCGCTTGAGCAGCACGGCGTAGTCACAGGCCTTCAGCGCGTCAGCGGTGTGGTGCAGGTTGACTTCGAATTGAGCCGGGGCACTTTCCTTGACGATGGCATCTGCGGGAATGCCCTGTTCCTTGGCGCCTTCCAGAATGTCCTGGAGGCAATCGACGTATTCGTCGAGGTCGTCGATCAGGTACACCTGTGTCGAGTGCGGACGTTTGCCCGAGATAGGCGAGCGCGGTGGCTGCGGGCGGCCATTCACGTTTTCCTGGTCGATCAGGTAGAACTCCAGCTCGAACGCTGCGCAGATGGTCAGCCCCATCTCGTCGAACTTCGTGACGACCTGGCGCAGCACTTCGCGCGGGTCTGCGAAAAACGGCTCGCCTTCCAGTTCGTGCATGGTCATCAGCAGTTGTGCGGTCGGGCGCTTCTGCCACGGTTCGTTGCTGAGGGTATTGGGGATGGGATAACAGATTCGGTCTGCGTCACCGATGTCCAGCCCCAGGCCGGTGCTTTCCACCGTCGAGCCATTGATATCCAGTGCGAATAGAGAGGCTGGGAGGTTGATGCCTTTTTCGTAAACCTTATGAAGGCTGGTGCGTTCGATGCGCTTGCCGCGCACCACTCCATTCATATCTGCAATCAGAAGGTCAACGTATAGAACCTCAGGATGTTCCTTAAGGAACGCGTTCGCTTCGTTGAGCTGAACGGCACGCGGGGGTACCGACATGATGCAACACCTTTGTTGTTGAAAATATCAATCATCGAGCATTACGGGGTTCAGTCAATCCGAAAGCCCAGATGAAGTCAAGAGAGCCCCTATTTGCCCTAAAACGGCGCCTTGGCGCCAGTTTTGCTGCGTTTTAGGGCGCATTTGGAGCCTTGTAAGTCTCGGGAACTGCGATCTTGAGCGGGGCGTGTTTTATTTTTTACGGGGTTGTTGTGTAAAAAAATGAACAACGCTAAGCTCGGTCGCAGCCCATAACAGCAATAACACCGGGGGTCATATGCCTCGCCTTCCGCTGATTGGCGTCACAGCCTGCACTCAGCAAATCGGCTTGCATGCCTATCACGTCAGCGGCGACAAATACGTCCGTGCAGTGGCTGTCGCTGCCGGGGGCCTGCCGCTCATTCTGCCGTCGCTGGCAGAGCTCATCGACCCGGCCGATATCCTCGCGGCAGTCGACGGGTTGCTCTTCACCGGTTCTCCTTCCAACGTCGAACCCTACCACTATAGCGGGCCAGCCAGCGCGCCGGGCACTGCCCATGATCCTGCGCGCGACCGCACCACCTTACCGCTTATTCGCGCCGCTGTGGCTGCCGGCGTGCCGGTATTGGGGATTTGCCGGGGGTTTCAGGAGATGAATGTGGCGTTCGGCGGCACGCTGCATCAGCAGGTTCATGAGACGGGAACCTACATGGATCACCGTGAACCCGACAATGAACCCGTTGAAATTCAATACGCTGCGAGCCACTCCATGCACATCGAGCCGGGTGGTCTCCTGGCCGGGCTGGGATTGCCGGACGAAATTCGTGTCAATTCAATTCATGGCCAAGGCATCGAGCACCTTGCACCCGGTTTGCGAGTCGAAGCGACTGCGCCGGATGGCCTGATCGAGGCGATCTCCGTACCATCGGGCGTGCCTTTTGCTTCGCCCGAAGTGTTCGCCCTCGGCGTTCAATGGCACCCGGAGTGGCAAGTCACGGAGAACCCCGACTATCTTTCAATCCTGCAGGCCTTTGGCGAGGCCTGTCGAAAACGCGCAATACAACGTGACGCCGAAGCGTCCAGATAACGCCTGAGTCCACCGTTGGACGCAGGACATCCAACCCCTGAGGTATTTATGAGTACCAACCTCGACCAGCTCACCGATTGGTTGAAAGAACACAGGATTACCGAAGTCGAGTGCATGATCTCCGACCTCACCGGTATCACCCGCGGCAAAATCTCTCCGACCAACAAGTTCATTGCCGAGAAAGGCATGCGCTTGCCCGAGAGCGTTCTGCTGCAAACGGTCACCGGGGACTATGTCGAAGACGACATTTATTACGAGTTGCTGGACGCTGCGGACATCGACATGTTCTGCCGTCCTGACCAGAATGCGGTGTTTCTGGTGCCATGGGCCATCGAGCCGACCGCGCAGGTGATTCACGACACCTACGACAAGCAGGGCAACCCCATTGAGCTGTCGCCGCGCAACGTGTTGAAAAAAGTGCTCAAGCTGTATGCCGATCAAGGCTGGCAGCCGATCGTGGCGCCTGAAATGGAGTTCTACCTGACCAAGCGCAGCGACGACCCCGATTACCCGTTGCAGCCGCCGGTGGGTCGTTCGGGCCGCCCGGAAACCGGCCGTCAGTCCTTCTCGATCGAGGCAGCGAACGAATTCGATCCCCTGTTCGAAGACGTCTACGACTGGTGCGAACTGCAAAACCTCGATCTCGATACGTTGATTCACGAAGACGGCACGGCGCAGATGGAAATCAACTTCCGTCACGGCGACGCGCTGCACCTGGCCGACCAGATTCTCGTGTTCAAGCGCACGATGCGCGAGGCTGCCCTCAAGCATGACGTGGCAGCGACCTTCATGGCCAAGCCAATGACCGGTGAGCCGGGCAGTGCCATGCACCTGCACCAGAGCATCATCGACATCGAGACGGGCAAGAGCATCTTCTCCAATGAAGACGGGACCATGAGCCAGTTGTTCCTGCAACACATCGGCGGTCTGCAAAAGTTGATTCCCGAGCTGTTGCCGCTGTTCGCGCCCAACGTCAACTCGTTCCGCCGCTTCCTGCCCGACACTTCAGCGCCAGTGAACGTGGAGTGGGGCGAGGAGAACCGCACCGTTGGCTTGCGCGTTCCGGATGCGACCCCGCAGAACCGTCGCGTCGAAAACCGCCTGCCGGGTGCCGACGCCAACCCGTATCTCGCCATTGCCGCGAGCCTGCTGTGCGGCTTCATCGGCATGGTCGAGGGCATCAACCCGAGTGCGCCGGTGGTGGGGCGTGGTTATGAGCGGCGCAATCTGCGGCTGCCGCTGACCATCGAAGACGCTCTGGAGCGTATGGAGAACAGCAAGACCGTCGAGAAATACCTCGGCAAGACGTTCGTGACCGGTTACGTCGCGGTCAAGCGCGCCGAGCACGAAAACTTCAAGCGTGTCATCAGTTCGTGGGAGCGGGAATTCCTGCTTTTTGCCGTCTGAAGATCCGAGGCGCTGCCCAGCCCGGGAGTCGGGCGGCGCCTACACGCGATATGCAGCTAATGGAGTGGTTCATGAGTTCCAACAATCCGCAAACCCGCGAATGGCAAGCGCTCAGCAGCGATCATCACCTGGCGCCCTTCAGCGACTTCAAGCAGCTTAAAGAGAATGGCCCACGCATCATCACCCGCGCCGAGGGCGTTTACCTCTGGGACAGCGAAGGCAACAAGATCCTCGACGGCATGGCCGGGCTGTGGTGCGTGGCCGTGGGGTATGGCCGGCATGAACTGGCTGACGCCGCCAGCAAGCAAATGCGTGAACTGCCTTACTACAACCTGTTTTTCCAGACCGCTCACCCTCCCGCGCTGCAATTAGCCAAGGCGATCTCCGAGATTGCCCCTGCTGGCATGAATCACGTGTTCTTCACCGGGTCCGGGTCCGAAGGCAACGACACGGTGCTGCGGATGGTCCGCCATTACTGGGCGGTCAAAGGCAAGCCTGGCAAGAAAACCATCATCAGTCGCAAGAACGGTTACCACGGTTCTACCGTGGCGGGCGCGAGCCTGGGCGGGATGACGTACATGCACGAGCAGGGCGACCTGCCGATTCCCGGCATCGTCCACATTCCCCAGCCTTACTGGTTCGGCGAGGGCGGGGACATGACGCCGGATGCGTTCGGTATCTGGGCTGCCGAGCAATTGGAAAAGAAGATTCTGGAACTGGGCGAAGACAGCGTGGGAGCGTTCATCGCCGAGCCTATCCAAGGCGCGGGCGGCGTGATCGTTCCTCCGGACACTTACTGGCCGAAGGTCAAAGAGATTCTGGCCAAGTACGACATCCTGTTCGTGGCAGACGAAGTGATCTGTGGCTTCGGCCGCACCGGTGAGTGGTTCGGTAGCGATTTCTACGGTCTGCAGCCACACCTCATGACCATCGCCAAGGGGCTCACTTCGGGTTACATCCCCATGGGTGGCGTCATCGTGCGCGATGACGTGGTCAGCGTGCTCAACGAAGGGGGTGATTTCAACCACGGTTTCACCTACTCCGGTCACCCGGTGGCGGCAGCGGTCGGCCTGGAAAACATCCGCATCCTGCGGGAAGAGCGGATCGTCGAGCGGGTGAAAACAGAAACGGCACCATACTTGCAAAAGCGTTTGCGCGAGTTGAACGATCACCCTCTGGTAGGGGAAGTGCGCGGCGTCGGCATGCTGGGCGCCATTGAGCTGGTGAAGGACAAGGCCACTCGGGAGCGCTATGCCGGCCGGGGGGTGGGCATGATCTGCCGGACGTTTTGCTTCAATAACGGACTGATCATGCGCGCGGTGGGTGACACGATGATCATCTCGCCGCCGTTGGTGATCAGCTTCGCGGAAATCGATGAACTGGTGGACAAGGCACGCAAATGCCTGGACCTGACGCTGGCCGAGTTGCAGAAGTGATTGAGCCGGTGATTGCGTGATAAACGGTCACTCGTTGTAGGAGTACGCTTGCCCGCGATCGCGATGTGTCAGCCACACATCCGTTGCAGGTATGTCGCAAATCGTGGGCAAGCGCGCTCCTGTAAGGTCCGGAGGGCTATTGGCGTGCAGATGAAATCTTTGAAAGTTATGCATTAAGGCAGGCCGCTCTGCTTGTAACGCCGCCCGGGAAATTGCCAGACTAACGGTTGTTTCAGTCGCCGCTAACATAAAACATTGGAGCTGTACGAATGAAGAAATTTGGCAAAACCCTTCTCGCCTTGTCCCTGATGGGCGCAGTGGCCGCTGCGAACGCCGATGACAAAACTCTGCACGTCTACAACTGGTCCGATTACATCGCGCCGAACACCATCGCCGATTTCGAAAAAGAGTCGGGCATTAAAGTGGTGTATGACGTCTTCGACAGCAACGAGACCCTGGAAGCCAAGCTGTTGGCAGGCAAATCGGGCTACGACATCGTCGTTCCGTCCAACAACTTCCTGGCCAAGCAGATCAAGGCCGGCGTCTATCAGGAGCTGGACAAGTCCAAGCTGCCTAACTACAAGAACCTCGACCCCGCGCTGCTGAAAGCCGTCTCGGTCAGTGACCCGGACAACAAGCACGCTTTCCCGTACATGTGGGGTTCGATCGGCATTGGCTTCAACCCGGACAAGGTCAAGGCCGCGCTGGGTGCCAACGCACCGACCAACTCCTGGGACCTGCTCTTCAAGCCTGAAAACGCGGCCAAGCTGAAAGGCTGTGGCATTAGCTTCCTCGATTCGCCGACCGAAATGATCCCGGTAGCGCTGCATTACCTGGGGCTGCCAACCGACAGCCAGAAGAAAGAAGACATCGAGAAAGCCGAAGCACTGTTCAAGAAGATTCGTCCTTCGATCACCTATTTCCATTCGTCCAAGTACATTTCGGACCTGGCCAACGGCAACATCTGCGTAGCCGTGGGCTACTCGGGTGACATCTATCAGGCCAAAGCCCGCGCCGAAGAAGCGGGTGGCAAGGTGAAGGTCAGCTACAACATTCCGAAGGAAGGCGCGGGCAGCTTCTATGACATGGTTGCCATCCCGAAAGACGCTGAAAACGTCGAGGGCGCCTACAAGTTCATGAACTTCATCCTGCAGCCTAAAGTGATGGCCGAAATCACCAATGCCGTCCACTTCCCTAACGGCAACAAAGCGGCGACCGAATTCGTGGACAAGGAAATCACCTCGGACCCAGGTGTCTACCCACCCGCCGATGTCCTGGCCAAGCTGTATGCGATCGCAGACCTGCCTGCCGCGACTCAGCGCCTGCTGACCCGCAGCTGGACCAATATCAAGTCGGGCAAGTAAGCCTGGCAGGGTGAGGGCCCCGGCTCTCACCCAACTGTAGGAGCGCGCTTGCCCGCGATGAACGATAACGCGGTTCGCCTGATAGACCGCAGCGCCTGAATCGCGGGCAAGCGCGCTCCTACAATCAAATCGAAACAGCAGTAAAAATTTTTTTGCGAGAAGCGTTCATCGACGGTAAGTTGCGCGCCGGAATTGTCACAGGCAGCCACTACTGTCGTCGGCACGGCCTTCAGGCCCACCCACTGAAAAGGACTGCAAACGTGTCTATTTCTTTATTTTCCAAAGGCTTGCTGCTGGGCGCCGGTCTGACCCTCGCCGTCGGGGCTTACGCGGAATCCACCGTTCGTATTTACAACTGGTCCGACTACATCGGCAACACGACGCTCGCCGACTTCGAGTCCACCACCGGGATCAAGACCAAATACGATGTCTTCGACTCCAACGAAACCCTGGAAGGCAAGCTGCTGGCCGGCCACACCGGTTATGACGTTGTGGTCCCTTCCAACCACTTCCTTGGCAAGCAGATCAAGGCCGGTGCGTTCCAGAAACTCGACAAGTCGTTGCTCCCCAATTATTCCAACCTTGATCCCGAACTGATGAAGCGCCTGGAGAAGAACGATCCGGGCAATCAGTACGCGGTCCCCTATCTGTGGGGCACCAACGGGATTGGTTACAACGTCGACAAGGTCAAGAAAGCCCTGGGCGTCGACACCATCGACTCCTGGGCGGTGTTGTTCGAGCCCGAGAACATCAAGAAGCTGCAAAAGTGTGGCGTCGCGTTCCTCGATTCGGCCGACGAGATGATGCCTGCCGTGCTGAACTACATGGGCCTGAACCCTAACAGCACCGACGAAAAGGATTACAAGAAGGCCGAAGACAAGTTGCTCAAGGTGCGGCCGTACGTCACCTACTTCAATTCCTCGAAATACATAACGGACCTGGCCAACGGCGACATCTGCGTGGCGGCCGGTTTCTCGGGGGATGTCTTCCAGGCCAAAGCGCGGGCGCAAGAGGCTGGTAAAGGCGTCAATATCGCTTATTCGATCCCGAAAGAAGGCGGCAACTTGTGGTTCGACATGCTGGCAATCCCCGCTGACGCGCCGGATGTCAAAGCCGCTCATGCCTTCATCAACTACATCCTGAAACCGGACGTGATTGCCAAGGTCAGTGACCAGGTGGGTTACGCCAACCCGAACCCGGCTTCAGGGGAGCTGATGGATCAGGAAATCCGTAACGACGAGTCGGTTTATCCCTCTGCAGACGTGCAGAAGCGGCTGTACGTCAACTCCGAGTTGCCACCGAAGATCCAGCGCGTGATGACCCGCAGCTGGACCAAGATCAAATCCGGTAAATAAAGACCTGGCGCCCGGCTCTACCGGCCGGACGCACGAACAGTTGGGAGTTTCACCCATGGCAGTTGCCTCCGGCGCCTACAAAAAAGCCCTTGAAGGTGGTCAGCAACCTAAACAGGTGTTGGTCAAGATCGATCGGGTCACGAAGAAGTTCGACGAGACGGTTGCTGTGGACGATGTCTCTCTGCAGATCAACAAAGGCGAGATCTTCGCTTTGCTCGGCGGCTCCGGCTCTGGCAAGTCGACACTGCTGCGCATGCTGGCGGGATTCGAGCGTCCGACCGAGGGTCGGATCTTCCTCGACGGCGTCGACATCACTGACATGCCGCCCTACGACCGCCCGATCAACATGATGTTTCAGTCCTACGCGCTGTTTCCGCACATGACCGTGGCGCAGAACATCGCTTTCGGGCTGCAGCAGGACAAATTGCCCAAGCAAGAGATCGAGGCCCGAGTGGACGAGATGCTCAAGCTGGTGCAGATGACACAGTACGCCAAGCGCAAGCCGCATCAGCTCTCCGGTGGCCAACGTCAGCGCGTGGCACTGGCCCGTTCGCTGGCCAAGAAACCGAAACTGCTGCTGCTCGATGAGCCGATGGGCGCACTGGACAAGAAGCTGCGTTCGCAGATGCAACTGGAACTGGTGGAGATCATCGAGCGCGTGGGCGTGACCTGTGTGATGGTGACCCATGACCAGGAAGAGGCCATGACCATGGCCCAACGCATCGCGATCATGCACCTGGGCTGGATCGCGCAGATCGGCAGTCCTGTGGACATCTACGAGACCCCGACCAGCCGTCTGGTGTGTGAATTCATCGGCAACGTCAACCTGTTCGACGGTGAAGTCGTCGAAGACATGGAAGGCCATGCGCGGATCCGCAGCCCCGAGCTGGAGCGTGACATCTACGTCGGTCACGGCGTGAGCACCTCGGTGGAAGACAAGCACATCACCTACGCGATCCGCCCAGAAAAGCTGCTCATCACCACCGAGCAGCCCACCACCGAGTACAACTGGTCGCGCGGCAAGGTGCATGACATCGCGTACTTGGGCGGCCATTCGGTGTTCTATGTACAACTGGCCTGCGGCAAGCTGGTCCAATCGTTCGTCGCCAACGCCGAGCGCCGAGGCGCGCGTCCGACCTGGGAAGACGAGGTCTACGTCTGGTGGGAAGACGACAGCGGCGTGGTGCTTCGCTCATGAAAATTCGCAAAGTCAAACGCGCACTCAATCGCATCGTACCCAATGGCCGCCAAGCGGTGATCGGGGTGCCATTCCTGTGGTTGTTCCTGTTTTTCGCTCTGCCATTTCTGATCGTTATCAAAATCAGTTTCGCAGAGGCTGACGTCTCGATTCCGCCGTATACCGAAGTGTTTTCCTACGCCGAGCAAAAGCTCGACATTGTGCTCAACTTCGCCAACTACGCGTTGTTGACCGGGGACGACCTGTACATTTCGGCGTATCTGGGCTCGTTGAAGATGGCGTTCTTCAGCACCCTGTTGTGCCTGTTGATCGGTTATCCGATGGCCTATGGCATCTCCATTGCCCGCAAGGACATGCAGACGGTGCTGTTGTTGCTGATCATGATGCCCACTTGGACCGCGATTCTGATCCGGGTCTACGCGTGGATGGGGATTCTCAGCAACAACGGCCTGCTCAATGGCTTCCTGTTGTGGCTTGGCGTGATCAACGAACCGCTGCAGATCCTCAACACCAACCTGGCGGTTTATATCGGCGTCGTGTACTCGTATTTGCCGTTCATGATTCTGCCGCTGTACGCCAACCTGGTGAAGCATGATCCCAGCCTGCTCGAGGCTGCGTCCGACCTGGGTTCGAGCACCTTCAACAGCTTTTGGAAGATCACCGTTCCATTGTCCAAGAACGGCATCATCGCCGGCTGCATGTTGGTGTTCATTCCGGTGGTGGGCGAGTTCGTCATCCCTGAACTGCTCGGCGGCCCCGAGACGCTGATGATCGGCAAAGTCTTGTGGCAAGAGTTCTTCAACAACCGCGACTGGCCGGTGGCGTCTTCGCTGGCGGTGGTGATGCTGTTGATCCTCATCGTCCCGATCATTCTGTTCAACCGCAGCCAGGCCAAAGAACTGGAGGGCAAGGCATGAGAGGCTTCCGATTCTCGAACCTGATGTTGGTGCTTGGCCTGATATTCATCTACGCGCCCATGGTCATCCTGGTGATCTATTCGTTCAACGCCTCGAAGTTGGTAACTGTCTGGGGGGGCTGGTCGGTCAAGTGGTATGTCGGTCTGCTGGACAATACCCAATTGATGGCCGCTGTCGCGCGCTCTCTGGAAATCGCCTGCTACACCTCGGTGGCTGCCGTGGCGCTGGGTACGATGGCGGCGTTCGTGCTGACCCGCGTCACTCGGTTCAAGGGCCGCACGTTTTTCGGTGGTCTGGTCACCGCACCGCTGGTCATGCCCGAGGTCATCACGGGGCTGTCGCTGCTGCTGCTGTTCGTCGCCATGGCGCAATTGATCGGTTGGCCGCAGGAACGCGGTATCGTCACCATCTGGATCGCCCACACGACCTTCTGTGCGGCCTACGTGGCAGTGGTGGTGTCGGCGCGCCTGCGAGAACTGGACCTGTCCATCGAAGAGGCGGCCATGGACCTCGGCGCGCGTCCCTGGAAGGTGTTCTTCCTGATCACCATCCCGATGATTGCGCCGTCACTGGCCGCGGGCGGCATGATGTCGTTCGCGCTGTCGCTGGACGATCTGGTGCTGGCCAGCTTCGTTTCCGGTCCAGGCTCGACGACCCTGCCGATGGAGGTGTTCTCGGCGGTGCGCCTGGGCGTGAAGCCTGAGATCAACGCGATCGCCAGCCTCATCCTGCTGGCAGTGTCACTGGCGACCTTTCTGGTGTGGTTCTTCAGCCGCCGCGCTGAAGAAAACCGCAAGAAGGCCATTCAGCAGGCCATCGAGGAAGCGGCGGCCGACGGCTGGAAACAGCCGCAGGTGCGTCGCCCGCAGGTGGAAACGGTTTAATTCCGGGTTCGATTGCGCACTGATCGTTCCCATGCTCTGCGTGGGAACGCATCCACCGACGCTCCGCGTCGCCAGATGCTGGACGCGGAGCGTCCTGGGCTGCGTCCCCACGCGGAGCGTGGGGACGATCATCGGGATAGGGTGTGTCAGTCGGACGGCACCAACCTCAACACCTCTTTGCTATTCCCCGCCACATCGTCCTCACTGAACCGCTCCGGCAGGTACTGCCCGCTGATGTAGGCTTTGGCCTGGTCGGCATAGTGCTTGTCAAACAACACCCCGCTTTGTCCGACCGGATTGATACCCAGCGCGTGTACCGGATCGGCGAAGTCGATCAGCCGTCGTGTCGAAGGCCCATAAGTCACTGACCACGGCGCGGTGGTAATGTTGGCCGACAGGTTGTTCGGCACTTCGTGGGTGCCCGGTGCGGCGAACGGACCGATATTGAACAGTGCGTCCAGCGGCGGCTGGCGACCGAGCGGGTGTTCATGGGTCAGGGTATGGGCCTTGCCCCATGTCCACTCACTCGGGTTCTGGCCATACAGCGAACGCAAGTGGGACACGGCTGCATGCCAGGCCATCTTGACGGTATTGTCGCGGCTCTCGGTCTCGTTGGAATTGCGGTTGTTCCACCACGGCGACTTGGCATCGGCGGCCAGTCTGGGCAGCGCCATATCGATCACCCGTGTGGACAGCAGCGTCGCGAACAGGCCGTCACCCAACTCGTCGCGGAACGTCTGATCGCACAGGTTGTACAGGAACTGGTTGAACAGCGTGGCGCCCACCGAGTCCAGAGGGTAGTCACCCTTCCAGGCGGCCAGACGCTCGATCAGATCGTGCTCCTCGGGATCACTGATCACGCGACGCAGCACGGCAAGCAGCGACGTCAAGACTTGCTGCGGATAATCGGTCTGGGTGCCCAATTGCAGCGCTTTACTGTTCTCCAGGTTCCATTTGACCGTCCCGTCGCTCAGTTGCCTGTCCAAACGACGGCCTCGCTCGGCGAGGTTGTAATAGCCGGGAATCTCCATGCCAGTCGGCGACACCGGCTGGAAGTTGGCCGAGACGATATAGCCACGCGCCGGATTTTCTTCCTGCGGGTTGGCGCTGAAAGGGTAGAAACCCGTCTTGTCTGCCTGGTCAGTGCTCCCGTCGAGAATGAACGCCGGATTGACGCCGTTCGGGCGCATCGGCAGTTGGGCGGCTGCCCACCAGCCAATATCGCCTTTCGCGTTGGCGTACACCACATTCAGACCTGGCGAATGGATCTTCGCGGCGGCAGTGCGCATTTTGTCCAGTGTGTCGGCGCGGTTGGCCTCGTAGAAACCCTGCAGGATCGGGTTGTCCGATTCCAGAAAGGACCACCACATCGCCACGGGCGTGTCGGCGTGATCCTGAATGCCGCTGGCCGTCAGAACATCGTTGATGATCGGACCGTGGGGAGATTGACGCAGGGTAAAGGTAATCGGCGACTCGCCTTTGACCTTGATCTGTTCAGGGCGTGAAGTCATGTCCGCCCAGGCGCCGTGGTACCAGACCTGATTCGGGTTTTGCGGGTTGACCTTTTCCGCGACCAGGTCCAGGTCGTCGTTCTGAAACATGGTCAGGCTCCAGCCAAAGTCCATGTTATGGCCGAGCAGGGCGAAGGGGTTGAGGGCCTGGAAATGCCCGTACAGCTCGAAATCGGGGGAGGTCAGTTGTGCTTCGTACCACACCGCTGGCACCGAGAAGCGAATATGCGGATCGCCCGCCAGCAGCGGTCTGCCGCTTTGGGTCCTACGGCCTGATACGACCCATGCGTTGCTACCCTCGAATTGAGGCAACCCTGCGTCTTCCAACGCTTGCTGGCTGAGCAGCGCCAGGTCGCTCAGCCCCTTCCAGTCATTGCCGCTCAGGGCGGGTTTGGAGGGCAGCGCGCCATCGGGCTGCCAGCCCAAGTCGAAGGTCTTCAAATACTCGGGGCCCAATTGATCCCGGACGTAAGTCAGCAGCGGTTCGGTTCGAAAGGCCGCGGCGAAGCTGTACGCCAAGTAGCCCCCGATGCTCAGCGTGTCTTCGGCGGTAAACGGCCGTTTCTCGATGCCCAGCACGTCGAATTCGATGGGCCTCGGGTGGCTGGTCTGATACTGGTTCACACCGTCGAGATATGCCTCCAAGGCTTGCCAGGCCGGGGTGTTCTTGTCCTGCCGGGCGACGTATGCATCGGCATGCTCGCGAATGCGTAAGCTGCGGAACAGTTTATCGGTGTTGACCAGCTTGGGCCCCAGCACTTCCGCGAGCTCGCCCCGGGCCAGTCGACGCAGGATTTCCATCTGGAAGAGCCGATCCTGTGCGTGCACATACCCCAATGCGCGGTACAGGTCGTCCTGATGCTCGGCCTTGATGTGCGGCACGCCGCGCTCGTCGTAACGTACGCTGACCGGGGCGCGAAGATGGGCCAGGGCCATTTCACCATTGCGCATCGGTTGCTTGCTGTGGACATACCAGGCCCCGCCGCCTGCGAGCAGGACAAGTACGGCTGCGATGACGAAAAGGCTGCGTTTCATCCAAAGGCCCGAACGATCAGAGATAAGCCCGGAAGGCTACAGATTTGTGGTCGGCCTGTGTAGAAGCATTCCGTCCCGTGATGATCTTCGTATCTCGGCGCGTATCTCGTGAGGTATCCGCTGAGGAGCCCGTTCAATGCTCAAGCCACGGGCAGTAACAACCCACCGCCATCGTATGGGTCGCGCTCACGGGTCTGTCAGCCATGAGCGCTTGCAGAATCGGCTCCACGAAGCTGTTCTGCGAGTTGCAGACCAGCCCTTCGCTGTACGGCCCGAAATAGGCCAGTCGGCCTTGGCGGTCCCAGATGGCGATGGCTGGGCTCGAAGGGATTCGATCCGCGCCCGGCACACTGCCAAGGGGTTTGATCGCGCTCAGGCTGGCAGGCAACCGTCCTTGCGAGCCCGGCTTTTGTACGGCGTAGAAATCGACGCCGTGGTCGGTGGAAAACCGGGCCACCAATTCGCTCAAATGTTCCTGATTGCCGACGTTGCAGGGGCAGGCCGGGTCCCAGAAATGCACGACCCGAATGCGCCCTGGGCCGGCCATGTCTTCGGGCAAACCCAGACTGTCTCCGGTAAAAAGAACGGCTCGGTCACTGAACGCCCGGACGTATCGGCCCTCAAACCACCGGAATCCCAGCCAAAGGGCCGCTGCACACAGGATGGCGACCAGCGCGATTGCAACAGTACGGCGTCGGTTGAGTGATCGGGCGGTCATGGTCGGGCTTCGATTGGGGTGACGTAGCTTGCCACGCCTCTGCGGACAGAAGAAACTCACCACGCTGCGTCACTGTGTGCCTATTTGCCGGATCTGGAATGCCGATGTCCAACACCTTCGACCCTGAACGCCTGCGAGCCGGTCTGCAACCTCTGATTGCCGGGCTTATGCCCTCCGAGGAGGAACAGGCCTACCAGCGTTTCTACAGCTTGGCGGGGTTGGGACGTGAGGGTCGGATTACCAGTCGTCTCGGGCGTTTCGAGGTCGGCGGCTATGAAATCGTCACCCAATTATGGACCCCGGAACAGCCGGTCGCGACGCTGGTCCTGGTGCATGGCTTCTACGACCACATGGGCCTGTATCGGCATGTCATCGAATGGGCCCTGGGACTGGGGTTCGCAGTGATTTCCTGCGACCTGCCGGGCCATGGGCTGTCGAGTGGCACGCGGGCGAGTATTACCGATTTCGCCGAATACCAAGCGGTGCTGGAGCGGCTGTTCGCCGAAGCTGACGCTCTCCGTTTGCCCAAGCCGTGGCACATTTGCGGGCAAAGCACAGGCGGTGCAATCGTCATCGATCACTTGCTCCACCACGGCGATGCAAGCCCGATCGATGGCCAGTCCATACTGTTGGCGCCCTTGGTGCGGCCGCGCGGCTGGACGTGGTCGAAAGTCAGCTACTACCTGCTGCGGGCGTTCGTCAAAGGCATCGATCGACGCTTCAGTGAGAATTCCAACGCGCCTGCATTTTTGCCCTTTCTAATGGCCGACCCCTTGCAGCCTCGACGCTTGCCCACCGAGTGGGTGGGTGCCCTGGCGAAGTGGATCGTGCGCATCGAAAGCGCCCCGCACAGCGCGCGCAGCCCGCTGATCGTGCAGGGCGAATCGGACATGACCGTGGACTGGAGCCACAACCTGGCGGTGCTGAATGAAAAATTCGCCCATCCCCAGATCTTCATGCTGCATGAAGCCCGGCATCATCTGGCCAATGAATTGCCTGAGCTGAGAGCGCGATTCTTCGAGTTTCTGACCCCCCGGATGGGGCAGGGCTATGACGCTGGGCGCTGACCGTCGAGTGCGCTAGCAGCGCGCTGGGTATCAGTTCAGGTTTTGCCCGACTGCAAGGCCCGCCCGAATCGCGGCCAGCGCCGCCTGGTAATACGCCTGGCCCTGGGACGACTCGGCAAAAGTCGAAAACTCTTCCAATTCGGCATCGGTCAGGTCGCGGTAGACATACAGCATGGTATTGCTCATGTCGGCGGCAATCTGTTGCATCAACCGTTGGCGTTGACCTTCGAGCATGCCTTGGGTCGAGCCACCCCCCATCAGGCCCGGGATCATCGAGCTCAGGCTGTCGGCAGCCACCCCGGCGATTGCCAGGCTCACCTCGGCCCCCGCTTCCTTGGCAGGCAGCGCATTGGCCAGATGACCGATGATCAACACTCGGTTGTCGTCAGCCTGCATCTTTGGCAACCCTTGGGCATTCTTCGCCAATTGATCCGGGCGGGTAGCGGTCAACTCGGCATTGACGATCTTGCGCCCCAACGGTGACTGGAAAAATTGCAGGGCCGGGTTCGGATCCCGAAGCGTCTGGCGTAACTTCTGTGCGGCCCGTTGATCCATGGCTTGCGGCGCGAACCGCTGATTGCTGTTGTTCACCAGGGCATCGAACACGGCAGGCGGCAGGCTGTTTTTGTAGCGCTGCTGCGCCGCCTTGAGGGCGTCGTTGAAGTGCGCGCGTTGTTCTGGCCAGCCCGCGACGTTATACAACTGGTCGTAGCCGTCTGCCCATGCGGGCAGCGTGCAGAACATCAACAGCAGGAAAAACAGACGGCGCATTAGGGACTCCTGTCGGCAGGCGGCTATTCTCGGTGGGGTGGCAGGGATTTGTCGAGTTAACAGTTGCCAGACCCCAATAAAATCCGAGGGTTCGGCCGTGTTTTGGGCAAACGGGTGTTGCCGCGTCAAACCCTGGAAAAGATTCTTCGGTTCCCGGCCTGCAGGCTCTGTTGAAGCGGGCGCCGTATGGATACTATGCGCGGCATGCACCTATCTCCCGATGACCCACTGCTGACGCACATCGTCGACGACCTGGCCGAACGCGGCTGGTCGCGGCAACGCCTGTTTTTGCCTGAATCGCTGACCGGTGAGCTGGCCCGCGAGTGCCGCAAGCGTGCGGCTGAAGGTGAGCTGGCACCCGCGGGTGTCGGGCGCGGTGCTGCGCAGGAAGTGCGCGAGGGGATTCGCGGCGATCATATCCAGTGGCTGGAGCCGGGCCAGTCCGCCGCCTGCGATCAGTACCTGGAGTTGATGGACAGCTTGCGTCAAGCACTCAATCGCGGCCTGTTTCTGGGGCTGGAAGACTTCGAGAGCCATTTCGCGCTTTATCCACCGGGCGCGTTCTATCGCAGGCATGTGGACCGCTTTCAGGATGACGACAAGCGCATGGTCTCCGCCGTGGTGTACCTCAATGATCACTGGCTGCCAGAGCAGGGTGGGCAACTGCGCATGTTTCCAGAGGGCGGCGGAGTCCTCGATGTGCTGCCCGTCGGTGGCAGCCTGGCGGTATTCCTGTCAGGTGACATGCCCCATGAAGTCTTGCCTGCGAGCCGTGAGCGTCTGTCGTTGACCGGATGGTTTCGACGGCGAGGAAACGAGCCCTTCTAAATATTGGGGCAGGGCGTGTTCATTGCCGCTGCCCTGCGTCGCGTGGCGCAATTGGCCCCAAGATGAAATTTTCGGCATGAGCCCGCTCTTCCGAGACCCCGTGCAGCAGACCGGGCTAAGGTATTCACCGTGCCGGACCGTCTGGCGATCGACCCTGAACCGGGCCGGCAGGCCCGTGGTCCCAGCCCGGTCGACGCATCACCTCAATAACGGGAGAGACCATGAACACCTCATTTGCTAGAACTGCCTTGGCTGGACTGTTGCTCGGTTCGACGTTTTTGGTCCACGCCGCCGATGTGCCGCGCACGCCGTCGCCTGCGGGCGCTGAGGCTTACATCATCTCGCCCAAGGATGGCGCGACCGTCAACGGGACTTTCAAAGTGCAGTTCGGCCTCAAGGGCATGGGCGTTGCGCCCGCTGGTGTCGACATCCCTGATACCGGTCATCACCACCTGTTGATCGACGTGAAGGATCAGCCGGACATGAACGCTCCGCTGCCGACCACAGACAACATCCGCCATTACGGCAAAGGCCAGACCGAAACCGAACTGACCCTCGCACCCGGCCAACACACCCTGCAATTGCTGGTGGGGGACAAGAGCCACATCCCGCTGAACCCGGTGGTCGAGTCTCAGAAGATCACCATCACCGTGAAGTGATCCCCAGTTACGCAGTAGCCGGTACAAAAAAGGAGACCCGAAGGTCTCCTTTTTCATTTCAGTCAGAGGTTCAGAACAGCACGCGGCTGCGAATGGTGCCTTTGATCTGTTGCAGCTTCTCTTGGGCCAGGTCCGAGTATTCGGCATCGACGTCAATGACGACGTAACCGACTTTCTCGTTGGTCTGCAAGAACTGGCCGGAAATGTTGATGCCGTTTTCCGCGAACACTTTGTTGATTTCGCTGAGCACGCCCGGAATGTTTTCGTGGATGTGCAGCAGGCGGTGTTTGCCAGGGTGAGCGGGCAGGGCGACTTCCGGGAAGTTGACCGAGGACACTGAGGTGCCGTTGTCGCTGTACTTGACCAGCTTCTCGGCGACTTCCAGACCGATGTTGGCCTGTGCTTCGGCAGTCGAACCACCGATGTGCGGCGTCAAGATCACATTGTCCAGGCCACGCAGCGGGCTTTCGAACACGTCATCGTTGGAACGAGGCTCGACCGGGAACACGTCGATGGCTGCGCCGATCAGGTGCTGATCCTTGATGGCGGCGGCCAGCGCTTCCAGCTCGACCACGGTGCCGCGTGCGGCGTTGATCAGGATCGCGCCCTTCTTCATCGAGCGGATTTCTTTTTCACCGATCATCCACTGCGTGGATGGCAATTCGGGCACGTGGAGCGAAACGATGTCCGCCAGGCCCAGCAGCTCGGTCAGGCTGGTGACCTGAGTGGCGTTACCCAGCGGCAGCTTGGTGAGCGGGTCGTAGAAGAACACCTGCATGCCCAAACTCTCGGCCAGGACCGACAACTGCGTACCGATCGAGCCGTAACCGATGATGCCAAGCTTCTTGCCACGGATTTCGAAGGAGTTGGCGGCGCTCTTGATCCAGCCCCCGCGATGGCAGGAAGCGTTCTTCTCCGGGATGCCGCGCAGCAGCAGGATGGCTTCGGCCAGGACCAGCTCGGCTACCGAACGGGTGTTGGAGTATGGGGCGTTGAACACCGCGATGCCGCGCTCGCGGGCCGCATTCAGGTCCACCTGGTTGGTGCCGATGCAGAAGCAGCCCACCGCGACCAATTTCTTGGCGCCGTCGAAGATTTCCTCGGTCAGGTGCGTGCGTGAGCGGATCCCGATGAAATGAGCGTCGGCAATCTTTTCCTTCAGTTCGGCTTCAGGCAGGGACTTGGTGTGGTACTCGATGTTGGAGTAACCCGCGGCCTTGAGGACGTCGACGGCGGATTGATGGACGCCTTCGAGAAGAAGGAACTTGATCTTGCTCTTGTCGAGGGAAGTCTTGCTCATCTGCGTAAACCTGTGTCCCGGAGAAAAATGGCAGGGAGTGGCCAGCTGGGAGGTTGGCCTCACGGCGCAACGGCGCCATCGCAGGTCGGCCTCAGGCACGTCGCTGCGGGGGCGGTATGCTAGCATATGTGCCCCGCTAAATACCTGCTCCTGCGACGTGAGCCGTTCTCAGGATGACCATGAATTGTTCGAGAGTTCCGTTGATGAATCAGCCTGCGTGGATAGATGAACTGAAGTCATTGGTCGAGCCTGGAAAGGTCCTGACCGACCCCGATTCGCTTCAGGCGTATGGCAAGGACTGGACCCGTCAGTACGATCCCGCCCCCAGCGCCATCGTGTTCCCCAAAACCGCCGAGCAGGTTCAGGCGATCGTGCGCTGGGCCAATACGCACAAGGTGGCCCTCGTTCCCTCGGGTGGGCGCACCGGCCTGTCTGCCGCCGCAGTGGCGATGAACGGTGAAGTGGTCGTCTCGTTCGACTACATGAATCAGATTCTCGAGCTCAACGTGACCGATCGCACTGTGCGCTGCCAGCCGGGCGTGATCACCAAGCAGTTGCAGAATTTCGCCGAAGAAAACGGCCTGTATTACCCCGTGGATTTCGCGTCGTCCGGCTCCAGTCAGATTGGCGGCAACATCGGCACCAATGCCGGGGGGATCAAGGTCATCCGCTACGGCATGACCCGTAATTGGGTCTCGGGGCTGAAGGTGGTGACCGGCAAGGGCGATCTGCTGGAATTGAACAAAGACCTCATCAAGAACGCGACCGGCTACGACTTGCGTCAGCTATTCATCGGCTCCGAAGGCACGCTGGGCTTCGTCGTCGAGGCCACGATGCGTCTGGATCGCGCGCCCAACAACCTGACGTGCATGGTGCTCGGCACGCCGGATTTCGACTCCATCATGCCGGTGCTGCATGCCTTTCATGGCAAGCTCGACCTGACCGCCTTCGAGTTCTTCTCCGACAAAGGCCTGGCCCGCATCATGGCCCGGGGCGATGTCCCCGAGCCGTTCGCGACCAAGACCCCTTTCTATGCGTTGCTGGAATTCGAAGCCAGCAACGAAGAAATCGCCAATCAGGCGTTGGCGACGTTCGAGCACTGCGTCGAACAGGGTTGGGTCATCGATGGGGTGATGAGTCAGAGCAAGCAGCAGTTGCAGAACCTTTGGAAGCTGCGCGAATACCTGTCCGAAACCATTTCCCACTGGACACCCTACAAGAACGACATCTCGGTCACGGTCTCCAAGGTGCCGGCCTTTCTCCGGGAAATCGACGCAATCGTTAGCGCGCACTACCCTGATTTCGAGGTCGTCTGGTACGGCCACATCGGCGATGGCAACCTGCACCTGAACATCCTCAAGCCAGAAAACCTGCCCAAGGAAGCGTTCTTCGCCACCTGCGCGAAGGTGAACAAGTGGGTGTTCGAAATCGTCGAGAAGTACAACGGTTCCATCTCCGCCGAGCATGGCGTAGGGCTGGTCAAGCGTGACTACCTCGAATACAGCCGGTCGCCGATGGAGATCGACTACATGCGGGCGGTCAAAGCGGTGTTCGATCCGAATGGCATCATGAATCCCGGCAAGATATTCGCGCTGTAAGCGCCGATCCCAGAACAGACGCTCAAATAGAGGAACGCTCATGAGCTATCAGCACAAATACCTCGACGGTACCAAGGTCCATTTCCCGCTGGGCAAGGTGGTCTGCATCGGCCGTAACTATGCCGAGCATGCGAAGGAGCTGGATAACCCGGTTCCGACCGAGCCATTGCTGTTCATCAAGCCAGGCAGTTGCGTCGTCGAGCTCGAAGGCGGTTTCAGCATTCCGCAGGACCGTGGATCGGTGCATTACGAAGCCGAAATTGCCGTGCTGATTGGCAAGCCGCTGAGCAAGAACCCCAGCCGCGAGGAGGTGCTCGACGCAATCTCCGGTTTTGCACCGGCTCTGGACCTGACGCTGCGCGACGTGCAGTCCAAGCTCAAAGAGAAAGGCCTGCCGTGGGAAATAGCCAAGTCGTTCGACGGTGCAGCGGTTATCGCTCCCTTCGTATCGGCGGACGCCTATCCGGATCTGACGGATATCGCCATCCGCCTGACCGTCAACGGCGAATTGCGTCAGGACGGCAACAGCAGCCAGATGCTCAACCCTATCGTGCCGATGATTCAACACATGGCGTCGCAGTTTTCGCTGCAGGCTGGTGACGTGATCCTCACGGGCACGCCTGCGGGGGTAGGCCCGTTCAATGTGGGTGACCAGATCGTGCTGGAGCTGCCTGGCCAGAGCCGTTTCGAAAGCGACGTGCGCTGAGTTGCCGACGCGTTGCGGAAACCATTTTGGCAGTGGGTTCACGCACGCGGCATTGGCATTTCATCGGCGAGCCTGATGTCCGCGGTTGGCGAGCGAGTTGCCGTTTTTTTCACAAACGATGTGGATAATCGTCCGCCGATCGCAGCGCCTCTGCTGCGCCCATCGACTTTTCTGGATGGTTGCCATGTCCTTTGACACCCAGTCTTTGACTCCTCCCGCACGCCTGCTGCGCTTTCGGGGGGCCTGGTTATTGATCGCCCTGGTGGTGATTCTGGCTGAGTTGTCTTATGTCTGGCATTGGGATGCTCGTGGCCTGCTGTGGCTGAGGGAGCAGACGGCGTCGGCCGCGCAGCGCAATGCGAGTATCTGGTTGCCGGATTATCGGGTGGTCATCGATGGCAAGCCGCTGGCAGGACTGGAGAAGGACGAGGCCTCCGACCTGTCTTACGATGCGTCCACCAAAACCCTCTACTCGGTCATGGGCAAGAACCCGTTTCTGGTCCAGTTGAGCCTGACGGGGGACGTGCTGCGCAAGATTCCGTTGATTGGCTGGGGCAATCCCGAGGGCGTGGCGGTTCTCGGCAACGGCCTGATCGCGATTGTCGATGAGCGTGAGCACATGCTGTCGATGGTCACGGTGTCGCCCGATACGGACAAGCTGAACATCAATGATTTTCCCAAATACGACCTCGGCCCATCGGCCGACCAGAACAAAGCCTTTGAAGGCGTGGCGTGGGATGCGCGCAACCAGCGTCTTCTGCTGGGGGAAGAGCGTCCGCCCGCACTGTTCAGTTGGAAGTCCGATGGCAGCGCGATGCTCAAGGGCGACAAGCAGAGGTGGGTCAATGACAACCTGATCATGCGTAACCTGTCGGCCCTGCACGTGGATCAAAAAACCGGGCATTTGGTGGCCCTGTCGGCGGAGTCGCACCTGTTGCTGGAGCTCGACGATCAAGGCGATGCCGTCAGCTTCATGGCGCTGGTGCGTGGGCTCAACGGCCTGGACCACACTATCCCACGTGCAGAGGGTGTGACCATGGACGATGACGGCACCCTTTATGTGGTCAGTGAGCCGAACCTGTTCTACTCCTTCAAGAAAAAATGATGCCGGCCTGATGCAGGGCTGCGCCTGCTTTCAGCTTCATTTCAGTTTTGCGTGATATTAATACGCTGTCATCTGAATCCGAGCGTCATGCATGCGTTATCTGTCTAGCCCGAAAACGGTTCCGTTCGCGTTATTGCTTCTGGTCGTTCTGGCCATTTCCTACGTCGCCGCTCGCGAATTTCGAGTCCCCGAGCATCTCTGGTTCAACTGGCAGGTGTTCTGGCAGTCCAATGACGCCCAGGCGCTGGGCCTGGACGACTACGAGGTGGCGGTCGAGGCGAGGGTGATCGAAGGGCTGGAGGACAACGTGTCGGCGTTGAGCTTCGATCCCGACCGCAAAACCCTGTTTACCGTCACCAATAAAGATCCGGAATTGATCGAGCTGAGCCTGGATGGCCGTGTGCTGCGGCGCATTCCGCTGAGCGGTTTCGGGGATGCGGAAGCCGTGGAGTACATCAGCCCAGGTGTCTATGTCATCAGCGACGAGCACAGCCAGCGGCTGATCAAAGTCCAGGTGGACGACGAGACGCGTTTTCTCGACGCTGCCGATGCCGAGCAGCTCACGCTGGGAATCGACGCCGGAGGCAACAGCGGTTTCGAAGGGCTGGCCTATGACAACAAGGCCCAGCGCCTCTTCGTCGCCAAGGAGCGCCGACCTGTACAGATCATCGAGGTGCGCGGTTTTCCTTACCAGCAGGGCGCGGGTCTTGAAGTCACCTCGAGTCGGCGCCGGGATGCGGGCCTGTTCGTGAGGGACCTGTCCAGCCTTCAGTTCGACGAGCGCAGTGGGCACCTGCTCGCGCTGTCCGACGAGTCACGCCAGATACTGGAGCTGGATATCGAGGGCCGGCCAGTGGGCAATGTGTCGCTGACCAAGGGCAACATGGGCCTGAGCAAGACCGTGCCGCAAGCCGAGGGCATTGCCATGGGCGATGACGGTACCTTGTACCTGGTGAGCGAGCCGAACCTGTTTTACGTGTTCAAGAAACGATGACTCGAAAACGACTGGATATTCCTTGTAGGACCGCGCTTGCCCGCGATGGCGGTTAACCAGACACCTCAATGGTGACTGATACACCGCTATCGTGGGCAAACGCGCTCCTACAGGACTTGCGTCCGAGCAATCAGCGCGTCAGGGTTTTCACCCCTTCCTGTGTGCCCAGCAGGAGCAGATCGGCCGACCGCGCCGCGAACAGGCCATTGGTGACCACGCCGACGATCGCATTGATCTGCGCTTCAAGCGCCACCGGATCGGTGATGCTCATATTGTGCACGTCCAGAATGATGTTGCCGTTATCGGTTATCACGGCTTCGCGGTAAACCGGGTCGCCGCCCAGCTTGACCAACTGCCGCGCCACATGGCTGCGGGCCATGGGGATGACTTCGACCGGCAGCGGGAATGCACCCAGCACCGGGACGAGCTTGCTGCCGTCAGCGATGCAAATGAATGTCTTGGCCACGGCTGCAACGATCTTCTCGCGAGTCAGGGCCGCGCCGCCGCCTTTGATGAGGTTCAGGTGTTCGTCGCTTTCGTCGGCGCCGTCGACATAGAACTCCAGGTCGCTGACGGTATTGAGTTCGTACACCGGAATACCGTGGCCTTTGAGACGTGCGGCGGTGGCTTCGGAGCTCGCGACAGCACCGTCGAAGGCGGTCTTGTGTTTGGCCAGGGCATCGATGAAACAGTTGGCGGTGGAGCCCGTGCCGACGCCGACGATGCTTTTGTCGTCGAGTTTCGGAAGGATGAAATCGACCGCGGCCTGGGCAACGGCCTGTTTGAGTTGATCCTGGGTCATGCGGGGTTGGCTCCGGTGAGGAATGCTCTCGTAGGAGCGCGCTTGCCCGCGATTGAGTCGTGTCAGGCGCTGGTGAGTTGAATGACACACCGCAATCGCGGGCAAGCACGCTCCTACAACGAGGAGGCTATCTGTTGAGGGCGGGCATTATAGCGATATGCCGCCTTTAAAACTCGGGTCTTCGTGTGGTCGTCGGTCGGGGCGCGGGGTAGACTTCTCGGCCTTGCCCTTTTCGTCAGTGATGCTCTCCCGATGCTCGAACAGTACGTCAAGAAAATCCTCACCTCCCGCGTCTACGATGTCGCCGTGGAAACTCCCTTGCACGGCGCCCGTCAGTTGTCCGAGCGGCTGGGCAATCAGGTGCTGCTCAAGCGCGAAGACCTGCAGCCGGTGTTCTCCTTCAAGATCCGCGGCGCGTACAACAAGCTGGCGCAGTTAAGCGCCGACGAGCTGGCGCGGGGCGTGGTCACCGCTTCGGCGGGCAACCACGCGCAGGGCTTGGCGCTGGCGGCGAAAAAACTGGGGATCGAGGCAACCATCGTCATGCCCAAGACCACTCCGGAGATCAAGGTCGAAGGTGTGCGCTCGCGAGGCGGCAAGGTCGTGCTGCATGGCGATTCGTTCCCCGAGGCGCTGGCGCATTCCCTGAAGCTGGTTGAGGAAAAAGGCTACGTCTATATCCACCCCTACGACGATCCGGACACCATCGCCGGGCAAGGCACGGTGGCCATGGAGATCCTGCGCCAACACCCGGGCCCGCTGGACGCGATCTTCGTGCCGGTGGGTGGCGGCGGGCTGATCGCCGGCATCGCGGCCTACGTGAAATACCTGCGCCCCGAGATCAAGGTGATCGGTGTCGAACCGGACGACTCCAACTGCCTGCAGCAGGCCATGGCCTACGACGAGCGCGTGGTGCTGCACCAAGTCGGGCTGTTCGCCGATGGCGTGGCGGTGGCGCAGATCGGTCAGCACACCTTCGATGTGTGCAGGGATTATGTCGATGAAGTCCTGACGGTCAGCACCGACGAGATCTGCGCAGCGATCAAGGACATCTATGACGACACCCGCTCGATCACCGAACCGGCCGGTGCGCTGGGGGCGGCGGGGATCAAGAAGTACGTCGAGCAATACGGGGTCAAGGGCCAGACCTTCGTGGCCATCGAGTCCGGCGCCAACGTCAACTTCGACCGCCTGCGCCACGTGGCCGAGCGCGCCGAACTGGGTGAGGGCCGCGAGGCAATCATCGCCGTGACCATCCCCGAGCAGCCTGGCAGCTTCAAGGCATTCTGCGAGGCGGTGGGCAAGCGCCAGATCACCGAGTTCAACTACCGCTACCACACCGACCGCGAAGCGCACATCTTCGTCGGCGTACAGACCCACCCGGAAAACGACCCGCGCAAGGCGCTGATCGCCAGCCTGACCGAGCAAGGCTTCCCGGTGCTGGACCTGACCGACAACGAACTGGCCAAGCTGCACCTGCGTCACATGGTGGGCGGCCACTCGGAGCGGGTGAGCGACGAAATGGTGTTCCGTTTCGAGTTCCCCGAACGCCCGGGCGCGCTGTTCAACTTCCTCAACAAGCTCGGCGGAAAATGGAACATCTCGATGTTCCATTACCGCAACCACGGCGCCGCCGACGGGCGCGTGGTGGCCGGGCTGGTGGTGCCGGAGGAAGAACGCCACTTGGTGCCCCAGGCGCTGGCGGAAATCGGTTATCCGTACTGGGACGAGACGAACAACCCCGCGTATCGGTTGTTCCTGGGCTAGCCCGTAGGAGCGCGCTCGCCCGCGATCTGGCGCGCAGCGGCAGTAAACCCAAATGACGCGGTTTGCCTGATACAACGCGGTTGTCTGGTTCTGCTGCCGCTGTGCGCCAGATCGCGGGCAAGCGCGCTCCTACAGAGAGGCGAACGCGATTTCCCTGGTCAGCGCAACTTCCTCGGCGGTACTACGCTCAAAGCACGGCCCTCTGTAAAGGAAAGCACCGCCATGGAACACTTCGCCACCCTGAAAATCCTGCACATGGTGATGACTGCGCTGCTGTTCATCAGCGGTCTGGCATTGGCAGTCTGGATCGTGCGTGGGCGCCGGGCGGGGGACTTGACCGTGCAGAACCGCGCCATGCAACGGCCTTGGGTGTTCGTCTGGTTGTTGATGGGGGTGTGTCTGCTGGCGCTGCCCATCAGCGGCTGGTGGCTGGTGCACTATGCCGGATGGCCCTTGGGGCAAGCCTGGATTCTGGGCAGCGCCATGCTCTATACGCTTGGCGCGCTGAGTTGGGCTTGGCTGGCGGTGCGGGTCAATCGGCTGCGCAGGCCAGTAGTGGTTGGCAATCCGCGTTTCACGCTAGGGCTGGCGATTTTCAGCGCGGTCTGCTTTGTCGCCATCGCCGGCCTGATGGGAGCCAAGCCGGTTTAGTGCTCCCTATTCGCAGCAGACGGCTTGCCGGTGGCAGGCGTGTATATGATCGCCGTCGCGGGCAAGCGCGCTCCTATAGGTGAAAGGGCATCTTGTAGGAGCGCACTTGCCCGCGAACGCTTTCAATCGCGCAGCGAAATGACCGGCCAGCCGCGACGAGTCGCTTCGGCGCGCAGTTTTTCATCCGGGTCGACGGCCACTGGGTTGGCCACGCATTCCAGTAACGGCAGGTCATTCATCGAGTCGCTGTAGAAATAGCTGCCCTCCAGCGTGAAGCCATTTTCCTCGATCCAGCGATTCAGGCGCGTGACCTTGCCTTCGCGGAAGCAGGGTACGTCGGTGGTGCGCCCGGTGTAACGCCCCTCGACCTGCTCGCACTCCGTCGCCAACAGCGTATCGATGCCCAGGCGGGCCACGATGGGCGCCGTGACGAAACGGTTGGTGGCCGTGATGACCACCAGCTTGTCGCCTGCGTCGCGATGTTGGGCGATCAACGCCAGCGCCTTGGGCAATATCAGTGGTTCCACGCAATCGCGCATGAAATCCGAATGCCATTCGTCGAGTTGGGCCATCTCGGTCCGTCCGAGAATTTCCAGGCTGAAATTCAGGTACTCGGTCAGGTTGAGGGTGCCCGCCAGGTAATCCTGATAGAACGCGTCGTTGCGCGCCTTGTAGGCAGCGCCGTCGAGAATGCCGCGTTCGCACAGGTAGTCGCCCCAGGCGTGGTCGCTGTCACCGCCGAGGAGCGTGTTGTCGAGGTCGAATAAGGCCAGACGCATGGGGTTACCCGCTGAAATCACTGAAAAAAGAGCACAAGAATACGAGGTTTCATCAAGTGATCGCATCTATTAATGCGCTTGTGGCGATAAGCTGCCCGCGCCTCGTTGCTGCCTTCACGATCTTTGTGGAACAATGCGACGACATGCGTTTGCGAGGTTGTAGCCGTGATCGACCCCGATGGTTTCCGCCCTAATGTCGGGATAATTCTGACAAACGATGCTGGCCAGGTTTTATGGGCTCGCCGTATCAACCAAGATGCCTGGCAGTTTCCTCAAGGGGGTATCAACCCGCAGGAGACGCCCGAAGACGCGCTCTATCGTGAATTGAATGAAGAAGTCGGCCTGGAACGGCACGATGTCGAAATTCTGGCCTGCACCCGTGGCTGGTTACGCTATCGTCTGCCCCAACGCCTGGTGCGTACGCACAGCCAGCCGCTGTGCATCGGCCAGAAACAAAAGTGGTTTCTCCTGCGCCTGATCTCCAATGAGCAGCGGGTGCGGATGGATTTGACCGGTAAACCGGAGTTCGATGGCTGGCGCTGGGTCAGTTATTGGTATCCGTTGGGCCAGGTGGTGACATTCAAGCGCGAAGTCTATCGCCGCGCACTCAAAGAGCTTGCCCCGCGCCTGTTGTCGCGCGACTGACACGGAGTTCGACCCCGAGCCATGCTCAATACGCTGCGCAAGATCGTCCAGGAAGTTAACTCCGCCAAGGATCTCAAGGCGGCGTTGGGGATTATTGTGTTACGCGTCAAAGAGGCCATGGGCAGCCAGGTCTGCTCGGTCTATTTGCTCGACCCCGAAACCAATCGTTTCGTGCTGATGGCCACCGAGGGCTTGAACAAGCGCTCGATCGGCAAGGTCAGCATGGCCCCCAATGAAGGCCTGGTCGGCCTGGTCGGCACGCGAGAAGAGCCGCTGAACCTGGAAAACGCCGCCGATCACCCTCGTTATCGTTACTTCGCCGAGACGGGCGAGGAGCGCTATGCCTCCTTCCTCGGCGCGCCGATCATCCACCACCGGCGCGTGGTCGGGGTGTTGGTGATCCAGCAAAAGGAGCGTCGCCAGTTCGACGAAGGGGAAGAGGCGTTTCTGGTGACCATGAGCGCCCAGCTCGCGGGCGTCATCGCTCATGCTGAGGCCACAGGTTCGATCCGTGGCCTGGGGCGGCAAGGCAAGGGCATCCAGGAAACCAAGTTCGTCGGCGTGGCCGGTTCGCCGGGCGCTGCGGTAGGCACGGCGTTGGTGGTCCTGCCGCCAGCGGATCTGGATGTGGTGCCGGACAAGACGGTCACCGACATCGAGGCCGAAATTCAGCTCTTCAAAAATGCGCTGGAAGGTGTTCGCGCCGACATGCGCACGCTTTCGGCGAAGTTGGCGACACAGTTGCGTCCTGAAGAGCGAGCGCTGTTCGATGTCTACCTGATGATGCTCGACGATGCCTCGCTGGGCAGTGAGGTCAAGAACGTCATCAGGACCGGCCAGTGGGCGCAGGGCGCGTTGCGCTCGGTGGTCAACGAGCACGTCAATCGTTTCGAACTGATGGACGACGATTACCTGCGCGAGCGGGCTTCTGACGTGAAAGACCTCGGGCGCCGTCTGCTGGCGTACCTTCAGGAAGAGCGCCAACAGGCGCTGGTCTATCCGGACAATACCATTCTGGTCAGCGAGGAGCTGACACCTGCGATGCTCGGGGAAGTGCCGGAAGGCAAGCTGGTGGGCTTGGTCTCGGTGTTGGGCTCGGGCAACTCCCACGTTGCGATTCTGGCCCGGGCCATGGGCATTCCAACGGTCATGGGTGCGGTTGACCTGCCGTATTCCAAAGTCGATGGCATTGAACTGATCGTCGATGGTTACCACGGCGAGGTGTACACCAACCCTGGTGAAGCGCTGCGCAGGCAGTATTCGGTGGTGGTCGAGGAAGAGCGTCAGTTGGCGCAGGGTCTCGACGCGTTGCGTGAACTGCCGTGCGTGACCCTCGATGGCCATCGGATGCCGCTGTGGGTCAACACCGGCCTGCTGGCCGACGTTGCCCGCGCTCAGCAGCGTGGTGCCGAAGGCGTCGGCCTTTACCGCACCGAAGTGCCCTTCATGATCAACCAGCGGTTCCCGAGTGAAAAGGAGCAGTTGGCGATCTATCGCGAACAACTGGCGGCCTTCCATCCCCTGCCGGTGACCATGCGCACCTTGGACATCGGCGGCGACAAGGCGCTGTCTTACTTTCCCATCAAAGAAGACAACCCGTTCCTGGGTTGGCGCGGCATTCGAGTCACCCTCGACCACCCGGAAATCTTCCTCGTACAGACCCGGGCGATGCTCAAGGCCAGTGAAGGCTTGAACAACCTGCGGATTTTGCTGCCGATGATTTCCGGTACGCACGAGACGGAAGAGGCCTTGCACCTGATTCACCGGGCGTGGGGTGAGGTGCGCGATGAGGGCACCGATGTGCCGATGCCGCCGGTAGGGGTGATGATCGAAGTCCCGGCGGCGGTCTATCAGACCCGAGAACTGGCCCGGCAAGTGGACTTTCTGTCGGTCGGCTCCAACGACCTCACCCAATACCTGCTGGCGGTGGACCGCAACAACCCGCGTGTGGCCGATCTCTATGACTACTTGCACCCCGCGGTGCTGCAGGCCTTGCAGAACGTGGTGCGCGACGCCCATGCCGAAGGCAAGCCGGTGAGCATTTGTGGGGAGATGGCGGGCGATCCGGCGGCGGCGGTGCTGCTGATGGCCATGGGCTTTGATAGCCTGTCGATGAACGCCACCAACCTGCCGAAAGTGAAATGGATGCTGCGTCAGATCAACCTGAGCAAGGCCAAGGAACTGCTGGCGCAACTGATGAACAATGACAACCCTCAGGTCATCAGCAGTTCGTTGCAACTGGCGCTGAAGAACCTCGGGCTGTCGCGGATGATCAATCCGGCGTCCGTTAAAGGGCATTGATCGCACACAAGTCTCGACGACTCACTTGCCCTCTGATGATCGTTCCCACGCTCCGCGTGGGAACGCCGCCCCGGGCGCTCTGCGTCCACAACGACGCAGGGCGTCGAAGGATGCATTCCCACGCAGAGCATGGGAACGATCATGCAACGATCATGCACAGGGGCGGTGCATTCAGATGTGCAGGCTTACCTCACCCAATCTCCCACCATGTGGCCCGAAGCTGCGCTCAATCAGCCTCCGGCTCCCGTCTGCACTGACAATCAACACCGTGCTCGCGCGGGTTCCGTAGTTGGGGCTGGCGATGAACACGCTGGACAGCAGTTTTTCTGTAGCAAACCCTACGCCCGTGTTGGGTAGCTCCGTGTCTGCCGCTGCCGTGTCGTCTGCGAGCAAGTCGAACAGGGCCTCAGGCTCGGGGTCGTTCAGGTGTGCGGACAGCGCCGCTTTGGCCTTGAGCAGCTTGGGCCATGGCGTATCGAGGCCGGCGTTGGACACGCCATAAACCCCCGGGGCGAGTTGACAAGGCGCGGCGTCGACAGCGTTGAGAAAGTGCAGCGAATGCCGATCACCGACCAGCAAATTGAACCCGCTGTATTCTGCCGCGCGTCCCGCGACTTCGCGCAGGTAATCATCGACAGACAGCGTGCCCTGCAGAAAATGAGCAACCAGCTCCCCGCGCGAGCGACGCCCCAAGGGCTGGCCAGGGTCGCGGATGTTGGTCAGGGCCGCGAAGCGGCCGTCCGTGGAGACGCCCAGCCAGGTGCCGCCAGCTTCCAGATCCCGGCCCGCGTAGATGTGCGGGGCATCTTCCCACTGCGCGAGCGGGCGCGTCGGGCGGGCATAGAACTCGTCGCGGTTGGCAGCGAGGATGAAAGGTTGCGGGTGGTCAGGGCGCCATGCGAAGACGATCAGGCACATGCAGGTCTCCTTTTTTCCGCCACTGTACGCACAGATCCGCTGCACATCCATCGCGCGCACCTAGAGACAGGCCGCACGCTCCGGTAAACTGCCGCACTGATTTTCGGAGACCCCCATGGAATTTCTGCTCTACCTGGCGCTGGGCGCATGCGCCGGTGTGCTGGCCGGGCTGTTTGGCGTGGGCGGGGGCATCATCATCGTGCCGGTGCTGGTGTTCAGCTTTACGCTGCAAGGGTTCGACAGCTCGGTGTTGACGCACCTTGCCGTGGGTACGTCATTGGCAACCATCGTGTTCACGTCGATTCAGTCCGTGCGCGCCCACCACCGGATGGGCGCTGTGCGCTGGCCTGTGTTCGGCTGGATGACAGTCGGCATCCTCATCGGTGCGGGGCTCGGCTCGCTGACGGCCAGCTACATTGCCGGGCCGCACCTGCAGAAGATCATCGGTGTGTTCGCGATCCTGGTTGCCATCCAGATGGCGCTGGATTTGAGACCCAAGGCCAGCCGCGGCGTGCCCGGCAAACCTGGCCTTGTCGGGGCAGGCGTGGTCATCGGCTGGGCCTCGGCGATTTTTGGCATCGGAGGGGGTTCGCTCACGGTGCCGTTTCTCACCTGGCGCAGCCTGACCATGCAGCAAGCCGTGGCGACCTCGTCGGCATGCGGCTTTCCCATCGCTGTCGCCAGCGCCATAGGTTTCATGATTCTGGGGTGGCACGATCCCCTGCTGCCCCCGCATAGTCTGGGTTTCGTGTACTTGCCCGCGCTGATCGGTATTGCATTCACCAGCATGTTCTTCGCCCGTTTTGGTGCGAAACTGGCGCATAAACTGTCGCCCAGGGTGCTGAAACGACTGTTCGCACTGCTGCTGGTGGTGGTCGGTACCAGTTTTCTGATTTGATTCGTCGCTCTCGGAGCGCCCATTTAAGGAGTTGCAATGCTGCCTTACCCGCAGATTGACCCGGTAGCCGTGGCCATCGGTCCGCTGCAAATTCACTGGTACGGCCTGATGTATCTGGTCGGTATCGGCAGTGCCTGGTTTCTGGCTTCACGTCGTCTCGACAAATTCGACCCGACCTGGACCAAAGAGAAACTCTCCGACATGATTTTCTGGGTCGCCATGGGCGTAATCGTCGGTGGGCGACTGGGTTACGTGCTCTTTTACGACCTGCCCAATTACATCGCCAATCCGCTGCTGATCTTCGAAGTGTGGAAGGGCGGCATGGCGTTCCACGGGGGCTTCATTGGCGTGATGATCGCCACTTACTGGTTCGGCCGTCGCAATGGCAAGTCGTTCTTCCAATTGATGGACTTCATCGCCCCGATGGTCCCGATCGGGCTGGGCGCTGGACGTATCGGTAACTTCATCAATGGTGAACTGTGGGGCAAGCCGACCGATCTGCCGTGGGCGATGGTCTTCCCGCCCTACAGCGACCCCGCGCAGCTGCCTCGCCACCCGTCGCAGCTTTATCAGTTCGCGCTGGAAGGTGTGGCACTGTTCGTCATTCTTTACTTCTTCTCGCGCAAGCCACGCCCGACCATGGCGGTTTCCGGCATGTTCGCGCTGTTCTACGGCATTTTCCGCTTCGTCGTGGAATTCGTTCGCGTGCCGGACGCTCAGTTGGGTTACCTGGCGTGGGGCTGGGTCACCATGGGCCAGATCCTCAGCCTGCCAATGATCATCGGCGGTCTGGTACTGCTCTGGCTGGCGTACCACCGCGCACCCGCTGCCAATAACGCAGCTGCATGATTCTGAACCGCCAGGTGAGCGCATCTGGCGGTTCATCGATAAAGAGGGCCTTTGGGCATGAAGCAATACCTTGACCTGTTGCAGGACGTCATTGCCAACGGCACACGCAAAGGCGACCGTACCGGCACAGGCACCACAGCGGTGTTCGGCCGTCAGATCCGCCACAACCTGGCTGACGGCTTTCCGCTACTGACCACCAAGAAACTGCATTTTAAAAGCATCGCCAACGAGTTGATCTGGATGCTCAGCGGCAACACCAACACCCGGTGGCTGAACGAAAACGGCGTCACCATCTGGGATGAGTGGGCCACCGAAGAGGGCGACCTCGGCCCGGTCTACGGTGCGCAGTGGACTGGCTGGCCAACCAAGGATGGCGGCAAGATCAACCAGATCGACTACATGGTCGATTGCCTGAAGAACAACCCCAATAGTCGGCGGATTCTGTTCCACGGCTGGAACACTGAGTACCTGCCGGACGAGAAACTCTCGCCTCAGGAAAACGTGAAAGCGGGGCGCCAGGCGCTTGCGGTCTGCCATCTGCTCTACCAGGCGTTCGTCGCCGACGGCAAGCTGTCGATGCAACTGTATATCCGCAGTTCCGATGTATTCCTGGGCCTGCCGTATAACATCGCTGCGTTGGCACTGCTGACCCATATGTTGGCGCAGCAGTGCGATCTGATCCCCCACGAGATCATCGTCAGCCTGGGCGACACTCATGCGTACGCCAACCATGAAGAGCAGATCGCGCTGCAACTGACTCGCACGCCCAAGCCGCTGCCTCGGTTGAACATCAAGCGTCGCCCGGACAGCATCTACGACTACCGTTTCGAGGATTTCGAAATCGTGGGTTACGACGCCGATCCCAACATCAAGGCGCCGGTGGCGGTCTGAGCGCCACGGACCTCGCCAGGAGTCTGCCGCTTTCGACAGGGCAGGCTCACCACGCCGCGGTGTAATCAGACCTGCCTTCGACCCTCCAGGGGGTCTGCCGACAAAACCGCACAAACCTTCTATGTTCTAACTGGTTAAAACCTTCTTGCAGGTTGTTAATTACTCGACTGAACATTGGATTGTTGCAGCTGTGTAATAACTGTTTTGCAGCACGGTAAACAAAATTGATTTGATAGATATTTTCAATCTGCCGATCGCATTTATTGAGTTTAACTGTGGCGATTGTTTGTTCTATAGTCCGGGTCTACCAAAAAAGTCTTTAGCCTGACATGCGTTTGGAAAGCCCCCTCCATGACCACGACGAACTTCAGCACTGACACTTATTCAGATCACACCTCCGGGCTTTATCGCACGGCCTCTCGTCTCCTCAACGCCGCCGGTATCCAGATGAATGGATCCGCACCCTCCGACATTCGCTTCAACGGGCCGGGCGTCATCGAGCGAGCATTCGCGCAGGGCAACCTTGGACTGGGCGAAGCGTATATGGACGGGCTGTGGGACAGCGACCAACTGGACGAGTTTTTTCACCGTTTGCTGAAAACCGGCATGACCGAAGAAGTGAAGCCGGTGCGTCTGGTGTTCTACGCGCTCATGGCGAAGTTCATGAACCGGCAGAACATCAAGCGCTCCAAGACCGTGGGCGAAGTGCACTACGACCTGGGGAACGACTTCTATTCGAAAATGCTCGATTCGCGCATGACCTATACCTGCGGGTATTGGGAAAATGCGACGACCCTGGAAGAGGCTCAGGCCGCCAAGCTGGACCTGATCTGCCGCAAGCTGCAACTCAAACCGGGTATGCGCGTGCTGGACATCGGGTGCGGCTGGGGCAGTTTCATGAGTTATGCCGCCGAGCATTACGGTGTCGAAGCCGTGGGTGTGAGCATTTCCAAGGAGCAAATCGCTTGGGCCAAGGAGCGTTACAAGGGATTGCCGCTCGAGTTTCGTTTTCAGGATTATCGTGAAATCGATGAACAGTTCGATGCCATTGCCAGTGTGGGCATGTTCGAACATGTCGGGCGTAAAAATCATCGAGAATACATGGAGTTAGCCCACCGCTGTTTGAAACCGGGTGGATTGTTTCTGTTGCATACCATCGGGAAGAATCAACGCAACTCTTATCCTGACCCGTGGATTGATAAATATATATTCCCCAACGGTGATCTTCCTTCAATAGGTCAGATGGGGGACGCCATGGACGGTTTATTCGTAGTGGAAGACTTGCACAACTTTGGTTCGGACTATGACAAGACGCTCATGGCCTGGCATGACAACTTCATGAAGGCCTGGCCTGAGTTTGAATCAAAATTGGGTCAGCGCTTTTATCGCATGTGGCGTTACTACCTGTTGTCGTGCGCGGGCGCGTTCCGAGCACGGGACATTCAATTATGGCAATGGGTATTGTCCAAAGGCGGCGTGCCGCATGGGTACCATCGCAGCCAGATCTAAGGCCGCCGCCTCACTCCCACAAGCTGCAGTGTTTGATCGTACCCACGCTCTGCGTGGGTACGCAGCCTCTGAGGCTCCGCGTCAGTGCAATGCAGAGCATCGCAAACGGCATTCCCACGCGGGAGCGTGGGAACGATCCTCGGAGGAGTGAGAGACAGTTGGCGAAGGCCTACAGGTTCGAGTGTCTTTAAGAATTTGTGCTGGCTATCGAAGATCAGCTAATCAATTAAATCTCTCTATCCACCCAGTGCGGCATCACAATGAGCGTCCGCCTCCGGTTTTCCTTATCGTTCTCCCCATCCAAGACATTCAGGCCGGCTTCCTACGAGGTCGCCCGCGTCAGTGACCCCATCGGAGAGAACGCGCATGAGCAACAAATTGACGACCGCCTTCGGCGCTCCTGTAGTCGATAACCAGAACATCCAGACCGCCGGCCCACACGGCCCGGCCCTGCTGCAAGATGTGTGGTTCCTCGAGAAGCTGGCGCACTTTGACCGTGAAGTGATTCCGGAGCGTCGCATGCATGCCAAAGGTTCAGGCGCGTTCGGCACCTTCACCGTAACCCACGACATCACCCGCTACACCCGCGCAAAGATCTTCTCGCAGGTTGGCAAGCAGACCGAGATGTTCGCCCGTTTCTCCACCGTAGCCGGTGAACGCGGCGCAGCGGACGCCGAGCGCGACATTCGTGGTTTTGCCTTGAAGTTCTACACCGAGGAAGGCAACTGGGACCTGGTCGGGAATAACACGCCGGTGTTTTTCCTGCGTGATCCATTGAAATTTCCTGACCTGAACCACGCGGTCAAACGCGACCCGCGTACTGGCATGCGCAGCGCCGAAAACAACTGGGACTTCTGGACTCAATTGCCCGAGGCGTTTCACCAAGTCACCGTGGTCATGAGCGAGCGGGGCATACCTCGCAGCTACCGCGAAATGCACGGTTTTGGCAGCCACACTTACAGCTTCCTCAACGCCCGGCACGAGCGTTTCTGGGTCAAGTTTCACTTCGTCTCGCAGCAGGGTATCGCCAACCTGACCGACGCCGAAGCCGCCGCCTTGGTGGGTAACGACCGCGAATCGCACCACCGAGACCTGTACGACAACATTGAGCAGGGCAACTTCCCGCGCTGGAAATTGTTCGTGCAGATCATGCCGGAGAAGGAAGCGGGCACCTACCACATCAACCCGTTCGACCTGACCAAAGTCTGGCCGAAAGGCGATTACCCGTTGATCGAAGTGGGCTATTTCGAGCTCAACCGCAACCCGGAGAACAACTTCGCCGATGTCGAACAAGCAGCTTTCGCGCCTTCCAACGTCGTGCCTGGCATCAGTTTCTCACCAGACAAGATGCTGCAAGGTCGCCTGTTCTCGTACGGCGATGCCCAGCGCTACCGCTTGAGCGTCAACCACCACCAGATTCCGGTCAACTCGCCCAAGGCTGCATTGCACGTGAACAGCTACCACCGCGATGGCCTGATGCGCATCGATGGCAACCGTGGCGGCATGACCTCCTACGAGCCGAACACCAAGGGCGCGTTCCAGGAACAACCGGATTTCCGTGAGCCACCTTTGTCCATCGAAGGTGCGGCGGGGCACTGGAACCATCGGGTGGATGACGATTACTTCTCGCAGCCGGGCAATCTGTTCCGCAAGATGACGCCGAAAGAAAAGCAGTCGCTGTTTGATAATACTGCCCGTGCCTTACGCGGCGTGTCGGCGCCCATCATCGCGCTGCACATCAAGCACTGCACACTGGCTGACCCGGAGTACGGCGCAGGTGTGACCGAAGCCGTGGAACGTATTCACGCCGCTTAACGCCTAATTTGTAGGAGCGCGCTTGCCCGCGGTAGGGGATGTCTGTTGGCAAATATGCCACCTGACACAACCCTTCGCGGGCATGCGCGCTTCTACAGGTCCGAGTCGGGGGGGCGTGATTGATTCAGGCAGGATCGACCCATCAATGGCCGTGGCTACGGCCTACATGGGAATGTTCGACGTCGGGGGTGACCACGCTGCCGCTGGTCTCCAGGCGCTCCAATATCGCGCAATGGTCCAAGGCGCCTTCGCTACAGCGCGTTCGCAACGCCACGAGTTGTTCCTGTAACGCCTGGAGACTGGCGATGCGGGCGCTGACGTGCTGGATGTGTTCGTCCATCAGCGCATTGACGCTCTGACATTGGTCTTGCGGGCTGTCGCGCAAAGCCAGCAGGCTGCGGATTTCGTCCAGCGTCATGTCGAGGCTGCGGCAGTTGCGAATGAAGGTCAGACGCTCGACATGCTCTTGAGTGTAGAGCCGATAGTTGCCGTCGCTGCGCGCGGGTTCGGCCAGCAGTCCCTCACGCTCGTAATAGCGGATGGTCTCCACCGGACAGTCGGTCAGTCTGGCCAGTTCGCCGATCTTGAAAGAGGCGCTCATGTCACTCATCCCGTTTTGAGGCTTGACCCTATAGTGGCTACAGGGTGTGTACTTGGCAACACGCACATCAAGAGACTCAACCCATGAGTGACTCTGTCCACAAACATTCGCATCACGATCACAAGGGTCATGACCACAAAGGGCATGCCAATCCGGGCCACGATCACTCGGCCCCCATGACATTGACGCCTGTCGGCAAGCACGATCATGCCGCACATGCCTGTTGCTCCCACGACGCCGCCCCGGCAGTGGTCAACCTTGCCAGCGGTTCGATGAATGACGCGCGCTTCAGCAGTTTCCGCATTGAAGCGATGGATTGCCCTACCGAACAGACGCTGATCCAGAACAAGCTGGGCAAGCTCAAAGGCATCCAGAAGCTTGAGTTCAACCTCATCAACCGTGTGCTGGGCGTATGGCATGAGTTGCCGTCCGTGCAGCCGATCCGTGATGCCATCGGTTCGTTGGGGATGCAGGCCGAGGTGATCGATGAAGGCGCAACCGAGGAGGCCGAAACGCTGCCTGCGCCGAGCAAGCCGTGGTGGCCGCTGGCATTGTCCGGCGTCGCAGCCATTGCGGCTGAGGTGATTCATTTCACCGAGGCCGCGCCGACGTGGGTCGTGGCGTTGATCGCCTTGGTGGCGATCTTCAGCGGCGGCCTGACCACCTACAAGAAAGGCTGGATCGCACTCAAGAATTTCAACCTGAACATCAATGCGCTGATGAGCATTGCGGTGACGGGGGCGGTGTTGATCGGGCAATGGCCGGAAGCGGCCATGGTGATGTTTCTTTTCACCGTCGCTGAGCTGATCGAGGCCAAGTCCCTCGACCGCGCGCGAAATGCTATCGGCGGGTTGATGCAATTGACGCCTGACACGGCAACCGTGCAGCAGGACGGTCAGTGGGCAGAGATCGACGTCAAGCATATCGCGGTGGGTAGCGTAGTCCGGGTCAAGCCCGGCGAGCGCATTGGCTTGGACGGTGAAGTGGTCGCCGGGCATTCCAGCATCGATCAGGCGCCCATCACGGGCGAAAGCCTGCCGGTCGAGAAGAGCGTGGGCGATAAAGTCTTCGCGGGCACGATCAACCAGGCCGGCTCGCTGGAGTACAGGGTCACGGCGGCGGCGAATGCTTCGACGCTGGCGCGGATCATTCATGCCGTCGAGGCGGCGCAAGGCGCCCGTGCACCGACCCAACGTTTCGTCGACAGTTTCTCCAAGGTCTACACGCCGGCGGTGTTCGTCCTGGCGCTGGCCGTGGCGCTCGTTCCGCCGCTGCTGATGGGGGCGGCTTGGTTCGACTGGGTTTATCGCGCGCTGGTACTTTTGGTGGTGGCATGCCCTTGCGCCTTGGTCATTTCAACACCGGTCAGCATTGTCAGCGGTCTGGCCGCTGCGGCGCGCAAGGGCATCCTGATCAAGGGCGGCGTCTATCTGGAGATGGGGCACAAACTCGACTACCTGGCGCTGGACAAGACCGGCACCATTACCCATGGCAAACCGGTGCAGACCGATTACGTGCTGCTCGATGAGGCCTTTGGCGAGCGTGCGCGAGTGATCTCTGCGAGCCTGGCCGGACGTTCCGATCACCCTGTCTCCCAAGCCATCGCCACGGCATTCGGCCAGCACGGGCACCTGGCCGTGGAAGCCTTCGAGGCGTTGAGTGGGTTGGGGGTCAAAGGCGAAGTTGAAGGCCATTTCTACCATCTGGGCAACCACCGGCTGGTGCACGACGCAGGTCTGTGCTCGCCAGTACTCGAGGCGCGCCTGGAAGCGCTGGAGTCCCAGGGCAAAACGGTGGTGCTGTTGTTTGACGAGACAGGACCCCTGGCTTTGTTTGCGGTCGCCGACACGGTGAAGGACAGCAGCCGGGAAGCCATCGCGCAATTACATGGCCTGGGCGTGAAGACCGTGATGCTCACGGGCGATAACCCGCATACCGCCACGGCCATCGCCGCGCAGGTAGGAATTGACCAGGCAAAGGGCAATCTGCTGCCGGAGGACAAGCTCAAAGCAATTGAAGGGCTTTATGCGCAGGGGCATCGGGTCGGGATGGTCGGCGACGGCATCAACGATGCGCCGGCACTGGCTCGTGCAGAGATCGGCTTTGCCATGGCCGCTGCCGGCACGGACACGGCCATCGAAAGCGCCGACGTGGCATTGATGGATGACGACTTGCGCAAGATTCCGGCGTTCATCCGCCTGTCTCGCGATACGGCTGCGGTACTCAGACAGAACATCGCCCTGGCACTGGTGATCAAGGCAATTTTCCTGGCCGTGACGTTCGCCGGAATGGCGACCATGTGGATGGCGGTGTTCGCAGATATGGGGGTGAGCCTGTTGGTGGTGTTCAACGGGTTACGTTTGTTGAGGAGATAGCAACGTCAGCGTGACCGTGCCCACGCGCCGCGTGGGCCGCCTGCCGCAGGACGCTCCCCGTCCGGTAACGCGGAGCGTCACGCACTGCATTCCCACTCGGAGCGTGGGAGCGATCACCGGAAGGGCATTATTTTCCGTACTTCTCCCGCCCCCAGGCGATCATGCTTTCCAGCAACGACTTCAGCACCACCCGCGTCGGGTCAGCAAGATCCGCGCGGTAGTGGAACGGCACGAACTCCTCCATATAGGTGCTTTGCGCCAACTCAAGCTGCACCGCGTGGATGTGCTCTGCCGGATTGCCGTAATGACGGGTGATGTGGCCGCCTTTGAAGCGCCCATTCAGCACATGGCTGTAGCGCTTGGCGCTTGCACACACCGCTTCAAGCCGCTTTTCCAGCTCCGGATCGCAGCTCGCGCCGTTGAAGGTGCCGAGGTTGAAGTCCGGCAGGCGGCCGTCGAACAGGTGCGGGATGTGGCCGCGAATCGAGTGGGCATCGAACAGCAACGCGTAGCCGAATTCGTCACGCAGGCGCTCGAGCTCTTTGCGCAGGGTGTCGTGGTATGGCGTCCAGATTTTCTCCAGATAAGTCGCGCGCTCTTCTTTGCTCGGCACCCGGCCTTCCTGGAACAGCGGGTCGCCTTCGAACAGCGTCGAAGGGTACAACCCGGTGGTCGCTCCGGCGTACAGCGGTTTGTCGTCGGAAGGGCGATTGAGGTCGATGACGAATCGCGAATACTCCGCTGCCAGCACGCTGGCGCCCAGATCGTGAGTGAAATCGTACAAGCGCGGGATATGCCAGTCAGTGTCTGGCAGGCTCACGGCCTCATCCACCAAGCCTTCGCGTACCACAGGCGTCAGATTCAGACCTGGATGGGGCATGCTGATCAGCAGCGGTATGCGACCACGAGTGAAACTCAGAACCTTGTCCACGATGTTCTCCCGATTCAGTAATTAGAAATGACTTTCCACGCCGTGGCGCACGACGCGTTTATCGAGGTTTCCACCCAGCCAGTACGCCAGGTCCGCAGGTCGCTCGATGTGCCATGCCACGAAATCGGCGACCTTGCCCACCTCCAGCGAACCATGGGTATCGGCCATCCCCAGCGCCTGAGCGGCATGAAGGGTCGCGCCCGCGAGGGCTTCTTCGGGTGTCATGCGGAACAGGGTGCAAGCCATGTTCAGCATCAGGCGCAACGACAGGCCGGGGGAGGTGCCCGGATTGAGGTCGGTGGCGATGGCGATTTTCACGCCGTGTTTACGCAGCGCCTCCATGGGGGGCAACTGGGTTTCCCGGAGGAAATAGAACGCACCGGGCAGCAGCACCGCGACAGTGCCCGAGGCGGCCATGGCGATGGCGTCTTCCTCGGTCATGAATTCCAGATGGTCGGCAGACAGCGCCTGATACCGTGCTGCCAGGCTGGAGCCATGCAGCGACGACAGTTGCTCGGCGTGCAGTTTCACCGGCAGGCCCAGCTGACCTGCGGTGATGAACACCTGCTCGACTTGGGCGGGCGAGAACGCCAGGTATTCACAGAACGCGTCGACGGCATCCACCAGGCCATCCTTCGCCAGCTCGGGCAGCATGTTGCTGCAGACGTGGGCGATATAGTCGTCGGCACGGTCCTTGTACTCGGGCGGCAAGGCGTGGGCCGCCAGGCAGGTGGTGCGTACGGTCACCGGCAGATTCCGGCCCAGTTGACGCGCAACGCGCAACATCTTCGCTTCACTCGCCAGATCCAGGCCATAGCCGGACTTGATTTCCAGCGTGGTGACCCCGTCCTTGAGCAAGTGCAGCATGCGGCGCTCCGCGCTGGCATACAACGCTTCTTCGCTTGCCGCGCGCGTGGCTCGAACGGTGCTGGCGATGCCGCCACCGGCCGCTGCGATGTCGGCGTAGCTCACGCCCTGTAGGCGCTGTTCGAATTCCCCGCTGCGGTTGCCGCCGAAGACGGTGTGGGTGTGGCAGTCGATCAAGCCGGGCGTCACCCACGCTCCGTTCAAATCGACCTGGGCGATGTCACCCTGGTCAGGCAGCTCACTGCGCGGCCCGAGCCAGGCGATGAGCGCTCCGTCGGTCACAATGGCGGCATCCTCGATGATCGAGTATGTACCGTTTGCCATGGTTGCTGCGTGACAGTTATGCCAGAGCGTTTTCATCAATGCCTCCAGAAATCGATGCGGTTCGAGCCCAGCAGGCGTGCACCGGCTTCGAGCGGGCTCACGCCGACGGGAATGGGTGAAGGGTCAGGCCGGCGGCTTGCCCCGCGCCTGATCCGACAATGGCCGATTACGGTTCGGGGCGACCCAGACCCGGTACGCAACCACCAACAACACGATCCAGACAGCCCCCACTGCCAGGGCTGCCTGGGTATCAGGGAAGTAACCCAACACCACGAAGACCAGCACCATGAACGCAGTGGCCGCCATTGGGCCCAACGGCCAGAACGGCACCGGAAATTTCAGTTGTGCGACCTCGCCCTGTGTCATTGAGCGACGCATGGCGATCTGGGTCACGAGGATCATTAGCCATACCCAGACCGTGGCGAAGGTGGCGATCGAGGCGATCAACAGGAAAACGTTTTCCGGGATCAGGTAGTTGAGGACCACGCCACACAGCAGCGCGGCGCCCATGACCAGCACCGTCATCCATGGCACGCCCGAGCCGGACAACTGTGCGAATCCTTTCGGCGCCTGGCCCTGTACCGCCAGGCCATACATCATGCGGCCGGCGCCGAAAATGTCACTGTTGATCGCGGACACGGCCGCGGAAATCACCACGATGTTGAGAATGATCGCGGCCGAGGAAATCCCCAGCTTGTCGAAAATCTGGACGAATGGGCTGCCTTGGCTGCCGATCTCTTGCCAAGGGTACAGGGCCATCAGGACGAACAATGTCAGCACATAAAACAGCAGGATACGCAGCGGTACTGCATTGATGGCCCGGGGGATGACCTGCTCGGGATTGCGCGCCTCGCCAGCCGCGACGCCGATGATTTCGATACCACCGAAGGCGAACATGACCACGGCCAGCGCCGCGACTAAGCCGCTGACGCCGTTGGGCATGAAGCCGCCTTGGGTCCACAGGTTGCTGACGTGGCTGACGCTGTCGCCGGAGGACGAACCGATGCCAAAGAGCAGGATGCCGAAGCCTGCCAGGATCATCGCAATAATGGCGCCGACCTTGAGCAGGGACAGCCAGAACTCGGTCTCGCCGAACACTTTGACGCTGCACAGGTTGAGCGCCCCGATCACGAACACGATGCCGAGCACCCAGATCCAGCGCGGCACGTCGGGAAACCAGAAACCCATGTAGATCCCGAATGCGGTCACGTCGGCCAGGCAGACGATGATCATTTCGAAGGCGTAGGTCCAGCCCAGGACGAAGCCTGCCAGCGGTCCGAGGTACTGTGTGGCGTATTCGCCGAACGAGCCCGCCACGGGATTACGCACAGCCATTTCGCCCAGTGCGCGCATGACCATGTAAACCGCGGCGCCCGCGATGAGGTAGACCAGCAATACGGCGGGGCCGGCCAGTTTGATTGCCGAGGCCGAGCCATAGAACAGGCCGGTCCCAATGGCCGAGCCCAGCGCCATGAAGCGAATGTGGCGGGCGCTGAGCCCGCGTTTCAGAGCATTTGCGTTTTGCGGTTTCATTTCAGTTCCAAGTCTTTCTTTTGCTGGAATGAGAAGGAGCACGCCCTGTAGGAGCGCGCTTGCCCGCGAAGGCGGTGTGTCATTCACGGATGCGTCGCCTGACACACCGCCTTCGCGGGCAAGCGCGCTCCTACAAAGCGTCGCGGCCCTCTCCTCATTCCAATGACAGGCCGTCCCTGGCCTGTCCCGATCAGAAGCTCGGCAACAAGTCAGCGGACACCAGCTCGCTCAGGCACCGGGATGCGAGCAAGTGGATGGCGGCCTCGATGTCAGGGGCGAAGAAGCGGTCCTTTTCGTAGAACGGGACGATGTCGCGCAGAGTGGCGCGGGCCATCTCCAGTTTTTTCGAGGTTTTCAGACCTTTGCGCAGGTCCAGCCCCTGACAGGCAGCCAGCCATTCTACAGCCAGCACGCCTCGGGTGTTTTCCGCCATTTCCCACAGGCGCTTGCCGGCGGCGGGAGCCATCGACACGTGGTCTTCCTGGTTGGCTGAGGTCGGCAGGCTGTCGACGCTGTGCGGGTGCGCCAACGCCTTGTTTTCGCTGGCCAGCGCAGCGGCCGTCACCTGAGCGATCATGAACCCGGAGTTCACGCCGCCATTGCCCACCAGAAAGGGCGGGAGTTGCGACATGTGCTTGTCCATCATCAGCGAAATACGGCGCTCGCTCAGGGCGCCGATTTCGGCGAGGGCCAGGGCGATGTTGTCAGCGGCCATGGCCACGGGTTCGGCGTGGAAGTTACCACCGGAGATCACCTCGCCCTCAGCGGCGAACACCAGCGGGTTGTCGGACACCGCGTTGGATTCGATCGCCAGCACCTCGGATGCCTGGCGCAGCTGAGTCAGACAGGCGCCCATCACCTGTGGCTGGCAGCGCAGGGAGTAGGGGTCCTGCACTTTGTCGCAGTCGCGGTGGGATTCGGAGACTTCACTGCCATCGCCCAACAGGTCGCGAAAGGCGGCAGCCGTGTCGATCTGCCCACGCTGGCCGCGAGCGGCATGGATGCGCGGGTCGAAGGGGGCCCGGGAGCCGAGTACGGCTTCAACGGTCAGTGCGCCGCAGCTCAGTGCACCGGCGAACAGGTCTTCGGCTTCGAACAGGCCGCGCAGCGCATACGCGGTGGAGACTTGAGTGCCATTGAGCAGTGCCAACCCCTCCTTGGCCGCCAGCGTCAACGGTTCGAGACCGGCGACCGCCAGCGCCTCCACAGCGTTCAGCCACTGACCCTGGTAACGCGCCTTGCCTTCGCCCAGAAGCACCAGCGACATGTGGGCCAGCGGCGCCAGGTCGCCGGAAGCGCCGACCGAGCCTTTGAGCGGAATGTGCGGGTACACCTGGGCGTTGACCAGCGCGATCAGCGCGTCGATCACCTGCCGTCGAATGCCCGAAAAGCCCCGGCTCAGGCTGTTCACTTTGAGGACCATGATCAGCCGCACCAGATCGTCGCTGATCGGCTCGCCAACGCCTGCAGCATGGGACAGCACCAGCGAACGTTGCAGGTTCTCCAGGTCGGTACTGGCGATGCGGGTCGAGGCCAACAGACCGAAGCCGGTGTTGATGCCGTAGGCGGTGCGGTTCTCGGCGAGAATCTGCTCGACGCAGGCCACGCTGTCGTCGATCTGCCCGGCGGCGCTGGCATCCAGCGTCAGGATCACGGGCTGCTGATAGATCGCGCGCAGTTGCGCCAGGGTCAACTGGCCGGGGATCAGGTTCAGCGGGGTCGCCTGTTGGTTGTCGGTCACGATGCTGCTACTCCTTCGTTGAGGTCGGTCGCGTGCCTTGAACTGGCTCCTGCCTGTTCGGCGCTTGTGGCGCTCGGGTTGCGACGGGTGTTGTGTGCCCGCGCGTAGTCGCGGCAGGCCTGAAAGATGCTTTCCAGTGATTCTTCGTTTTTGAGCAGAGTGACGCTGCTGGCGATGTCCGGCGCCAGCCAGCGGTCTTCGTCGTAGGCCGGGACGCGTTCGCGCAGCAACCGCCAGGCCGCCTCGGTGCCGACGCCAAAACGCGGCCCCTTGAAGAATTCGAACGCTTGTGCGGCCAGTAAATACTCGATGGCCAGGATCTGCGTGACGTTTTCCAGCACCTTGTGCAGTTTCAACGCCGCGCTGGTGCCCATGCTCAGATGGTCCTCCTGAAGCCCGGAGGTGACGTAGTTGTCGACGATCGCCGGTTGCGCCATCTGGCGATTTTCCGCGCACAGGGAGGCGGCCACATACTGCACGATCATCATCCCCGAGTTGACGCCCGGCTGGCTGACCAGAAACGCCGGCAGCCCACTGACGGTCGGGCTGATCAGGCGATCGAGGCGGCGCTCGGCGATCGAACCCAGTTCGGCCATGGCAATCGCCAGTAGATCGGCCGCCATGGCCACCGACTGCCCGTGAGGGTTGGCCTGCGAGACCACTCGATAGGCCTCGGGGGTGCCCAGCAGCAGGGGGTTGTCGGTCGCCGAATTGAGTTCGGTCTCGATTTGCCGCGTCGCGTGGGCCAGTTGATCGCGTGTGGCGCCATGGACTTGGGGAATCGACCGAATGCTCAGTGCGTCCTGCGTCCGGATGCCCTGACTGTTGGCCAGCACTTCGCTGCCCGCCAGCAGGCCGCGCAGATTCTTGCCGACCTGCTGCATGCCTGGGTGGGGCTTGAGGGCTATGATCTCCTCGTCAAAGGCGTCCAACTGTCCGCGCAGGCCTTCGAACGTCATGGCGCTGATGACGTCCGCCCACTGCATCAGGCGATTGACGTCGGCGATGGCCAGGCAACTCAAGCCCGTCATGCAAGGCGTACCATTGACCAGGCACAACCCGTCTTTGGCGCCCAGTTCGACCGGCGACAGCCCTTCCTCGGCCAGTGCTTGCAGTGCCGAAACGATGTGCCCACGGTAACTCACCTGGCCCACGCCCAGCAGCGCCACGCCGACGTGGGCCATGTGCGTCAGATACCCCACCGACCCTTGAGACGGGACTTGCGGGGTGATGCGGTGGTTGAGCAAGGCCAGCAGGGCCTGCACCACCTGACGGTGAATGCCGGATTTGCCTTGGCTGTAATTGATGATCGCGGCGCAAATGATCGCGCGTGTCTGCTCGTCCGCCAGCACAGGCCCCACGCCACACGCGTGGCTGAGCAAGGTGTTGCGTGACAGGCGGCTGAGCTGCTCATTCTGCAGCGACACATTGCACAGGGCGCCAAGCCCCGTGTTCACGCCATAGGCGCGCTCGCCGCTGGCGACGATGCGCTGAACGATGGCCTGGGCGTTATCGATACGGGCCCAGGCCGCGTCTGACAGAGCCAGAGTCGCGCCGTGGCGCGCCACGGCCGTGACGGCCTGCCAGGTGACCGGTGCGTCGCCGATGATGATCTGTTGTGCTCGCGCCATGGGTACAGCCGTCCTTAAATGGTCGCCACACGACGCTGGACGAAACGGTCAACGTATTCGTCGGCGGGTGAGTGGAGGATTTCTTTCGGGGTGCCGACCTGGATCAACCGGCCATCCTTGAGAATGGCGATGCGGTTACCGATGCGCACGGCTTCATCGAGGTCGTGGGTGATGAACACGATGGTCTTGTGCAAGGTGGTTTGCAGCTCCAGCAACTGGTCCTGCATTTCTGCACGGATCAGAGGGTCCAGGGCGCTGAAGGCTTCGTCCATCAGGATGATGTCTGTATCGGCAGCCAAGGCACGGGCCAGGCCCACGCGCTGGCGCATGCCTCCGGAAAGCTGGTGGGGGTATTTCTTCTCGTAGCCTTGCAGGCCCACGGTGTTGATCCAGTGCTGCGCGCGTTCGGCGCACTGTGCCTTGCTCTCGCCACGAACCGCTAGGCCGTAGGCCACATTGTCGATGACGGTCTTGTGAGGCAGTAGGCCGAAGCTCTGGAAGACCATGCTGATCTTGCGTCGACGGAAGTTGCGCAGGGCTTCCATGTCATAGGTCAGGATGTTTTCCCCATCCACCAGAATCTCGCCGCTGGTCGGGTCGATCAGTCGGTTGAAGTGGCGCACCAGCGTCGATTTACCGGAGCCGGACAGGCCCATGATGACGAAGATCTCGCCGCTGCCGATGGACATTGACAGGTCGTTCACGCCCACCACGCAACCGGTGCGCGCCAGTACCTGATCCTTGGTCTGCTGCTGACGGACCATCTCCAGCGCTTCCGAGGCGCGGTTGCCGAAAATCTTGAAGACGTTCTTGACCACGATTTTGTTCGGTTCGGTGCTCATCATTTGCTCGCCTCATGCCGTGGACGGCCATAGGCCTGCGTGATGCGGTCGATCACGACCGCCAGGATGACAATGGCCAGCCCCGCTTCCAGTCCGCGGCCGACGTTGAGGGTCTGAATGCCGACCAGCACGTCCTCGCCCAGACCACGGGCGCCGATCATGGACGCGATCACCACCATCGACAGCGCCATCATGGTGGTCTGGTTGATGCCTGCCATGATGCTCGGCAAGGCCAGTGGCAGTTGCACGCCGAACAGTTGCTGCCAGCGATTGGCGCCGAAAGCGTTGATCGCTTCCATGACCTCGCCGTCCACTTGGCGAATACCCAGATCGGTCAGGCGAATCAGGGGCGGGGCTGCATAAATCACCGTCGCGAAAATCGCCGGTACCTTGCCCAGACCGAACAGCATCAGCACCGGAATCAGGTACACGAAGCTGGGCATCGTCTGCATGATGTCCAGCAGGGGCATGAGCACCGAACGCAGACGATTGCTGCGCGCCGAGAGAATGCCGAGCGGCACGCCGATCAGCACGGAAATGAAGGTGGCCACCAGCATGAGGGCCAGCGTCTGCATCAATTTGTCCCACAGCCCGACCGCGCCGACGAGGAACAGCAGGCCGACGACCACGGCTGTGGTGGTGATCTTGCGCGTGGCGTGCCAGGCAATGAGGCCGACAATGGCCAGCAACAGCCACCAGGGCGCCATGCGCAGCAAAGCCTCAAGCTTGACGATGGCCCACAGCAACGTGTCCGAAATGTGCCGGAACACATCGCCGTACTGGGTGACCAATTTGTCGACCCAGCCGTTGACCCAGTCGGCGATGGAGAAGGTAAAGCTTTCGGGGAACATAATCGTGTCTCGGTCTGTGAATTTTTCACCCGGCCCCGTAGGCGCGTGGCTTGTCCCGCGATCGACCGGGAACCGGTCGTAAACCCTGCGATCACGGTGTATCAGATGCACCGTATGGCCTGATTTTGCTGCCGCTTTGCGACAGATCGCGGGACAAACACGCTCCTACAGGTCGGGTTTCGAATCAGAGAGAAGCTTCTACCTTCTTCGCCGCATCCTCGCTGACCCATTGATGCCAGACTTCAGGATGTTCCTTGAGGAAGATCTTCGCCAGTTTGGGCGACTCGATGCGATCCTTGGTCATGCGCCCAAGGTTCTGGTTCAGCAGGTCGATCGGGATGTTGATCTTTTCCATCACCGCCACCAATTCGGGGGCCTGGTCGTGGAAGGCTTTCGAGAGGCCGACCTTGATGTCGATCGTCTTGTTCACGCCCGCCTTCTCTTCCAGGCGAACCAAGTCGACCTGGCCCATCAACGGCGTCGGCGACCAGTAATACGCAAGGATCGGTTCGCCGCGCTTGTAGCTCGACAGAATCGCCGCGTCCAGCGCAGGCCCGGTGCCAGGGCGGAAGTTGGTGTATTTGTCTTCCAGACCGTAGCTCTTCAGCATCTCGCTGTTTTCCAATTCGCAGGTCCAGCCGGCCGGGCAGTTGTAGAAGCGGCCTTTGCTGGGCTCTTCCGCATCCTTGAACAGCGCCGGGTACTTGGCCAGGTCAGCAATCGATTTCAGATCGGGGGCCTTGGCTTTCAGGTTGCGCTTGGCATCACCTTCAATGACGTAGCGCGGGACGTACCAGCCCTCGACTGCACCTTTGACCGGAGCGCCTACGCCGACCACCTTGCCCGCCGCTTCGGCCTTGTTCCAGACCTCGCTGCGGCCGACCCATTCTTCGGCGAACACCTGGATATCGTTGGTGCTCAGGGCATTCTCCATGGTGATCGAGTTGCCCGGCAGGCTGTCCACTTCGCAGCCATACCCTTTGTTCAGCACCACTTGCAGAACGTCCGTCAGCAGCATGGCGCTTTCCCAGTTCAGCCCGGCGAATTTCACCGGTTTGCCGGATTCACACCATCCCGCCGCATGGCTGGCACCACTGACGAGCAGACCTGCGGTCAGCAGTGTCGGGAACAGGGCTTTTTTCATCTTCATGGGGTGGTGCTCCTGGTGTTGAAAGGGCGATTTTCAAAAGTGGATTGTTCGGTCGGCAAAATCAGGCGGTCGGCAATCCGGCCAGGCCATTTTTTCGCCGCCCAGTAATACAGCGCGGCGGGCACTACCAGACCGATGATCCACGAGATATCGGTGTCGTCCAGGCTGGCAACCAGCGGGCCGGTGTAAAAGTGGGTGGAGATGAACGGCATCTGGATCAGCACACCGATGACGTAAACGGTGATCCCGACCGCGTTCCAGCGCCCGTAGCGGCCATTTGCGTCGGACAGCGCAGGAATGTCGTAGCGCTCCCGGGTGATGCAGTAGAAGTCCACGAGGTTGATGGCGCTCCAAGGGGTGAAGAAGGCCAGCAGGAACAGGATGAACGCCGAGAAGTCCTTGAGGAAGGAATCCTTGCCCGCCAGGGCAAGCGCCGTGGCGAGGCCGACCATCGCAACGATGTACGACAGGCGCGCGGCGCTGGAGAGGTGGCGGTTGCCTTTGAAGCCGCTGACGATGGTGGCCATCGACATGAAACTGCCGTAGGCGTTGAGCGTGGTCACCGTGACCTTGCCGAAGGCGATACTGAAATACAGCGCCGCGGCCACTGCACCTGTGCCACCCAGGCTGACAATGAACTGCACCTCGTGGTGCGCGAAATTCTTCCCCGCCAGTGCCGCGGCGAACACACCGAACACCATCGAGACCTGCGCGCCGATCACCGCACCCAGCCCCACGGCCCAGAAGGTCTTGCGCGCCGAGGTGCTGCGCGGCAGATAGCGCGAATAATCCGCGACGTAAGGACCGAAGGCGATCTGCCACGATGCCGACAGCGAGATGGCCAGCAGAAAACTGCTCAGCGAAAAATGCTTGTTGCCCAGCAGCGCGCCGAGGTCATTGCCTGCCAGCAGCGCCCCGAACAGATACACGAAGGCCACCACGCCGATAATGCTGGCCGCACGGCCAATCATGTGGATGACGCGGTAACCGAAGAGGGTCAGGACGATGATAGCGGCGGCGAACAACAGCACACCCTGCCAGTCAGGCACCTGAATCAATTGAGCAACGGCTTGCCCCGCCAACAACGACCCGCTCGCCGAGAAGCCGATGTACATCAGGCACACCAGCACCAATGGAATCACCGCCCCGTAGACACCGAATTGCACCCGGCTGGAGATCATCTGCGGCAGCCCCAGTTTCGGCCCTTGGGCCGCGTGCAGCGCCATGACCGCACCGCCCAGCACTTGGCCGACGAACAGGCCGATCAGCGACCAGAACACATCACCGCCCAGCACCACTGCCAGCGCGCCCGTGACAATGGCGGTGATCTGCAGGTTCGCGCCCAGCCACAAGGTGAATTGACTGAAGAGACGACCCTGTCTTTCCGCGTCAGGAATGTAGTCGATCGAACGCTTTTCGATCACGGAAACGTTTGCAGCACGATCATCTGGAACAGCCATCTCGAACATTCCCCAAAAGCAAGTGTTGGATCACGCAGCGGCAAGCTGTAGGCGCGCGCTTGCCCGCGATAGCGTTGTGTCAGTCACCCCTTCAGTGGACGTGCCGACGGATTCGCGGGCAAGCGCGCTCCAACGAGAGCGAGCGCCATGCTCAGGACTTGCGTTTTACTAGTTGATCATCGGCAGGTTCAGGCCTTGCTCTCTGGCGCAGTCGATGGCGATCTGGTAACCGGCATCTGCATGACGCATCACGCCGGTGGCCGGGTCGTTGTGCAGCACGCGGGCGATACGTGCGGCCGCTTCATCAGTGCCGTCACAGACGATCACCATGCCCGAGTGTTGCGAGAAGCCCATGCCGACACCGCCGCCGTGGTGCAGCGAAACCCAGGTTGCGCCGCTCGCGGTGTTGAGCAGCGCGTTGAGCAACGGCCAATCCGACACAGCGTCGGACCCGTCCTGCATCGATTCGGTTTCGCGGTTGGGGCTGGAAACCGAGCCGGAGTCCAAGTGATCGCGACCGATCACGACCGGCGCCGTCAGTTCGCCGCGACGAACCATTTCGTTGAAGGCCAGGCCCAGCTTGGCGCGCTGGCCCAGGCCAACCCAGCAAATACGGGCGGGCAGCCCCTGAAAGCTGATGCGCTCGCGGGCCATGTCCAGCCAGTTGTGCAGGTGCGCGTCGTCGGGAATCAGCTCTTTGACCTTGGCGTCGGTCTTGTAAATGTCTTCCGGGTTGCCCGACAGCGCTGCCCAGCGGAACGGGCCGATCCCGCGGCAGAACAGTGGACGGATGTAGGCCGGTACGAAGCCTGGGAAGTCGAAGGCGTTGCTCACGCCTTCGTCCTTGGCCATCTGACGAATATTGTTGCCATAGTCAAAAGTTGGAATGCCTTGTTTCTGGAACGCCAGCATGGCCTCCACGTGTTCGGCCATCGATTGTTTCGCCGCTTTGACTACCGCAGCCGGTTCGGTGGCGGCGCGGTCGCGGTATTGCTCCCAGGTCCAGCCTTTGGGCAGGTAGCCGTTGAGCGGGTCGTGGGCGCTGGTCTGGTCGGTGACCATGTCGGGGCGCACGCCGCGACGAACCAGTTCCGGCAGCACCTCTGCCGCGTTGCTGCACAAGGCGATGGAAATGGCCTTGCCCTCGGCGGTGTACTTGGCGATACGGGCGAGTGCGTCGTCGAGATCGGACGCCTGTTCGTCGACGTAGCGCGTTTTCAAACGGAAATCGATGCGGCTCTGCTGACATTCGATGTTCAGCGAGCAGGCGCCAGCAAGCGTCGCTGCCAGCGGCTGTGCCCCACCCATGCCACCGAGCCCTGCGGTCAGGACCCAACGGCCTTTGAGGTTGCCGTCGTAGTGTTGACGACCGGCTTCAACGAAGGTTTCGTACGTGCCTTGCACGATGCCTTGGCTGCCGATGTAGATCCAACTGCCCGCGGTCATCTGGCCATACATGGCCAGGCCCTTGGCGTCCAGTTCGTTGAAGTGCTCCCAGTTCGCCCAGTGGGGCACCAGGTTGGAGTTGGCGATCAGGACGCGAGGCGCGTTGCTGTGAGTCTTGAACACGCCGACCGGCTTGCCCGATTGAACCAGCAGGGTTTCGTCCTCGTTCAGGTTGCGCAGGCTTTCGACGATTTTGTCGTAGCATTCCCAGTTGCGCGCCGCGCGGCCGATGCCTCCGTAGACCACCAATTCGTTCGGGTTCTCGGCGACTTCAGGGTCCAGGTTGTTCATCAACATCCGCAGCGGCGCTTCGGTCAACCAGCTCTTGGCGGTCAGTTCAGTGCCACGGGCAGCGCGGATTTCCACGTTGCGGCGTTTGGTCCATTGCTGGGCTGGGGCTTTGTTGTCAGTCGTCACGTCACAATCCTCGATGATCAATCCGGCCCAGTCACTGGGCTGACGGTGCCTGCGTCGAACAGGCGGAATAGGGTCTGGCGAATCAGGCGCCGCGGCAGGCGGTGCTCAGACCGCACGCTTCCATACTCATATTTACTTGTACATACAAGCATATGCAACTGAAGGGCCAAGTCTGCTGATGAGCCTGAATTTTCGTTGAGCGCCTGAGGTGAAGGGCCTCCCAGGAAAATCAAAGGTTAGTCCGCTACCGGGTTGGGCGTTACAGCCACTCGGAAATTGTTACTTTGAGGTGCGCCTGCTCCAGGACGGTGCAATCGGTAACAGAATGTTGAATTGTTTACGCGCGTCCTAAGGGGTCTACTGCTCGCGTCGTTCCACAGGAACTTTCCGGTCGGTGTAACCAGGGCGAGCGATGGACCGAACTATTGATCAAGGCGCATTGCGCAATCGGGAAATACGCCTGCAGGCGCTGTTTCTGGCGGGTCAGGATGGGGATGAGCGTGCCTATCGGGCATTTCTCACCGACCTGAGCCATCACCTGCGCGGTTTCTTGCGGGTGCGCCTATCACGTCAGCCGGGTGATGTCGAAGATGTGCTTCAGGAAGTGTTGCTCGCCATTCACAATGCTCGGCACACCTATCGAGAGGATCAGCCGCTGACCGCATGGGTATTCGCGATTGCCCGCTACAAGCTCACCGACTTCTACCGGGGGCGTTCGCGGGGAGATGTGTTCAACGATTCGCTGGATGACACGGCTGAATTGTTTGCCGAGCCCGAACTCGAGCCTGCACAGGCGCGGCGCGACTTGAGTCGCTTATTGAGTGGCCTGCCTGATCGTCAGCGTTTGCCGATCATGCATGTGAAACTGGAGGGCTTGTCGGTGACAGAGGCGGCGAAACTGACCGGGCTGTCCGAGTCTGCGGTCAAGATTGGCGTGCATCGCGGCCTCAAGGCGTTGGCGGCACGCATACGGGGTGCACGATGAAAACCGAGGAACTGATTTCCCTGCTGGCAGGCGGTGTCACGCCCGTCGAGAGGGGACTGCTGTTCAGGCGTTTCGGTCTGGCGGTGATACTGGCGTTGTCGGGGTCGACAGTAATGATGCTGCTGATATTCGGCATTCGGCCGGATCTGGTAGCGGTGGCTCATACGCCTCTGTTTTGGGGCAAGGTGGCCTTCCCCCTGTGCCTGGGCGTGGGAGCGCTTTGGATGATCACGCGTCTGGCGCGGCCAGGCATGACGTGCGGAGCAGGACGTTGGCTGGTGATGGCTGGGGTGCTGGCCGTATGGGCAGGGGCACTGTTCGCACTGGCACAGGCGGCACCCGATGCGCGCCTGAGCCTGGTGTTCGGCAAAACGTGGAAGGTCTGTGCGTTCAACATCGTGCTTTTGTCAGTACCCGGCTTCGCCGCGATCTTCTGGGCATTGCGTGGCATGGCACCCACGCGGCTGGGCCTGGCCGGCGCTTGCGGCGGACTGCTCGCAGGCTCGCTGGCGACGATCGCGTACTGCCTGCATTGCCCGGAAATGGAGATCCCTTTCTGGGGTGTCTGGTATTTGTTGGGGTTGTTGTTGTCGAGCGTGTTAGGCGGGCTGCTCGGGCCCCGAGTCTTGCGTTGGTAAATGCTACCGCGCTCCCTTGGGAAACTTGCTTTGGAAGCCTGCATCATTGCCACGGGTGCGGCGCGTGATTCGCTCCGTTTACCCGGCCTTCACCGTTCGCCCGATAAACTGGATCGGCCCGCTGGGTTTGTTGGTCGGGGAGCCGCCGGCCTTCTCAAGCGACAGCTCGAACATCTGATTCGGCTGCAACGGCGGCAGACGGTCTGTTGGCACCTTTAACGTTTGTCCCGGCGAGACCAGCCCAAGGGAGATCGGGCCCTGCCAGTCATCGGCCTGGGTCCAGAGCTGCAGCACCTTGCCGATGGGGACTTGAGTCTGGTCCACCGGCACCAATTGGATACCGCGCAAGTTGCTGGCTTGAATCACCCACCCGGGTAGGTGGTCTCCAGGCGTCGAAAGCACCGCCAGAAACGCAGGTGCAGGCGGTGTGGGAACGTGCCCGAGCAATTGTGTGGTGAGGATCACCGACGCGGCCAATCCCAGCCCGGCCAGGCCGCGCCAAAGCCCCGCGTTATCCCACCAAGCCAGGCGGCGTTTCTTGCGCTGGGCTCTGCGGGTCTGTGGGGTTGGCCTAAGTCCGTTGATGTTTCGTTCGATGCGATTCCAGAGGCGCGACGAAGGACTGGGAGGTTCGGCCATTTCCGTAAGCATCAGCAGCCGCGAGCGCCAGCCGTCGATGGCCTTGCGCAGGGCAGGGTCATGGACCAGCCGTTCCTGGACCTCGGCCCGCTGGTCGGACGTCAAGGTGCCCAGCACGTACTCGCCCGCCAGGGTCTGCACGTCGAGATCAGGGATCTTGTCTTGTTTTTCACTCATCCAAAACACTCCCGCCGCGTGGCATTGCCGCGCTTGATACGGGCGCTCACCGCGCCGACGGCGCACCAGAGGTGTGTGCGATGGTATCCAGAATAACCGCCGCGCCACTCTAGAAACACATTGTTACGACGCACGGGAGGGCTTTTTCGAATGGCCGTCACGGTGGTCGTCGTCAAACCACCAGACGGGCAGGAAATAGGCACGTAGTCCCGTAATGCGCCAAGGGGGATCAGCGTTTCGCCAGTGGGCTTCGTAACAACAGCACACCCGCGATTGCCGAGGCGATCGATCCCATTAGCACGCCCACTTTCACTTCATCGATCAAGTGCGCAGCGCCCGGAAACGCCAAGTTACCGATGAACAGGCTCATCGTGAAACCTATCCCGCACAACAGCGCCACGCCATACATCTGCGTCCAGTTGCTGCCTTCCGGTAGCGTCGCAAGACCCGCGCGAATCGCCAGCGCCGCGGCGATGAATACCCCAACCTGCTTGCCCACGAACAGTCCCAGCGCGACACCCAGCGGAACCGGGTCCACGAGGTTGCCCCACGTGATGCCTGAAAGCGATACGCCCGCGTTGGCGAACCCGAACACGGGTACGACGCCGAAGGCGACCCAGTAATGCAGCTTCTCTTCCAGAAATAACAGGGGGGACCGCGCTTCTTCCTGTCGGGTGCCCAAGGGGATGCACAGCGCAAGGGCCACGCCTGCCAGCGTGGCATGCACGCCGGATTGCAGCACGAAGAACCACAGCAGCAGGCCCAGCAGCAGATACGGTAGCAGGCGCTGTATCCCCGCGCGGTTCATGATCACCAGCACCGCCAGTGTCGCGAACGAGGCGCCGAGCATGGGCAGGTTCAGGCCAGAGCTGTAAAACAGCGCGATGATGGTCACGGCACCCAAGTCATCGAGGATCGCCAATGCCGCGAGAAAGACTTTCAGTGAGGTCGGAACGCGCTTGCCCAACAGCGACAGCACCCCCAGCGCGAAGGCGATGTCGGTCGCCGCCGGGATCGCCCAACCGCTGAGTGTTTCGGCGTTGCCTGTGTTGATGCCCACGTAAATCAACGCGGGCACCAGCATGCCGCCGGCCGCAGCGAAACCGGGCAAGGCACGCTGGCCCCAACTGGCCAGGCCGCCTGCCAGTACTTCTCGTTTGATTTCCAGCCCGACCATCAGAAAGAAGATCGCCATCAGGCCATCATTGACCCACAACTCCACGGACAATCCGCCCCAAACGCTGTGTAGCGCGGCGAAATACAACGAGGCCATGGGGGAGTTGGCGACGATGATCGCGGCCAATGCCGCGCCCATCAGCACGATACCACCGGCAGACTCCGAGGCTAGAAAGCGGGCCAGAATCGCGACGGCGCGAGGGGTTTCTGTGTTGTGTTTGAGCGTGGTCATGCGCGTCCTTGTGTTGAATTCAGAACCTACCCGGAGTGCCCGTGTTGAAGGTCATGGCACCCCACCTGCCGGGTGCCACCCGCAAACGCTCCAACGCCGGATCCGGTGTGCCGCTTCACGGCAGAGCGCGACCGGATCAAGCAGCTACGCGCTGCGGGAAGCCGCGATTAGATCGCGGTCAGCTCGATCACGCAAACGCGGCTTGCCCGGGGCGCATACAACACCACTTCCAGCAGCGAGCCCTCGGCGTTGTCCAATTGCAGGCAATCGTGGCGCTCCAGCAACTGCGGCGGGTGTTCGCCGACATTCGCGGCCATCTGTTCGGCAGCGCTGAAGACAAGAAATACATGGGCCGAGCTGAAAAACCGCTGGGGTTGCAGCACGTCGATCCATTGCAGGCGAGCGCGGAAGCGCTGCGGCGAGTAGATCAGGTTGAAGTCGCGAATCGGCCCATCCAGCAGGGTGCAGGACACCTGACTGTCGCCCCGGAAAGCGAACGGATCGGACGGCAGCAATGGCTCGCTGTCCTGCCCATCGATGTTGAGCGTCATGCCCGCGCCTTGCAGCACCGTAATGATGCGCAGGTACCCTGCAAACACTGAAAATCCGCCTGACTCACCGATGTCGGCGATCGACAGGCGCCAGCCGAAGCCGTCCAGACCTTCGCCTGCGTCGCGGGTGATTTCCTCGGTACTGCCGCCGCCGTTTTTCCAGGGCATGCGCGGGTAAGTGGCGGCGCGCAAAACAGTCAATTGCGTCATTTGCTGAAACGTCCTTCCAGGCTATGGCGTGAGCCGGGGTGGATCAGCCGCGCGGCGGTAACCGGCTGACGGCCTGACCAAGTGCGGCGACGGATCAGGAGGCACGGCTCGCCTTTTTCGATTTGCAGCAGCTTGCATTCATCCGGGTCGGCGAGAATGGCTTCGACCACGTGCTCGCCTTCGGTCAGCGGTGCCACCTGATTCAGGTAAGCGTAGGGTGTCTGCTTGGTGAAGTCTTGTTGGAGGTAGTCGGGGGCCACCGCTGCGTTGACGAAGCGGTCTTCGATTTGCACGGGAATGCCGTTCTCGAAGTGGACGATCAAGGAGTGGAAGACGCGTTGACCTTCGCGCATCTCCAAGGCAAGGGCTCGCTCTGAACCTGCGGCTTCTTCGCAGAGGATAATCACCTGGCAGGTATGCGTATGGCCGCGAGAGGCGATTTCATCCGCGATGTTGTGCACCTCGAACAGCGCAGACTGAGTCTTGGGTTCGGCCACGAAGGTTCCGACACCCTGCATACGCACCAACAAGCCTTCGGCCGTCATCTCGCGCAAGGCGCGGTTGATGGTCATGCGGCTGAAGCCCAGTTGCGTCACCAGCTCGCTCTCCGAGGGTACGCGGTGGTGCGGGGGCCAGGTCCCATTCTGGATCTGCTGGGTGATCATCTGCTTGACCCGGGCGTAAAGCGGCGCCGGACTGTCACCCATCTGGGCGGCCAGTGAAGAATTGGCAGGCGGAGTCGGCACGGAGAAATCCTTGTGATGACGAGCGGTGGGTGAACAAGCCGTAAATGGCGCCCACGCTAACCATTAACGCGAGTGCCGACAAGCTTGCCGCAGTTTACCGGGCAGGCAAACGTCTGTATATGTATAGACAATTTCACGCAGGGGGTGCGAAACGATGTCCGTTTTCTTTGCCGAACGAGCGTTATTACCGGCTGGCTGGGCCGATAACGTGCGTCTGGAGGTCAGTGCCGAAGGGGTTATCACCCGTGTGCAGGCTGATGCTGACCGTCAGGGCGCCGAGTCGATCGGCGGTCCGGTGGTGCCGGGCATGCCGAACTTGCACTCTCACGCGTTTCAGCGCGCGATGGCTGGCCTGGCAGAGGTGGCAGGCAATCCCAACGACAGTTTCTGGACGTGGCGTGACTTGATGTACCGCCTGGTCGGGCAGATCAATCCCGAACAGTTGGGCGTAATTGCCCGTCAGTTGTACATCGAAATGCTCAAAGGGGGCTTCACCTCGGTCGCCGAGTTTCATTACGTGCACCAGGATGCGGCGGGCAAGCCCTACGCTAATCCGGCGGAGCTGGCGTTGCAGGTGAGTCAGGCGGCGCGCTCGGTGGGCATCGGCATGACATTGCTTCCAGTGCTCTACTCGCACGCCGGGTTCGGCGGCTCGGCGCCCAACGAGGGCCAGCGTCGGTTCATTCACACCACGGACAGTTATCTGGATTTGCACGCGCGCCTGCAACCGATTATCGGTGCCCAACCGGCGCAGGCGTTGGGCCTGTGTTTTCATTCGCTGCGCGCCGTCACGCCAGGGCAGATCGAGCAGGTATTGGCGGCCAATGGCTCGCCTTGCCCCATTCATATCCATATCGCCGAACAGCAGAAAGAGGTCGACGACTGTCTGGCCTGGAGCGGGCGTCGTCCGCTGCAATGGCTTTACGACAATATCGAAGTCGATGAGCGCTGGTGCCTGGTACACGCGACCCACGCCGAACCGGATGAGGTCTCACAAATGGCCAAAAGCGGCGCGGTGGCCGGTCTGTGCCTGACCACCGAGGCCAACCTGGGCGATGGGATCTTTCCTGCGGTTGATTACATCGCCCAGGGTGGGCGTTGGGGGATCGGCTCGGACAGCCACGTGTCACTCAGTGTGGTCGAAGAGCTGCGCTGGCTGGAATATGGCCAGCGTCTGCGGGATCAACGCCGTAACCGGCTGTATCGCCCCGATCAGCCCGGGGTCGGTCGGACCTTGTATGACGCCGCGCTGGCAGGCGGAGCTCAGGCGATGGGGCAGCCGGTGGGCGCCCTGCAAGCGGGCAAGCGCGCCGACTGGTTGGTGCTCGACGGCAACGACCCCTATCTGACGACCGCCACGGGGGATGCGATTCTCAATCGTTGGCTGTTTGCTGGTGGCGATCGTCAGGTGCGTCACGTCATGGTCAACGGTCGCTGGGTCATCCGCGACGGGCGTCACGCTGACGAAGAGGACAGCGGCCGAGCATTTACGAACGTACTGCGCGAACTGCTGGGCTGACGGCCAGACCGACCGTCGCTCCTGCACCTCGAATGCGATTGATTTGGCCGTCCGTCTGGGCGGCCATTCCGTCAGTCGGCGACTTTCGCGACCTTGGCATCCTCGGCCCGCCAAATCAGTTTGGTGGTGTCGTAACCTTGTTGTTGGGCCTTCATCAGCAGGTCGTTGCGCACCGATTCGGAGACATGGGCGGTGCGCGACAGCAGCCAAAGGTATTGACGGCTCGGATTGCCGACGATCGCCAGTTTGTAATCATCACTCACGTACAGCACCCAGTAATTGCCTTTGGCAACGCCGGGCAGCAGTCGCGAGAACCAGTTGTCGAACACGACCCATAGCTTGTCGGTCTTGCCCTCCACCTGCGGGGACGCCGTCCCATTCGCTTCCTCCCACTTGCCGGCGAAGGTTAGGCAACGGTTGGTCACCGCGACATTGCCGTCCCCTTTGAGCCTGTAGTGCGCTTCGGATTGCGCACAGTTGCGCTGGAAGAACATGGGCATGCGCGCCAGTTCGTACCAGGTGCCCTGATAGCGCTTCAAGTCAACATGATCGACCGTTCGGGGCGCCATGGAATCGCCGTTCGGGGTGACTGAACAGGCGCTCAACCACACGGCTGCGAGTACTATCGCCGCCCTACGCATGACTGGACGAAGGTTCATTTCAACCCCTGGCCGGAATACATCACGACTTTATCGGCCGCGTACTGGACGCTGATGAACGTTTTCTGATCGCCCCATGTGCAACTCGACATCCCCAGTGCCCCAGAGCATTCGGTAGGGCTGCCCAGCAACTGTTCGATTTGCGCCTTGGACATCCCGGCGGAGATCTTCGAATAGTTTTCCTGATTGATTTTGCTGCATGCGGCCAGTAGCACGCAGAGTGACAACAACGCGATAGAGCGCAACGACATGGATGAAGCTCCTGAACCTGAAGGGGGCAGCGCCAGTACTGACGTCATGCCGAAAGCTTAGAAGAGAATGGGCAGGTCGGGTTCCCTGATGCCCTCGCTGGCGCGGCTATGGCTGCTGTTCGAGCCGAAGCTTCTGCGCTCGACTTGGTGCTGCTTAAAACCGCGACCCGGGCGCTTTCAAAAACTCCACTTCCTGCGCCGTGGAGGATCGGCCCAACAGGTCATTACGATGGGGAAAGCGCCCGAATCGCTCGATCACCGCGCGGTGTTTCTTCGCGTAATCCAGCGTGCGGTTGAAGTAGTCCCGGTCGGTGGCAGGCTGCAAGGGGAGGAGGGCAGAGAAGCGGCGGATGGCTTCGTCTTGTGCGTCCAGCGTCTCGGTGTGCTCGAGTACCAGATAGATGAAGGTGCGTTGCAGCGGTGTGAGTAAGCGGTCTCGATCGAGCCTCAGGCCGTGCCTGACCAAGTCCTGCGCACGTTCATCGCCGGCATAGGATTTGGCGGTGCCGCGGAAAATCATGCGAGGCAGTTGGTCGAGCAACAGCACCAACCCCAGCCAGCCTTTGGGCGTGGCGGTCCATTCGGACAGCCCGCCCGCGAGCGCAAGCTCGACCAGCCCGCCGAAGCGATTCGACGCGTCGGCGTCCTGGGACTTTTTCTTGCCGAACCAAAGGGCGTTTTGTTGCCTGGCGGCCTCGGTGGGTGATTCGGCATCACCGAACCACCATTCAAGGAGCGGCAGCCAGGGCTCCCGCACCGTCAGGCCTTGTGGTACGCGGTGGCGCGTTCCACTTCTTCCTTCGAACCGAGGAACACGGCAACGCGCTGGTGCAGGCCTTCAGGCTGAATGTCGAGAATGCGTTCATGGCCGTTGGTGGACGCGCCACCGGCCTGTTCGACGAGGAAGGACATCGGATTCGCTTCGTACATCAAGCGTAATTTGCCCGGTTTGGAAGGCTCACGCGCATCGCGCGGGTACATGAACAGGCCGCCGCGGGTCAGGATGCGGTGTACATCGGCAACCATCGCCGCTACCCAGCGCATGTTGTAGTTCTTCTTCAGCGGGCCTTCTTTGCCCGCCAGCAATTCGTCGACGTAGCGCTGGACCGGCGGTTCCCAGTGACGCGCATTGGACATGTTGATCGCGAACTCCTGAGTGGACTCCGGAATCTGGATGTTTTCGTGGCTCAGCACGAAGCTGCCCATCTCACGGTCCAGCGTGAAGCCTTTCACGCCATCGCCGAGGGTCAGAACCAGCATGGTTTGCGGGCCATAGATCGCGTAGCCGGCGGCCACTTGCTTGCTGCCCGGTTGCAGGAAGGCCTTTTCATTGAGCGCTTCGTTCTGGCTCAGGTATTCGTTAGGGCAACGCAGTACCGAGAAGATGGTGCCCACTGGGGCGTTGATGTCGATGTTCGACGAGCCGTCCAGTGGGTCGAATACCAACAGGTAGGCGCCTTTCGGATATTTGCCGGGAATCTGGTAGGCGTTGTCCATCTCCTCGGACGCCATGCCCGCGAGGTGACCGCCCCATTCATTGGCTTCCAGCAGGATTTCGTTGGACATCACGTCCAGCTTCTTTTGCACTTCGCCCTGTACGTTTTCAGTGCCCATGCTGCCGAGGACGCCGCCCAGGGCGCCTTTGGAAACCGCGTGGCTGATTTCCTTGCACGCACGCGCCACCACCTCGATAAGGAAGCGCAGATCGGCAGGGGTATTGTTGCTGCGGGTCTGCTCAATCAGATAGCGACTCAGGGTAGTGCGGGACATGGAGAGCTCCGAAGAAGGGGGGATAAAAACGCACACAGTTTAACGTGTGTGGCGATTGAATACTGCCTGTCAGACCGGTTTCGTAGTGTTTCGGTTCACGGGCTACAGGAATCTTGCCATGCATCCGTGACAGCGGGGTGTGGCGATCCGGCATTTTCTCACGCAGGATCGTTTCAGCCTCACCGCTTGGCGTTTGACGCTCGCAATGTGCCCAGCGCCATTGCGCCGAGCAATATCACGCCCAGCACCAGTACCGCCCACAGCCCTATGCGCTTCCAGTCCGGGCCGGCTGCCGGCGGTGCGGCAGCCACTGGAGCGTTCATCGTGGAGGCGTCCAACCTGGCGCTGCCCAGTGACGCCAATTTTTCAGGGGTGATGCCGGGCACCAGGGTACTCAACGGCAAGCTGGCGCTTTTGATCGTGGCATTGCCGATGGCCAGGCTATACGGCGCCGCGCCGCGACCTAGAAATACCAGTTGGGTGGCGCGCACGGCAAAACGCAGCCCGGGCGCCTCTTTGCCCAGCCCGCCGCCGCGATCATCGACCTCAAGCTTCAATTGCTGCATGACGTCGCCCGGCAATTCCATTTCATCCTGCACGACGTCCTGACCATTCTGCGTCAACCGATACAGCAGGCCGCTGTCGACCACCCGCCAGGGCCCATTGCTGTCGTGGCGCGCGTAGAGGGTGACGGGGGCGAGGCTGTTGGGCTGAGCGATGTCGATCTTCATGCGCTCCAGCGGGAGCGCCACCGGCAACTGCCAGACGTAGACGCCGGGCTTTTCCACCCTGCCCGCAATCTTCGGCGACCAGCTCAGGGGCAGCACGCCAGGGCGCACGCTGACCAATTGCGCGGAGGTCAGCGTCGGGGCCGATTGCGGGTTGGTCCAGAGCAGGCGCAGGTAGCGAGCGCTGCGGCCCGGCAAGGTCACGACCCGTTGCTCGACCAACTCGTCAGCGAATGACAGGCGCGCCACCTGGCCTTCGCCCCAGCGTAGCCAATGTTGAAGGTCGTCGCTGGCTTCGATGTCAAAGCGTTGGAAGCCTTCGCGCTCGCTGCTCCAGTCCAGAATCAGTTGATCCAGCGGACCCTTGATTGCGCTGGTATCCAACAGCCAGCCGCGCAGGACTTCCTCACCGGCCTCCATGTCCTCCTGGGGCTGGACCTCGACCAGCGTGCCGGTGGTGCTGCGCTCCACGCGTATCCTCGGTTCGGCGTCCTTGGCATCGTCGCTGTTGTAAAGGGGGAACCATTTGACGTCGACCGGCGTTTCCTCCTCCTGACGCTGCGGCTGGCCCAATGTCAGTGCATAGGGCTGGGCCTGACCGTCGGCGTTGAAGACGCGAACATCATTGAGGTTGCTCTGGCGCGCATTGAGTTGTGCGGCCAGCGGCAGTTCGAGCCGATACCAAGGGCCTTCGCCGCTGATCGTCAGGGGCGTATGGTGGGCGAAATCATCCGGCAAATCCTCCGCGAGGCTGAGCAGAGGGGCCAATAACAGTGCGCCGATGACAGCGGCCTTGGCGAGAGACTGGTGACTCAACAACGGACTCCTGGCGTTTATGGCATGGCCGAATCGGAAGCCGTCTCGTCGGAAGGAGACGGGCTTTGAGTAGGGCTTTTCGGTGGTAGTGGTGCGAAATATCCCACCACGAGCAGCAGAATGCCAACGCCGATGAATGAGACGATTCGCTCCAGCCCTCCACGGTTGCTCAATTCGACGAAAAACAGTTTCGCCACCACGACCGCGATCAGCGCAGCACCGACGATCCACACCTGTCTGCGCGAACGAAGGTGCCCGCCCACCATCAAGGCCAGCGCGGTCAGGGTCCAGACGATGGACAGACCGGCCTGGACCCGCATCGAATCGAACAGCGCTTCGCTGTTCCAGGCCACCTCCGCCCAATGATGGGCGCTGCGCATCACCATTGCCGTGATCAACGCGAAGGAAGAAGCACCGGCGATGATCCAGGAGGCTCGCACAGCCGTATGAGAATCGACTCCCGATTGCGGCAATTGCAGGCGCGTCCAGCCACAGACGGCTACCAGTGTGATCGCCAGGCCCAATTCCAGCGGATTGATCAGCGGCAGGTAAGGCAAGGGGTCGGCAGCGCCGTCACTGAAACCGTTCGCCAACCAAAACCATGCCAGCATCGCGGCCGCCAAGGGCGCAGCGGCCCAGACCCGATATTCACGGGAGTAGCTGCCGACCGGCCATGGCCAATGGCGATCCGAGGTCATGGCCAGCAGGTAGAGGCTCGGTATCAGCGCCCAGCCGAGCCAGCGCCATGCATTGTAGGATTCGGAAAGCATGAGCAGGGCATGACGCAGCTCCAGCGATAGCACCGTGATTATCAGCCAGCACCCCAGCACGTGGGCCGCAGTGCGCAGACGAGGCACCAGCAGGTGGTCCAGGCGCTTCAGCGAAATCAGGTGCGCTGCGAAAACCGCTATCCAGACTAGCCAGCCACCCTCCGCGGCCGGATGGTAATAAGGGGAGAAGAGCATCAGCCCCAGCAGTACGAAGCTGGCCGGGGTCAACAGCGTGCACAGTTGCGCCAGTCCGGCCCAGTTCAGGCGCCTCGCGGTCACTGTCCACAGGCCGACGCTGATAGCCCCTAGTAACAGCAGGGTGGGTATTACCCTGTTGCCAGGGACGTAGTAGGTGCTGACGCACAGCGCCGCCGACCAGCCCAACGCTCCCCCGGCCAGCAAACACGGTTGCAAAGCCTGCCGACTCCGCGCCAGGCGCAATGTGCCGATCCGTTCGACGGTGAAGGCACTGACCAGGGCCGCCAGCGAAATGATCAGGGGCGTCCAGAAGTCCCCATGATCGAAGCCAGGTCCGTCCCCTGGTGAGCTTCTGTGATCGACGATGTCGAGATACGACAAGCCTGCACCCAGTTGCAGCAACAGGCCGAATACGCGGGCCAGCAAGCGGTTTTGTCGCATCCCCAGCCAAAAGACCGCGGCGCCTTCGACCGCCCAGGCCACTGTGGTCCACTGGGCACTGAGCCCGAGAGGGATGGCCAGTGTGGCGAAGACGACGCCCAGTGACAGGCAGACCTCCACCAGCAACAGGACTCGCCCCGGGGCGCGTCCGGCCAGCAGCCTTGCGATCCCCATGTACAGCAGCCCGAGCAGCAGGGCGCTGAAGGCCGCACCGAAGTCCATGTGCTGAACAATGGCGTATTGCAGGCCGAACCCGGCGATGGGCGTACCGAACAGTAGGCTGCCGTCGACGTAATGACTCTGGGACGCCGACCAGCGCAACAGCGCTTCACGACTGTCGTTTTCTGGCCCGGTGGTGTGTTCTTGTAATTTGCGCCGTGCGAATAGCAGGCCGATGGCCAGGTACATCAGGAAGAACAGGATCAGGAACGGTTCGGTGCTCCAGAAAAGCGCTGGGGTATAGGCCTTCAGCCCCCATGCGAAGCCGATGCCGAATGTGCCGACGAAGCCGATCAGGTTCAGCGCACGCCAGGCCTTGAACCAGGCGATGGCGAAGATGCCAGTGTTGAGCAAGGCAAAGTAACTGAACAATGCCACGTGGCTGCCGTCGCCGCTCGAGGTCAACAGGGGCGCGGCGAAACCGCCCAGTGCAGCCACGCACGCCAAGGCCAGGGAGTTTTGGGTCAGCGCCAGAATGGCGGAAAACAGCGTCACTGCAACCAACAGGCTGAAGGCCATGCCAGGGGCGAGCAAGGTGTGGACTTTCATCGCGGCGAAGACCGTCAGATAAAGTACTGCCACCCCTGTGCCTTGCATCATCAGGGCGAAGGGTTCATTCCGCGACCGCAGCCACCAGCCCAGCCCCATAAGCGCCAGCGCACTGACAGCGACGGCGGCGTAGCGTGCTTCGATGGGCACCACCATGCCTTCAGTGGCATAGCGCAACAAAAACGCCAGGCCGAGAAACAGCAGCACCACGCCAACGCGCAGCACCGTATTGCCACCCAGCAACCAATCCTTTGCGCGCTGCAGCAGGTTGTCGACCAGGTTCGGCGCGGCCGGTGCGTGAGCGCGTTCGGAAGCGGAAGGGGCCTCGCGCATGCGACGCCATTCCGAATTGGTGGTGGTTTCGGCGGGTTCCGGTTCGAGATCCGGCAAGTCCCAGAGCAATTCGGGGCCGTTGTCCGCAACCGGTTCCACGAGCAGTGGCGCTGGGGCGGGTGCATCGGGCAACTGTGCCGCAGCAGAGTCCAATTGGCTCAGGCGCAGTTCCAGCGCTTGCAGATCGAGACGGGTTTGCGCCAGTTGTGCCTGGTGTTCGGCGGCCTGACGAGACAGTGAGGACAAGCGAATGCTCAGTCCCAAGGTGAGGCCAATGACGGCGCCGACAGCGCCGCCCAGCAGCGATTCATCCAGCACCGCGCCGAAGAACAGGCCCACCAGTAAAAGAATCCATTGCACGCGACGACATTCCTTTTGGCCGCAGCGCGGCGATGGCAGGAGTATATCGGGCGTTCAAGCGGAGAAAAAAATTTGTGTCAGCGGCGAGAACCACATCTCGCACGACCCGAGGTCATGCGACCGGAGAACGCGGCGTGTCGAACACGCCGCGCGCGCTGGCCCACAGGGCAGCCTGCACCCTCTAGGAGTGACCACCTCAGGCGGTCAATCCAGGGCTTGCCAGATCTCGTCCGCGTACTCGCGGATGGTGCGGTCCGATGAGAACCATCCCATGCGCGCCGTATTCAGAACGGCTGAGCGCCACCACTCTTTGCTGTCGTGCCAGCGCTGTTCGACGCGGGCCTGGGCGGTCCAATAGGATTCGAAATCCGCACAGACGAAGAAGCGATCGTAGTTGATCAGTTGCTCGATCAACCCGGCATAGCGATACGGATCGTCCGGAGAGAACACGCCCCCCCGAATCGCCTGCAGAACGTCGTTCAACCGCGCTGACGAAGCGATGTCGCCGTGGGCATTGAACTCACCGGCATGCTTGCGGGCTTCGACCTCCTGGGAGGTCATGCCGAAAATGAACATGTGCTCCAGGCCCACCTGCTCGCTCATCTCGACGTTGGCACCGTCCAGGGTGCCGATGGTCAACGCGCCGTTGAGGCCGAACTTCATGTTACTGGTGCCTGACGCTTCGAGGCCTGCCGTGGAAATCTGTTCCGACAAGTCGGCGGCAGGGATGATGTTCTCCGCCAGGCTCACGTTGTAGTTGGGCAGGAACACGACTTTCAGGCGACCGCGCAACGTCGGATCGTTGTTGACCGTGCGGGCGATGTCGTTGGCCAGTTTGATGATCAGCTTGGCCGAGTGATAGCTGGCAGCCGCCTTGCCCGCGAAGATCTTCACGCGGGGCACCCAGTCGGTGCTTGGGTCGGCGCGCATGGCTTGGTACAGCGCCACTGTATGGAAAAGGTTCAGCAGTTGGCGCTTGTATTCATGGATCCGCTTCACCTGCACGTCGAACAGCGCCTCGGGATTCAAGGTGATGCCCATGCGCTCCTGCACGATGGCGGCCAAGGCTTTTTTGCTGTGCAGTCGCTGCGCCGCGAATTCTTGCTGGAAGGCCGCGTTGTCAGCCAGCGGCTCAAGCTTCAGCAAGGCGGTTTCGTGATTGTCGAGCACTTGTTCGCCCAATTCCTTGACCAGCATCGCGGTCAACTGGGGGTTGGACTGGAACAGCCAGCGACGGAAGGTGATGCCGTTGGTTTTGTTGTTGATGCGCTCCGGGTAGAGCTTGTGCAGTTGCGCAAAAACCGTCTTGCGCATCAATTGGGTGTGCAGGGCCGACACCCCATTGACGCTGTGCGAGCCCAGAAACGCCAGGTTGCCCATACGCACGCGACGTCCGTTGTCTTCTTCGATCAGCGACACGGAGCGCAACAGGCCGAACAGGTCCGGGTCGTCCTTGTGATCAATGCGCACCTGATCGATGTGCTGCGCGTTGATCATGTAAATGATCTGCATGTGACGAGGCAGCATCCGCTCCATCAAGCCGACCGACCAGGTTTCCAACGCTTCCGGCAATAGCGTGTGGTTGGTGTAGGCCAGGGTGCCCACGGTGATCCGCCAGGCTTCGTCCCACTGCACTTCGTAGAGGTCGATGAGGATACGCATCAACTCCGCCACGGCAATCGAGGGGTGCGTGTCATTCATCTGGATCGCCGCGTGCTCGGGCAGGCTGTTGATGCTGTAGCCCATGTTCTTGTGGCGGCGCAGCAAGTCCTGCAGCGACGCAGACACAAAGAAATATTCCTGGCGCAGGCGCAGCTCCTGCCCTGCTTCGGTGCTGTCGTTCGGGTACAGCACGCGGGAGATGCTTTCGGCGCGTACGACTTCCGCGACCGCGCCGACGTGGTCGCCCGCGTTGAACCGTTCCAGATGCAGATCCTCTACGGCGCGGGCCCGCCACAGGCGCAGCGTGTTCACCGCTTTGCCTCGCCAGCCCACCACCGGGGTGTCGTAGGCGATGGCGCGTACGGTTTCGCCAGCGTGCCAGACTTGGCGGGTCTCGCCCGATGCATCACGCATCGGCGAACCGGTGACATCCAGCATCGGCTGCACGCTGCCGCCGAAGCCGATCTGGTAAATCACTTCCGGGCGTTCGAATTCCCATGGGTTACCGAAATCCAGCCAGTTCTCGGTTTGCTCCTGCTGCCAGCCGTCGACGATGGCCTGGCGGAACAAGCCGTGTTCATAGCGAATGCCGTAGCCGTGGCCGGCAATGCCCAGGGTCGACATGCTTTCCATGAAGCAGGCCGCCAGGCGACCCAAGCCGCCGTTACCCAGTGCAGCATCAGGTTCCAGCGTGCGGATCTTTTCCAGATCGACGTCCAGGCCTTTCAAAGCCTCCCGCGCGGTTTCCAGAATGCCCAGGTTGCTCAGGCTGTCGAACATCAAGCGTCCGATCAGGAATTCCAGCGACAGGTAATACACGCGTTTCTTTTCCTGCCGATAGATGTACCGCGTGTGGTTCATCCACTTTTCGGCCATCTTGTCGCGCGTCGCCAGTGCGATGGCCATGAACCAGTCATGGTCGAATGCATGGGCAGCGTCTTTGCCGACGGCGAACTCGAGTTTGTTGAGCACAGCTTCACGAAAGGCTGCCACTTCAGCGTCACGAACGTTGGGTTCCGGAGACATCGGGTACGACCTCAAGTTGGTTGGACGATTAAATGGGTTGTATGACTGTAGGGCGTGTCACCGGTTATTTCCTGTGAATGGATGAAATTCCAGTAGCACGACCCTCGGTTCGACTCAGGCGAGGCGCTCTGGTTCGCCGACGTGACGGATCGCCGACCTTGCCTGGAACGCCTGCATTGATCGTTCCAGTTTCGCGCCAATGAGCCTTCCGCATGGGGCGGCGTGCGCTTGTCCACGAAGAGCGATCACTCGCTTGACCTGCTGCACTGCATCGGCAATAGCGTGGGCAAGCGCACGCCGACAGGACGTTCACAGTGCCAATATGATCATTTGGCGTTTCGGGTTTATGATGCCCGACGGCAGATAAATAGAAGCCCCTGAATTGGACTTTGGAGCACCTATGCAGACCTTGTACCCGCAGATCAAACCCTATGCCCGGCACGATCTGGCAGTGGAAGAGCCTCATGTGCTGTACGTCGATGAAAGCGGCTCGCCGGAAGGTTTGCCAGTGGTGTTCATCCACGGTGGGCCGGGTGCGGGATGCGACGCCCAGAGTCGTCGCTACTTCGATCCGAATCTGTATCGCATCATTACCTTCGATCAACGCGGCTGCGGCCGTTCAACGCCCCATGCCAGCCTGGAGAACAACACCACCTGGCATTTGGTGGAAGATCTGGAGCGCATCCGCGAGCATCTGGGCATCGACAAGTGGGTGCTGTTCGGCGGCTCCTGGGGCTCGACACTCTCACTGGCGTACGCCCAGACGCACCCCGATCGAGTTCATGCGCTGATCCTGAGGGGCATCTTTTTGTGCCGACCTCAGGAAATCAAATGGTTCTATCAAGAGGGCGCAAGCCGCCTGTTTCCCGATTACTGGCAGGATTACCTTGCGCCTATTCCTGCCGACGAGCGCGGTGACTTGCTCTCGGCCTTTCACAAGCGTCTGATCGGCAGCGACCAAATTGCACAAATGCATGCCGCCAAGGCATGGTCGACCTGGGAAGGCCGCACCGCGACGTTGCGTCCGAACCCATTGGTGGTCGATCGCTTCTCCGAGCCGCAACGCGCATTGTCCATCGCCCGCATCGAATCCCATTACTTCACTCACAACGCCTTTCTTGAAGAAAACCAGTTGATTCGCGACATGCCCAAGATCGCTCACTTGCCAGGAATCATCGTGCATGGCCGGTACGACGTGATCTGCCCGCTGGACAATGCCTGGGAGCTGCATCAGGCCTGGCCGAACAGCGAGCTGCAAGTGATCCGCGACGCAGGGCATGCCGCTTCCGAGCCTGGCATCACCGACGCCCTGGTGCGTGCTGCCTCTCAAGTGGCGCAACGTTTGCTGGATCTTCCACCGGAAGAGGCGTAAGCCAGTTGCAAAAAGAGACGGTAGACGTAAGCGAGCCCGCGTTAGCGTGCCGTTCGCACCCCACGGGTGACCGAACTGGCGCAATGGCGGGTGTACTGACGCCTGCATTGATCTGCGCATGAGCGTGATGACGAGGCTTCGATGAAAGGTTTGCTCCAGCGCGTGCGCAATGCTCGTGTCGATGTCGCAGGCGCCACCGTCGGCGCCATTGATAACGGACTGCTGGTGCTGGTGGGTGTCGAGCCTCACGACACCCGAGCCAGTGCCGACAAGTTGCTGCACAAGCTGCTGAACTATCGCGTTTTCAGTGAGGGGGACGGGAAGATGAACCGTTCGTTGAGCGATGTGGACGGCGGTCTGCTATTGGTTTCGCAATTCACCCTGGCCGCGGATACCCGCAGCGGCATGCGCCCGAGCTTCTCCAAGGCGGCGCCGCCCGCACTGGGGGCCGAATTGTTTGACTATTTACTGGAAAAGGCTAAAACCTCGCACAGAACGGTCGCGGCGGGCCAATTTGGTGCGGATATGCAAGTGCATTTAGTGAATGATGGCCCTGTGACATTTTTGCTGGAGACGTAAAACCCCAGCAGCGTTCACCGTGCCCGAATTTATTACGCAAAAAGCCATAAATACTTTGTTTTCCCTGATGCGTTGTTGCGCGCGCTACTAGATAATCGCGCGCTACAAAGACGAGCGATTGCCCGTCAAATCGGTAAAAACGCAGACTGGTCCGAAATCCTTTGGGGAATCATTGGCCCCATTCGGAGTCGGAACAATGCTCGCCAACCCGGCATATGATGGCTGGCCGTTGGTTTCTTCATCTGTTTCTCGGCGAGGGTTGCTCGTGATTGTTAGTCCATGTAATGCACCAAAGACCGCTGTGAAGCGCCTGCGGGGCGCTTTGTTGGCCGGGTCGGCTCTGTTCTGTCTGTTCGGTGCCAGTCAACTCTGGGCGTTCGACCTGGACGACGTGGCGGCAAAGGCCAAAGATCTGGCCGGGCAGAAATTCGTAGCTCCGAAAAGCAACCTTCCGGCGGAGTTCCGCGACATGAAGTTTGCGGACTACCAGAAGATCCGCTTCCTGCAAGACAAAGCCGAATGGGCCAATGACAAGACCCCCTTCAAGCTTTCCTTCTATCACCAAGGCATGCACTTCGACACGCCGGTGAAGATCAACGAAGTCACTGCCACCACCGTCAACGAAATCAAGTATGACCCGGCACGTTTCGACTTCGGCGGCATGAAATTCGATGCCAAGGCCACTGAGAATCTTGGCTGGGCAGGTTTCCGTGTCATGTACCCGATCAACCGGGACGACAAACAGGACGAAATCATGACCATGCTCGGCGCGAGCTACTTCCGCGTCGTCGGCAAGAATCAGGTGTATGGTCTGTCCGCCCGCGGCATGGCGATCGACACCGCGATGTCGTCGGGTGAAGAGTTTCCTCGCTTCACCGAGTTCTGGATCGAGAAGCCCAACCCGGATGAAAACCATCTGGTGATCTTCGCGCTGCTCGATTCGCCACGCGCCACCGGTGCTTACAAACTCACCCTGCGTCCGGGCACCAACACCCTGGTCGACGTGCAGTCGCGCATGTACCTGCGCGAGAAGGTCGGCAAATTGGGCGTCGCGCCGCTGACCAGCATGTACTTGTTCGGGGCCAACCAGCCGTCCAAAGTCCTGAATTACCGTCGCGAGCTGCACGACTCCAGCGGCCTGTCGATTCAGGCGGCCAACGGCGAATGGATCTGGCGCCCCCTGAACAACCCTAAACACCTGGCTGTGAGCAGCTTCTCGGTCGAGAACCCGCGCGGTTTCGGCCTGCTGCAACGTGGCCGTGGCTTCAGCCACTACGAAGACCTCGACGATCGCTATGACAAGCGCCCAAGCGCTTGGATCGAGCCGAAGGGCGATTGGGGCAAGGGCACTGTCGATCTGGTTGAAATTCCGACCGCCGACGAGACCAACGACAACATCGTTGCTTTCTGGCGGCCAGAAACCCAGCCTGAGCCGGGGCAGCCTGTCGAGTTCAACTACCGCCTGCACTGGACCATGGACGAAGACTCCATCCATTCGCCGGATCTGGGCTGGGTCAAGCAGACCCTGCGTTCGACCGGTGATGTGAAACAGTCCAACCTGATTCGCCAACCGGACGGCAGCGTGGCCTACCTGGTCGATTTCGTCGGCCCGACCCTGGCCAAGCTGGGTGAAGACCCAGCAATCCGCAGCCAGGTCACCACCGATGACAACACTGATCTGGTGGAAAACAACCTGCGCTACAACCCTGTCACCAAAGGCTGGCGCTTGACGCTGCGGCTGAAGGTCAAGGATCCGAACAAAAACGTGGAAATGCGTGCTTATCTGCTGCGTGAGACCCCGGTCGAGCCCGGCAAGGAACCTGCGCTCATCACTGCGGACAAAGCAGACAAGAAGCCTGAGAAAAAAGCCGAAGCCAAGGTCGTTGCTTCGACCGCAGCGCCGAAGGACGAGAAGGCCGAGATCGTCAAGACTGACGCTCTGAAGGCCGGTGATGCCAAAGAGTCGAAAGACGCCAAGGTCGCCAAGGCCGATGCGAAGTCCGATTCGAAAGATGCCAAGGCCGATAAGGCTGACGCTGCCAAGCCGGCCGACGCCGCGAAGGTGGCGGATGCCAAATCCGACGAGGCGTCTCGTCCTGAAGCCGCGCTCGGCGATGCCGCCAAGGCGAACAAAGGCAGTAAAGAAACCGCGCAGCCAGCGACTGAGGCTGCCCCCACCCAGCAGGCCCCGGCCATGAATCAACAGGTTCTGACCGAGACCTGGAGCTACCAGTTGCCAGCCGATGAGTAATTCACAAGCCGTGCCCGAGTCTCTTCACGAGTACCTCGCACATCTGCCAATGAGCGACGAGCAGCGGGCCGAATTGGCCAGCTGCACCTCGTTCGCTGAGCTGCATGAACGCCTTTCGGCACAGACCGTTGCCGACCCTGCCGAAGCCGCCCAGGCTTCGGTAGGTCGTCGCCTTACCCTTACCACCGCCGACGAACTGCGCGAAGCCGAGATGCTGTCGGTGGATGCCAGCGGTCGTGTGTGCCTTAAAGCCACGCCACCGATTCGCCGTACCAAGGTCGTGCCTGAGCCGTGGCGGACCAACGTCCTGCATCGCGCGTGGCGCCGGATGACGGGGAAAACCAACCCGCCTAAACCGAGCAAGGACGACTTGCCCCGGGACTTGCCGAAGTCTCGCTGGCGTACGGTGGGTTCGATCCGCCGCTATATCCTGCTGATCCTGATGTTGGGCCAGACCATCGTCGCTGGCTTCTACATGAAAGGCATTCTGCCGTATCAAGGCTGGTCGCTGGTGTCGTTCGACGAGATCAGCCATCAGACGCTGTGGCAGACCGCTGTTCAAGTCATGCCATACGCCCTGCAGACCACAATCCTGTTAATGTTCGGGATTCTGTTCTGCTGGGTGTCGGCCGGTTTCTGGACCGCGCTGATGGGCTTCCTCGAGTTGCTGACAGGCCGCGACAAGTACCGCATTTCCGGTGCGAGCGCGGGCAACGAGCCTATCGAACCGGGCGCCCGGACGGCGCTGGTCATGCCGATTTGCAACGAAGACGTTCCTCGGGTGTTCGCCGGGCTGCGTGCCACCTTTGAGTCGGTGGCCGCGACGGGCGATCTGGATCGTTTCGACTTCTTCGTGCTCAGTGATACCAATGAGACCGACATCGCCGTTGCCGAGCAGCAAGCCTGGCTGGACGTGTGTCGTGAGACAGGCGGATTCGGCAAGATTTTCTACCGCCGCCGTCGCCGCCGCGTGAAGCGCAAGAGCGGGAACCTCGACGACTTCTGCCGTCGCTGGGGGGGCGATTACCGCTACATGGTCGTGTTGGACGCCGACTCGGTGATGAGCGGTGAGTGCCTGACCAGCCTGGTGCGCCTGATGGAGGCCACTCCGGACGCCGGCATCATTCAGACCGCGCCGAAGGCCTCGGGCATGGACACCCTGTATGCGCGCATGCAGCAGTTCGCTACACGCGTCTACGGCCCGCTGTTCACGGCCGGTCTGCACTTCTGGCAATTGGGTGAATCCCATTACTGGGGCCACAACGCGATCATCCGCATGAAACCGTTCATCGAGCACTGCGCATTGGCGCCGCTGCCTGGGAAAGGTGCGTTTGCGGGCGCGATTCTCTCTCACGACTTCGTGGAAGCCGCGTTGATGCGTCGTGCCGGATGGGGCGTCTGGATCGCGTACGACTTGCCGGGCAGTTATGAGGAGTTGCCGCCCAACCTGCTGGACGAGCTCAAGCGTGACCGTCGCTGGTGCCACGGTAACCTCATGAACTTCCGTCTGTTCCTGGTCAAGGGCATGCATCCGGTTCACCGCGCTGTGTTCCTGACCGGCGTGATGTCCTACCTGTCAGCGCCACTGTGGTTCCTGTTCCTCGTGCTGTCCACGGCCCTGCTGGCGGTGAACACGCTGATGGAGCCGACCTACTTCCTGGAGCCGCGCCAGTTGTATCCGCTCTGGCCGCAGTGGCATCCGGAGAAGGCTGTCGCGCTGTTCTCTACCACGATCGTGTTGCTGTTCCTGCCGAAGCTGCTCAGTATCATTTTGATCTGGGCCAAAGGTGCGACAGGCTATGGCGGCAGGATCAAGGTCACCTTGTCCATGCTGATGGAGATGCTGTTTTCCATGTTGCTGGCGCCGGTCCGGATGATCTTCCACACCCGTTTCGTGCTGGCGGCGTTCCTCGGCTGGGCTGCGACGTGGAATTCTCCACAGCGTGACGACGATTCCACGCCGTGGAGCGAAGCCGTGAAGCGCCACGGTCCGCAAACGTTGCTGGGCTTCGCCTGGGCCGCCTTGGTGGCATGGCTGAACCCGAGCTTCCTGTGGTGGCTGGCGCCTATCGTGGGCTCGTTGATTCTGTCGATACCGGTGTCGGTGATTTCCAGTCGCACGAACCTGGGCCTGAAAGCCAAAGACAACCGTTTCTTCCTGATTCCCGAAGAGCACACGCCGCCGCAAGAGCTGGTGTCGACCGACCAGTACACCCACGAGAACCGTTGGCATGCTCTGCACGACGGCTTCATACGTGCGGTGGTCGATCCGCAACAGAACGCGCTGGCCTGCGCGCTGGCCACTTCGCGTCACCGCCATGCCGAGCCGATCGAATGGATGCGCACCGAGCGGGTCCGCCATGCGATCAAGGGTGGGCCGGAGCATTTGAATAACCACGAACGCCTGCAACTGCTGAGCGATCCAGTCGCGTTGGCGCGGTTGCACGAGGCCGTTTGGGCCGAAGGCAACGAGGCGTGGCTGGAGGCCTGGCGCGCGTCGGTCAAGGCCGATCCACATGCGCCGCTGCTGCCGTTGCAACCAGCGACCCATGTGAGCGTGCCGTCGTTGGCCAATGCCTGAGTGACAGTGCTATGAACAAAACGCCGCCGAAGAGAGATCTTCAGCGGCGTTTTTGTTTCTGAATCCACGCACCTGTAGGAGCGCGCTTGCCCGCGACTGCACACTGCCAGACACCGCCGTGTCAACTGACCCGACGCCATCGCGGGCAAGCGCGCTCCTACGGCGGTAGACAGGCATCATGTGGCGCTGCTGCCATTGTCGTTTCAGCCAGCGACCCATATCCACGCCTGTAGGAGCGCGCTTGCCCGCGACTGCACACTCCCAGACACTGCGGTTTCAACTGACCCGACGCCGTCGCGGGCAAGCGCGCTCCTACGGTGATAGGCAGGCATCATGTGGCGCTGCTGCTGTTGTCGTTGCAGCCAGCGACCCATATCCACGCCCCTGTAGGAGCGCGCTTGCCCGCGACGGCGCACTGCGAGACACCACCTTGTCACTGACTCGACGCCATCGCGGGCAAGCGCGCTCCTATGGTGATAGACAGGCATGATGTACGGGCCTCAGCCCACCCGAAACTTCCCCACCATCTCCTGCAACTGCATCCCCAACCGCGCCAGTTCAACACTGGACGCAGCCGTCTGTTCGCTTGCGGCCGCGGTTTGTTCAGAGACGTCACGCACGGCGAGTACGCTGCGGTTGATCTGCTCCGCCACCACGCTTTGCTCCTCGCCCGCCGTGGCGATCTGCTGATTCATGTTCTGGATCGCCGAGACGGTCCGGGTGATGTGCTCCAGGGCAGCGCCTGCCCGTCGGCTCAGTTCGACGCTGCGATCCGTCAGGCTGCGGCTGGCGTCCAGTGTGCTCACCGCATGCTGGGTGCCGTTCTGTAGCGCGGCGATCAACGCCTGTATCTCTTCGGTCGATTCCTGGGTCCGCAATGCCAGGCTGCGCACTTCGTCGGCGACGACGGCAAAGCCGCGGCCCGCCTCACCGGCGCGGGCTGCTTCGATGGCCGCATTCAGGGCGAGCAAATTGGTCTGTTCCGAGACGGAACGGATAACATCGAGCACACCGCCAATTTTGTCACTCTCCAGCTTGAGCTGGCCCATGGCTTGGGAAGAGTGGTTGACTTCAACCGCGAGCCGTTCGATCTGGCTTATCGCGTCCGCCACGACATTGTCGCCTTCGCGAGCCTGCTGATCGGCCTGGCGAGCGGCCTCGCTGGCTTCCTCGGCGTTGCGAGCGACCTCCACCACGGTCGAGGTCATCTGCTTCATTGCGGTCGCGACTTGATCGGTTTCGACCTTCTGGCTGTTCATGCCCGCGCTGGTCTGCCCAGTGACCGCCGAGAGTTGCTCGGCTGCGCTGGCAATCTGAGTGATGCCATCGCTCAGGCCGGTGATCAGCCCGCGCAACCGAACGGTCATGTCCTGCATGCTTTGCTGCAGACTGCCCATCTCGTCTCGACGTTGAACATCCAGGTCCTTGCTCAAGTCGCCACTGGCGATACGTGCCGCAACGCTGAGGGTCTGACGCAAGGGCACGATGATTTGTCGCGTGATCAGCCATGCCGCCAGGACGCCCAGCAAGATCGCCAGCCCAGCCACGCTGCTGAGGGTCGTGCGCGAACGTTCGGCATCGCGGTCACGCCGCTCGCTCTGCCGCTTGGTGATGTCGTCCGTGGAAGAAAGAAGGCTGTCGCCCATCGCTTCCATGGACTCTTGAGCTTCTTCCGATTTGGCTTGAAGCACCTTCAGTTGGCTCAACTGGGCTCGATAATCTTCAAGGGCCTCTTTGGCATTTGTCAGAATGGCCGCATTGGTGTCCGACGGACTGGCCATGATTTGCTGGACTTCGCCGAGCGCATCGCCAATGGCCTTGATTGCGGCGGTTTCGAATGACTCCAGCCCGGTGTACAGATACGCCTGGGTGGCATAGCGCGTGTCTTGAATGTGGCGGCGCAGTTGCAGGATGTTGGTGAATTCGTCGAGTTTCTCCTGGTTTCCCTGCTCTTCACTTACCGCTTTGAGCACATCGCCTTCGACCTTATCCACCGCGGCGACAACCGTCTCCGACAGCGTCCTCATCCGCTGACGCGCTACATCGCGATCCTTGAGCAACTGTTCCAGGTCATTGAACGTCTTTTCCAGGGCACTGACGGTTTCGCTTTGCTTGTTAAGCATCTGGATGATGTCGGGAGAGTCGTCGCTGCTGCGCAACGTGCCCAAGTGGCTTTCGATCTCATTGATGCCATCACGCACTTCTTTCGCACTGGCCGGCGTATTTTCAGTGCGAAATATGATGCGTTCGGCACGCAGATCCTCGGTCAGAGTGTTGAGCCGAGTCGTGGCTGTCAGCGACTCCGAACGCTCGATCATCGTGTCCAGGCCGTGCCAGCCGGTCAGGGTAATGACCAATGTGAGCAACAACACCAGGCCAAAACCCAGCGACAATTTGAGTTTGACGCTGGCATTGGCCAGCGCCGTGTTGATTCCCTGCACCATGGTGCGTCTCCTGCGAGTGAGCGATAAACGCGCATCGGCAGGCGTATCGAAGACGTGACCTGATGAGGTCGTAGGAGGTTTCCGAGGCTGCGGCTGAAGTGACTCGGCTCACAGATTTGCCGGCCGGAGCTATCCGCCGTTGCCTCGGTTTAGCCAAAACAAAAGAACCTACACTCTGAACCTGCCGACCAGCCCTTGCAGGTGCGTGCCCAGTCTGGCCAGTTCGACGCTGGAGGCGGCTGTTTCTTCACTGGCGGCGGAGGTTTGCTCCGATACATCGCGCACATTCAGGACGCTGCGGTTGATCTCTTCGGCGGTCGCGCTCTGTTGCTCGGCTGCGGCGGCGATCTGCTGGTTCATCGCCTGAATCGCTGACACCGTTCGGGTAATGCTTTCCAGCGCACCACCGGCCCGACGGGTCAACTCGACACTGCTGGTGGTCAGCTCGCGGCTGTTGTCCATGATCGCTGCCACCTGCTGTGTGCCGTTTTGCAGGCCGGCGATCAGCTCCTCGATCTCCTCGGTGGATTTCTGGGTGCGTTGCGCCAGGCTTCGCACTTCGTCGGCCACGACCGCAAAGCCACGACCCGCTTCACCGGCCCGGGCCGCTTCGATGGCGGCGTTAAGGGCGAGCAGGTTGGTCTGCTGGGCGACGGACTTGATCACATCCAGCACGCTGCCGATCTTGTCACTCTCACGCTTGAGTTCGCTCATGGCGTCAGTGGAGTGGCCCACTTCACTGGCCAGGCGCTCGATTTGAGCGATGGCTTCATTCACCACCTTGTCCCCCTCTCGCGCTTGCTGATCGGCCGCCACCGCGGCTTCCGAAGCCTCTTCGGCGTTGCGTGCCACTTCATGGACGGTGGCCGTCATTTGATGCATTGCGGTGGCCACCTGATCGGTCTCGACCTTCTGACTGTTGACCCCAGCGCTGGTTTGTTCGGTCACGGCAGACAACTGTTCGGCCGCGCTGGCGATCTGCGTGACGCTGTCATTGATGCCACCGATCAGCCCCCGCAGGGCGACGGTCATACGCTGGATGCCCCCTTGCAACTGACCCAACTCGTCGCGGCGGTCCAGCACCAGGTCATGGGTCAGGTCGCCTGCGGCGACACGGTCTACCGCGAGCAAGGTCTGTTTGAGCGGGGCGGTGATTTGGCGTGTGATCGTCCAGGCGGCGAGCACGCCGATCAGCAAGGCGACCGCCGTTGCCAGGCCCAGCATCGACCGCGCTTGTCGACTGTCGGCGTCCCGTTTGGCGTTTTGTAGGGCGGTCAGTTTTTCGCTGTTATCGAGCAGCTGCTGACCCAGGCCGGCCATTCTGTCCAATGCCTGATGACTGACCTGCTGCGCGTCGCGGTACTGACCGACTGCCGCACCGTAACCCTTGAGTGCTAGGTTGGCCCGCTGCAGTTGGGGAATGTATTGCGAAGAAACGTCGCCCGCCAGCGAGTTCACTCCCATGATGGCTTCGTCGATGGCAGTGGTGGCGTTCTTCTCGAAGTCGGGGTTACCGCTGAAGGTGTAGCCACGCACCTGGAAGCGCGCCTGCTGGATCAACTTACTGACGCCCACCGCGCTGTTGAACTGCAGGATGTTGTCATGCTGGATCAGCGCTTCTTCGATCTTGTTGACCTCGTTCACTGCCGCGTCCGCAGTGGTGCCAAGGTTTGCCCGTGCCGTTTCGCGAACTTGGATCGCTTGAGTCATTTCACCGAAGGCGCGTCGGTATTCCGCCGCGACTTGCGTTTGGGTGTCGAGCAACTTGAGGTCGTCGCTCCCGGTAATGCGCGCATAGGCGGCCTTGAGGCGATGGTCGAGCGTGTCCAGCGCGGTCATGACGACCTTCGCGGTCTCGGCGTTTGACTGGCTTTCATAAGCCATGCGCGCGTTGCGCAGTGCCATGGTTTGCTCGCTGATCCGAGAGATGTTCGCCAGCTTGTCGCCGCGCTCGATCAGCGACGAAATACTCGACCAGCCTGTGGCCATGATGATGACGGTCAGCAATAACACCAGGCCGAAACCGATCGCGAGTTTGCGGCCGACACTGATGTTTCCGAGGCGATGGGCAGTCCAGCGGTACATGTGTTGATTCCTTGCGCGTTATTGTTATGGACGCAAGGTTATCGGCACCGGTGCACCCTTCTGAAGCGCGGTGCAGCGACCTATTGGCTGAGGCTGGAGGGGGCGCATGATCGGTTCAAGGCCGAAATCGAGAAACGAGGGCAGATTCAGAACAACCGGGCGAGGAGTGCGGTGACCGCGGTTTCGACGCGCAGAATACGGTCCCCCAACTGCACCGGATTCAGGCCCGACGCTCGAAGCATGTCGACTTCGTAAGGTATCCAGCCCCCTTCGGGGCCGATGGCGAGTGTGACAGGGTCGGTGACGGCGCGCGGGCAGGCCGGAAAGTCGCCGGGATGACCCACCAGGCCGAGCGTGCCGTCGACGATAGCTGGCAGTCGATCCTCGACGAACGGCTTGAAGCGCTTTTCGATCGCAATCTCCGGAAGCACGCTGTCGCGAGCCTGTTCAAGCCCCAGGATCAGTTGTTCGCGAATGGCTGTCGGCTCAAGGAAGGGCGTCTGCCAGAAGCTTTTCTCCACGCGATAACTGTTGACCAGAATCACTTTGGGCACCCCCATGGTCGCGACGGTCTGGAACACGCGGCGCAGCATCTTCGGACGCGGCAGGGCGAGCACCAGTGTCAGCGGGAGTTTGGCGGGGGGCTCATGGTCGAAGGTGACGGATAATTCGGCCTCGTGCGCTTCTAGACGCTCAACGCAGGCAGTGCCCAGCAGCCCGCCCAGTCTACCGACCCGCAGGGTGTCGCCCGCTTCGCAGCGATGCACCTCCTGCATGTGCCTGAGGCGCCGGTCACGCAGCACCACCCGGTCAGCCGATAGGAAATCGGCCTCTTCCAGCAACAGCAGGTTCACGGTTGAGTCGCTGGCGGCTGATCGTGCTTGTCGGCCTGTTCGTCATCCTCGTGATCCCCGCGTCGCGTGACCATCGCACTGCACAGCACACCGATTTCGAACAGCAGCCACATCGGTACCGCCAAGAGCGTCTGCGAGAAGATGTCAGGCGGTGTCAGGATCATGCCGATCACGAAGCAGCCGATGATCACATACGGGCGGATCTTCTTCAGGTACTTCACGTCGACGATACCGATCCACACCAACAGCACGACCGCGACCGGAATCTCGAACGCCACGCCGAAAGCCAGGAACAGCGTCATCACAAAGTCCAGGTAGCTGGAGATGTCCGTCATCATCGACACCCCTTCCGGGGTCACACTTGCGAAGAAGTGGAAAATCAGCGGAAAAACCAGGAAATAGGCGAAGGCCATCCCGGCGTAGAACAGGATGATGCTGGAAATCAGAAGCGGAACGGCGACGCGCTTCTCATGTTTGTACAGACCTGGCGCGATGAACCCCCAGATCTGGTACAGGATGACCGGCATCGCCAGAAACAGCGCGACCATCATCGTCAGCTTGAAGGGCGTGAGGAACGGCGACGCAACGTCCGTGGCGATCATCGTCGCGCCTTCCGGCAGAAACTTGCGCAGCGGTGCAGAAACGAATGTGTAGATCTTCTGCGTGAAATAGAACAACGCGCCGAAGATCAGGAAGATCGCGAGCACGCAACGCAGCAGGCGCGAGCGCAGCTCGGTCAAGTGCGAAACCAACGGCATTTGCTGGTCGTTTTCCGGGATATCGCTCATGGGGCTCGGGGAGGCTGTGTCGAATCGTTGGCAGAAGGCGTGCCGGGTGCAGCAGTGGCCTGTGTGGTAGTCGGCGTGGGCGCCGAAGCTGGCTCAGCGGCCGGCTCGGGGGTCAGTGAAGGTTTCTCGACCATGATGACCTGCTCGGAGGCCGCCAGTGAGCCAGCAGGCGCCTGTTCGGCCTCGGGCGCCGGCTGAGGCGCAGGTGGCGTCGAGGGGCGCTGCGGTTGCATGATTTTGCGCGCTTCTTCTTCCAGGGAAAGAATGTGCTCGTTATGCAACTGACGGCGGATTTCGTCGGCGCCGATTTCGCGCTCCACTTCCTGTTTGATCGCGTTGAAGCTGCGTTTCAGGCGCCCCACCCAAAGGCCAGCGGTGCGCGCAGCGCCCGGCAAGCGTTCGGGACCAAGGACCAGCAAGGCAACCAGGCCTACCAGCAGCAATTCAGAGAAGCTGATACCAAACATGGGTCAGGACCTAGTCTTTGCGGATGGGCTCTTCGACTTTTTGTGCAGTGCCGTCGATGGTGTGCGGCTGATGCAGCGGCTGGCTCGGGTTCGGCTGGGCAGTTGGCTGCGGCTGAACCGGTGGCTGTTCGCTCGGTTTTTCATCGTCGTTCATGGCTTTGCGGAAGCCTTTGATCGACTCGCCGACGTCGGTCCCCAGGTTTTTCAGTTTTTTGGTGCCGAAGACGAGTACGACGACGATCAGGATGACGATCCAGTGTTTCCAGTCAAAAATGCCCATGGCAGGTTCCTCACAAGAAATTCGGGGCTCGCAAGCCCGGTGTTTATTCCGCCGAGCGCGCTGCTTTTTCGGCGTGGCCGGACAAGCCGAAACGGCGGTCCAGTTCATCGAGTACGGCCTGTGGGTGCTGGCCCAGTGCCGCGAGCATGACCATGCTATGGAACCACAAGTCTGCGGTCTCGTAGATGACATCGCTGCAATCACCGCTGACGGCGGCATCCTTGGCGGCGATGATGGTTTCGACCGATTCTTCGCCGACCTTTTCCAGAATCTTGTTCAAGCCCTTGTGGTAAAGGCTCGCAACATACGATGTGTCAGCCGCCGCGCCTTTGCGCTCTTCGAGCACTTGCGCGAGACGAGACAGGGTATCGGTCATTTCAGTGTCCTGCGTGATAGATGGCGTCCGGGTCTTTGAGCACCGGGTCCACGGTTTTCCAGCTGGCGTCCTCGTAGACGCGGTAGAAGCAGCTTTCGCGGCCCGTGTGGCAGGCGATGCCGCCGACTTGCTCGACCATCATGACGACCACGTCCGCATCGCAATCCAGGCGCAGCTCATGCAGCTTCTGGACATGACCCGATTCTTCGCCTTTGCGCCACAACTTACCACGGGAACGCGACCAATAGATGGCACGGTTCTCCTGAGCGGTCAGGCTCAAGGCTTCGCGGTTCATCCAGGCCATCATCAGGACGCGGCCCGTCTTGTAGTCCTGCGCGATGGCAGGCACCAGACCGTCGTTGTCCCATTTAACCTCGTCCAGCCAGTCTTTCATCGTCGGCTCCGGCCGCTCTGCAAAGAGGGTAGTGTGCCAGTGGGTTGCGCCGATGGCTATCGGCGCACGACCAGATAGAGCCCTGCCACCAGCATCAAGAGTGCCGGCCACGCGCTGATGGCTATCAGCGTGTCGCCGGTTTGCGTGTGGGCGGTGGCCAAGACCACGCCGCCTGCCAGTAACCCGGCACCGATCAGGCGCAGTGCCCAATGATCGCCTTTGTGTGAATAGGGCGGCTGCGGATCGGACGCATGCGGTTGTGACAAACGCTCGAGGAGGTCGCGGGTCATGTTGGCAAGGTGGGGAATCTGCTCGACCTGAGACTGCAGGTTGCCGATCAGCGTTTTGGGACTGACCCTTTCACGCATCCACCGCTCCAGAAAGGGCTGCGCGGTGGTCCACAGGTCCAGCTCCGGATACAACTGACGGCCCAGGCCCTCGATGTTGAGCAGGGTCTTCTGCAGCAGCACCAACTGCGGCTGCACTTCCATATTGAAGCGACGCGCCGTCTGGAACAGGCGCATCAGTACCTGGCCAAAGGAAATGTCCTTGAGCGGCTTCTCGAAAATCGGTTCGCAGACGGTCCGGATCGCGGCTTCGAATTCGTTGAGTTTGGTTTCGGCGGGTACCCAGCCCGAGTCGATGTGCAACTGCGCCACGCGGCGGTAATCACGCTTGAAGAAGGCGAACAGGTTGCGCGCCAGATAGTCTTGGTCCTCGGGGGTCAGGCTGCCGACGATGCCGCAATCGATGGCGATGTATTGCGGGTCCCAAGGCGCTACGGTGCTGACGAAGATGTTGCCCGGATGCATGTCGGCGTGAAAGAAGCTGTCGCGGAACACCTGAGTGAAAAACAGCTCCACGCCGCGCTCGGCGAGCTTTTTCATGTCCGTGCGCTGATCGGCCAGGGTCGCCAGATCGGTCACCTGCACACCGTAGATGCGTTCCATCACCAGAACTTTCGGCCGGCACCAGTCCCAGTAGACCTGAGGCACGTAGAGCATGGTCGAGCCTTCGAAATTGCGCCGCAACTGACTGGAGTTGGCGGCCTCGCGCAAGAGGTCGAGTTCGTCGTAGATGGTCTTCTCGTAATCGGCGACCACGTCCACCGGATGCAGCAGGCGCGCGTCGGCGGAGAGGCGCTCGGCGATTCGTGCCAGTACGAAGAGCCAGGCCAGATCCGAACCGATGACTGGTTTGAGACCAGGACGCACGACCTTCACCACGACTTCTTCGCCGGACTTCAAGCGCGCCGCGTGGACCTGTGCCACCGAGGCCGAGGCCAGCGGTTCGACGTCGAAGCGGCTGAACACATCGTTGATCCTTGCACCCAACTGCGACTCGATCAGGGCGATGGCCTTGTCCGATTCGAACGGTGGGACGCGGTCTTGCAGCAGCATCAGCTCATCGGCGATGTCTTCGGGTAGCAGGTCACGCCGGGTCGAGAGAAGTTGACCGAACTTGATGAAAATCGGGCCCAGGTCCTGCAATGCCAGCCGCAGCCGAGCCCCTCGGCTCAACTCGTTCTTGCGTCGCGGAATCCAGCGCCACGGCAGCACAAAGCGCACAGCGAGCAGCCACCATGGCAGGGGCAGGGCGAACAGCAGGTCATCGAGGCGGTAACGGATTACGACACGCTGGATGCGAAACAGGCGGCGGACGGCAAGCAGGCTCATGCGTTATCGCTGGACTTGAGGGATTGGGCCAGACGCTCGAAGCGGGCTTCGAGACGATCCAGGTCTTGTTTGGTCTGATCCAGCTCGGCGAAGCGGGCTTCGGCCTCGCGTTTGCCGACCAGGGTTCGGGATTCTTCGGCCAGATACTCCGCCAGATTGTGGCTGAGGCTGGCAACGCTGTCGCGCGTCCAACGCGCGTTGCTGCGCAGGTGGCCGCCAATCAAAGACGTGGCGACCGGGCCGAGCCAGCGTTGCAGCTCGTACTCCCAGTCCAGGTCCAGATCCTGCAGGACACCCACACACTCCAACAGCACCGCGCTTTCGCCTTCCAGTTCGACCTCGGGGCCGTGCAGCACCGCATTCTTGTCCCTGCTCAGCGCCAGGCGCGCCAGGCTTGCAGCGGGTGCACGCAGGGTGACGTCTGGGCTGGCCTCCCAACGACTGGCCAGCATCAGGCCCTCGTCGCTGGGCAAGATGTACAGGTTAAATGCCGGACGAGTGCATTCGACTGCAATCACCTTGCCGTTGAGCCGAGCAAGGCGTGGCAAGGCCGTGCTGTCCATCCGCAGCACCCTGTTGATGCCGTGCTCGGCGGTGGCGAGCAAGCCGCTGATCAGCATCAGGGTTTGATACCGCGGTGCAGTGCAACGATGCCGGAGGTCATGTTGTGGTAAGTCACGCGGTCGAAACCGGCATCTACCATCATCGACTTCAGGGTTTCCTGATCGGGGTGCATGCGGATCGATTCAGCCAGGTAGCGATAACTGTCGGAATCGTTGGTGATCAGCTTGCCCGCCAGCGGCATGAAGGCGAACGAGTAGGCGTCGTAGACCTTGGACATGACCTTGTTGGTGGGTTTGGAGAATTCCAGCACCAGCAAGCGGCCACCGGGCTTGAGCACGCGCAGCATAGAGCGTATAGCGTCTTCCTTGCGCGTGACGTTGCGCAGGCCGAAGGCGATGGTTACGCAGTCGAAGTAGTTATCCGGGAACGGCAGTTTTTCCGCGTCGGCCTGAACGAACCTGATATTGCCTGCCACCCCGCGATCGAGCAGGCGGTCACGACCGACCTTGAGCATCGACTCGTTGATGTCGGCAAGCACCACTTCACCGGTCGGCCCGACCAGATGGGAGAACTTCTTCGCCAGGTCGCCGGTGCCGCCCGCGATGTCGAGGACACGGTTGCCGACACGCACGCCGGACAGCTCGATGGTGAAGCGCTTCCAGAGGCGATGCATGCCCCCGGACAACACGTCGTTCATCAAGTCGTACTTGGCGGCGACGGAGTGAAACACCTCAGCGACCTTCTCGGCCTTCTGGCTTTGCGCTACGGTTTTGTAGCCGAAGTGGGTGGTGGGTTCGGCATCGCTGCCTTTGCGCGGATCGTTCATATCGCTGTCACCAGAATTAAGTGCGGCCATTCTAATCGTCGGGGCTGGCTTTGTCTTGACAAGGCTCACCGCTAACAGTTTCTTCAGCGGTTGCCGCTGGTATAGTGGCCCGACGATTTACCCGTTGAAGGAGCCCGCTCATGGCCCGCATCACCGTAGAACGCCCACACGCGCTGGGTAAGGAAAAGGCGCGTGAGAAAGCCGAGTTGCTGGCGCAAAAGCTGGGCGACAAATATGGCATCGAGCACAGTTGGGAGGACGACACAGTGTCCCTGGAAGGCAAAGGGGCCAAGGGAACGGTGCAGGTCGAAGAGGCATTGGTTCGAGTCGAGATCGAGCTGAATTTCTTCCTGTCCGCCATGAGCAGCACCATCCAGTCCGAAGTCGAACGCCAGTTAGACAAGGCCCTGCACGCGTAACCCACTCTTTCGTAGGAGCGCGCTTGCCCGCGATGAACGATAACCCGGGCTGCTTGATACGCTGCGGTGGTTGTTTCGCAGGCAAGCGCGCTCCTGCAGCGATCCTCATCTCGCCACCCAACCTAGGGTGAGCTTTCTAATTTTTCTCTCTACGTTGTGCCCATGCCCTCTATTTCCGGGGCGGTTCCTCTTATCCCTTTCGAGCGTGAGGTGCAGCATGGCCAAAGTGACCTTGAAGAAGAAAATACAAGCTCAAGAAACCAAGGCTTTTTCCGAAGTGCGGTCGTATGCCCGCAAAATCTGGCTCGCCGGCCTGGGCGCCTACGTCAAGGCCGGGCAGGAAGGCGCCGGCTATGTCAAGGAACTGATCAAGACGGGCGAGCAAACCGAGAAGAAGGCCAGGAGGGTCATTGACGAAAAAGTAGAGGCAGCCAACAGCGAACTCGAATCGGTCAAAGGCGATGTCAAAGGTGAAGTCAGCAAAGCCAAAGGGCGGGTCGAAACGCAGCTCGACAAGATCGAAAGCGTGTTCGACCGCCGGGTGGCCAGTGCCTTGAATCGCATCGGCATTCCGTCTAAACATGATGTTGAGACACTCTCTGCTAAGCTCGATGAGCTGACGGCATTGCTCGAACGTGTCGCGCGTAAACAATAAGGAGAGCGGGATGGCTGGCAAAAAGAAAACCGAAAAAGAAGGCAGCTCCTGGATTGGCGAAGTGGAGAAGTACTCCCGCCAAATCTGGCTGGCTGGTTTAGGCGCTTACTCGAAGATCAGCAATGACGGCAGTAAGCTTTTCGAATCCCTGGTGAAGGACGGCGAGAAGGCGGAAAAGGAAACCAAGGCGTCCGTTGGCAAAACCGTCGATACCGCCAAAGCGTCCACCAAATCCCGCGTCGGAGACGTGAAGGATCTGGCGTTGGGCAAATGGGGCGAACTGGAAGGGGCGTTCGACAAGCGTCTGAACAGCGCGATTTCTCGCCTCGGGGTGCCAAGCCGCAACGAGGTCAAGGCCTTGCATGACAAGGTGGACCTGCTGACCAAACAAATTGAAAAGCTGACCGGTGCTTCAGTCACGCCGGTCTCGAAAACGGCGGCCGCCAAACCGACTGCTAAACCAGCGACGAAAGCCACAGCCAAGCCTCTGACCAAGGCGGCGGCCAAAACGGTCACCAAGGCTGCAAGCACCGCAGCCAGCAAAACCGCAGCCGCCAAGCCTGCCGTTGCCAAGACGGCTGCCAAGCCTGTCGCGGCGGCGTCCAAGGCAGCGGCATCCACGGCGGCTAAAGCCAAAACCGTAGCGGCAAAGCCAGCCACCAAGCCGGCGGCGAAACCTGCGGCGGCCAAACCCGCTGCCGCGAAAAAGCCTGCCGCTGCCAAAAAACCTGCAACGCCGAAGGCTGCAGCCGCCAAACCGACCGCAGCAGCGACATCAGCTTCAACGCCGAGCGCAGCGCCGTCTACCCCGGCAGCGCCGTCGACTCCTGCTGCCTCATCGACCTCCGCCAGCCAGTCCTGATTCTCGGCTGGCCCGACGAAAAACCCGAACTGTGCAGGCAGGTCGGGTTTTTTTCATCACACTCATTGCGCGTCCCGCGCGGACGGCACGCAGAATCGAAAGCCGATGTCAGTCCCCCAGATAATGCAGCGCGAGCTTTTCGGCCGCGTGCCGCGATGCGGGTTTTAGGTGGGGCGCCACGAGCATCATGATCTGGTAAACCACCACACGGGTTTCGCCTTCGCGGTCCAGGATGCGCTGGTAATCCAGCGAAAACAGCAGGGTCATGGTGATCTGTTCGACCAGTTGCCCCAATGCCTGGGTGTCGCTCGTGACTTGGCCCTCGGCTTTCAGACGGGCGAGCAGCGAGGCAAGGGTGCGCTTGATGGCGTCGAGCAGGCCGCGGATGCCCCGCCCAAGCCTGGGCAGACGGCTGGCCAGGTTCGACAGGTCCTGAAAGAGAAACCGGTAGTGGGACAGGCGCTCGACGATCAGGTGCAGGAACAGCCAATAATCCTCTGCCTCCAGTCGCGCATCGGCGGGAGGGTTCAGCAGGGGCGCCAGCTCGGCCTGGAAACGCCCAAACAGCTCCATCACCATCGGCTCCTTGCCATGAAAATGGTAATAGAGGTTGCCGGGGCTGATTTCCAGCTCATTGGCGATTTCCAGCGTCGAGACGTTCGGCTCGCCCTGGCGATTGAACAACACCAGGGCACATTCGAGTATGCGGTCGCGGGTCTTCATCCGGTCTTCTTGATCATGCAGCGGTTTGGAGTGATGCGGGCGCCCAGCGGCAGCTGCTCAACGGACACGCACATAGGTCCCCGGCGCTGCTTCCATGGGTGGATAATTCTGGTTGCCCAATGCCGCCAGGGTTTCTTTCTGCGCGCCCGAGCGCTCCTGAATCCATTTCAGCCACGTCGGCCACCAGCTTCCGTCCGTGCGGTGCGCATCGTAGTACCAGGCTCGCGGGTCGCCGCTCAGCTTGCCGTTCTCGACGAAGTTGGCTTTCGGATTGCCGGGCGGGTTGAGGATGCTTTGCACATGCCCGCTGTTGGATAGCAGAAAGCGTCGTTCGCCGCCCAGCAGCAAGGTCGAGCGGTACACCACGTCCCACGGCGTGATGTGGTCGTTGATACCGGCCACGCTGAAGCTGTCCACGGTGACCTTTTGCAGGTCGATGGGGGTACCGCACACTTCCAGTCCCCCCGGATGGGTGAGCGGGTTGTGTTTGAAGAAGTCCAGTAGATCACCGTGCAGGGCCGCCGGCAGACGGGTGGTGTCGTTATTCCAGTAGAGGATGTCGAAGGGCGGTGGCGCCTTTCCGAGCAGGTAGTTGTTGACCCAGTAAGTCCAGATCAGGTCGTTAGGCCGCATCCACGCGAAAACCCTGGCCATGTCCCGGCCATCGAGCACGCCTTTCTGGTAGGAGCGACGCTTGGCCGCTTCCAGCGTCTGCTCATCGATGAACAGCGTGGCGGGGCTTTCGATCTGGCTGTCGAGCAAGCTGACGAGGTAGGTTGCGCTGGCCACTCGGCGCATCTGCCGCTTGGCCTGCAGGTGGCCCTGCAAGGCGGCAATCGTCAGGCCACCGGCACACGCCCCCATGAGGTTGACCTCGCGTGCGCCCGTGATGGCGCGGCAAACGTTCATGGCCTCTTCGACCGCTTGCACATAGCTCGACAAGCCCCATTCCCGATGGCGTACGTCGGGGTTGCGCCAACTGATGATGAAGGTCTGCAGGCCGTTCTTCAGTGTGTACTGAACGAAGCTGTTACTGGGGCTGAGGTCGAATATGTAGAACTTGTTGATCTGCGGCGGCACGATCAAGAGCGGTCGCGCGTATTGCTTCTCGCTCATGGGCGAATACTGGATCAGCTCCAGCAATTCGTTGCGGAACACCACCGTGCCGGGGTCATGGCGAGCGTGCGGCCAATCTCGAAGGCATCCTTGGTGGTCTGGCTGGGCAGGCCGTTGTTGTGCATGAAGTCGTCCAGCATGTGGCTCATGCCTTTGAGCACACTGGTGCCGCCCGTATTGAACAGCTCCTTGACTGCCAGCGGGTTGATCAACGTATTGGTGGGCGACAACGCATCGTTCAGCAGCGCGAAAATGAACTGCGCGCGGGAGCGGTCGTCTTCGGACAGGCCACTGTGGGCAATCCATTCACGCACTTGGTGCTGACAACTCAGGTAGGCCTGCAGGCCGCGGCGGTAAAGGGGGTTGTGCGTCCAGGTGGGGTCGCTGAAGCGCGTGTCCTGCGGGTGCGGTTGGTGAGGCGTGTCGCCGAGCATGACTTTGCCCAACTGGCTACCCAGTGCCAGCGCATGCCGAGCGGTGTAAGCCGGACGCTTGAGCCCCTGCAGTGCCACGTTGCGCAGGGTGGAAAACAGGTTTCTGCCGCGCAAGCCCGTGATTGCGCTCTGCGCATTGATGTAGGTGGCGGGCACCGGGTAGCTGGTCTTCGCCGGTTTTTCTCGCATGGGTCAACACTCCTTCGTCAGGCCATCAGGCAAAGCACCTGCGCGCAGGGCTCAAAGCGCTAGCGCGCCGTTCTGCGTCGGGGCAATCCCGCCCCATGACACAGTCGATACAGCGGTTTTCGTTGAGCGGACTCCTGCCGGCTCCAGTGCCATCCTCGGTTTAGCGCACCACGGGTGCGGGCTTGGGATGCATGACGGCGCGCTGCCGTTCTTGCTGGAGAAATTTCATGATGATGGGCGCGACAGCTTCGGCGCGAGTGATTAAAAACAAATGCCCATCGTCGATTATGTGTAGCTGGGCATTGGGTATGCGCCAGGCCAGTAGTCGCATATTGATCAAAGGAATCAAGGGGTCGTCGTCCCCGGCCAGCACCAGCGTGGGCTGACGGATTTTGTGCAGCCAATGGATGCTGGTCCAGCCTACCCCCGCGAACAACTGCCAGTAATAGCCGAGCTTGCCGGAAGAGCGGACCTTGGCGGCATGGTTGGCGGCCAGGTGGGGATCGCGCCTGAACGCGCCGCCGTAGATGTCCGGCGCGATGCGAATGACATGGGAGGGCTGAATGTAGCGCCTTGGGCTGGCCATCATCCACAGGACTTTCGGCTTGCCCGGCACCATGAATGCGCCCGCTGCCGTCGCCGCCAATACAAGCTTCTTGCAGCGCTCGGGGTAGTCGTGGGCGAACTGCTGAGCCAGCGCACCGCCCCACGAAACCCCGATGGCATTGACCTGGCCGTAGTCCAGATAATCGAGCATGCGTGCTGCGAGTTTTGCCAGGCCGGGGAAGCGGTAGGGCCGGCTTGGCGTCGAAGAGCCGCCCACACCGGGCACATCGAAGGCGATGATTTCCAGGTCCGGATCCAGCGCGTCGACAAACGGAAATACCAGCTCAAGGTTGGCCCCGATGCCGTTGAAGATCAGCAACGGCGTCAGATGCTCCTTGCCGGGGCGCACCGCGGTGCGGATGTTGTGGCCATCCAGATCGATGGTGCGGAATACGAACGGTTGCGGCATGCGCGAAGCCCTGTTGGTTGAACGCCGATGACTGCTGTCCGGGCAGAGCGCGACCTTCCCGTGAGAGCGAGCGCGCCCTCACACGTGTTTCATCCCATCACGAACGATTAACGTTCATGCACATAGGTCCCCGGCGAAGCCTCGCCCGCTGGATACGCTTTGTTACCCAGTGTAGCGGGGGATTTTTTAAGCTTGCCTGACCGTTCCGCTTGCCAGGCCTGCCAATGCAGCCACCAGGAATCGGTGTGCTTGCTCGCATCTTCCTGCCAGCGGCTCGCCTCTTCCGGCAGGTCCGGGTTGGTCATGTAGCGCGCCTTCGGATTGCCTGGCGGGTTCAGGATGCTTTGAATGTGGCCGCTGTTGGACAAGACGAATTCGGTTTTTCCCCCGAACAGCCGTGCCGATTTGTAGCACGAGACCCAAGGCGTGATGTGGTCGTTGGTGCCTGCCAGACAGAAGATGTCACTTTTGACCTGTTTCAGATCGATGGGCGTCCCGCAGACTTCAAGCGCATTAGGGCGCACCAGCGGGTTGGTCTTGAACATTTCGATCAGGTCGCCATGGAACGCGGCGGGCAGACGCGTGGTGTCGTTGTTCCAGAACAGGATGTCGAACACCGGCGGCTCGTTGCCCAGCAGGTAATTGTTCACCCAATAATTCCAGATCAGATCATTGGGGCGCATCCAGGCGAAGACCTTGGCCATGTCTTTGCCTTCCAGCACCCCTGCCTGGTAGGAGTGGCGCTTGGCGGATTCGAGGGTCTGCTCGTCGACGAACAGCGCCACCTGGGTGTCGAGCGTGGTGTCGAGGACGCTCACCAGCAGCGTCAGTGCGTTGACTTTCTGTTCCCCCAGCGCGGCGTAATGCCCCAGCAGCGCCGTGCAGGTAATGCCGCCCGAGCAGGCGCCCAGCATGTTCACATCTTTGCTGCCGGTGATCTTGCAGACCACATCGACAGCTTCTTTTACCGCATCGATATAGGTCGACAACCCCCATTCCCGCTGCGCTTTGGTCGGGTTGCGCCAACTGATGATGAAGGTCTGCACGTTGTTGCGCAGGCAGAAGCGCGCCAGGCTCTTGTCCTGGCTGAGGTCGAATACGTAGAACTTGTTGATCTGGGGGGGCACCACCAACAGTGGCCGTTCGTGAACCTGCTCGGTAATCGGCTTGTACTGGATCAACTCCAGCAGGTCGTTGCGGAAGACCACGGCACCTTCGGTGGTGCCTAGATTCTTGCCGACCTCGAAAGCGTCCATGTTGACTTGGCTCGGCATGCCGCCATTGTTCACCAGGTCCTTGGCCAAGTGCGAGAGGCCGTCGAGTATGCTTTTGCCGCCCGTCTCGAAGAAGCGCTTGATCGCCGCTGGATTGGCCGCGCCGTTGGTGGGCGACATGGCTTCAGTCAGAAGGTTGATGACGAAGTGGCCACGGCTGGTGTCCTGCTCGGAAAGGCTGCTGTCTTCGATCCAGTCATGCAGTTCCTTGCGCCAGGCCAGGTAGGTCTGCAGATAGCGGCGGTACAGCGGGTTCTGACTCCAAGCCGGGTCGGCGAAGCGGCGGTCGTCGCTGTCGGGTGTCAGGGCGGAGCGGCCGAGGATGACGTTTTTCAATTCCAGCCCGAAATGGGCCACGTGCTTGGCGCTGTGGAAGGGTTGCCGGATGGCTTGGGTCAACACCATGCGTGCCGTGGTAAGCAGATCCTTGCGCCTCAGACCGACGACGGGGTTCAGACCCAGGGTGTGTTCAGAGGCTTGACGCGGCAGGTCATCATTACTCTTGTTACTCATCTACGACGCTCCATTGTCCTGAGACGAGCACTGGCAGCCCTGTGGAAATAAGCGACACAGGCAAACGCCAGTACTGCTCTCGGGTGACCGATGATTAACACCTAGGATGTGCACGTTCCTGCAAGGCGCCGGATGTTGGATGGCGCTACCTGGGACTGCTGCGAACACACCGACACGCTTCTGCAACGACACCGATGCAGAGAACTTGCCAGAACCATTGGTTACGCGAGATTTATAAAAATCGCAAGCAGCGCCAGTCATTGGCCGCTGCGCGGAACATTGAAGCAGATCGGATTAGAAAGTGCGTCCTAAAACGTCGAGTGGCGTTCCAGAGCGGTGGCTAGAGCATCAGGCGAATGACTTGCTCGGAAGGGTCGCGGGATTTGCCGGCGGCCTTGAGTTCGGCCAGGTAATCCTCCCACAACGATGTCTGGCGCAAGGCCAGTTGCTCCAGGTACTCCCAAGTGAACAACCCGCTGTCATGGCCATCGTCGAAGGTCAGTTTTAGTGCGTACTGACCAGCCGGTTCTATCTGCACCAGCCCGACACCCTGTTTGCCGAATTGCAGAATCGGCTTGCCGTGACCCTGTACCTCGGCGGAGGGTGAGTGCACCCGGAGAAATTCCGCGGGCAGATGATACTCCTCCTCTGGGCCGTATTTGAGCGTGAGGACCTTCGAGGCTTTGTGAAGCTGGATGGCGGTGGGGAGTCGGGACATGGGGGCAGCCTCAAGCTATAAGCGGCAAGCTTCAAGTAGAAGCAGATATCGGATCGCAATGATATCTGCTGGTGACTTGAAGCTTATAGCTAGCCGCTGCTTTTAAAGAATATAACGCGACAAATCTTCGTCTTCCGCCAGTTCGCCAAGATGGCTGTTGACGTAGTCGGCGTCGATTTTGATGGTCGCGGTGTCTTGGGCACTGCCGAGGTCGCCGGCGCTGAACGACACTTCTTCCAGCAGCCGCTCCAACAGCGTATGCAGACGACGGGCGCCGATGTTTTCGGTTTTCTCGTTCACCTGCCAGGCAATTTCGGCCAGGCGCTTGATGCCGTCAGGTTGGAACTCGATGTTCAGGCCTTCGGTTTTCAGCAGCTCGCGGTACTGCTCGGTCAGCGAGGCATGGGGTTCGCTCAGGATGCGCTCGAAATCTTGCGGGCTCAGGGCTTTCAATTCCACGCGGATCGGCAGACGGCCTTGCAGCTCGGGCACCAGATCGCTGGGCTTGCTGAGGTGGAAAGCGCCTGAGGCGATGAACAGAATGTGGTCTGTCTTGACCATGCCCAGCTTGGTGTTGACCGTGCAACCCTCGATCAGCGGCAGCAAGTCGCGCTGCACACCTTCACGGGAGACGTCAGCGCCGCCGACGTTGCCGCGTTTGGCGACTTTATCGATTTCGTCGATGAACACGATGCCGTGCTGTTCGACGGCCTCCAGCGCTTTGCCTTTGAGTTCTTCGTCATTGACCAGACGGCTCGCTTCTTCGTCGCGGACCATCTTGAGCGCTTCCTTGACCTTCAGCTTGCGACTTTTCTTCTTGCCCTTGCCCATGTTCGCGAACAGGCTTTGCAGCTGGTTGGTCATCTCTTCCATGCCGGGCGGCGCAGAGATATCGACCCCGGACATTTCAGCGACTTCGATCTCGATTTCCTTGTCGTCCAACTGGCCTTCACGCAGCCGTTTGCGGAACAGCTGGCGGGTATTGGAATCACTGCTCGGTGACGCCTCTTCGCTGAAACCGGTGCGTGCCGGTGGCAGCAGCGCGTCGAGAATCCGCTCTTCAGCAGCATCTTCGGCGCGATGGCGGACCTTGGTCATTTCCTGTTCGCGCAGCAGTTTCATCGCCGCGTCAGCCAGGTCACGGATGATGGACTCGACGTCGCGGCCAACGTAACCCACCTCAGTGAACTTGGTGGCTTCCACTTTAAGGAAGGGCGCGTTGGCGAGCTTGGCCAGACGGCGGGCAATCTCCGTTTTGCCGACGCCGGTGGGGCCGATCATCAGAATGTTTTTCGGTGTGACTTCAACGCGCAGCTCTTCAGGCAGTTGCATCCGACGCCAGCGGTTGCGCAGCGCAATGGCGACGGCGCGCTTGGCATCGTCCTGGCCGATGATATGGCGATTGAGTTCGTGGACGATTTCACGGGGAGTCATGGACATGGGTTTCAACGGTCCTCTTGAATGGTTCGGTCCGGCGGCCGCGATGACTTGCGGCACAGCCGGGGATCATTCGGCGAGGTCCTGCTCCTCAATGGTGATGTTGTGGTTGGTGAACACGCAGATATCACCGGCGATGTGCAACGCGGTTTCGGCGATTTCACGCGCTGACAATTCGGTTTTCAGCAGCAGGGCACGCGCTGCAGCCTGCGCGAACGCACCGCCGGAGCCCATGGCGATGAGACCGTCCTCGGGCTCGACGACGTCACCGTTGCCGGTGATGATCAGCGATGCGTCCTTGTTGGCTACCGCGAGCATCGCTTCCAGGCGGCTCAGGGAGCGGTCGGTGCGCCAATCCTTGGCCAGTTCGACGGCCGCGCGGACGAGGTGGCCCTGGTGTTTTTCCAACTGGGCTTCGAAACGCTCGAACAGGGTGAAGGCGTCAGCGGTGGCGCCTGCGAAACCGGCGATGACCTGGCCGTGATAGAGGCGACGGACTTTCTTGGCGTTGCCTTTCATGACGGTATTGCCCAGAGAAACCTGGCCGTCACCCGCCATGACGACTTTGCCTTGGCGGCGGACTGAAACGATGGTGGTCAAGGGGAGAGTCTCCACGCTGCGGGCCGAAAATGGCCTGATGGAAACTCATATGGGGGTGAGGTCGGGTATTTCAACCGTCGGGCAGAAATGGCCGGGTCGAGCCCATCCGGCAGGTACGGCACAGGGGATTGCGCCAGATTTTGCCGCACGGGCATGGGCTTGAACGAGCCGTTCGCGACGCTATGACGCGTCGCGCCTCATTATCGGGCCTGGCGTTGCTGCAGCAGCAGGTTGCTGAAACCGCCGCTCGCCAGTTGCTTCTGCGCCGTGGTCAGTTGTTCACGATTGCTGAATGGCCCCACCATTACGCGGTACCAGGTTTCGTCTTTGACGGTCCCCGATTCAACCGTCGCCGCCTGCCCCAGCAGGATGATCTGCGCGCGCACTTTTTCGGCATCGGCTTGTTTGCGGAACGAGCCCGCCTGCAGGACAAATGTCGTGACCGCTGCAGGTTTGGCGACCGGCGGTGCTGGCGGAGGCGTCAAGCCACTGAGGGCTGCCTGGGCGCGCGCCGTGTCGATCTTCGCCGCCTGCTCGGGTGTGACAGGCGTGGTCGGCGTCGCAACGGAAGGCGGTGTCTTCTCTGGCACGGCCTCGTTCGGCACGATCACTTCCGATTCCGGCAACAACGTATAGAAGTCGTATTTGGGCTTCACAGGTGCCGTGGGGCTCGGCGGCGTCTTGTTCGCTTCGGCGATCTTCGCTGCCTTGGCCTCGGCCTTGGAACGCTTGATGTCGTCGCCACCACCGGGTTCGAGTTTCATCAGGAAAACGATGAAGGCGCCGACCGACAGGCCGATCGCCAGCCACACCCATCCCGGAATCGGCTTCTTTGCGGGCGCTTCGTAACGGCTGGCGCCACGCTTGGGAGCAGGTTTCTTTTTGACTGCCAAGTTACATACGCTCCAGAGTTTCCAGACCCAGCAGTTGCAGGCCTTGCTTGAGGGTGCGACCGGTCAGGTGCGCGAGGCGCAGACGGCTTTGCTGTTGCTCGGGGTTTTCCGCGTTCAGGATCGGGCAATTCTCGTAGAAGCTGGAGAACAGACCGGCCAGATCGTAAAGGTAAGCGCACAGTACGTGGGGCGTGCCTTTCTCTGCGACGTTGTTCAGGGTTTCGCCGAACTGCGCCAGCCGCGCCGCCAGATCCTGCTCCTGTGGAGCTTCCAGGACGATACGACCCTTGCTTTCGTCGAACGGTTCGCCCAGTTTGCGGAATACCCCGACCACGCGGGTGTAGGCATACAAGAGATACGGCGCGGTATTGCCTTCGAAGCTCAGCATCTGGTCGAAATTGAAGCTGTAGTCGCTGGCACGGTGCTTGGACAGGTCGGCGTATTTGACCGCACTGATGCCCACCGCCCTGGCGATGGTGCGCAACTCGTCTTCAGCGACGTCAGGGTTTTTCTCCTTGACCAGCGCGTAGGCGCGCTCCTCCGCTTCGTCCAGCAGGTCCACCAACTTCACGGTGCCGCCATCACGGGTCTTGAACGGGCGCCCATCCGCGCCGTTCATGGTGCCGAACCCCATGTGTTCCATGTGCATGCCGTTGGTCACGAAACCGGCGCGCAACGCCACGGCGAACACTTGATTGAAATGCAGGGCTTGGCGCTGGTCCACGAAATACAGCACGCGATCGGCCTTGAGTACGTTGCTGCGGTAGCGCACGGCTGCCAGGTCGGTGGTGGCATACAGATAGCCGCCATCGGCCTTCTGCACGATCACCGGCAGCGGATCGCCTTCCGCATTCTTGAATTCATCGAGAAACACGCACTGCGCGCCGTTGCTTTCAACCAGCAGCCCGGCACTCTTCAGATCGGCCACGACATTGGCCAGGTCGTTGTTGTAGGCGCTTTCGCCCATGACGTCTTTCGGCGTCAGTTTGACGTTCAGGCGCTCATACACTTCCTGGCAGTGGGAGAGGGAAATGTCCTTGAAGCGAGTCCACAGGCTCAGGCACTCGGGATCGCCCGCCTGCAGCTTGACCACCAAAGCACGGGCGCGCTCTGCGAACGCTTCGGATTCATCGAAGCGGCGTTTGGCGGCGCGGTAGAAGTTTTCCAGGTCCGACAGCTCGTCACTGGTGGCAGGGGTCTCCTGCAGATAGGCCAGCAGCATGCCGAACTGCGTGCCCCAGTCGCCCACGTGGTTCTGGCGGATGACGGTGTCGCCCAGGAATTCGAGGACGCTGGCCACGGCATCACCGATGATGGTCGAGCGCAGGTGGCCGACGTGCATTTCCTTGGCCAGATTCGGGGCGGACAGGTCGACCACTACGCGTTCGGTCGGGCCGTTCTTGCGCACCGACAGGGTCGGGTCGGCCAGTGCGGTGTCCAGGCGAGCGGCCAGTGCCTGGGTGTTCTGAAAGAAGTTGAGAAAGCCCGGCCCGGCGATATCCACTTTGCTGATCTGGTCATCGGCCGGCAGCGCGGCAACGATTTTCTCGGCCAGGTCGCGCGGCTTCAGGCCCGCAGGCTTGGCCAGCATCATGGCGATGTTGCTGGCGAAGTCGCCGTTTTTCTTGTCTTTGGCGTTTTCCACCTGAATCGCCGGTGTCAGCCCTTCCGGCAAGACGCCTTCGGTGACGAGTTGGCTCAGAGCTTGTTGGATCAGCTGGCGAATGGTGTCTTTCATGGTGCTCTCTTTCGACCGCAAGCGCGGCAGCGCTTCGATGCGCGGGTGGAAAAACTGGGCATTATCCGTTGCCGGAGCCACCTTGCCAACCGCGTTGGATGCGCGGTTGTGAATCTTCACAGCAGACGCCGATCTCTGTGGGAGCGTGGCTTGTCGATCGTTAATAGAGATCCACAGGATCCACATCCAGCGACCAGCGGACCGCGCGCCCGCTGGGCAGGCTTTCCAGTGTCAGCAACCAACTCGTCAGCAGCTTGTGCAGCGGGGCTCGGGCATTGGCTTGCACCAGTAGCTGAGCGCGGTAACGGCCCGCGCGACGCTCCATCGGGGCGGGAACCGGCCCCAGCAGTTCGATGCCGCCCAGCGACATGTCCTTCAGCAGTTGCTCCGCATTCGCACAAGCTTCATCGAGAAAGCCCTCTGCCTGGCCTGGCTTGTGTGCCTCGGCGCGCAGTAACGCCAAATGCGAAAACGGCGGCAGCCCGGCGGCGCGGCGTTCGCTCAGCGCCTGTTCGGCAAAGGCGAAATAGCCCTGCTCAGTCAATTGGATGAGCAACGGATGTTCGGCCAGATGGGTTTGAATGATCACTTTGCCGGGTTCATCCGCACGGCCGGCACGGCCTGCGACCTGAACGATCAATTGAGCCATTCGCTCGCTGGCGCGAAAGTCGCCGGAAAACAGCCCGCCATCGGCATCGAGGATCGAAACCAGCGTGACACGGGGAAAGTGGTGACCTTTGGCGAGCATTTGCGTGCCCACCAGAATGCACGGATGGCCCTTCTGGATCGTGGCGAACAGGTGATTCATGGCGTCCTTGCGCGAAGTGCTGTCACGGTCGACGCGCAAGACGGGGTAGTCCGGAAAGAGAATCGCCAGACGCTCCTCTGCGCGCTCAGTGCCAGCCCCCACAGGGCGAAGGTCGACTTTGCCGCAGGTTGGGCAATGACGAGGGACGCGCTCGACGTTGCCGCAATGATGGCAGCGCAGCTCACCGTAACGCTGGTGCACGGTCATGCGCGCATCGCAACGGCTGCATTCGGACAGCCAGCCGCAGTCGTGGCAAAGCAGGGTCGGAGCGAAGCCGCGGCGGTTGAGGAAGACCAGCACTTGCTGCCCGGCGGCCAGTGTCTGGCCGATAGCCTGCTGCATGGGCCCGGAAATGCCGCTGTCCAGTGGCCGGCTTTTGACGTCCAGCCGCAGGAAGCGTGGCTGTTGGGCGCCGCCCGCACGTTGATTCAGGCGCAGGAGAGCGTACCGACCGGTGTATGCGTTGTGCAGGCTTTCCAGCGAAGGTGTAGCGGAACCCAGCACGATCGGGATGTCTTCCTGCCGCGCGCGTACCAGCGCCAGATCCCGGGCGTGGTAGCGCAGGCCTTCCTGCTGTTTATAGGAGCCGTCGTGTTCTTCATCGATGATGATCAGGCCGGGGTGCTTCATGGGCGTGAACAGCGCTGATCGGGTGCCGATGATGATGTCGGCTTCGCCATCGCGCGCGGCCAGCCAGGCGTCCAGCCGATCACGGTCGTTGACCGCCGAATGCAGCAGCGCGATGCGGGCGTTGAAACGCTGTTCGAAGCGGGCCAGTGTCTGGGGCCCCAGATTGATTTCAGGGATCAGGACCAGGGCCTGTTTGCCGGCCTCCAGCGTTTCGCGGATCAGTTGCAGATAAACTTCAGTCTTGCCGCTGCCGGTCACGCCAGCCAGCAGCGAAGCGTGGAAACTGCCGAAACCGGAGCGTATGGCTTCGTATGCGGCACGTTGCTCGGTGTTGAGGGGCAGTTCCGGCTGGGCCAGCCAGTGTTCATGACGTTCGGCGGGGGCGTGGCCGCGTACATCGACAGTCACTAGGGCCTTGGCCAACAGGAGGTTCAGGCTATCGCGGTTCAGGTTGAGCTTACTCAACAATTGATGCGCCACGCCGTGAGGGTGTTGCGCCAGGGTCCGCAGCGCCTCCTTCTGCTTGGGCGCGCGCGCGATGCGCGGATCTTCGACGCTGGCCCCAGGGGCGATCTGCCAGAAGCGCTCCTGCCGCGCTTCGGCCGGTTCACCTTGACGCAACAACACGGGCAGCGCCCAGCTCAACGTATCGCCCAGGCTGTGCTGGTAGTACTGCGCGGTCCATAGGCACAGCTTGAACAGCGCGGGGGGAAGCGGCGACTCTGCATCCAGCAGCGCAATGGCAGGTTTGAGTTTGTCGCTGGGCACTTCAGTGTGATCGCTGACTTCGACCAGCACGCCAATCATTTCCCTGCGGCCAAAGGGGACGCGCAAGCGCATGCCTGGCTGCAGGTTGTCGTGCGCAACGTCGGCAGGGGCGCGGTAGTCGAACAGGCGGCGCAGCGGCGAAGGCAGGGCAAGGCGCAGAATGGCGTCGGACACGCGGGGGATTTCCTGTTACGGAGTATGACCAGGGCGCGATGTTAGCAGACGGCCGGTGTAAACGTTCTCTTGCGTGGTTTGTGTTGTCTGTTAATATGCGCGGCCTGATTCCGTGCGGTATTCAACAATGGTGTTGGATGGCGGCACGCTAGACCTGAGGAAATATCCATGAAAGCTGATATCCATCCAGTTTACGAAGCCGTTGACGCAACCTGCAGCTGTGGCAACGTCATCAAAACCCGTTCCACCCTGGCCAAACCACTGAGCCTGGACGTGTGCAACGAGTGCCACCCGTTCTACACCGGTAAGCAAAAAACGCTGGACGCAGGTGGTCGTGTTGACCGCTTCAAATCGCGTTTCGGTGCGTTCGGCGCTCCTAAAGCGAAGTAAGAATGGCGATTCTGGATCGCTCTTCGAGCTACTCCAGGCTGTTCAAAAAGGCGTCCCTCGCGGGCGCCTTTTTTATGCCTGCGATTTGGATTTCCACGGCTCAGGCGCTGTGTCCTGCGCCTGCCTCATTGCCCACGGCACAGGTCCAGCGGGTGGTCGATGGCGACACCTTGCGCCTCACCGATGGACGCAGCGTGCGGATGATCGGCCTGAACGCGCCGGAAACCGGCAAAAAGGGTCAGTCTGCGCAACCCTTCGCCGAGGCGGCAAAACGTCGGTTGCAAACGTTGGTCGACGACAGCGACGGCCGGGTCAGCTTGCGGGTCGGCGAGCAGGCCACCGATCACTATGGGCGCACCTTGGCCAATGTCTATGGCCGCAACGGCGCCAACCTTGAGGCCCAACTGCTCTCGGAAGGTTTGGGTTACCTGGTGGCGGTGGCACCCAACCTCGCGCTCGTCGACTGCCAGCAGGCAGCTGAAAACGCAGCGCGCCAGGCCGGGTTAGGGCTGTGGCGCAATTCTCCGGTGCAGTCTCCCGATCAGATAAGCAGCGGCGGTTTTGCGGTGGTCTCCGGTCGTGTCACGGACGTTCAGCGCAACGGCGGGGGCATCTGGATCGAATTTGCGGACCGGCTGGTGCTGCGTATTGCGCCAAACCTTCTGGGGCAATTCGACGGCGCAGCCCTGCTGCGTCTGAAAGGGCGACAGGTCGAGGCCCGAGGCTGGGTCGTTGACCGGGGGCGCCGAGGTGGGCTCAAGCCCGGACAGCCTCGCTGGATGATGCCCATCACATCCCCAGCAATGCTGAATACAAAGTAATTATAAAATTGTGAACAATTCTGGCTGCGGGATGTATGCGTTCAACACCTTGCATTCCGCGGCTCTACGCTAAAAGTCGTAGATGCGACCCCTTGACACGGGTGACCCGCCAGTCTTGTTAGGACTTTCTGACTTGCGTATGCTCGTCGGTCCGTCTGTCCAACAGCAAAAAAGCGGAATGCCCCCATGTCAGATTTGAAAACTGCCGCGCTCGAATATCACGCCAACCCTCGCCCCGGGAAACTGAGCGTCGAACTCACCAAAGCCACTGCCACTGCCCGCGATCTGTCGCTGGCGTACAGCCCTGGCGTCGCGGAGCCGGTGCGTGAAATCGGTCGCGATCCGGAACTGGCTTATAAATACACGGGCAAAGGCAATCTGGTGGCTGTCATTTCCGATGGCACCGCGATCCTCGGCCTGGGCAATCTTGGTCCGTTGGCCTCCAAGCCGGTCATGGAAGGCAAAGGCGTTCTGTTCAAACGTTTCGCCGGTATCGATGTGTTCGACATCGAAGTCGATTCGGAAAGCCCACAAGCCTTCATTGATACGGTCAAGCGTATTTCCATTACGTTCGGCGGCATCAACCTCGAAGACATCAAGGCACCGGAATGCTTCGAGATCGAAAAGGCGCTGCTCGAACAGTGCGACATCCCGGTTTTTCACGATGACCAGCACGGCACCGCAATCGTTACCGCGGCAGGCATGATCAACGCCTTGGAAATCGCCGGCAAAACCCTGGAACAAGCGAAAATCGTCTGCCTGGGCGCCGGCGCTGCTGCGATTTCTTGCATGAAGTTGCTGGTCAGCATGGGTGCGAAGATTGAAAACATCTTCATGATCGACCGAAACGGCGTGGTCCATTCAGACCGCTCTGACCTGAACCAATACAAGGCGCAATTCGCTCACTCGACCGACAAGCGTACCTTGGCGGACGCACTGGACGGCGCTGACGTGTTCGTCGGTCTGTCCGGGCCTAACCTGCTGAGCGCCGAAGGCCTGAAGTCCATGGCTGCCAATCCGATCGTGTTCGCCTGCTCGAACCCTGATCCGGAAATCTCTCCAGAACTGGCGCACGCGACCCGTAGTGACGTGATCATGGCCACTGGGCGTTCGGACTACCCGAACCAGGTCAACAACGTGCTGGGCTTTCCGTTCATCTTCCGCGGTGCGCTGGACGTTCGTGCCAAGCGCATCAATGAAGAAATGAAAATCGCCGCAGCCAATGCCCTACGTGAACTGGCCAAGCTGCCGGTGCCTCAGGAAGTCAGCGATGCCTACGGCGGCATCAAGCTGGAATTCGGTCGTGAGTACATCATCCCGAAACCTCTGGATGTGCGCCTGTTGACCGTGGTGTCCGACGCCGTGGCCAAGGCGGCGATCGAAAGCGGTGTAGCGACCCAGCCTTATCCCAAGCACTACCCGCTGAAAAGCGTGGATGATGTCTTCAAGGGGTAATAGCAGTTGTCACCCGTAAAAAAACCGGCTTGATGGCCGGTTTTTTTATGGGGCAGCTTTAAGTTGTATCTCTCAAGCTGCAAGTGAAAGCGTACGCGGCGCGGCTCTCACTTGCGGCTTGCAGTTGCTTTAGAACAGATCGATTGGCGCCGACTCATCCGCAGGCAGCGGGCTGCCCGGTGCGGGGCTGCCGTTCAGCTCGTTGACGCTTGGCGGTGTGTCTTCGCTCTTGAACAGCTCGAAGAATGCGCCTGCCGTGCTCGGCGTGGCGGAGCGGCCGCTGATTGGATCGATCCGCAGGCTCAGGATGCCATCCGGCTCGGCCTGTTGGTGCGGCGGCTTGTCCTTCAGCGCGGCGCTCATGTACTTCATCCAGATGGGCAGCGCGACCGTGCCACCAAATTCGTGACGGCCCAGGCTTTCAGGCTGGTCGAAGCCGGTCCAGACGGTGGTCACGTAGTCGCCGTTGTACCCGGAGAACCAGGCGTCTTTCGAGTCGTTGGTCGTACCGGTCTTGCCCGCGATGTCCGGGCGATTCATCGCCAGCGCACGTCGGCCCGTGCCGCGCTTGATCACGTCTTGCAGCATGCTGTTGAGGATGTAGGTGGTGCGTCCATCGACGATCCGTGGCGCAACCGCCGGTGCCGGTGGCGCGCCGTTGGTATCGAGGGCATTGGGCGCGGTGTTGGCGGTCAGGGCCGGTGTCTCGGGCGCTGCGTAGGTGGTTGCATCGCTGACCAGCGCTTCATTGACCGCTTTAGGGTTCGGGTCGTTGGCCGGAACGGTCGCGGGGTTCGCCACGAACAAGGTCTTGCCTTCTCGATCTTCGACTTTGTCGATCAGGTAGGGGCTGACTTTATAGCCGCCGTTGGCGAAGGTGCTCCAGCCGCTGACGATTTCCATCGGCGTCAGCGTCGCCGTGCCCAGTGCCAGTGAGAGATTAGGCGGGAGGTCCTGTTTGTTGAAGCCGAAGCGGGTGATGTAGTTGATCGCCGTGTTGACGCCCAGGCTTTGCAACAGGCGAATCGACACAAGGTTGCGTGATTTGTACAGGGCCTCACGCAGGCGAATAGGGCCCAGGAAAGTGCCGGTGTCGTTCTTCGGACGCCAGACCTTGTCCACCGCTTCATCGACGAACACGATAGGCGCATCGTTCACCAGGCTGGCGGCGGTGTAGCCGTTATCCAGGGCTGCCGAATACAGGAAAGGTTTGAAGCTTGATCCTGGCTGACGCTTGGCCTGCATGGCTCGGTTGTAATTGCTTTGCTCGAAGGCGAAGCCGCCGACCAGGGCGCGAATCGCGCCGTTGTGTGGGTCAAGCGAGACCAGCGCGCTCTGTGCTTGCGGGATCTGGCTGAATTTAAGCGTGTTGTCCGGTTGGCGCTGCACGCGCACCAGATCGCCTACATGAGCGACATCCGAAGGCTGCTTGGGATTCGGGCCGACACTGTTGGTGTTCAGGAACGCCTTTGCCCATTTCATGGTGTCCCACGACACCGCTTCTTCTTTTTCGCCATTGCGGGTCAGGACACGGATGCCGGTCTTGTCCACCTGGGTGACGATGGCTGGCTCAAGACCGCTGATCGGACGCTGCTTGGTCAGTTCCTGCGCCCAGGCGTCATGGGTCAAACCGGGGAAACGGCTTTCCGGTCCGCGATAGCCATGGCGCTGGTCATACTCGACCAGGCCGTCGGTAACTGCCCGGTTGGCGTCTTCCTGAAGATCGCTGGGAACGGTAGTGGTGACGCGGAAGCCTTCTGTGTAGGCTTCGCTGCCGTAGCGGCCGACCATCTCGGCACGCGCCATTTCGGCAATGTAGGGCGCGTTCACTTCAGGGCTCTGAACGTGATAGCTGGCGTTGATTGGCTCGGCGAGTGCGGTCTGGTAAGTGTTCTGGTCGATCTTGCCCAGTTTGAACATGCGCCCAAGGATCCAGTCGCGACGCTCTTTGGCGCGCACGGGGTTGGCGAGTGGGTTGAATCGTGACGGCGCTTTCGGCAGGCCGGCGATCATTGCCATCTGGGCAACGCTCAGGTCACGAATCGATTTGCCGTAGTACACCTGGGCTGCGGCCTCGATGCCATAGGCCCGGTTACCCAGGTAGATCTTGTTGACGTAGAGCTCGAGAATCTCGTCTTTCGTGAGTTGGCGCTCGATTTGCAAGGCCAGGAGGATCTCGGTGGTTTTCCGTGAAAAGCTGCGTTCGCTGGTCAAGAAGTAGTTCTTGGCGACCTGCATGGTGATGGTCGAGCCGCCTGACTGAATGTGACCGCTCTTGATCAACTGACTGGCGGCGCGCATCAGACTGCCGGGGTCGACCCCATAATGGTTGGCGAAGTTGTCATCTTCGGCAGACAACAAGGCACTGATGAAATTGGGCGGAATGTCGGCGAAACGTATGGGAGAACGGCGCATTTCGCCGAATTCGGCGATCAGCTTGCCGTCGCTGCTGAAGACGCGCAGCGGGATCTGCAACTGAATGTTGCGCAGTGCATCGACCGAAGGCAGATTGGGCGACAGATAGAGAAACGCGCCGCTCAGACCGAGCAGCAGACCGCAGACGATTGCGACGATGGACCACCAGAAAAACTTCAGCAGGCGTATCAAGGCTTTTGGATTTCCAGAAAAAAGAATGGGTTAAGCGCAGGCATTAACAAATGAACACGCCTTGAAGCTTTGCTACACGAAAAAAACGCTCGGCATTATAAGCATTTTTCGTCGTCGAGCGTTATTTGCGCTACTGTCAAGGCTGTCGGCTGTGGTGTTGGACAAAAAAATATCCGTAAGTGACGGAAACGCATAGGGAATCGGTTGTGTTCGAACTCTTCAGTAAGAAGGCCAATACCCTTCTAGGGATCGATATAAGCTCCACCTCGGTAAAGCTCCTTGAATTGAGTCGTTCCGGCACCCGTTACAAGGTCGAGTCTTACGCGGTCGAGCCGCTGCCACCTAACGCAGTGGTTGAAAAGAACATTGCCGAGCTCGAGGGCGTCGGCAATGCGTTGACGCGAGTGCTGGTCAAGGCCAAGACCAACGTCAAAATTGCGGCGGTCGCGGTGGCGGGGTCCGCGGTTATCACCAAGACCATCGAGATGGACGCAGGCCTTTCCGACGACGAGATGGAAAACCAGCTCAAGATCGAAGCCGACCAGTACATTCCCTATCCACTGGAAGAGGTGGCCATCGATTTCGAGGTTCAAGGCTATTCGGCGCGCAATCCCGAGCGTGTCGAGGTCCTGCTCGCGGCTTGTCGTAAAGAAAACGTCGAGGTCCGCGAAGCGGCCCTCGCGCTGGCCAACCTTACCGCGCGAGTCGTGGATGTCGAGGCCTACGCTCTGGAGCGCTCGTTCGGCCTGTTGTCTGCGCAGTTGGGGCAGGGGCACGACCAGTTGACCGTTGCGGTGGTCGACATCGGTGCCACCATGACGACCCTCAGCGTGCTGCACCATGGCCGCATCATCTATACCCGCGAGCAGTTATTCGGCGGGCGTCAATTGACCGAGGAAATCCAGCGCCGCTACGGCCTCTCCCAGGGGGAAGCCGGCCTTGCGAAGAAACAGGGCGGACTGCCAGACGATTACACCCTCGAAGTGCTGCAGCCGTTCAAGGATGCCGTGGTTCAGCAGGTATCGCGCTCTCTCCAATTTTTCTTCGCCGCCGGCCAATACAACCGCGTCGACTACATCATGCTGGCGGGCGGCACGGCCTCTATCGCCGGGCTCGACCGCTTGATCCAAGAACGCCTCGGAACCCCCACGATGGTCGCGAACCCCTTCGCCGACATGGCGCTGAGTGCCAAGGTCAATGCCGGTGCGCTCGCCAGTGACGCCCCTGCCTTGATGATCGCCTGCGGTCTGGCGTTGAGGAGCTTCGACTGATGGCACGGATCAACTTACTCCCGTGGCGGGAACAGCTGCGCGAAGAACGCAAGAAGCGTTTCTTGCTGGCCCTGGCCGGTGTACTGGTCGCCGGTGTCGGCACGATCTTTCTCGCCGATCAATACCTGAGCAGCGCCATTGCTCATCAAAATGCGCGCAACCAGTTCATCAAGACTGAAATCGTGCAGCTCGACGCCCGAATCAAGGAAATCAGCGAGCTCAAGGCACGGCGCAAGCAGTTGCTGGAGCGCATGAAGATCATTCAGGACCTGCAGGGCAATCGACCGATCATCGGCAGGATTTTCGACCAACTGGCCCGCACGCTGCCGGACGGTGTGTATTTCAACGAAGTGAAGATGACGGACAATCTGATCAGTATTTCCGGCGCCGCCGAGTCCAACAATCGCGTGTCGGACCTGCTGCGTAATCTTGACGCGTCGGATTGGCTCGAAGCCCCGAGCCTGACCGAAGTGAAGGCCAATAGCACGGCGGGTTCTGCCGACCAGTCGAACTCGTTTCAGTTGACCGTGCGTCAGACTCAGCCGGCGATCGAGCCTGTGGTCAAAGGGGCCAAGCCATGAATGTCAACGAATGGCTGGACAGCCTGCGCAAGATCGACATCAACGATCTGGATATCAATAACCTCGGCGCCTGGCCCGCCGCCGCCAAGACCATCGTCGGCGCCCTGCTGTTAGTGCTGGTATTGGCCGGGGGGTACTTTTTCTATATTCAGGACATGCAAACGCAACTGGATCAGGCGCGCAATGACGAAAGTGCGCTGAAGGAGCAGTTTTCGAACAAGGCCTACCAAGCGGCGAACCTGCCGGCCTACAAGGCGCAAATGGTGGAGATGGAAAACACCTTCGGCGCTCTGCTGCGTCAGTTGCCCAGTGACACCGAGGTTCCCGGCTTGCTGGAGGACATCACCCGTACCGGGTTGGGCAGTGGGCTGGAGTTCGAAGAGATCAAGCTGTTGCCAGAAGCCGCCCAGCAGTTCTACATCGAGCTCCCGATTCAGATCACCGTTACCGGCGGTTATCACGATTTGGCCACCTTCGTCAGCGGGGTCGCCAGCCTGCCACGGATCGTCACGCTTCACGATTTCGACATCAAACCGGTGGACGCCAAGTCCCCTGGAAAGCTGCGCATGAGCATTCTCGCCAAGACCTATCGCTATAACGACAAGGGGCTTCAGGCCGCTGACAATAAAGGACAGGCGAAATGAGGGCCGTGCAGTGGATGTGCATGGGCATCGCGATGATGGCCCTTGTCGGTTGTGACAATTCCAGCGAATTCGACGACCTGAAGCAGTTCATGGCCGAGGTCAGGGCGCGCCCGACTGGCACCATTGAACCGATGCCGAAGTTTCGGCCTTATGAAGCCTTTACCTACGCTGCGGCGAGCCTTCGCAGCCCGTTCCAGCCGCCCATCAAGGTCGATCTGGTCAACCGCCAGAAAGGGTCGCGCCTGGTTCAGCCGGATCCGACCCGGGTCAAGCAATTCCTGGAAGGCTTTAACATCGACAGCTTCGAAATGGTCGGTACGCTGAGCAACGAATCCGGTATGTTCGCGCTCTTGCGAGGCGCGGGCGGGGTCCATCGGGTCAAGGTGGGGGATTATCTAGGGCGCAATGATGGCCGGATCGTCTCGATCACCGACTCGGCGGTGCAGGTCATTGAAATCGTGCCCGATGGAGAGGGAGCTTGGCTTGAGCGGCCACGCAGCATTTCCCTGAAAGAACGCTCATGAACACGAACAGCAAGCGAAGCACCTTTGAATCTGCACAGTGGTGGAATGTGAACATGACCAGGATTCTTTCGATCATCGGCGTATCGCTATGGATGGCGATGCTGTCACCGATTGTCCAGGCGGCCAACCTCAAGACACTCGACGTGGCCGCTCTGCCGGGAGATCGGGTCGAATTGAAGTTGTCTTTCGACGGGCCCGTGGCGGCACCTCGGGGATATACCACCGAGCAGCCGGCGCGGATTGCGCTGGATTTGCCGGGGGTCACCAGCCAGTTGGGCACCAAGAGCCGTGACCTGGGCACTGGGAATGCGCGCAGCGTCGTGGTGGTCGAGGCCAAGGATCGCACCCGCGTGATCATCAACCTCACCACGCTTGCGCCCTATAGCTCCCGCGTCGATGGCAACAATCTGTTCGTGGTCGTGGGCCAGGGGGCCTCGGCTGCGCAGGGTTCCCAGCCGAGTACTGCTCAGGGCGCGCCTCGCGTAAGCATTCCGCCGGCGGTGGCGAATGGCATCCAGCCCAAGCCAGCCGCGCGCAGCTATGCGCCTGGCCCAAGGTCGGTGCGTAATGTGGATTTTCAGCGCGGTGAACTGGGCGAGGGCAATGTCGTCATCGAGCTGAGCGACCCGACCATCGCGCCGGACATTCAAGAGCAGGGCGGCAAGATCCGTGTCGAGTTCGCCAACACCCAGTTGCCCGACCCTCTGCGGGTGCGCCTCGACGTGAAGGATTTTGCGACCCCTGTGCAGTTCGTCAACTCCAGCGTCACGGGCAATAAGACCAGTATTTCCATCGAGCCCTCCGGTGCGTTCGACTACTCGGCCTACCAGACGGACAATAAGCTGACCATCAGCGTGCGCCCGCTGACCAACGAAGACGTCGCGCGTCGCAATGCCGACAAACTGGTCTACACAGGCGAAAAGCTGTCGCTGAACTTTCAGGACATCGACGTGCGCTCGGTGCTGCAATTGATTGCGGATTTCACCAACCTCAATCTGGTGGCCAGCGACACGGTCCAGGGCGGCATCACCTTGCGTCTGCAGAACGTGCCATGGGATCAGGCGCTGGACTTGGTGCTGAAAACCAAAGGGCTGGACAAGCGTAAGGTGGGTAACGTGCTGCTGGTGGCCCCGGCGGACGAGATCGCCGCGCGTGAGCGGCAGGAACTGGAGTCGTTGAAGCAGATTTCCGAGCTTGCTCCGTTGCGTCGCGAGCTGCTTCAAGTGAATTACGCCAAGGCGGCCGATATCGCCAAGCTGTTCCAGTCGGTGACCAGCGCCGAATCCAAGGAGCAGGAGCGTGGCTCGATTACCGTCGATGAACGCACCAACAACATCATCGCCTACCAGACCCAGGATCGCCTCGACGAACTGCGAAGAATCGTCTCCCAACTGGACATCCCGGTGCGCCAGGTCATGATCGAAGCGCGCATCGTCGAGGCCAACGTCGATTACGACAAGTCATTGGGTGTGCGTTGGGGTGGCTCTCGCACCAGCGGGAACTTCACCGCTGGCGGCAGCGGAACGGTGACGGGCGTGGGCAATACCAACGGCCCGTATGTCGATCTGGGCGTGAGCGATCCCACCTCGTCCATCGGGCTGGGCTTCCTGACCAATAACACCATCCTCGATCTTGAACTGACCGCGATGGAAAAAACCGGCAACGGCGAGGTGGTGTCGCAGCCCAAGGTCGTCACTTCCGACAAGGAGACCGCCAAGATCCTCAAGGGTACTGAGGTGCCTTATCAGGAAGCGAGCTCCAGCGGCGCGACCTCGGTGTCGTTCAAGGAAGCCTCCCTTTCGCTGGAAGTGACCCCGCAGATCACGCCTGACAACCGCATCATCATGGAAGTGAAGGTCACGAAGGACGAGCCTGACTACGTCAATACCGTGTTGGGTGTGCCGCCCATCAAGAAGAACGAGGTCAACGCCAAAGTGCTGGTTTCCGATGGCGAGACGATCGTGATCGGTGGCGTGTTCTCCAATACGCAAAATAAAGTCGTCGACAAGGTGCCTTATCTGGGCGATGTGCCGTATGTTGGCCGCCTTTTCCGGCGGGATGTGGTCACGGAATCGAAATCCGAGCTGCTGGTGTTCCTCACTCCGCGTATCATGAACAACCAGGCGATTGCTGTGAGTCGTTGATTCTGTGCGAAATTTAATACTTGTAGGGCCGATGGGGGCTGGCAAAAGCACCATCGGCCGTTTGCTGGCCAAAGAGCTGCGGTTGCCGTTCAAGGATTCCGACAAGGAAATCGAGCAACGCACGGGCGCCAACATCCCGTGGATCTTCGACAAGGAAGGTGAAGCCGGCTTCCGCGACCGTGAAGCGGCCATGATCGCCGAGCTCTGCGCCTACGATGGCGTGGTGCTAGCGACCGGTGGTGGCGCAGTCATGCGCGAGGAAAACCGTCGAGCCCTGCACGCGGGCGGGCGGGTAATCTATTTGCATGCCTCGGTCGAACAGCAAGTGGGGCGCACCTCTCGCGACCGCAATCGGCCGCTCTTGCGAACCGCCGATCCCGCTCGCGTACTGCGTGATCTGCTGGCCATTCGCGATCCGCTCTACCGTGAGATCGCCGATGTCATCATCGAAACCGATGAACGGCCTCCCAGAATGGTCGTTCACGACATCCTTGCCCTGCTTGCCGAACTTCCTCCCCGTTAAAGCCCAGGCAGAAATGCGCTATCCTCGGCGACCATAAAAAGCGGGGTCGCCAGATGGCCCAGCGCCACCGTCCGTATCGACGTTTCGTCGGACAGGCATCCAATTGTCAGAACAGTGTGGGGACACATGCAGACACTCAAGGTCGAGCTCGGCGAACGGAGCTACCCGATTCACATTGGCGAAGGCCTGCTGGACCGGCCCGAGCTGCTGACGCCGTACATCGTCGGCAAGCAGGTGGCGATCGTTTCCAACAGCACCATTGCCCCGCTGTACATCGAGCGCCTGACCCAGACACTGTCCGGTTACAACGTGCTGCCCATCGTGCTTCCCGACGGTGAAGCGTTCAAGAACTGGGAAACCCTCCAATTGATCTTCGACGCGCTGCTGACGGCGCGTCATGACCGTCGCACTACCGTGATTGCGCTGGGCGGCGGGGTCATCGGCGATATGGCCGGTTTCGCAGCAGCCTGCTATCAACGCGGCGTCGAGTTCATCCAGATTCCCACCACATTGCTGTCCCAAGTCGATTCTTCCGTGGGCGGCAAGACGGGCATCAACCACCCGCTCGGCAAGAACATGGTCGGGGCGTTCTATCAGCCCAAAGCCGTGCTGATCGATACGACCTCTCTGAGCACCTTGCCTGAACGCGAGCTGTCGGCGGGGCTGGCCGAGGTGATCAAATACGGTCTGATTTGTGACGAGCCTTTCCTGACGTGGCTCGAAGAGAATATGGACAAGCTTCGCGCACTGGATCAGGCCACCCTGACCACGGCCATCGAGCGGTCTTGCGCCGCCAAGGCGGCCGTGGTCGGTGCCGATGAGCGGGAGTCCGGTGTGCGCGCGACACTGAACCTGGGGCACACCTTCGGCCATGCCATCGAGACACACATGGGCTATGGCGTCTGGCTGCATGGGGAAGCCGTGGCTGCTGGTACGGTCATGGCCCTGGAAATGTCGGCGCGCCTGGGCTGGATCAGCGAGCCAGACCGCAATCGCGCCATCCGTCTGTTCCAGCGGGCGGGCCTGCCAGTGGTCCCGCCTGAGGAAATGACGCCTGATGACTTCCTCACGCACATGGCAGTGGACAAGAAGGTGATCGACGGTCGTCTGCGGCTGGTGTTGCTGCGTCGCATGGGTGAAGCCGTGGTGACTGACGAATATCCGAAAGAAGTATTACAGGCCACCCTGGTTGCGGACTACCGCGCCTTGGTGGATCAGCTTGGAGGTTAATGATAAGTCCATGACTAGTTTGCACGCCGATGAGGCCTTCCTAGGTCATTACCAATTGAGTCATGACCCTTTTGCCACGCGGGTCCCCGGCTTCAAGTTTTTCCCTGCCCAGCGCAAGCCCGTGTTGGGCCAGTTGCACCATCTGGCCCGTTACAGCCAGTTGCTGTTGCTGGTGACAGGCCCCCATGGCAGCGGCAAGACCCTGCTACGTCAGGCGCTGGTCGCGAGTACCAACAAGCAGTCGGTGCAGAGCGTCGTGGTATCGGCCCGTGGCGCGGGTGATGCGTCTGGCGTGCTGCGTCAGGTCGCACAGGCCCTCAACGTCGATCAGCCCGAGATGCGCGCGATCCTCTCGCAGGTCGTGCAACTGGCCCTGACTGGCCAGGAAGTCTATGTATTGGTGGACGACGCCGAACAACTGGGCGAATCGGCACTCGAAGCGTTGTTGGGATTGGCAGCAGGCACCCCGGAGGGGCGTCCGCATGTCTTCCTGTTCGGCGAGGCTTCGATCATCGATCGTCTGGACCAGTTGTGCGCGGAGAGCGGCGCGGAGGAAGAGCGCTTCCACGTCATCGAACTGGCGCCCTACACCGAAGAAGAAACCCGTGAGTATCTGGCGCAGCGCCTGGAAGGCGCGGGGCAAGGCATCGAGCTGTTCAGTGCCGAGCAGATCGCCGATATTCATGAGCAATCCAATGGATGGCCGGGCGCGATCAACCAGGTCGCGCGCGACTCGATGATCGAAGCCATGATCGCCAGCCGCTCTGCGGTCAAGCGTCCAAGTATGGGGTTTAAAATGCCTAAGAAACATGTGTTGGCTTTGGGTGGCGTGGTGGTTGCCGCGGTACTGGCAGCCGTATTGATTCCGGGCCGTGGTACGGCACCGACAGCCCCCGCCAATTCCCAGGCTCAACTGCCGTTGGGGCAAGGCCAGGCACCTGCGCAACAATCGAACAATGGTGGCCCGGCAATTGAGTTCGCCGGAAACTCGCAGCCGATGCCGTTGCCGTTGGTCGGTAATTCACAGCCCGTAATGCGCGGTCCACTGGCTGAGGCGGCGGGCTCTGGCGAGGGCGATGGCGAGGATGGCGGTCCGGCTGCCAACCAGTCCTTGCAGCCGCCGACTGTCACCACCACCGCACCGCCCGCGGGGGCGACCGCCAGCCCGGCACCTTCGATGGCGCAAGCCCAGGCACCCGCGCCACGTCCTACGCCAGCCCCGGCTGCGCCTAAACCGGCCCCAGCCCCCGCCGCCAAACCTGCGCCCGCGCCGACTCAGGTCGCCACAGCCAAACCGGCTCCGGCCCCTGCAGCCAAGCCAGCCGCGACCGCAGCCGCTTCGGGCAGCGGGTGGTACGCAGGTCAGTCTCCAGCCCACTACGTCGTGCAGATCCTCGGCACCAGTTCTGAAGCCACGGCCCAGAACTACGTGAAAGAGCAGGGTGCCGAGTACCGTTATTTCAAGAAAACGCTGCAAGGCAAGCCGCTGTATGTCGTCACTTACGGCAGTTTCGCTGATCGCAACGCGGCGCTCGCCGCTATCAAGGTCTTGCCAGCGAAGGTTCAGGCTGGTAAACCTTGGCCTCGCACAGTCGGCAGCATCCAACAGGAACTCGCCGCCGCTCGCTGATGTTGTAGCAGTCCTACCCGGACCGTTCGCTTGGCACTCCGAAAATCACGCATGAGCGCGCTGCCTATGAGCAGCGCGCCTTGCGGTGTCTGCGTCTCAGGCACCCATTGAACTTCGGACTCTCTTTGGTCAGACTCGCAAAATACGCGCTGACTACCACGAGAATCGCTGTAAAACCTTTCATAAATGCGACATGAATTTTCGACGTTTCGTCGCAAAATTTGTGAGGCCTTGTGTCGGTGTGTACAATGACCTCCCTTTTGCTCCCGCAAAGCTGGCGTGCGTTCAGCGTGGATGGTAAATGGTTGAATTGAAAAGAAATTTGCCTCGCCAAGAGGCAGCCTGGTGAGAATGTGTCTATGAAAGCAGGTCTGTACCAACCAGAAGAGTTCAAGGATAACTGCGGTTTCGGCTTGATTGCCCATATGCAAGGCGAGCCCAGTCATCATCTGTTGCAAACGGCTATTGAAGCCTTGACCTGCATGACCCATCGCGGTGGGATCAACGCCGACGGCAAGACCGGTGACGGTTGCGGGCTGTTGATGCAAAAACCCGACACCTTTCTGCGGGCTGTCGCCCGTGAGCATTTCGACGTCGAACTGCCGCGCCAATACTGCGTGGGTATGGTGTTTCTCAACCAGGATGACGCCAAGGCTGAAGCCGCCCGCGAGAACATGAACCGCGAAATCCTCGCCGAGGGCCTGACCCTCATCGGTTGGCGCCAGGTGCCCATCGACACCAGCGTCCTCGGCCGTCTGGCGCTGGAGCGCCTGCCGAAGATCGAGCAGGTGTTCATTGGCGGTGAGGGGCTGAGCGATCAGGAATTCGCCATCAAACTGTTCTGCGCCCGTCGTCGCTCGTCCGTGTCCAACGCCGCCGACACCGATCACTACATCTGCAGCTTCTCCCACAAGACCATCATTTATAAAGGTCTGATGATGCCGCGTGACCTCACGGCATTCTATCCGGACCTGGGCGACGAACGTCTGCAGACCGCAATCTGCGTGTTTCACCAGCGTTTCTCGACCAACACCCTGCCGAAATGGCCGCTGGCCCAGCCATTCCGCTTCCTCGCTCACAACGGCGAGATCAACACCATTACCGGTAACCGCAACTGGGCGCAGGCTCGTCGCACCAAGTTCGCCAACGACTTGATGGTGCTGGACGAGCTGGGCCCGCTGGTCAACCGCGTGGGGTCCGACTCTTCGAGCATGGACAACATGCTGGAGTTGATGGTGACCGGCGGTATCGACCTGTTCCGTGGCGTGCGCATGCTGGTGCCGCCAGCGTGGCAGAACGTCGAGACCATGGACCCGGATCTGCGTGCGTTCTATGAATTCAACTCCATGCACATGGAGCCGTGGGACGGCCCGGCCGGCATCGTGATGACCGAAGGTCGCCACGCCGTTTGCCTGCTCGACCGTAACGGTTTGCGGCCGGCGCGCTGGGTCACCACCAAGAACGGTTACATCACGCTAGCGTCGGAAATCGGCGTTTGGAACTACACCCCGGAAGACGTCATCGCCAAGGGCCGCGTCGGCCCGGGTCAGATCTTTGCCGTGGACACTGAAACCGGCCAGATCCTCGATACCGACGCCATCGACAGCCGTTTGAAGTCGCGCCACCCTTACAAGCAGTGGCTGCGCAAGCACGCCCTGCGTATTCAGGCAACGCTGGAAGACCACGATCACGGTTCGGCGTTCTATAACCAGGATCAGCTCAAGCAGTACATGAAGATGTTCCAGGTCACGTTCGAGGAGCGTGATCAGGTGCTGCGTCCGCTGGGCGAGCAAGGGCAGGAAGCGGTCGGTTCGATGGGTGACGACACGCCAATGGCCGTGCTGTCGCGTCGTGTCCGCACGCCTTACGATTATTTCCGCCAGCAATTCGCGCAGGTCACCAACCCGCCGATCGACCCGCTGCGTGAAGCCATCGTCATGTCGCTGGAAGTCTGCCTCGGGGCCGAGCGCAACATTTTCCAGGAATCGCCGGAGCACGCATCGCGTGTCATCCTCAGTTCGCCGATCATTTCGCCTGCGAAGTGGCGCGCGCTGATGAACCTCGAGCGTGAAGGTTTCGATCGCCAAGTCATCGACCTGAACTACGACGAGGGCGTTGGCCTGGAAGCGGCCGTGCGCAATATTGCCGATCAGGCCGAAGAAGCCGTGCGCGCCGGGCGTACCCAGATCGTGCTGAGCGACCGCCATATCGCGCCGGGCAAGCTGCCCATTCATGCCTCTCTGGCAACAGGTGCGGTGCACCACCGCCTGACCGAAAAAGGTCTGCGGTGCGACAGCAACATTCTGGTGGAAACCGCTACCGCTCGCGATCCACACCATTTTGCCGTTCTGATCGGCTTCGGTGCTTCGGCGGTTTATCCGTTCCTGGCTTACGAAGTGCTGGGCGATCTGATCCGCACCGGTGAAGTCCTTGGGGACCTCTATGAAGTCTTCAAGAACTACCGTAAAGGCATCACCAAGGGCTTGCTCAAGATTCTGTCGAAAATGGGCATCTCGACCATCGGCTCGTACCGTGGCGCGCAACTGTTCGAAGCCATCGGGCTGTCGGAAGAGGTCTGCGAGTTGAGCTTCCGTGGCGTACCGAGCCGTATCAAGGGTGCGCGTTTCGTCGACATCGAAGCCGAGCAGAAAGCGTTGGCTGCCGAAGCCTGGAGCCCGCGCAAGCCGATCCAGCAGGGCGGGCTTCTGAAGTTCGTCTACGGCGGCGAGTACCACGCGTACAACCCGGATGTGGTCGCCACGCTGCAAGCCGCCGTGCAACAGGGCGACTATGCCAAGTTCAAGGAGTACACCGCGCTGGTGGACAACCGTCCGGTGTCGATGATTCGTGACCTGTTCAAAGTCAAACAACTGGACACGCCGATGAGCCTCGACGAAGTCGAGCCACTGGAAGCGATCCTCAAGCGTTTCGACTCGGCGGGTATTTCCCTGGGGGCGCTGTCGCCGGAGGCCCACGAAGCACTGGCCGAGGCGATGAACCGCTTGGGTGCGCGCTCCAACTCGGGCGAGGGCGGTGAAGATCCGTCGCGCTACGGCACCATCCGCAGTTCCAAGATCAAGCAGATCGCGACCGGTCGTTTCGGCGTGACCCCTGAGTACCTGGTCAACGCCGACGTGTTGCAGATCAAGGTCGCTCAAGGCGCCAAACCGGGCGAAGGCGGTCAATTGCCGGGCGGCAAGGTCAACGGCCTGATCGCCAAGCTGCGTTACGCAGTACCGGGTGTGACGCTCATTTCGCCTCCACCGCACCACGACATTTACTCGATCGAAGACCTGTCGCAGCTGATTTTCGACCTCAAACAGGTCAACCCATCGGCGCTGGTGTCGGTCAAGCTGGTGGCCGAAGCGGGCGTCGGCACCATTGCTGCCGGTGTGGCCAAGGCCTATGCGGACCTGATCACCATTTCCGGCTATGACGGCGGTACCGGTGCATCGCCATTGTCGTCGATCAAATACGCGGGCGCGCCGTGGGAAATCGGCCTGGCCGAAACCCACCAGACCCTGCGCGGCAACGACCTGCGCGGCAAGGTCCGTGTGCAGACCGACGGTGGCCTGAAAACCGGTCTGGACGTGATCAAGGCTGCCATCCTGGGAGCCGAGAGCTTCGGCTTCGGCACCGCACCGATGATCGCGCTGGGCTGCAAATACCTGCGTATCTGCCACCTGAACAACTGCGCCACGGGCGTGGCGACCCAGAACGACAAGCTGCGCAAGGATCACTACATCGGCACCGTCGACATGGTGATCAACTTCTTCACCTATGTGGCTGAAGAGACGCGCGAATGGTTGGCCAAACTCGGTGTTCGCTCGCTGGAAGAGCTGATCGGGCGTACCGATTTGCTGGACATTCTGCCCGGTGAAACCGAGAAGCAGCAGCACCTGGACCTGACCCCGCTGTTGGGCAGCGATCATGTCCCGGCCGACAAGCCGCAGTTCTGCAGCGTTGACCGCAACCCGCCATTTGACCAAGGCCTGCTGGCCGAGCAAATGGTCGAGATGGCCAAGGCGGCCATCGCGTCGAAGAGCGGCGGCGAGTACGAATTGGACATCTGCAACTGCGACCGCTCCATCGGCGCACGGATCTCCGGTGAGATCGCCAAGTTGCACGGCAACCAAGGCATGAAAGATGCGCCAGTGACCTTCCGCTTCAAGGGCACGGCCGGTCAGAGCTTTGGCGTGTGGAACGCCGGTGGCCTGAACATGTACCTGGAAGGCGACGCCAACGACTACGTCGGCAAGGGCATGACCGCCGGCAAGCTGGTGATTGTGCCGCCGAAAGGCAGCCCGTTCAAAACCCAGGACAGCGCCATTGTCGGTAACACCTGCCTGTATGGGGCCACTGGCGGCAAGCTTTTTGCTGCGGGTACTGCCGGTGAGCGTTTCGGTGTGCGTAACTCCGGCGCCCATGCCGTGGTAGAGGGCACTGGCGATCACTGCTGCGAGTACATGACCGGCGGTTTTGTCTGCGTACTGGGCAAGACCGGCTACAACTTCGGTTCCGGCATGACCGGTGGTTTCGCCTACGTGCTCGATCAGGACAACACCTTCGTTGACCGGGTCAACCACGAACTGGTTGAAATCCAGCGCATCAGTGGTGAAGCGATGGAAGCCTATCGCAGCCATCTGGAAAGCGTGCTTGCGGAATACGTGAAGGAAACCGACAGCGAATGGGGTCGTAATCTCTGGGAAAACCTGGATGACTACCTGCGCCGCTTCTGGCTGGTGAAGCCAAAAGCCGCGAACCTGAAGTCGCTGTTGTCCAGCACCCGCGCTAACCCGCAATAACGCAGCCACCGCTGCAAGCTTTGAGCACAAAGCTTGCAGCGTCGTGTGCCAAACCGAATTTGATTTTCTTGCAGCTTGAAGCGTGTCGCTCGAAGCTGCCGCGAAGAGGCTCCAAATGGCTGAACGTCTGAGTAACGACTTCCAGTTCATCGATGTCGGGCGCAAAGATCCGAAGAAGAAACTGCTGCGTCAACGCAAGAAAGAGTTCGTGGAAATCTACGAACCTTTCAAACCCCAGCAGTCGGCCGATCAGGCCCACCGTTGCCTGGGTTGCGGCAACCCGTACTGTGAATGGAAATGCCCTGTGCACAATTTCATTCCCAACTGGCTGAAGCTGGTGTCCGAAGGCAACATCCTTGCGGCTGCGGAGCTGTCCCACCAGACCAACACCCTGCCGGAAGTCTGCGGTCGCGTGTGCCCCCAGGATCGCCTGTGTGAAGGCGCGTGCACCCTGAATGACGGTTTCGGGGCCGTGACCATCGGCTCTGTCGAGAAATACATCACCGACACCGCCTTCGCCATGGGCTGGCGCCCGGACATGTCCCGGGTGGTGCCAACCGGTAAGCGCGTGGCGATCATCGGCGCAGGGCCCGCGGGCCTGGGATGCGCGGATGTGCTGGTGCGCGGTGGGGTCACCCCAGTGGTGTTCGACAAGAACCCGGAAATCGGCGGTCTGCTGACTTTCGGTATTCCCGAGTTCAAGCTCGAAAAAACCGTGCTCAGCAACCGCCGTGAAGTGTTCACCGGCATGGGCATCGAATTCCGCCTCAATACCGAAGTCGGCAAGGACATCACCGTCGAGCAGTTGCTGGCTGAGTACGATGCTGTCTTCATGGGGATGGGTACCTACACCTACATGAAGGGCGGTTTCCCAGGCGAAGACTTGCCAGGGGTGCACGACGCGCTGGACTTTCTGATCGCTAACGTCAACCGCAACCTGGGCTTCGAAAAGTCGCCGGAAGAGTTCGTCGACATGAAGGGCAAGAAGGTCGTGGTGCTGGGTGGCGGCGACACTGCGATGGATTGCAACCGCACCTCGATCCGCCAGGGCGCCAAGGCGGTGACCTGCGCTTACCGCCGCGACGAAGAAAACATGCCGGGCTCGCGCAAGGAAGTGAAAAACGCCAAGGAAGAAGGCGTGAAATTCCTCTACAACCGCCAGCCGATCGCCATCGTGGGCGAGGACAAGGTCGAGGGCGTGAAGGTCGTCGAGACCCGACTGGGCGAGCCGGATGCGCGCGGTCGCCGCAGCCCTGAGCCGATTCCGGGCTCCGAGGAAATCATTCCGGCGGACGCCGTGGTCATCGCGTTCGGCTTCCGTCCAAGCCCTGCGCCCTGGTTCGAAGCGCACGGGATCGAGATGGATAGCCAGGGCCGGGTCATCGCCCCGGAGCAGGGCAAGTTCAAGCATCAGACCAGCAACCCGAAGATCTTCGCCGGTGGCGATATGGTGCGTGGTTCTGACCTGGTGGTGACCGCAATCTTCGAAGGCCGTAACGCAGCTGAAGGGATTCTGGATTACCTGGGCGTCTAAGCGACACGCGCCCTGTAGCAGCAAGGCTTGCCGGCATAAGCCGTGTTGCTACATAGAAGGCGTGTCAACGCTGCGACAAATCGCCCCCATAGACAAAAGGCACGGTACTGACCGTGCCTTTTGCGTTGGTGTCTGAGAAAATGCCCGCACTTTTTTTCCGGATCCTGCCATGACTGCCCTGAAGAACGACCGTTTCCTGCGTGCACTGCTCAAGCAACCCGTCGACGTCACCCCGGTGTGGATGATGCGGCAGGCAGGCCGTTATCTCCCGGAATACCGCGCCAGCCGCGCCAAGGCCGGGGATTTCATGAGTCTGTGCATGAACCCGGCGTTCGCCTGTGAAGTCACCTTGCAGCCGCTTGAGCGTTACCCACTGGACGCGGCGATTCTTTTCTCCGACATCCTCACCGTGCCTGATGCCATGGGCCTGGGGCTGTATTTCGAAACCGGTGAAGGCCCGCGCTTCAAAAAGACTGTTACCACCGTGGCCGATATCGAAGCTCTGCCCATACCCGATGCGCAGAAGGACTTGGGCTACGTCATGGACGCAGTCAGCACCATTCGCCGTGAACTCAATGGCCGTGTGCCCTTGATTGGTTTCTCTGGCAGCCCGTGGACCCTGGCGACCTACATGGTCGAAGGCGGCTCATCAAAGGACTTCCGCAAGTGCAAGGCCATGCTCTACGACAACCCGCAAGCCATGCACCTGCTGCTGGACAAGCTCGCTCAGTCAGTCACGGCGTATTTGAACGGGCAGATCCTCGCCGGTGCGCAGGCCGTACAGATTTTCGACAGTTGGGGCGGGAGTCTCTCGGCAGCGGCGTATCAGGAGTTCTCGCTGGCCTATATGCGCAAGATCGTCAGCGGCCTGATCCGCGAGCATGAGGGCCGTAAAGTCCCGGTGATCCTGTTTACCAAGGGCGGTGGTCTGTGGCTGGAAAGCATCGCCGATGCAGGCGCCGATGCGCTGGGGCTGGATTGGACGTGCGACATCGGCGAGGCTCGCCGCCGCGTTGGTAGCAAAGTCGCCCTTCAAGGCAACATGGACCCCACGGTGCTCTACGCTCGTCCAGAGGCCATTCGCCAGGAAGTCGCCAATATCCTCAAGAGCTATGGCAGCGGCACCGGCCATGTATTCAACCTTGGCCATGGCATCACACCGGAAGTCGATCCGGCCAACGCCGGCGCGTTCATCAACGCCGTGCATGAGTTGTCGGCGCAGTACCACCCCTAAGCGCCCACGCTTCGATGTGAAAACGCCCGGCATGAGTTCCGGGCGTTTTCATTTGAAATCGGCTGCGCCGTCAGATTGGGGCGTTGGCTGGCAAAGGCTGCAGTTTCGCCAACTTCAGGGCAGCGACCAGGGCCACCAGCAGCAGGATGCCAATGAACAACCCGATTCCGTTCCAGCCGCCGTAGTGCCAGAACACCCCGCCGCCCGTCCCCGCGACGCTGGAACCCACGTAGTAGCTGAACAGGTACAACGACGAAGCCTGGCCTTTGGCTTTGATGGCGCGACGACCAATCCAACTGCTGGCCACCGAGTGGGCGCCAAAGAAGCCGAACGTGAACATCAGCACACCGACGATCACAATGGGCAGCGGGGTAAACAAGGTCAGCAGCAAACCTGCAAGCATCAACCCGATGACGGCCCACAACACTCGGCGGCGTCCCAGTTTGTCGGCCAGTGCGCCAATTTTGGCGGAGCTGTAGATACCCGACAGGTAAACCACCGAGAACAGCCCCACCACGGCCTGGCTCAGGTTGTAAGGGTCTGCCAGCAAGCGATAGCCGATGTAGTTGAACAGGGTCACGAAGGCGCCCATCAGCAGAAAGCCTTCCAGGAAGAGCCACGGCAGCCCTGCGTCACGGAATTGCATGACAAACCCGTCCAACAGGTTGCGAGCGTTGAGCGGACTTGAGCGGAAATTGCGGGAGGGCGGCAGGAATTTCCAGAACAGGCCGGCAGCGCCCAGAGCGACCAGGCCCATGATCAGCAGCGAAGTGTGCCAGCTTACGAAGTCACTCAAGACCCCGGTGATCAAGCGCCCGCTCATTCCCCCAATGGCGTTGCCCCCGATGTAAAGCCCCATGGCCAGGCCAATATGCTGAGGGTGGATTTCTTCACTGAGGTAGGTCATTCCGACGGCCGCCAGGCCGCTCAAGGAAAGGCCAACCAGCGCCCGGGTCACGAGCACACCTTCCCAACTCGGCATCACCGCGCTGGCCAGGGTGAAAAAAGCTGCGGAAAACAGCGCGAACACCATCACCGACTTGCGTCCCAGGCGATCGGAAATCGGCCCGGTGATCAGCAAGCCAATGGCGAGCGTCGCGGTGGAGACCGACAAAATCAGGCTGCTCTGCGCAGCGTTGATCGAGAACTCATGCGACAGGAGCGGCATCATCGGCTGAACGCAGTAGAGCAGGGCAAACGTGGCGAAACCGCCGGAGAAGAGAGCCAGTACGGTGCGGATGAAGGCAGGGGTGTTTTTTTCGATGTACGTATCACCCAGCGGAATCGCGGCTTCGATCATGGCGGGCGCGGGGGATGCAGCAGTATTCACGATTAACCTCAAGAAAAAGCAGCATGGCAATGGAAAAAGCATATAGCTCGCTAACGATTCCTTCCAATATATTGTTCGACCTAATTGATAGGTTTAACGACTCAATGGTGAACCCTTGGAATTACGTCATTTGCGCTATTTCATTGCAGTTGCCGAAGAGCTGCATTTTGGACGGGCTGCCGAGGCCTTGGGCATTTCACAGCCGCCGCTCAGCCAGCAGATTCAGGCCCTCGAACAGGAACTGGGCGCGCGCCTGTTCGAGCGTACCAACCGACGGGTGGAATTGAGTGAAGCGGGACGACTGTTCCTCGATGAAGCGCGGCTGGTGCTCGCGCAGGTCGAGAAAGCCTCGGATGTGGCGCGACGCGCGCAGTTGGGGGAACTGGGTGAACTGAAGATCGGTTTCACGGCGTCGGCACCGTTCACTTCGAGCATCCCGCAGGCGATCTTCGCCTTCCGCCAACGCTACCCGGCCGTGCATCTCGCGCTGCAGGAAATGAGCAGTCGAGAGGTGGCGGAACGGCTGGAAGAAGAGTCGATGCAGGTTGGCATCATGCGGCCTTTGCCGTTACCGGACTCGTTGGTTGCAGTGGAGTTATTGCGCGAGCCATTGGTGGCGGTGCTGCGCTCGGATCACCCACTGGCCGAAGGCAGCGAGCAGGGGATGTATCTCAACTCACTGGCGAGCGAGCCGTTCGTGTTCTTTCCTCGCAGTTACGGCAGCGGGTTGTACGCCCAATTGCTTGACCTGGCGCGCGCTGCGGGGTTCAGCCCCTTGTTCGCGCAGGAGGCCGGTGAGGCAATGACGATCATCGGTCTGGTGGCGGCGGGGTTAGGGGTGACGGTATTGCCTGCGTCCTATCAACGCATGCGTATCGATGGCGTGGTGTATCGCACGTTGCTCGATGACGAGGCGACATCGGCGGTATGGCTGGTACAACGCAAGGATCAGAAATCGCCCATGGCCAAGGCGTTTGTGGAATTGGTGACGCGTAAGGCGGGGTGAGTGACCGTTCATCCATACGGTGTCCCTCGATTATTTTGAGGCCTTGCCACCGACCGGACTGACGATATAGGTCAGTTCGCCGCTTTCCAGCGTGATGCGAAAGATCCCTTCGGAGGCGTAATCGACGCGCCAGCGATCTTCCAGTGTGCGCGCGTGAGGCAGCAATACGACGCCGGGATAGTCGAAACGGGCTTCCTCATTGGAGGTCAGGGCGAACAGCACAGCGGCGAACAGCTCTCTGGCTTCCGGGTTCGGCGGCAGCGAGCTGTCCGGCGTCCAGGCCTCTTCGTACAGTTGCTCTCGCGCAAGCAGGGTGCCGGATGGATCGGTCAACGACCACCTCAGGCCGTGGCGCTCCTTGTGCGCTGTCACCAGCCAGTCCTGGCGCAGACCGCCTTGCTCACGCTGGACGTGCAACTGCTTCGGAAATTTGATGTGCGGAATTTGTGCCGGTAGCGGCGCGTGGCTGGTGCAAGCACTCAACAGCACGACGCAAAGCAGCAAAAGAGCACGAATCATGGGATGCCACCTTAAGATTGACGTCTGTGGAGCCTCGCGACGACGCTGACTCTCCGCGTTTACCGGCATCGAAGCCTGGCGGGGTGGGAGGCATTATCCTGATGAGTAAGACATGTAGCAATTTGTAAGTCGGATAATTCACGTGGCTCAGTAGTCTTCGTCAGTTTCCTTCGTCTCGAATGGTCGAAGCACTCGCCGTTGTCACCTGATTTGCCTAGACTCGGGCCATTCATCAGGGCGCGTACCGGCCAGCGAGACAAGACTGCGACAGGGAGTAATGACATGCGGCGTGTGGTGTTCAATCAGAAAGGCGGTGTGGGTAAATCCAGCATCGCCTGTAATCTGGCGGCGGTGAGTGCCAACGAAGGCTATCGGACGCTGTTGATCGACCTGGATGCCCAGGCCAACTCGACGCAGTACCTTACGGGCCTGACCGGTGACGAGATTCCCATGGGCATTGCCGAGTTTTTCAAGCAATCCTTGTCCTCGGGACCCTTCGCCAAAAAAAATCAGGTGGATATCTACGAAACCCCCTTCGACAACCTCCACGTTGTGACGGCCACGGGTGAACTGGCAGACCTGCAACCCAAACTCGAGGCCAAGCACAAGATCAACAAGCTGCGTAAGTTGCTCGACGAACTCGCCGAAGACTACGACCGGATCTATCTCGACACGCCGCCCGCACTGAATTTCTACGCCGTGTCGGCATTGATCGCAGCGGATCGCGTGCTCATTCCTTTCGACTGCGACAGTTTTTCCCGTCAGGCGCTGTATGGCCTGCTTCGGGAAATCGAAGAATTGAAGGACGACCACAACGAAGACCTGGAAGTGGAAGGCATTATCGTCAACCAGTTCCAGGCGCGTGCGAGCCTGCCGCAGCAAATGCTCGACGAATTGATTGCCGAAGGTCTTCCGGTGTTGCCGGTGTATCTCAACAGTTCAGTGAAGATGCGCGAATCCCACCAGGCCAGCTTGCCGCTGATCCATCTGGAGCCACGGCATAAACTCAGCCAGCAGTTTGTCGAGTTGCATCATTTGTTGGAGGCCAACGCAGCCCAGTAACCGGTGATTCCAGGCGCCCGTGTTTTCACGCCGTATCGGATCGAGCCGCCGCAGTTGGAGGCCGATCACTGCTCAGGAGCGCGGCAATTTTCTTTGCCCGCTTGCGCGCTTTTCTCGCCTGATCCTTGGGGATCTCGATGGTGGCCTGCATGTCGGCCCTCAGTTGATCCTGACTGGCGATCAGCCGGTGCTCTCCTTCCGGGCAGCCACAACGTACCGCCTGCCCTTCGGTGGCAACGGCCAACACTTCATCGATGAACGTCGGGTTGCCTTGGGCGATAAACCCGACGGTCCCGCACGCCCCGCACCACACTGGATCACCCATGCGGGCCAGCCGACGCTCTCTCCATACCTGCGTACCGGACGTTTGCAAAACCCTGCCACCCGTGCTGGTGGCGTCACCTTCCCTGATCGCTGCCGTCATCGTGTATCGCCCTCTGGTAAACCGTGGAAGTGGCTTAACCTTAGGCGGCCAATGCTGAGTCTGGAGCGCGCAAGCGCACGTTCGGACAGGTCCTACCGGATATGCGGAGAACGGCTGCGGCTCAGCAGACGACGCTGGCAACTCAATCTCACGACAGCGGCATGCCAGAGCGTATGAGGCGTCAGATCCCCTGGCTCTTGAGCCAAGCGGTCAATTGCGGCAAAGGCATTGCACCGCTCTGGCGGGCCACTTCGCGGCCATTCTTGAACAGAATCAGGCTCGGAATCGACCGGATGCCCAATTGCGCCGAAAGCTGCTGATTGGCCTCGCTGTCCAGCTTCGCCAAACGCACACGCCCGCTCAGTTGAACCGCTGCCTGCTCGAACGTCGGCGCAAATGATTTGCACGGCCCGCACCAGTCCGCCCAGACATCCACTAGCAGCGGCAGGTCGCCCTTGATCTGGCTGGCGTAGTCGCCTTGGGAGAGATTGAACGGTGTGCTCAGCAGCACCGGCTGTTTGCAGCGCCCGCATTTGGGCTGGTCGGCCAGGCGATCGGCGGGGATGCGGTTGAGGCCGTTGCAGTGGGGGCAGGGGATATGAAGAGGGTCAGACATGAGGATCACCTGAAATTAGGCCAATGACTGATAAATGGAGCCGTCAAACAGGTTTATCAAGCGATGGATCGAAGACTGTACCGCCCGCTTGTCGCGCTTCTGTCACTGGCCTGTCCTGGCCTTTGCCTCTAGCCTGCGCAGACGACTGTCAGCCGGAGAACAATATGAAAACCCTCGGTGTTTTGGGCGGAATGAGCTGGGAATCCACAGCCACGTATTACAAATGGCTCAACGAAGGCGTGCGCAACCAACTGGGCGGCCTGCATTCGGCGCCGCTGTTGCTGCACTCCGTGGACTTCGCGGGCATCGCCGCCCTGCAGAAATCCGGACAGTGGGATCTGGCAGGCGAGCAACTGGCCGATGCCGCCCGAGGCCTTGAGCGCGCTGGCGCCGGAGCCATTCTGCTGGCCACCAATACCATGCACAAAGTCGCGGGGGCCATCGAGTCGGCTGTCGACATTCCGCTGCTGCACATCGGCGACGCTGTGGGCCAGGCGCTACGCGCCAAAGACGTCACCCGCGCCGCACTGCTGGGCACCCGCTTCACCATGCAGGAAGACTTCTACAAACGCCGCCTGGCCGAGCGCTTCGACATCGACGTCCTGTTGCCCACGGCCGATGCCATGAGTGAAATCGACCGCGTGATCTTCGCCGAGCTTTGCCTGGGCCAGTTCCATCAACCGGCTCGGGATTTTTACCTCGGTGTGCTTGAGCAACTTCGTGATCAAGGCGCCCAGGCCGCAATACTTGGCTGTACAGAAATCGGCCTGCTGCTGGAGAACGTGGAAAGCCCCCTGCCGCTGGTTGACAGTACCGAAGAGCATGTGACGATGGGGTTGGGGTGGTTGTTGGGGAGTTGATCGGCGAATTCCCACAGAGCTGGCTGTGTCTTCGGATTGAATAGGCGAGGCAAGCTGAATAGGCTACGTGTGTCTTGTCGCAGCCCGTAAACGGTTGAGCGTGGTGCTACTTTTGTAGCACTGATAGACAAGGTATCCACCATGGCCGACAAGATAAAAACGATGACAATGAACTCGACTATCCGCCGTCAGGGCGGCGCGGCGGTGATGACGATCCCCCCTGCTTTTTTGAAGTTGCTGGATCTGCACATTGGATCTGAGGTCGAGTTGAGCGTTGAGGCGGGGGAGTTGGTCGCCAAGCCTGTACCGCCGCTCATCCGCAAGCGCTATTCGGTAACCGAGCTGTTAAAAGGGGCTGAATTCGTTGCTGAATTGAACAACGAAACAGCTTGGGCTCGAGAAGGTGACTCTGTCGGGCGGGAGATCACCTGATGGTTCCTCGCAAGGCACCCTGCCAGGGCGATGTGTATTGGGTAGACCCCAATCCAGTGGCGGGGAGGGAGATGAAAGATCGGCATCGATTAGTAGTCATCACTGCTCAGCAAATCAACGCGCTAGGTATCTGCATGACTGTCCCAGTGACCAGTGGCGGTGATTTCGCGTGGCAATCCGGGCTCTGTGTGGTCATTTCAGGACACGAGACCAGCGGTGTTGCGGTGTGTAATCAAGTGCGTAGCTTTGACCTTGAGCAGCGTGTTCGCACTGGATCTGCGAGGCTTGTCGAGACGTTGGACAAGGTTACTGTCAATGAAATCGTCTCCAGGGTGCTAAGCGTTATTGATTTGTCGGACTAGCTGTTAACAAACGGAATGTGTTTCTCATCACGTTGTGCAACGCGGCTTGATGTTTCTGCGTCGATGTCGGGGCATTTGAAGACGCTGGACATTCCCTGAGCCGCGGTATTGATACGCCGGTACACACTGCTCCAGAGGCTTTCCTTTCGACGCTTTTATCCGAAAGAACACCTCATTCGCACAGCTAGCTCTGGCGTGCTCCCCCGATTAGCTTCCCGCGTCAGGGGCTGTTTCGTTCCGCATAACCCGCATTGGCCCCTTTCACTCATTGTCAGGGAGTTAGCCGATGATCAATCACCTTCAGGCTGCCGTTGTTGCCATCCTTCCGTCCAAGACACCCGCGCCCGTTTCGGCGGAAAAGGCTGATCAACCTGCTGTGGATAAAACGCAAAAGACGGCCACCGACAAGGCGAGCTTTTCCACACTGGCCAGCCAGTTGAATGAAAGCGCTGCCCGCGCCGCCAAGCGGGATGCGGGGATGACCCATGAAGCACTGGGCCAATATGGGCGCAACCGAATCAAGGATTTCACCCAGGAAACCCCCGAAGCCAACAGCGGCACCCGAGCGATGGAAGTGCCGAATACCACTGATCCGGAATTGCTGGACCGTGCACGTGCGGCTTCTGCTTACGTCGCGCGCACCCTCGCGGGGGACAAAAGCGCCATAAGCCCGTTCGAGAAATTGTCCCGCGAGCAACTGAATCTGATCGCCTACGACGACAGCGGTTCGTTCACCCTCAATGAGCGACGTGCGGCGTGGCAGGGCGTGCAGAAGATGGATGAAGCCTGGCGCAAAGTCGCGATCCCTCAAGGCGAGATCGAGCAGATCCGCACTGGCAAGGCGACCAGGTTCTACAACGAGGCCTTGAGTTATTTCAAATCGCTGCCTGCTATCGAAAGGGCCGTAGATTACCCCAAAGACGCCCAGGCGATCCTTGAGTCGCGCATCAAAGGGGAGCGAACCCTGCCCTCGCCGAGCATGCCCGGCCTCGTTCAGCGTCAGGGCGGCGACCGCAAACTGACGCTGTTCGACGTGATCGCGGGCGTCGTTGAACCCACCAAAAGCAAGACTGACCCGAACAGCCCCGTCCTCAAAAAGAAATTCACCCCCAGAACGTCGCCGACGCCCGTGTCGTGGAATGAGCGCTGGGCCAAAAAAGAGGCGTCTGCGGTCAAGGCGGCGAAGCCGATGCAGACAGTTGGAGCGACTCAGCCCACCGCGTCGGCAGCCACATCGACTAAAGCAACAGCTGAAGGTGAAGTAGCCAATAACTCAAAACCAATCATTGGGTAGTGATAGGTATCAATGTAAGAGTGAATTGATTACAGGTCTTAATGGATTGGCGGCGATGGTGTTATGTTCCAAAAGGACTATTCGTTCGGATAGTTGTCGCGATTATCTATGTCTGATTAGCTTTTTTCGGATCTGACAAAAGGATGATCAAGATGAAAAATGTTAAGACGATTAAATGTTCTATAGTTGCGATTGCTATGCTGTCGACTGGTGTGGCGGTGGCAACCCCGCAAGTTACCGTTAACCTCATTAACAACTTGGCAGAGCCTGTGAGTTACCAACCTGGCAGTAGTCAGAACGAAAGAACGACGTATGCGAATGCATCGCCGAAGCCATCCGATGTGCCGGCAGGTGGTACCGAGACCTACGTTGTAAGGGCTACAGGCTCCTCGCCCATCACCTACGCGATGGTGACATACAAGTCGGGAAGCAAGTCATGTCGTTTCACGACCAGCTATCTGATGAACGCCACACCAGGTGGAGTCAGAACGCCCAAATGGAATAAGAGCGCAGTCGCAAGTGGTGGTGCTAGATGTGAAATTAGTATCACATCTGTGAATTACGCCAGTCACGATTGGAGCGTAAATCTCATCATGCGTTGATGTGCATAATTTGAATAAGGTCGCCGGAACGGTGGCCTTGTTTAAGAAAGCCATACAGGGAGGCAACATGATTCAAGGTATGGGTGCCGTTTCAGAAATGCCTGTGATTTTTATTGTAGGAAAGAAAGCCGTGCCTGATGGTGATGCGCTGAACACACTCAGCTCATCGCGGGAGCGGGCTGATAAAGCCAATTTCTCTTTGCTGACTCGACAGCTAGGTGAGAGTGCTCTTCGATCCAACAAACGAGAGCAGGAGCTGACCCGCGATGAGCTGGCTGCTTATGCGAAGAAGCAGATAAATGATTTTGCGCTCGACGGCTACAGCTTTGGAAAACATCGACACGATCAGGAACTGCCCGATACAGAAGATCCTGAACATCTGGCGAGGGCGAGGCAGGCAACCGATTACGTCAACCAAGCCGCTAGTGGCAACCGTTATGCGCAAAATCCGTTTGCAGGTCTGTCTCGTGATCAGTTGGCACTGATCGCTTATGACGACAGTGGCGGCTACACGATCAATGAGCGCCACGCGGCTTGGTCTGAAAGTCATCGTCTGAAATCCGAGTGGGCAGAAGGAGCAGTCACTCGCGCCCAGTTAGAAAGTGCTCAAACGGGGCGAATCCCGGTCTTCCTCACAGAAGTGCTGAGCTTTTATAGAGCGCTGCCTAAAATCGAGCAGGTTCAGGACTGCTATCCAGGCGATTACGAAGCAGAGCTTTTGGAGAAGATTCGCGTGGAGCTGAGTCGGCCCAATGACAAAGTGCCGGAGCTGGCGAAGCGGGGATTGAATCTGTATGACATTCTGGCGAGCATCGCGATGCCAGAGAAAAAGGAGGCTGAAGCCAAGCGTGAGCAGTCTGTAAAACAGCACTCTGTGCAGGCGTCAGCCCCGTCCTCTGTTTCTGATAAACCTACGGGGGTATCTGATACTGATTCGGCGTCGACATCTAAGACGAACAACTAATCTCCAAATGCTTCCCCCAATCCGGCGGCCGCTGTGTATAACTTTCCATCCCTGCCTGCTCCTCGAACGGCTTGCACAGCACTTGGTGCAGGCGGCGGACTTCGGTGTAATCGCCTTGTTCGGCGGCTTCGATGGCGCGTTGGGCCAGGTAGTTGCGCAGCACGTATAGCGGGTTGACGGCGTGCATCCGGGCGCGGCGGTCATCCTGACTGCTGGCAGGGTCGCGGGCGATGCGGGCTTTGTAGGCGTCGGCCCAGGCGTCGAAGCCGCGCATGTCGACAAAGTCATCGCGCAGGCTTTGAACGGCGACGTCAGCAGCGTCTTCGCCCAGACGGCGGAAAAACAGGCTGTAGTCCACGCCACTGTTCTGCATCAACTGCAGCAGGCGGGCGATGAGGTCGGCGTCGTCGTCTTCGGCGGTGGTCAGGCCAAGACGGCGGCGCATCAGGTCCAGGTAGTGGGCCTGATACAGCGGCAGGAACAGGCCCAGTGCTTCGCGCAGGGGCTCGACTTCGATGAACGGCGTGAGGGCCTGCGCCAGTGCGCTGAGGTTCCATTGGCCGATGGGGACCTGATTGCTGAAGGAGTAGCGGCCTTCATGGTCGGAATGGTTGCAGATGAAGTGCTGATCGAAATCGTCCAGGAATGCGAACGGGCCGAAGTCGAAGGTGATGCCCAGAATCGACATGTTGTCGGTGTTCATCACCCCGTGACAGAAGCCATAGGCCTGCCATTTGGCGATCAGCTCGGCTTGCCGTTCGACGATCGTGCGGAACATCGCCAGATACGGTTCAGGCTGCTGGAGGCATTCGGAGTAATGCAGTGACAGCACGTGGTCAGCCAGCGTTTTCAGGGCGTCATGCTGCTGGGTGTAAAAGAAATATTCGAAGCTGCCGAAGCGCACATGGCTTCGGGCCAGTCGCAGCACCATGGCCGCGCGCTCCTGGGTTTCGCGCCACACGGGCGTGCTCGAGCCGATGACGCAGCCTGCGCGGCTGGTTGGGATGTTCAATGCATGCAGCGCTTCGGACGCCAGGAACTCGCGAATCGAGGAGCGCAGCACCGCGCGGCCGTCGCCCATGCGCGAGTAGGGTGTCTGCCCGGCGCCTTTGAGGTGCAGGTCCCAATGCTCGCCGGCGTCGTTGTAGACCTCGCCCAGCAAGAGTCCCCGCCCGTCGCCCAGGCGTGGGTTATACGAACCGAACTGATGGCCTGAGTACACCATCGCCCGTGGGTCCGCTTCGGCCCAGAGTTTGTGCCCACTGAACAGCTCGGCAAACACCGGATCCTCGGCCTGGGCGGGGTCCAGGTCCAATAGCCCGAGGGCCGCATCGCTGGCCACCACCAGGCGGGGTTCAGCGATGGGCTCGGGCAGTACGGACGTGGAGAACGTATCGCCCAGGCGGGCGAAACGGTTGTCGAAGGTCAGGGCGTCGAGGGCTTTCAAAGCGAGCCTCCAGCAGAATGTGCGAAACCCATTCTGCGGGCAATGCGCCGATCAGTCGAGCTTGGCTTCCGGCGGCTCCGGCACATCCTTCGGTGCGGGGGGCACCACCGTCGATGCAGGCGGTGCGATTGCCTTGGTGTCTTGATCGACGGGCACCATTTTGTATTCCTGGCCCTGCATGTTCTTGAGGTACACCTCCATCTGCCGGAACGAGATGTTGATGTGCTGCTTCTTGAACTCCTTGTTGATGAACCGATTGATCTCGTCGAGCACCGGGTTGCGATCGCCCAAGTCGCGGACGTGCATGCGCAGTTCGTGGTCCAGCGTGCTTTCGCCGAAATTCAGGAAGTAGACGATAGGCTCCGGCTCTTTGAGAACGCGAGGGTTTTCGCGGGCGGCCTGCAACAGCAACTTGCGCACCAAGTCCAGATCGGAGCCGTAGTCCACACCCAGCTTCAGGGTGACGCGGGTGATGGTGTCGGTCAGCGACCAGTTGATCAGTTGGCCGGTGATGAACGTCTTGTTCGGAACGATGATGTCCTTGCGGTCGAAATCGGTAATGGTAGTCGCGCGAATGCGGATTTTGCTCACCGTGCCTGACAGGTTGCCGATGGTAATGGTGTCGCCGATCCGTACCGGGCGCTCGAACAGGATCATGATGCCGGAGATGAAGTTCGCGAAGATCTCCTGCATCCCGAACCCGAGGCCGACCGACAGGGCCGCCACCAGCCATTGCAGCTTGTCCCAGCTCACGCCCAGCGCAGAGAGTGTCGAGACGAACCCGACGCCCGCGATGATGTACGACAGCAGTGTGGTTGTCGCGTAGGAACTGCCCTGTTTCAGGTTCAGCTTCGACAACACGAACACTTCCAGCAAGCCAGGGAGGTTGCCCGCCAGCACGAAAGTGATGCCGATAATCACCAGTGCGCCGATGAGGTCCCCAAGGCTGATCGGCACCATGCTGGTGTTGGTGCCGGTTCCGGTGGTGTATTCGTACAGGGTGATGTTGTCCAGGTAGGAGAACACGGTGATCAGGTCGGCCCACACCAGATACAGCGCGCCGATGAAACCCGCGATCAATGCCAGACGAATCAGGCGCAGGGATTGTTGGTTGACCTGCTCGATGTCCAGTGTCGGCTCCTCGACCAGGGTTTCGCCTTCACCTGCGTCCTTGGCGGCCTGACGCTTGGCCAGGGCCCGCTGGTAGGCCAGACGCCGTGCGGCGACGCCCAGGCCGCGCACGAATGCGGCCTCGATGACCAGCCAGAGCATCAGCAGGTAGAGGGTGTCGATCAACCGGTCGCTGAGCTTCAGCGCGGTGTAGTAGTAGCCAAAACACACCGCCAGGAACAACGCGACCGGCAGGGCGGTGAACGCCAGGCCGACGGCACGGCGGAACAGTGACGCGTTTTCGTGGGTCGGGCTGGTCAGCAACAGACGGGCGAGCAGCCAGGTCATCAGGGCGTAACAGGTCAGCACCACTGCAATACCAATGACGTCATCGGCCAACGCAGACGGCTCGTGTTCGGCGACCGCCACCACAGTCACCAGAGCCAGCACCACCAGGCCCAACCGGCGTATCCAGCCACGCAGGAATTCCACCTGGGACTTTTCCCAGCGGAAATGCAGTTGCGCCACGCCACCGGGCGCCAGGATGCGGTAGGCGGTATAGAACACCAGCCAGGCCAGCGAGATTTGCATGAGCGCCGCGCCGAGATTGACGTTCTGTTCTCGGGCGTCGATCTGCAACGCCAGCGCGCAGGTGGCCAGCGCCAGCGACAGTGGCATGGCAAGGAGGATATTGATAATGATCGCCAGCGGTGTTTGCCACTGCCGATCCCGTTTGAAGTGGCCAATGTCACCGTGCAGGCGGTTGAGCTTGTCGTACAGCGCCTTGCGCTTCCACATCAGCACGCCAATCACCAGCAGCAACGGCAGGAAGATCAACGGGCGCTGGGTCAGGCCATCGGCCAGTTCGCTGACGGTGGAGGTCCAGGGCAAGGTGGAGATCTGTTTCATCAGCCGCGGTTTGACACGCTCGAACCATTCGAAATCCAGCGGCTTGTTGCTGGGAATCCAGAACATTTGTTCATCGAGGGTCTGACGCAGGTTGATCGCCGTGCTGACGAGCTGTTTCTGGTTCAGTTGCAGGGTGATGGATTCATTGAGCAGCGCGCTCAATTCACGGTTAAGCCGCTCCAGCAGATCGCTGCGGGTGGTGGCGAGGTCGAGCAAGGCCTTGCGCAGAGCAGGGGTAACGTCCTCAGGCTTCTGCGTGGCCAGCAGCGTGTCAACGTAACTCGCCGGGTTGCTCATCTGCTCGCGCTGTTGATTGACCTCGAACTGATACAGCCGAATGTCGGCAATTTCATCGGCCAGCCCGCTGTCGAGCTTGAGCTTGGGCAGCGCCTGTTTCTGTTTGTAGAGGATCTTGGAGAGCAGCAGGCTGCCGCTCAAAACGTTGATCTGCTCATCGAGCGCGGCGTCGGTCTGCGTGATGGCGTCCAGTTGGGTTTTCGTCTTGAGGTTCTGCTGGGTCAGCTCGTTGAGGCGGTCGGTGCCCCGCAACAGGTAGTCGGACAGCTTGAGGTTCGCCGCGCTCTCGCTGGCGAGCAGGCTGCTACCACCGGCTTTTTGTGCTTCGATCGACAGTTGGGTCACGGTTTCCTGCGACTGCGCGCGACGCTTGTCATTGATCAGCGTCTGCAGGTCCTGGATTTCCTGGTCCTGACGGCTCACCTTTTCAGTCAACAGGTCATGCTGACTGCCACCCAAGTCCTGCAATTGACTGTTGCCGGCCAATTCCTGACGTCGCAGGGCAATCAGCGCATTGATCGATGCCAGCTCTGCATTCAACTGGTTGCGCTGGTCGGAACTGATTGCTTTGCCGCCGTCCTTACCGGATTTGAGGATGCCGTTGATGGTCTGAATGCGCGTCTGAGCGTTGCTGATTTCGGCCTGCGCGCGTTCCGGGCGCGTCTGGGCAGTGATCGTCAGGCTGTTGGCATCGTTCAGGGCTTTCTGCAAGTCGGCTTGTTGAGCGCTGCGCTGGCTGAGCATCTGCTCAAGCTGGGGGACATCCAGATTGGCGTAGCGCTGGGCAACCGGGATCACCTTGCTGGCTTTGAGTTTGGCGAGTTCGCGCTGGTTTTCGGTCGTCTGCCGAGGGGCATCCGTCAATTGCTTCTTCAGGTCCTCCAGCTTTTGCTGGTTGTCCTTCTGGCTGGCGAGGAAACCGAGCGTCTGTTCCAGCACCTGTTGCAGGGCCTTTTGATCATCGGCGGACAGTTTGCGATCGGCGATCTTGTCCAGGCTTTGCTGAACGGCTTCGGCCGAAGGTGGAGGGGTGTCGGCGGCGAAGGCCGGGACGTTGAACAGGCAAAGCCCCAGCAAGGCTGAGGCACAAAAATTACGCAGCAGGAACATAGACACCGGGCTGGACGATCAGGAAATGTGAGCAGTTTAGAGGAACAACCCGGGGGCCGGGCGGGTTCCTTCCGGGAATCTGACGCCCACTTTAAGGATCTTGTTCCCTTCCATCACGGCGACTGTCCAGATAGTTCCATTCCATTCCACCTGGTCGCCAACGATTGGCGCGCCGCGATTCTTCTGAATGATGAACTGGCTCAACGGCATGTCTGGGTCCAGACCGTCGAGTTTCAAACCGTACAATGCCGCGACAGCCCCGAGCTGAGCGTCTCCTTCGAGGACGAAGTCGCCGAAGAAGCGCAGATCCAGACCTCGCTGCGGGGCCTGGCTGAACAGTTTGCCGAGGGCGGGTAAGTCATGTTCATGGCCGATGACGCACAGCAAGTCGCCCGTTTCCAACACCGTACTACCCGACGGATGGAGCAGTTGCTGACCGCGAAACAGCGCAGCGATCCGCGTACCCTCCGGCATTTTCAGCTCGCGAAGTGCTGCGCCGATGCACCATTTTTCCGCACCGAGGCGATAAACGAACAGCTCCCATTCGCTGGTCACGTGCACCTCGAGTGCGGCGCGGGAGATAGGCGCTGGGTCCGGCGGTACCGTGACCTTCAGCCATTTGGCCATCCACGGCAGGCTCGTGCCTTGGACCAGCAGCGAAACCAGAACGATGAAGAATGCCAGGTTGAAGTAGAGTTGGGCATGAGGGAGCCCGGCCATCAGCGGGAAGACGGCGAGAATGATCGGCACCGCGCCGCGCAGGCCGACCCAGGCGATGAACGCCTTCTCGCGGCCGTGGAATACGCGGAAGGGAAGCAGCCCGGCCAGCACCGACAGCGGGCGCGCTACCAGGATCATCCACAGCGCCAGCCCCAGGGCGGGCAGTGCGATCGGCAGCAGATCGTGGGGTGTGACCAGCAGCCCGAGAACCAGAAACATGCCGATCTGCGCCAGCCAGGCCATGCCGTCGAGCATGTGCAGGATGCCGTGGCGGCTACGGATCGGTTTGTTGCCCAACACCAGACCACACAGGTAAACCGCCAGAAAGCCGCTGCCGTGGATGGCGTTGGTCAGGGCAAAGATGGTCAGGCCGCCCGCGATCACCAGGATGGGGTAGAGGCCGTTGGCTAAGTTGATGCGATTGACCAATTGCAGCATCAGCCAGCCACCGCCAAGACCGACTAGGGCGCCGATGCCGAACTCCTGCACCAGGTGCCCCAGCAGGCTCAAGTGCAGGCCGGTCTGACCTTTGGCCAGCATGTCGATCAGGGTCACGGTGAGGAACACCGCCATCGGGTCGTTACTGCCGGATTCGATTTCGAGGCTGGCGGTCACCCGTTCGTTCAGGCCCTTGCCGCCCAGCAGCGAGAACACCGCTGCGGCGTCCGTGGAACCGACGATGGCACCGATCAGCAAGCCCTGAATGATGTTCAGGTCAAACAGCCATGCCGCGACCATGCCGGTGAGCCCCGTGGTGATCAGCACGCCGACCGTGGCCAGCGATAACGCAGGCCAGAGCGCTACTCGGAAACTCGCCACCCGAGTGCGCAGCCCGCCATCGAGCAGGATGACGGCCAGTGCGAGGTTGCCGACCAGGTAGGCCGTCGGGTAGTTGTCGAAAATGATGCCGCCGCCGTCGACGCCCGCCACCATGCCGACCGCCAGGATGATCACCAGGATGGGAATGCCCAGGCGTGATGACAGCGAACTGACCAGAATACTCGCGGCCACCAGCAACGCGCCGATCAGAAACAGGCTGTTGATGGTCGTGGCATCCAAGGGCGGTACTCCAGATAAAAGCAGAATGAGCGCATCCGAAGACTGACATGCAGCCGACGTGCCAATGGATTTAACCCGTTGAATTAGTGGGCTGTCAAAGGCTTATGACTGTCGATGTCCAGAGGACAGGGATTAGGGGACGATTTGGGTGAGCTCCGTTCGCCATCAGCAATGCTCGACTTCGAGTGCGGTGCGTATCTATCACACATCGACGGATTGAGGCACCCCGGAGCTTCCAATGACTGCGCCCGCCTCTCACAAACCCGCAGGATAAATAGCTACCACCTACCATCGATTCCACCTGATTACGTGCATGGCTTTGATCGCTACCAAGGACCGGAAGCCATGCATGTCTCTACCCCACAACTTTCCACGGCCGCGTTTGATGGCCTGGGCTATCTGGCGTTGCGTGAACGCGCCGCAGCTTTCATACGCAACTACCCAGACATGTACACCCTCGCGTATCAGGCCGCACGGCATATTCTTGAAAAGCATACCGGGAATAAGTCATTTAACCCGGCGAGGGTGTATTGGCATCGTTTTTCGGGAGCGAGCAATAGCTCCCGCACGTTCACCGGCTGGCAACACGGAGGGCGGCCTTCGCAATCGTTGACGTTGATCGAATTGGTCATGCACCGGTTCAGCGCCGCTGACCAGGATGCGCCGGATGACTTGAACGTCTACAGCGGCTTTTACACAGTGGGCGCTGATGGGGTGCGTTATGACGAGCAGAATGAAGTCCCGATGCTGCCCAGTGACGTGCTGCGCGACTTCTGGACGATGGATTTCGCGAGTGCGTGCAAGCACAAGGTCGAAGCGTTCTGGCGCGAACATGGCGATGAGTTCTGTGCGTTCACCAAGGCCCGGTTGCTGTCGTCAGCAGGCGTTGCACTCAGCAAAAGGCAGTTGGCGCCGGATGATTTTCAGGCTGTCCTGGCGGCAGTCACGGGCGGCGATGACCCGCGCGTGACCTGGGCGATGCTGCAAACGCGCAATCGCGCCAATCATCGAGGGTCGGTCCATGTGTTCGAGCTTGCCGGGCACGCAGCGCGGGACATGCTTTATATCCGCAGCGGGTCTGGGCGCGTGATTGTGTATCAGGCCGACGCCCGACCCGCGTTTCGGTGCTTTGACGACGATCACGCTTTGGGTCGCTGGATAACGGCACAAGTGTCCGATCGGGCGTCAAACGCAGCGCTTGCCTCACACTTCGTTCGAGGCCAAGCGCAGCAGAAAGACTTTGCCAAGAAGGTATCCCGAGTAGGAAATCGGGCGATCAAGATGCGTGCCCCCGGACAGGCCGCGAGCACCTGGGTTTTCGAACAGCTACGAGACCGTGCCCAGGAAGAAATGCGAGAGGACGTGCATACGCTGCTGACCGGCAACGCGAGCCTGCGCAAGCAAATGTGGATCGGTTATCTGGGAGCGTTCATTCAGGTGGCCGGGGCATTTGCGCCCATTGGTTGGCCCGTCGCACTGACCCTGGTCGGAGCAGGCGTCGCGAGCATTGGTTTGAACATCGATCAAGCGATCAACGGGCGCACTGCACCACTTCGGAAGTCGGGGGTGGTGGGCGCCATCGTCAATTCCATCTATCTGCTGTTCAATCTGCCTTTATTGGCCGACATCCGCGGTCTGGCAACCTCCATCTCGCAGTTGGAACATGAAGCGGTGGACGGGTTGGAAGCGTTGGAAGCGTTGGAAGGGAACGCTATCTTGCCGCCCGCAACTTCGCTGACCGATGCCTCCCCTTATCGGGGGATTCATGTACTGGAAAACGGCGAAAACTGGATCAGTTTGAATGACCGTTCGTTTCGGGTGCAGTACGTTGCGGACTTGAAACTCTGGTTCATCGTCAAACCGGACAACCCATTCTCGTTCAGCGGCGCGCATCTGGTTCGATTCAATGAGGCCAATGAATGGGAACTGGTCGGCGCGCCGGGCCTGCGCGGCGGGGGTTCCATGGAGGCGAGCGGCAGTGTGCCGCCCCCCTTCGAGCGTGTGACGTCGTCGTTCTGGGACACCTACATGCAATTCAATGTGTCAGAGGAGCGGCGATTGTCCGAGGTCGGCAATCAACGCCAGGAGTCGCTGACGAGCATTTACGAAGTCGTTGAGGACGATAGCGTGTTCACTGATTCAGAAGGTGATGAGGTTGCCATCGACAGCTTTGGCGAAAAGCACCGCATCTTTAAAACCGCTCACGATTGGTTCGGGGGGACTATCACGCTGTTCACAAGGGATGAAGACGCCTACAACGTGTTCTTGCGCACCGGCGCGCGCAAAGGGCCTGATCAGGTTGGCGTCATAAGCCGTCTGCTCGAAGACCTTGCTGAAGTCGGTCACAACAATGACGTGCCGTTATACAGAGGCGGCAGCGGGCATCGCGGCACCTCGGGGCAGGCCTTTCGCGATGGCCAGTTCAAGGCAGGCGACGTGCTTGTGAACACCGACTTCACTTCTTTCAGTGAGAATCCGTACATCAGTCGGGTGTTCGCGAGCAGCCAGGCGGGTGCGGCGTCAGAAAGCTTTATGGGCGACGTTTCTTTCGACAACACCTCAATCGTGTTCGAATTACCTGCCAAGCAGTATTTGAGCGCCACCCCCATCAGCCCGTTTTCCGTGAGCCCCGAGGAGGTCGAGTCAGTGTTTGTGCCAGGCAACTACTTCGAGATTCAGCGCGTTCAGGAGGTGATGGGTACCGGGTATCGTTTCATGAACGTGCAGCTCAAGCAGATACCCCTGGAGCAGGTGACTGGGGCTGTGTACGACTTGCGCACGGGCATGCCTTTCAGCCGTGACCAGTTCGCCGCCAGGCTGGGGGCAGGTGCCGAAACGCTTGTTGACAGCTTATTCCCGCCTGCGACCTCTTAAGCCCCTTCAAAACCACTGATCTTGCATCGACAGACAGAGGTCGTCCCGCGCCTGCAAAATGGCCAGCTCGTGATGGCAGGCCGGAACCTCCCAGGTCAGGAAGTACCGGGCGGCCTGCAGCTTGCCTTTGTAAAACGCGACGTCGTCCTCGCTGGCCGTCCTGAGCCCTTCTTCTGCACGGATCGCTTGCGCCAGCCAGCGCCAACCGATGACGGTATGACCGAAGGCTTTCAGGTAAAGCGCTGAGTTGGCGAGCGTGGCGGTGGTCTTGCCTTGGGCCAGGTCGGTCAATAGATCCAGCGTGACGCCCTGCAGGCGCGCAACCAGTTGTTCCAGAGGCTGACGCAGCGCGCTCAGCGAAGCATGCTCTTGAGCGCGTTGACACGTGTCTGCGATCAGGCGAATCAGTTGTTTGAGGCCGGCGCCGCCGTTCTGCGCCAGCTTGCGTCCCAGCAGGTCCAGTGACTGGATGCCGTGAGTGCCTTCGTGAATCGGATTCAGGCGGTTGTCGCGGTAATACTGCTCTACCGGATACTCGCGGGTATAGCCATGGCCGCCAAGAATCTGGATCGCCAGCTCGTTGGCTTTCAGGCAAAACTCCGAGGGCCAGGATTTGACAATGGGCGTCAGCAGGTCCAGCAATTCATGTGCTTGTTTGCGTTGGTCCTCGGTTTCGCCGGTTTGCGTGTCGTCGAACAGGCGTGCGGCATACAGTCCCAGGTCGAAAGAGCCTTCGACGTAGGCTTTCTGCGTCAGCAGCATGCGTTTCACATCAGCATGTTGAATGATCGAAACCGGCGCGCTTTCAGGGTTCTTGCTGTCGGGCAGACGGCCTTGCGGACGCTCGCGTGCATACTCCAGCGAGTACAGATACCCGGCGTAACCCAGCATGACTGCGCCCATGCCGACGCCGATCCGGGCCTCGTTCATCATCTGAAACATGTAGCTCAAACCGCGGTGTGGCTTGCCAATCAGATAGCCTGTGCAGTGGCCGTTCTCACCGAAGTTCAGGGCGGTCGATGTCGTGCCACGCCAGCCCATTTTGTGGAAAAGCCCCGCCAACACCACGTCGTTGCGCGCGCCGAGACTACCGTCATCCTTGACCAGGAACTTCGGCACGATGAACAGTGAAATCCCTTTCACACCAGGCGGTGCGTCAGGAAGCTTGGCCAGCACCAGATGCACAATGTTTTCCGATAATGGATGGTCACCGCCCGAAATGAAAATCTTGTTGCCACGCAGCCTGTAAGTCCCGTCGTTGGCGGGTTCTGCGCGGGTGCGTATGTCCGACAGCGAGGATCCTGCGTGAGGCTCGGTCAGTGCCATGGTGCCGAAGAACCGGCCCTCGAGCATCGGCTGCAGGAAGCGTTGTTTTTGCTCATCGCTGCCAAAGTTTTCGATCAGGTTAGCAGCGCCCATGGTGAGAAACGGGTACGACGCCGTGGCGGCGTTTGCCGCTTGGAAATGCGCAAAGCACGCTTGAGAGAGCAGCGTGGGCAGCTGCATGCCGCCCGCCTCGAAGTCCCGCGCCGCGTTGAGAAAACCCGCCTCCAGAAAGGCGTCGACTGCCGGTTTCACCTCAGGGATCAACACCGCTTCGCCGTTCTCGTAGCGGGGCTCGTTCTCGTCGTTCTTGCGGTTGTGTGAGGCAAAGAACTTCTCAGCGATCGTCCGCGCTGTGGAGAGGGCTGCATCGAAGGTCTCGCGACTGTGCTCCGCAAAGCGCTCCCGCCGCGTGAGCCCCTCGGCGTCTAGCATTTCGTAGAGTTCGAAAGCCAGATTGCGAGAACTGAGCAACATTTCGGACATGGCAGCGCACCTTTAACTGATGTGCGTTTGAGTCTAGGGAAGCAGGGAGGGGGTGAACAGGAAGATTGATTTGGGTGATGGAGCAATAGAACGAGGGGGTGTCTGATGCTGTTGCTGCTCCAGTCATCTGACTCCTTGAGCGGCTGGACACTGCGCCTCGGGAATATGCAGCACTGTAGAGCGCGCTTGCCCGCGATTGCGTTTTGCCAGACACCATTGCGGTGTCATGGCTCACGCATCGCGGGCAAGCGCGCTCCTACACAGGGGCATCGTTGTTTAGCCGATAGTCATCAGGCTCGCATTGCCCCCTGCTGCTGCGGTGTTGACGCTCAGTGCGCGCTCGATCACCAGGCGTTCCAGTCGCTGACCAATTGATTCGCCTATCCCTCTTTCGGCAGTCGTTTGAAGACCTCTTCGCCACTGGGCGGATCATACAGTCTTGAGCTTATCAACTTTGGGGGAGTGGGGGCTGGCCTGTTGGAGAGGCGCTGTCCTACATCACCGGACGAATCGCCCGGCATTCAGCAATGGGTAAAGACGTTATCAACGCACCACTTGATTGTCGGTTTCTTTGACGGTGGGCGTTGAGCATGAAAAAGGTTATCCCAAGGGCTAGTGCGCGGCACTATTCGCTGAACTCCATAGAAAGTCCGCTCTTCGCAGCATTTGAGGTAGAGCGGGCGTTGGCAAACCCATATGACCTCGAAGGGTTAGTCGAGCTGATTGACGACGCTCATATCGCGTTGAGTGACTGCCGGTTGGAGTATCACAAGCGTTCAATTCTTGAGCGGATGGAACGAGCTGAGTGGTTGTTGGTGACCGACCGGCCTTTCAAACCGCTGAAAATCTCCGAGCTGACAGGGACCGCAAAATTCAACCTTCGCTCGCTTTCGGTGGCCCCGGCGTTGCACGTTGCCAAAAGAATGACTCTGACAGGCGGTCCCGGACGATGGGTGACAAAAGGCATTGAATATGACACGGCGAGAAACGCGGTGTTTTTTGCTGCCAACTGGCTGACTTCAAGAGGCGATGAAGGGCGCATGTTTTTGAGCGAGGGTAAGGATTACGCGAACACTTCCAGAACGGTAGTTCAGGAGTGGCAACCTCTCATGGATGGGCAAATGCATCTACGAGATAAATCAGTGTCTCGCTATTACGGCGAGCAGCGCCGCATAGGACAGCAGTTTGTTGAGGCTGAGGATCACTGGCAGATTTCAGGTACTTCTTGGCACTGGCGACCGACGATAGGGAACATTACTTATGAGTTGAAAGGAGAATAGGCAGGTGCGTCAGTTGAACATTTCTGCACGAGCGGTTTTTTGGGGGTGGGGGATGTTTGATGCGATTTACATCGCCCGTTACGTTTTTTTGAGCATTGCCGCGGGCAGGATCCCCTATGTGAGTGACCTTCAGAATGGCTTGGTGTTGATCTCGGATCACGGGGTGTATGCCAAGGCGCTGGCGGCGTTGTCTTGGGGCTTTGAGGTATCGATTATTCTCAGCTGTTTCTTGTTTCTAGGGCGATGGCGAGCGGCACTGTGGTTAGGGTGGGCTCAGATACCCTTTCGTCTGGTTCTGGTGATCCCTTCCGTTTCTATCATCTTCATGGGGTCTGACATCGTTGAGCGGTACGGCGTCGTCCTTATGCTGCTTTTGGTTGTCCTGTCTGAGTGTTTGAAGGGCTGGACATTGTGGGTTGCTCGCAAGCATTCGTTGTGACGAAAAGTGGGCAGGAGCTTCTCGGAAATACCGCTCTCCAGAAAGGGAGGCCTGCTCAAACAACTGTAGGAGCGTGGCTTGTCCCGCGATCTGGCGCGCAGCGGCAGCGAAATCAGGCAACGTCGATATGCCGGGCATACCGGATCAACTGACCTAACTGCCGCTGCGCCCCAGATGGCATGGCTAGCCGCGCTCCTACAGGTTTGCGCTTCGGATCCTTACCCGATAGTCATCAGGCTTGCATTGCCCCCTGCTGCTGCGGTGTTGACGCTCAGTGCGCGCTCGATCACCAAACGCTCCAATGCAATGCCGGTTTCGCCTTTGGGGATGCCCTGCACGCCGACGATGGCACCGCTGCGCTGCGCAACCTGCTCGCAGATCGCGCGCAGCTGATCGGAGTCGCCATGGTGGAGCACCGCCTCGATTGCGACGTCGTCCTTGTTCCAGTCATTGACCAGCTTGAGGCGGCCTTGCACCTCTTTGGGCAGGCGTTTGTAGAGTGGCTTGCCTACTTCGTTATCGGGAACGATCGCCGTGCCCCCAACTGCCAGGACAGCCGCCAGTTGGGTCAGCAAGTCGGCCTCGTCATCGGCCAGGCACAACACATGCTCCCGTGGCAGAAGGGTATAGCTGTTGCGCTCGCCGGTCGGGCCTGCGAGCAGGCGGGTAATGCCGCTTTGCGATTGCTCGGTGAACTGCGAAATCACACTTACCAGTTCCGACAGTTGTTGGCTGGTCGCCCAGGCTTTCAATGCGTTGAGCGGCTTGAGCAGGGTCTCCCGCAGGCGAGTGTCCGGCGCAACCCCGGCATCACGGGTGGCAAAGGATTTCTGCACGGCATCGGCAGGACGTGTCGACAGCAAGCGGTACAGATACAGCGGACCACCCGCCTTCGGCCCCGTGCCTGAGAGGCCTTCGCCGCCAAACGGTTGCACCCCGACCACGGCGCCGACGATGTTGCGGTTGACGTACATGTTGCCCGCATTGACCGAGTCGATCACCTTGGCGATGGTTTCGTCGATGCGGGTGTGCACGCCCAGTGTCAGGCCGTAACCCGAGGCGTTGATCTGGCCGATCAACTGATCCAGTTCTTTGCGCTTGTAGCGAACAACGTGGAGCACTGGTCCGAAGATTTCGCGTTGCAGTTCATCGAAGCTTTCCAGTTCGATCAGGGTTGGCATCACGTAGGTGCCGCGTTTGATCTCGTCACTGTCCGCGATGGCGACCTGGTATACCGAACGGCCTTTGTCGCGCATGGCCTGGATATGTTTCTCGATACCGGCCTTGGCCTCGGCATCGATCACCGGCCCGATGTCCACCGCCAGCCGCTCCGGGTTGCCCAGACGGCTTTCCGCCATGGCGCCCTTGAGCATTTCGATGACGCGGTCGGCGGAGTCTTCCTGAAGGCAGAGCACGCGCAAGGCCGAGCAGCGTTGGCCCGCACTGTCGAAGGCTGAGGACACGACGTCGATGACCACTTGTTCGGTCAGTGCCGAGGAGTCGACGATCATTGCGTTCTGCCCGCCGGTTTCGGCGATCAGCGGGATCGGGCGGCCCTGTGCGTCAAGGCGCCCGGCGATGTTGCGTTGCAGCAAGCGAGCGACCTCGGTCGAACCGGTAAACATCACCCCTTTGACCCGTTCGTCGCCGACCAGTCGAGCGCCGACGGTCTCACCACGGCCCGGCAGCAGCTGCACCACGCCTTCGGGAATGCCGGCTTCCAGCAGAATGCGTACGGCTTGCGCAGCCACCAGCGGCGTCTGTTCAGCAGGCTTGGCCAGCACGGGGTTGCCTGCTGCCAATGCCGCCGCGACTTGACCGCTGAAGATGGCCAGAGGGAAGTTCCATGGGCTGATGCACACCACCGGCCCCAGCGGACGATGCGCATCGTTGCTGAAATCATTGCGCGCCTGTACGGCGTAATAGCGCAGGAAATCCACAGCCTCGCGCACTTCTGCGATGGCGTTGGCGAAGGTTTTACCGGCTTCGCGAGCCAGCAAGCCCATCAGGGGCTGGATGTCAGCCTCCATCAGGTCGGCGGCGCGCTCCAGAATAGCGGCGCGCTCGGCTGGCGGGGTCGCCTGCCAGATCGGTCCTGCACTCAGCGCGCTCAACAGGGCGTTGTCGACATCTTGCAGGCTGGCTTCCTGAACATGACCGACCACGTCACGCAGATCGGACGGGTTCAGCACCGGTGTGGCTGCCCCCGCGCTGACTGGGCTGCCCAGCATCGGCAGGGCTTTCCAGTCGTTGTGTGCGGTGGCGAGCAGGGCAGAAGACAGCGACGCCAGCCGATGTTCGTTGGCCATGTCGATACCCGCCGAGTTGGGGCGCTCGCTGCCATACAGATCCCGTGGGAGGGGAATCCGCGGGTGCGGCAGCCCGAAACCGCCTTCCTGGGTGGCCATGCGTTCGATGCTGGAAACCGGATCGGCCACCAGTTCCTGAATCGAGATCGACTGATCGGCAATGCGATTGACGAACGAGGTGTTCGCGCCGTTTTCCAGCAGGCGACGAACGAGATAGGCCAGCAGGGTCTCATGGGTACCGACCGGCGCATACACGCGGCATGGACGGTTCAGCTTGCCCTCTGCAACCTTGCCCACCACCTGCTCGTACAAAGGCTCGCCCATGCCATGCAGGCATTGGAATTCATACTGGCCGGGGTAATAGTTCTGACCAGCGATGTGGTAGATGGCGGACAGCGTATGGGCGTTGTGGGTAGCGAATTGCGGATAGATGACCTCGGGCACCGACAGCAGCTTGCGGGCGCAGGCGATATAGGACACGTCGGTGTACACCTTGCGCGTATAGACCGGGTAACCCTCCAGGCCTTCGACTTGGGCGCGTTTGATCTCGCTGTCCCAGTAGGCGCCTTTCACCAGGCGGATCATCAAGCGATGACGGCTGCGGCGAGCGAGATCGATCACATAGTCGATCACATAAGGGCAGCGCTTTTGATAGGCCTGGATCACGAAGCCGATGCCGTTCCAGCCGGTCAGTTGCGGCTCGAAACACAAGCGTTCCAGGAGGTCGAGCGACAGTTCGAGGCGATCTGCCTCTTCGGCGTCGATGTTCAGGCCGATGTCGTACTGTTTGGCCAACAGCGTCAGCGACAGCAGGCGGGGGTACAGTTCCTCCATGACCCGCTCGTACTGCGAACGGCTGTAGCGCGGATGCAGCGCCGAGAGCTTGATCGAGATTCCGGGGCCCTCATAGATCCCGCGTCCATGAGACGCTTTGCCGATGGAGTGGATCGCCTGCTCGTAGGAAGCCAGGTACTTCTGGGCGTCGTGTTCGGTCAGCGCCGCTTCGCCGAGCATGTCGTAGGAATAACGAAAGCCCTTGGCCTCGAACTTGCTCGCATTGGCCAGCGCTTCGCCGATGGTTTCACCGGTCACGAACTGCTCGCCCATCAACCGCATGGCCATGTCGACGCCCTTGCGGATCATGGGCTCGCCGGATTTGCCGATGATGCGGCTCAGGGAAGAAGTCAGCCCTGCCTCATTGTGGGTACTGACCAGCTTGCCGGTCAGCAGCAGGCCCCAAGTGGCTGCGTTGACGAACAGCGACGGACTGTTACCCAGGTGGGGTTGCCAGTTGCCGGTGCTGATTTTGTCTCGGATCAGGGCATCGCGGGTGCCTTTGTCCGGGATGCGCAACAACGCTTCGGCCAGGCACATCAGGGCAACGCCCTCCTGCGAGGACAGCGAGAATTCCTGCAGAAGGCCCTGGACGATTCCGGCCCGGCCGCCGGCGCTCTTCTGGTTGCGCAGCTTTTCGGCGATCGAAGCGGCAAGCTTGTGGGCCGCATCGGCCATCGGGGCCGGCAGGCGCGCCTGCTCGAGCAGCATGGGCACCACCTCAGGCTCGGGGCGGCGGTAGGCGGAAGTAATGGCGGCTCGCAGCACTGATTGGGGGAGGATGCTTTCGGCGAATTCCAGAAACGCTTGGTGATTGGTCTCTGCGGGCAATTCGCCTTGGTCTTCACCGTCCTTGCTTAAACCGTCGAGGTCACTCAGGGTTGCACCACTCTCGAGCTTTTCCAGGTAATTGAAAATGGCCTGTTTGATCAGCCAGTGCGGGGTCCGGTCGATGGACTGCGCAGCCGCTTTCAATCGCTCGCGGGTCGGGTCGTCGAGTTTGACACCCAGAGTGGTGGTCGCCATGTCTTGTCCTCATGAGAGCCACGGTGAGCGTGGCGATAACTGCCGCCAAGGGTAGCCCCGCACCTGGTGCGGTGCAACCGGGTGCAACCCATTTTTTCAAGATATTTCCTCCGTGTTCGATGATGGCGCATCGTCGCGCCAAAAGAAGGCGCAGGCTATGTAGTACGCGGCTTTACCTTCCGTAGGTGAGGTCTGACTAGCATGCTTTGAGCAGAAAAGGTGCAACTCGCTGCCCGATTTGGGTTGCGCCTTCGCGGTTTGAGTCGCTAGCATGCCCGGCCTTGGTGCAACCCGTTGCTCCTGCCATAAAAACAACGCACGGACCCACACAATGAGCGTCAGCAATCCCACCTTGATCACGTTCGTGATCTACATCGCGGCGATGGTACTGATCGGGCTGATGGCCTATCGAGCCACTAATAACCTCTCTGATTACATCCTTGGAGGGCGCAGCCTGGGCAGCGTCGTGACCGCGCTGTCTGCCGGCGCCTCAGACATGAGCGGCTGGCTGCTCATGGGCCTGCCGGGTGCCGTTTACCTTTCGGGCCTGTCTGAAAGCTGGATCGCCATCGGGCTGATCGCAGGGGCCTACCTGAACTGGCTGTTCGTCGCAGGGCGGCTGCGTGTCCAGACCGAGCACAACGGCGATGCACTGACGTTGCCGGATTATTTTTCCAGTCGTTTCGAAGACGCCAGCGGACTGCTGCGGGTGATCTCAGCCATCGTGATTCTGGTGTTCTTCACCATTTATTGCGCGTCGGGCATCGTGGCGGGCGCGCGCCTGTTCGAGAGCACCTTTGGCATGTCATATGAAACGGCCCTGTGGGCGGGGGCAGCGGCCACCATCGCCTACACGTTCATTGGCGGCTTTCTTGCCGTGAGCTGGACCGACACGGTCCAGGCCACACTCATGATCTTTGCACTGATCCTCACGCCGATTATCGTGCTGCTCGCAACCGGGGGCGTCGACACCACCTTCCTCGCCATCGAAGCGAAAGATCCGACGAGCTTCGACATGCTCAAGAACACCACCTTCATCGGCATCATTTCCCTGATGGGATGGGGGCTGGGGTACTTCGGGCAACCGCACATCCTGGCGCGTTTCATGGCGGCCGACTCGGTCAGGTCCATCGCCAACGCGCGGCGTATTTCCATGACCTGGATGGTCTTGTGCCTGGGTGGCACGGTCGCGGTAGGGTTTTTCGGGATTGCTTACTTTTCGGCGCATCCGGAGGTGGCCGGCCCTGTGACGGAGAACCATGAGCGGGTGTTCATCGAATTGGCCAAGCTGCTCTTCAACCCGTGGATCGCCGGGGTCTTGTTGTCGGCCATTCTGGCAGCGGTGATGAGTACGCTGAGTTGTCAGTTGCTGGTCTGCTCCAGTGCGCTGACGGAAGACTTCTACAAGGCGTTCCTGCGCAAGCATGCCTCTCAGCGGGAGCTGGTCTGGGTCGGTCGCGCCATGGTGTTGCTGGTCGCGCTGATTGCCATTGCCCTGGCCGCTAATCCGGAAAACCGCGTTCTAGGGCTGGTGAGTTATGCCTGGGCCGGCTTCGGCGCCGCGTTCGGTCCTGTGGTTCTGATTTCGGTGGTCTGGAAAGGCATGACCCGCAATGGTGCTTTGGCGGGCATTCTCGTTGGCGCCATTACTGTCGTGGTGTGGAAGCAGTTCGCGTGGCTGGGGCTGTACGAAATCATTCCAGGCTTTCTGTTCGCCACTGTCGCGATCGTGCTGTTCAGCACGCTGGGCAAAGGGCCGTCGCAAGGCATGGTCGAGCGCTTCGAAGCGGCTGAAAAGGAATACAAGACGGCCTGACTGGGCCAGTCGGAAATCCGGATGACGCCAATCCAGGCGTCATCCGGCCTTATCTGGGCCGCTGCCGAGCTTGCGCGCGAGAGTAGGCCGGGTGATGTTTCAGTTGGCGAAGCCCCTGGTTGCACCCCCTGTGCCTGCCACTAGCCCTTGTTGTGATCGGTATCCAGGTTGAAGAACATCACCTTCCCACCTTCGCTGGTGTAGCCCGTGTTGTCCTGGGTGTAGACACCTGCCTTGAAATACAGCTGCTCAGCCCGCCAACTTGCGCTGATGCGGTCGTTCCAGACCCTGTCGCCCGCCCGCACCGCCAGCAATCCTGCCTTGTTCAAATGGATGACGTACTTGAACGTTTCATTGAGCCGAATGCCCTCAGCGACGGTGATGACTCGGGCTTTCTTGTCGTTGGGGTGAAACCTCACCTTGGCCACGATGCTGCCGTCTTTCGTAGCGTCTTTATATTGATATTCGAGCTTGAGCAACGGCTGATTGCTTTCGTACACATGAATCTGGCCAATCACCACGCGGCCGGAAGAGGGGACCTGCAGCACCTTGAGCTTGGCATTCAAAAAGTTGTCGGCGTCGGGGTAGTACCAGTTGTGCAGTTCGCCGTTGGACCAGGTTTCCCGTAATTCGCTGCGCGGATAAATGGCGTTGGCGGTCTTGCTTCCCGTCACGGGGGCCCAGAAGGTGATATTCGCCCCGCTGGAGGTGAAGTATTTGCCGTCATAGCCTTGAAGCAGTTGCTTGGTTTCAATAGTCGCGGGGGGCGAGCCCACTGGAATGCTCAGATTCCAAGTTCCTAAATCGATCATTTTTCAGTCGTCCGTTCATGTCTCATTGCCAGTAAACGCGTCTGGCGCTAGGGTTTGAGGGGCGACTCTTATACGTTTCGTCCTGTCGGTTGTTAAATCGAATCCGTCAAACGGATGAAACCAAAGTGCTGTCACTTTCGTCGAATGGCACGTCCTCAGGGGGCTCCAGCACCTTGACCGTTAGTCGGGTCGCTCGATTGATCTAGATAGCAAAAGGATGGCCTTCCTACACTTTTTGGCATTCGGGGCTAGAGTAGATGCCAATCAGAGAAGGACTGGAACCCTCTCACCTAGCAGTAACGTGAATGAGTAGCAGCATGGAATGCGTGCAAACCCAGCCACCAAATGGCAAGTCAGTGTTGTTGGTCGTGGATGACTATCCGGAGAATCTCGTCACGATGCGGGCGGTCCTGCAGCGTCAGGACTGGGAAATCGTGACGGCCAGTTCAGGCATGGAAGCGCTAGGCCTGCTGCTGGACGTCGATGTCGACCTGGTTTTGCTGGATGTGCAGATGCCCGAGATGGATGGGTTCGAAGTCGCGCGCTTGATGCGCGGCAGCCAGAGAACCCGGCTGACACCGATCATCTTCCTGACGGCCAATGAGCAGTCCCGTGATGCTGTGCATAAAGGCTACGCCAGTGGAGCGGTCGATTACCTCTTCAAGCCGTTCGACCCCAATATCCTCAAACCCAAGGTCCAGGCGCTGCTGGAGCAGCAGAGCAATCGCCGCGCCTTGCAGAAACTCAGCCGCGAACTGGAGTCGGCTCGTGCCTTCAATGCCTCGGTGTTGGCTAACGTCGCCGAGGGCATCCTGGTGGTCAAGGAAGACGGGGTCATCAGCTTCGCCAACCCGGCGATCTGTCGTCTGTTGGGCATGACCGACGGCGAATTGCGTGGCACCGGACTGTCCCGTTACCTGCAAGAGCCCGCGATCAGTGAGTGGACCGATTCGGGCTTCTACCACCACTATCGGCGAGCGGACACCTACCGTGTCCATGACGCGATCCTGCGTACCCCGGAAGGAAGGCAAGTGCCAGTGGCGCTGTCCTGCGCCCCGTTGCCCGACGAACAGAAGGCGATGGTGTTGAGTGTGCTGGACATGTCTGTGGTGCGTGATCTCTACAGTCAACTCGAACAACAAGCCGTCACCGACTCCCTCACCGGGCTGCTCAACCGCCGAGGCTTTTACCAAACGGTGGAAGGGATGCTGGTGCGCAACGAAAACGCCGGGAAGTACCTGGTGGTGCTGTATCTGGACCTCGACGGATTCAAGCACGTCAATGATTCGCTGGGGCACGACGCGGGCGATCAGGTGCTGGTGTGGGTCGCCGAGCAGCTCAAGGAGAGCCTGCGCCCCTATGACGTACTGGCGCGGATGGGGGGCGACGAATTCGTGGTGGTGATTGACGGTTTGGACTTCCCGGAGCACGCCGCCAAGGTCGCCGAAAAACTCATTGATCGGATTTCCGTCCGGCGCCATGTCGATGGCGTCGAGGCAACCCTGGGAGTCAGTATCGGCATTGCCGTCTACCCCGACTGTGGCCCCCATCTGGACGGCTTGCTGCGCGCCTCCGATATCGCTATGTATGAGGCCAAGCGTGCCGGTCGTCACCAGTATCGCTTCTATGATCAGTACATGAACGGCCGCGCCCGTTCCCGCCTGATGCTTGAAGAGAGCGTGCGCACAGCCATCGAAGGCAAGGACTTTTCGATCGTCTATCAGCCGCAGATCAATGTGGTGACCGGGCGAACCCGGGGTTTCGAGGCATTGTTGCGGTGGAACCACCCGGACGCGGGGGATGTGCCCTCGAGCCTGTTCATCCCTCTATTGGAAGAAACCCGGCTGATCAACAAGCTGGGCGGCTGGATCTACGAACAGGGGGCTGCTCAGCGACAGCAGTGGGCCAGTGTGTTTCCCGATGATCTGGTGGTCAGTGTGAGCGTCAGCCCGGCGCAATTCAGCATGCCCAACCTGGCAGCCGAGTTGCAGCGAGCCATCCAGATTCACAACCTCAAGCCTCGGCAACTGGAGGTGGAAATCACCGAGCCGTCCCTGGTGCACAACCTTGTCCACAGCCGCAAACAGCTGCAGAGCCTGCATGACATCGGGGTGCGGGTATCGCTGGATGACTTCGGCGCAGGAGACAGTTCTCTGGCACACCTGCGCAATCTGGATCTGGACACCCTCAAGATCGACCGTCATTTCATCGGCGGCATGATGAGCTCGCCGCGTGATCTGGCCGTGGCGCGCAGCATCATCGACATGTGTCGGCTGTTGAGCATCGAGGTCATCGCTGAGGGCGTGGAGACGCTAGAGCAATACCAGTGGTTGGTGGATAACGGCTGCGAGATCATTCAAGGCTTCCTGCTGGCCCATCCGTTGACGCCGCAAGAGGCGCTCCGTTTCGTCGAGCCTGTCACTCTGCCAAGTCGGCACCCGCTGCTCAGCGAGGATTGACGCGGTAAACTGACGCTCTTTGATTCCGCTGATTCGATGATGACCTCAACAGCCGTGATGCCGCTCAAATACCTGCAAGCCTATCCTTCATCGCTTCAGGATCAGGTGCGGCAATTGATTGCGCAGGGCAAGCTGGGCAGCTACCTGCAACAACGCTATCCGGGGCGGCATGAGGTGCAGAGCGACAAGGCACTCTATGCCTATGCGCTGGCACTCAAGCAGGAGCACCTGCGTAACGCACCGAATATCGATAAGGTGCTGTTCGACAACCGTCTTGACCTGACCCATCGCGCACTCGGGTTGCACACCACGGTGTCGCGGGTTCAGGGCGGCAAACTCAAGGCCAAGAAGGAAATCCGCGTTGCCTCCCTGTTCAAAGAGGCCGCTCCGGAATTTCTCCGAATGATCGTCGTGCATGAGCTGGCCCACTTCAAGGAGACCGAGCACAACAAGGCGTTCTACAAACTCTGCGAGCACATGCAGCCGGGATATCACCAACTGGAGTTCGACCTGCGTGTCTACCTGACGTGGCGTGACATGCAGGGTTGATGGCTTTTTTACCGATAAGGACCTGACGATGGACGTCAGTAAGACCAAGAGCAGTTTTTACCGCCGCCTCTACGTGGCTCACCTCATCGACACCGGCCTTGCCACCAGCGTGCCTGCCATCACGGAGGTCACCGGCATGCCCCGTCGTACGGCACAGGACACCCTGCTCGCGCTGGCGGACCTGGATATCGTGTGCGCATTCGAGCAAGAGGACGGCGCCCGCAATCATGCCGGGGCATATCGGATTCATGATTGGGGAGCTATCGACAAACGCTGGATTGCCGAGCATCTGGCGCAGATCAAAGCGGTGTTAGGTTACCCCTGACCGCAAGGAACTGGACCGCCGGCGTAGGCACGCGTGGTCTCATGCCCGCCGGGAGTGGACCCAGTCGCTCAGTCCAGATCCCGTCGCATCCCGATATGAGGAATGCCGTCCTCGACATACACCTCGCCCACTGGAATGAAGCCATAGCGACTGTAGTAGCCCTGGAGGTGTGCCTGGGCAGACAGGTAAATGGGCTGGTCGGGCCAGTTTTGCTCGGCATGCTCCAGGGCCTGCACCATTAGTTCGTGCCCCATGCCCTTGTTGCGCATTGATGGGGCGGTCACCACTCGACCGATGGTCACATCCCCATCTTGCTGGATCGGGTCCAATAGGCGCAGGTAGGCCACCAGCTCATCGTTTTGCCATGCCATCAGATGGCGAGTGTCGCCTAGCAAGTCCAGCCCGTCGACGTCCAGGTACCAGCACTTCTGCTCCACGACGAACACCTGCGCACGCAACTGCAGGATGGCGTACAACTGCTCTTTGCTGAGGGCGGTATGGTGTTTGCAAATCCAGTTGATAGACATGGAGCCGGCTCACAAAAAAATCGTTGTCGGATACTAAACGCATATGGCCTTCAGTCCAAAGCCATAGAGGCAAGGCAGGTGTGACGGCAATCAGGACATTGCGTCATTTTCTTGAACTGCTGCACAGAGATTGGCGACTTATATGTTGTGGAAAACGGCTCGGCGGGCTTCAATGAAGGCCACTTGCCATGGCCTTTTCAAGAGGCCTGTAATCCGCTGCTCGCTTCACGGATGTCACAGTGTCACTCGATTGCCGCTGAAAAAAATCGCAGGCCTCCACCTGCCTAAGGATCTTGAGCATGCTGCGTTTGCTTCGAGCCATGGCTTTGCTGGGAATGCTTCTGATCGCGCACGGCGCGTGGGCTCAGACCTTGCGGATGGCGGGCGATGCTTGGGCGCCGTATTCAGACGTCGCGCTGCTCAACGGCGGCTTATCCACCGACCTTGTGCGCACCGCGCTGACCCGTGCCGGCTACACCGTCGAGTATGATCAAGTGCCTTGGGCGCGAGCCATTCACGGTGTCGGCGAAGGGCGTTACGACGTGCTGATCAACGCTTGGTACAGCGATGAGCGTACATTGATTGGCGAGTTCTCCGAAGCGTACATGATCAATCGGCTGCGATTCATCAAGCGCAAGACCTCGGATATCCAATACGAAAGCCTGCAACAACTGCACCCTTATTCAATCGCGGTGGTGCGCAGTTACGCCTATTCACCCGCGTTCGATAGCGATGCCAGCTTGAAAAAGGTTCCCGTGGCGAGTTTTTCGACGGCGGCGCGGATGCTGGCAGCGGGTCGGGTGGATCTGACGGTGGAGGATGAATATGCCGCACGTTTTGCCTTGGGCCATGAGGCCGAGGAAGTGCGGGACAGCGTCGAATTCCTGTCCAAGTCATTGAGTGAGAACAGCCTGCATATCCTGGTCAGCCTGAAGAACCCCGACCATGCCCGGATCGTCGCCGATTTCGACAAGGCCATCGCCGCCATGAAGGCCGACGGCAGCTACGACAGGTTGTTCAAGCTGCACGGTCTGTGATGTTGGCGCTGTCCTTTTCCGGTTCCTTGATCAGATGCGCAGCGAGGGTGCGCAACGGGCCGAGCTGTCGGCAGATGAGCGCCAGTTGGGTCTGCACCAGGCGCTGCCCTTCGTCGATTTCCTCAGGCATCTGCTCCAGTTCTGACGCGAGCGCCTCTTCGGCATCGCTTTGCACCGCGACCGGCTGACGGGCCGCCAGGGACTGCGCGATTTCGTCGATACTGGCCGCCAGATTCGCCCCCGCGCCCTCGATCAGGTGTTCGCGCACTTCGGTCGGTAATGGGGTCTCGCGGTGCGCGCCAAGGCCAGACAGGTAGCTCAACAAGGTGTGGGACAGCACCAGAAAGCGGAAGCCTACATCAGCCTCTTTGCGGAAGTGACCCGGCTCCAGCAGCATGTTGGCCAGCGTGGTCGATAACGCTGCATCGGCATTATGAGCGTTGCGTCGGGCCAGCCGGTAAGCCAGATCGTCGCTTTTGCCCGCGGCGTATTGCTGCATGATCTGACGCAGGTAAATGCTGTTGCAGGACAGCGTGTTGGCCAGCACTTTATTCAAGCGACGGCCTTGCCAGTCCGGCAGGAACAGGAACACCGCCAAGCCTGCGATGAGACTGCCCAGCAAGGTGTCCATCAGCCTCGGCAGGAACAGCCCATAGCCGTTGCCCACCTGGTTGAAGCAGAACAGAACCATCACCGTGATCGCCGCTGTCGACAAGGTGTATCGGGTCGTGCGATTGACGAAGAACACGACGCCTGCCAGCACGGCGCACATCGATTGCAGAATCGGCGTGGTAATCAGGTCGAACAGAATCCACCCCACGGTCAGGCCGATGGCCGTCCCGATGATACGCTGCCCCAGTTTGCGCCGTGTCGCGCCGTAGCTCGGCTGGCAGACGAAAACCGTCGTCAGGATGATCCAGTAACCCTGGGACGGGTGAATCAGATGAACCATCAGGTAGCCCACCACCAGCGCCAACGGCAGGCGCAGGGCATGGCGGAACAGCAGCGAGGTGGGCGTCAGTTGCAGGCGCAGTCGCGTCCAGACATCTTTGAGGTTGCGTGGCGAGCGGTCCAGAAGACTGCTGTCGGAAGCATCGGCGAGTGCGTCCGGATTGCTGGCATCGCTGAGCAGGCGATCCAGGGTGCCGAGGTTGTGGGCCAGTGCGCGCAGGGAGCGGAGCAAGCCGCGCCACGCTGGATTGCTCTGGATGCGCAAGTGTTCCAGGGACGCTCGTAGATCATCGAGGGCGTGGGCGAAGCTGTCGTCGTAGATGAAGGGTTGGCGCAACTGGATCGACACGGAGAGGTCACGGCACGCATTGCCTTGTTGGCGCAACAGTCGCTGGCAGCGGAACAGGACGTCGCTGTGGAAAAACGCCTCAGCCAACGAGTTATAGGGATAGTGCGACGAACTGGCGCGTTCATGGATGTCCTGCGCCAGAAAGTACAGTTTCAGATAACGGCTGACTTTCGAGCCCGGGCGGCCACTGCCGACCCGGTTGAGGATGATTTCCTTGGTGACATTGAGCGCCGCGACGACCTTGCCGTTCTGTTTGGCCAGCTCCAGTCGGCGGGCCTCGACGTCCAGGGTGCGGATCGGCTCGAACAGTTCGGACTTCAGTTTCAGGTACAGGCCCAACTCGCGAAACAGGCGCGCCAACGCTTGTTGCACAGGCTGGTTGGAGAACAGCATCTGCCAGAGTACGGAAAGCAGGCCATACCACGCCGCGCCCGCCACCAGCAGCATCGGTTCATGCCAGAAGTCGGTGACTTCACCGCCACGCTGGTCCACCCCAATCATCGTGTAGACCGACAGAATCAGTGTCGCGTAGGCAATCGCGCCGTATCGTTCTCCGAGCGCGCCGAGCATCGTCAGGCAAAACGCGGCAAGGGCGAAGGCGCAGATGAACAGCACCGGGTAAGGGAAAAGCAGCTCTACGGACAGGGCCGCGATGCTGAAGCACACCAGCGTCACGGCCAACGCATTGAGTCGGCCTTGCCAGCTGTCGTCGGTTTCGGACAGCGCGCTGGCGATAATCCCCAGGAAGAGGGGGATGACCAGCGACATTTCATTTTGGTACCAGCACAGCGCCATGCTGCCGGTCAGTGCGATGAATACCCGCACACTGTAGGAAAACTTGTCCAGCGCCCACAGGCGGCGGAAGGTGTTGCGCAACGATTTCGATGCCATGAACGCGGACGGCCTTTTTCGCGACTGAATCTGCTGAACGATATGTACAGCGCCGGATGCGTGCTGTACATCCGGTTAGCAAAATTTATTCCGCGAGGCGTGCGGCGATCCGTCGCGCAAGCGTGAGTGCGACCAGACGGCGATCAGACGAACTGCGCTGCTGCGTAAGCCGAGGCCCAGGCCCATTGGAAGTTGAAACCACCCAAGTGTCCGCTGACATCGAGGACTTCACCGATGAAGTAAAGCCCTGGCGACTTCAATGATTCCAGGGTCTTGGAGGACACTTCCCGCGTATCGATGCCGCCGAGTGTCACTTCTGCCGTGCGATACCCCTCGGTGCCCGCCGGAATGACCTGCCAGCTCGCCAGTCTGTCGGCAATGTCGGTCAATTCAGCATGGGTGTATTGCTTCATCGGCCGGGAAACGAACCACTGATCGGCGATCAGGTTGGCCATCTTGCGAGTGAAGATTTCGCCCAGCAGGGTCTTCAACTCGCTGTTGGGCCGCTCGGCCTGTTGCTGGGTCAGCCAGTCATGGGCGTCATGATCGGGCAGCAGGTTGATCTCCACGGCATCGCCCGGGTGCCAGAACGATGAAATCTGCAAGATCGCCGGGCCACTCAAGCCCCGATGCGTGAACAGGATGTTTTCGCGGAAACTGGCGCCGTTGCAACTGACGAGGCAGTCCACCGATGTGCCCGACAGCTCACTGCACAGCGCCTTCAACTGATCGGTGATGGTGAATGGTACCAAGCCTGCGCGGGTGGGCAGCAGCGTGTGCCCGAACTGCTTGCCCACCTGATAGCCGAACCCGGTGGCACCCAGAGTCGGGATAGACAAGCCACCGGTGGCGATGACCAGTGAGGTGCACTCAACGGTGCCCAGCGTCGTGAGCAGCCGATAGCCTGCCTCAGTCTTCTCGATGGTTTGCACGGCCGTGTCCATGTGCAGGCTCACGCCCGCGTCATCGCACTCCTTCAACAGAAGATTCAGGATGTCGCTGGACTTGTTGTCGCAAAACAGTTGCCCAAGCTTCTTCTCGTGGTAGGGCACGCCATGCTTGGCGACCAGCGCGATGAAGTCCCACTGGGTGTAGCGCGCCAGCGCCGATTTGCAGAAATGAGGGTTCTGGGAAAGAAAGTTGGCGGGCTCGGTGTACAGGTTGGTGAAATTGCAGCGCCCGCCGCCCGACATGAGGATTTTCTTGCCCGGCTTGTTGGCGTGGTCGATCAGCATCACCTTGCGGCCCCGGTTGGCGGCGGTGGCGGCGCACATCAGGCCAGCGGCGCCGGCGCCGATGATCAAAACGTCTGTTGCGGGCAAAACGATGTCCTCGGGTAAACAGAATTGAAACTGTAGGAGCGCGCTTGCCGGCGATCAGGGCGTTTCAGTCGCCAATGATGTGGAATCTACCGACGATTTCGCGGGCAAGCGCGCTCCTACGAGCGGCGGGCGTTGTTACAAAATCCGAACTCGCAACGACTTGCCTTTGATCTTCCCCTTGTTCAGGCGCTCAAGCGCCTGTTTGGCGAGGGTGCGGTCGACGGCCACATACGCCTGAAAGTCAAAGATCGCGATCTTGCCCACCTGAGTGCCGGGAATGCCCGCTTCTCCCGTGAGCGCGCCCAGAATATCGCCAGGACGCAGTTTGTCCTTGCGGCCCGAGCCAATGCACAGGGTGGTCATCGGCGGCAGCAGCTTGCCACCTTCCGAGCGCTTCAATTGATCGTACTGTTGCCAATTGAGAGGCGCTTTCTGCAGTTCTTCGATGGCGCGGGCCCGCTGGCTTTCCGATGGCGCCACGAGGCTGACGGCGATCCCTTTTTCCCCGGCGCGACCGGTACGGCCCACGCGGTGAATGTGGATTTCCGAATCCCGCGCCAGCTCGACGTTGATCACCATGTCCAGCGCGTCGATGTCCAGGCCGCGGGCGGCCACGTCGGTGGCCACCAGCACCGACGTGCTGCGGTTGGCGAACATTGCCAGCACCTGATCGCGGTCCCGTTGCTCCAGATCGCCATGCAACCCCACCGCTGACATGCCCTTGGCCGTCAGGTGATCGACCACCTCTTGCACCTGTTGCTTGGTGAAGCAGAAAGCCACGCAGGACTGCGGCCGGAAGTGATCGAGCACTTTTACGACGGCTTCAAGACGTTGCTCTGGGGCGATTTCGTAGAAGATCTGCTCGATCTGGCTGTCTGCGTGCAGGGTCTCGACCTTGACGGTCTGCGGGTCGCGCATGAATTTGGAGGCCAGTTGCTTGATGCCCACCGGGTAGGTGGCCGAGAACAGCAACGTCTGACGGCGTGCGGGCGTCTGTTGGATGATGTCTTCGATGGCGTCATAAAAGCCCATGTCGAGCATGCGATCGGCTTCGTCGAGGATCAGCGTGTTGAGCCCGTCGAGCACCAGCGAGCCCTTGCGCAAGTGCTGTTGAATACGGCCTGGCGTGCCGACGATGATGTGCGCGCCGTGCTCCAGTGAGCCGATCTGCGGGCCGAAAGCAACACCTCCGCACAGGGTCAATACCTTGATGTTGTCCTCTGCGCGGGCGAGGCGGCGGATTTCCTTGGCCACCTGATCGGCCAGTTCACGGGTCGGGCACAAGACCAGCGCCTGGCAGCCGAAGTAACGCGGATTGATCGGGTTGAGCAGGCCGATGCCGAATGCGGCGGTCTTGCCGGAGCCGGTCTTGGCTTGGGCGATCAGGTCCATGCCCTTGAGGATCACCGGCAGGCTCTGCGCTTGAATCGGTGTCATCTCGGCATAGCCGAGAGACTCCAGGTTAGCCAGCATGGCAGCGGAGAGTGGCAGTGAATTGAACGCGGTGTTAGTCACAAGGGTGGCCTGCAAAACAAAATGTCGCGCAGTGTATCAGGTCACGCGCCCCGCCTTGCGTAGGCGGGCGATAAATGGCGAAGGCGCCCTACTACGTGGCTGGCGATGCGCCGGTGCGGGGCAAGCCGATGCGGGAAATCCACACCGCCCGGTGCCCGTAGGAGCGCGCTTGCCCGCGAAAGCGTCGGGTCAGTTGACACCGTAGCGTCTGGCAGTAAGGAGTCGCGGGCAAGCGCGCTCCTACAGGGTTGGCACCCGTCGATCTATCGGCGTTCCTCCCACGCCGTCCATGGCCGTCGCGCTTCGTTGCACCCGGTTTTCACCATAAGCGGAAGGGCGTTCCTTGGCCGCTCGGCGTCAGGCCTCTATTTCCGGTTCGGTCTGCGGCTTGCGCGGCGGTGCTTCTGGTGGCATGCGCGGCGACAGCTGCAGGAATATCGACGCCGCAAGCATTGCCAATACCCCAACGCAGAGGAATGTCAGTTGAAATGCCCCCAGCACGTTGCTCACTTCCCCGGCGGCGACGTCGTCCGTGAAACCGCCCAGCAATGCAGCGGCACACGCCACACCCAGGCTCAACGACAACTGTGCGACCACGGAAAGCAGGCTATTGCCACTGGCGGCACTGGCATCGTCCAGGTCGATCAGCGTCACGGCGTTCATCGCCGAGAATTGCAGCGAGTTCACGCCACCCAGCAGGGCCAGATGGATCAACAGCATCCAGTAAGGGGTCTCGGCGTCCACCAGCGCCATGCTGGCCAGCAGTGCCCCCAGCAATAGCGTGTTGCCCGTCAAGATGACCCGGTAGCCCAAGCGCGGAATCAGCTTAGTGGCCAAAGGCTTGGCCGTCATCGCGGCCAGCGCCAGCGGAATCATGCTCATCCCAGCATGAGAAGGGGAATAACCCAGGGCGACCTGCAGCATCAGCGGCACCAGAAACGGCAGTGCACCGCTGCCCAACCGCGCGAATAGATTGCCCATGATCCCCACGGCAAAACTGCGGGTGCGAAACAGCGAGGCCGAAAACAGTGGCGCTTCGACATGCCCGGCCCGCAGCCAGTAAGCCGCCAGGCAAGCCATGCCGCCGAACAGCAACATGACCACGCGCAAATGGGGCAAGTGCAATTCACCCAAGCCTTCGAGAGCAATGGTGATCAGCACCATGGAGGCGCCGAACAGGCCGAAGCCGACCAGATCGAAGCGCGTGCGGCCACCTCCCTGCAAGTCCGGAATGAATTTGCGAACAGCGAAGCACCCGATCACGCCGACGGGGATGTTGATCAAAAAAATCCAGTGCCAGCTCAGGTATTCCACCAGCCAGCCGCCTACCGTCGGGCCGAGCAGCGGGCCAAGCAGCGCAGGCGTAGTGATGAAGCCCAGGGTGCGCACCAGTTCGGTTCGTGGGTAAGCCCGCAACACAATCAAGCGACCCACCGGCATCATCAGCGCTCCGCCCAATCCCTGAATGACCCGCGCCGCTACCAGCATCCCCAATGAGTTGGACGCTGCGCACAACAATGAGCCAAAGCTGAACAGCAGGATCGCGCTGAAAAAGATGCGCTTGATGCCGAACCGGTCGGAAATCCACCCCGAGGCCGGAATCAGCAGGGCGATCGTCAGCATGTAGGCGATGATCACCGACTGCATGCGCAACGGGTCTTCCGAGAGCGAATGGGCCATCGACGGCAGCGCGGTATTCAGAATCGTGCCATCCAGACTCTGCATGAAAAAGGCGATGGCGATGACCCAAGGCATCCAGCGCAAGGTCTTGGCGTCCAGTGGCGGGGTGGTGGTGGGCATGTGGGTCGTGGGTCCTTATATTTTTTGAGGTCATGCAGCCAGTAGGCGCGCGCTTGCCCGCGACAGCGTCGTGTGAGACGCCATTGCTGCTCAATGTGTCAACGCCATCGCCATCGCGGGCAAGCGCGCCTACTGGCCGTGGATTCACAACGTCAGTGTCAACTTGCTCACCAGCGCTCCCGGCAGCAGGCTGGAATCCGTCTGACGCTGACTGTAGGTACTCGTCGAGAGGCTGAGTTCCCTTTCTTGCGTCAATTGTTCCAGCGCGTCGCCCAAGAGGCTGAAGATGCTGTCGTCGAAGCGCATGGTGTCGACCGGCCCTTTGATCTTGCCGTCCTCGACCCAGAACGTCGCGAAGCGCGTCATGCCGGTGATTCTCCCGGCGGTGCGGTCCGAAAAGTTCAGGTACCACAGGTTGCTGATGTACAGCCCAGTGCCGAGTGCCTTCAACACATCGTCCTGTAGAAGCGATCCGCCCGACAGGCTCAACGCACCAGGTGATTCTCCGCCTCCGGCACCGTTGGCGGTCAGGCCATATTCGGCCGCGCTGCGCGAGTCGACGAGGCGATCCCTGGCAGCGCCCTCGACCACCAGAGCCAAGTCCGAGCGGGGATAGCCTTCGCCGGAAAATGCCGGGGACAGAGAGCCTGTGACCTGTTCGTTCAGGCTCACCAGCGGACTCAGCGTCGCCTGACCGTCATACAGCCGTTGCAGCGGGCTGCGCTTGTCGGCCAGCGACTGCGCCGAGAAACCGCCCCAGCACAGCATGCCCATGATCTCCTCCAGCGCTGCCGGTGCGAGGTAGGCGCGATATTGACCGGGCGCCAGCGCATGCGAGGGTTGCCCAAGAAACGCCAGTTGATCGCGGGCCAGCGCAAAGCGCTTGGCGAAGGCTTCGTCGCTCCATTCATCGCCGGCGTAATTGGCTTTGACCGCTTGGCCGTTCGCGTGAAACAGGCTCCAGTCGAAATTGAAGCTGTTGGCCTGGTGCCAGCCGAATGCGCCGTTGTCGCTGGCAAAGCCGCGATAGATCGGTCCGGCTGCATAGATGCCCACCAGATCAAGGCCTTCGCCCAGTTGCGCAATCCGCTCGACGACCTGCTCACTGGCAGGTAGCGGCCGTTCTTGAACGTGGGTGCTCTGCCAGACCTGATCATTGAGCAGCAAGTAGGGGTCTGGTGGAAGCAATGGCAAGGTCCCACGCAGCTGTTGCAGCGCGTCGCTCAAACGCTCGCGGTCCACCGCTTCGTCGCCCGACAGCGTCAGGCTGAGGTCGGCGTGGCGGCCGTTTTCGATCAGTTTGAATGCCAGGCTGGCCTGTTGCACGTGGCCGGCCTGGCGCACCTTGGCGTGGTTGAAGCGGATGAAGTCCGACGCTTCGGCGTTGTAGGCGAGGGTAAAGCCTTCCTGTGGCGTGATCGCGCTGTGCAGCCAATCGACCAGTGCTTTGAATCGAGCTTGATGGGCCATCAGGCGTCACCTCCGAAAACGTCGACGTTGGCAAATACGCACGCGGGCGAAGCATGGCCGACGCGCACCACCTGATTGGGCTCCCCCTTGCCGCAATTCGGCGTACCGAGCACCTTGAAGGTGCTGGCGTCCCCTACCGCGTTCAGGCTGCGCCAGAACTGCGCGGAGACTGCCCGGTAATTCGGATTTTTCACCACGCCCTTGAGCTCGCCGTTTTCGATCAACTGGCCCCACTCGCAACCGAACTGGAATTTGTTGCGCGCATCGTCGATCGACCACGAACGATTGGTGCTCATCAGAATGCCGCGCTCGATGCCACCAATCAGTTGTGCCATCGTCTTGTCGCCAGGCTCGATGTTGAGATTCGCCATGCGGTCGATCGGCGCTCGGTTCCAACTGCACGCTCGGCTGTTGGCGACCCCTTCCATACCGCTGCGGTACTGCGAAAGGGCGCCACCCAGCGGACGCTCGAGAATGCCGTCCTTGATCAGAAACGCCTTGCTTGCCTGGGTGCCGTCGTCGTCGAACCCATAGCTGGCCAGTTGGTGAGGGATGTTCGGATCGAAGGTGACGTTGAGCAGCGGCGAGCCGTATTGCAGGTGCCCGAAATCATGGGTTTTGACGAAGCTGGTGCCCGCGTAGTTACGCTCGTCCCCCAGAATGCGGTCCAACTCCAACGGATGCCCGATGGACTCGTGAATCTGCAGGATCATCTGATCGGGGGTGAGCAACAGATCGCGCGGGCCGGTGGGCGTGTTCGGCGCCATGAGCAGTTGCAGGGCCTGATCGGCGACAAGAGGAGCCGCGCCGATGATTCCGCAAGAAGCGATGACCTCGGCACCGCCCTGCTGGCCGAAGTTTTCGCGACCCAGGCTGCGGGTTTGACTGTCGCGGCCGTCGTAAGCCGTCACACTCAGCCCAGGGAACACATACCGTTGAGCCTGGCGGATTTCCGCACCCGCGCTGTTGAGGTAAATCTGCTCGACGTTTTCCAGGCCGAGGGTGACGTGCCAGTTCACCAGTCGGGCATCTTCAGGTACCGCGGCGGACTCGTGGCCGAGCAGGGCATAGCAATCGCTCAACGAGGGAAACGCCTTGTCCAGGTTCGGCGACAGGTAATCGGCTCGGCCGGTGGCGACGGCGTGGTCGCGCAAGTCCAGCAGCGCATGCGGCGCCAGCAGTCTGGCTTGACGTTCCGCTCGCTCCAGAGCTGTTTGCAACCCGCGCGGGGAGAGGTCGTTGGTCGCGGCATAGGCTTCGACGCCGTCGATGCGCACGGTCAGCATTGCACCTTCGTCTGTGCTCAGGTGCGGGGGTTCGGGAACATTCTTGCGGACGGACAGGTGCTGGCTGGTCTGCTTGACGTAGCGCAGTGAAAAGAATTGAGCACGGCTCTGCAAGGCGGCGAACCGCTGCTTGAGTTGAGCGGAGAAGTCGAACATGCAGGGAAGCTCCTCGGCGATTCGGGCGGGCAACGGACCGAATCATAGCGCGGAAGGGCTCTGTGGCGGGGGAGGAACGCCATATATCGACTGCGCCAACCCTGTAGGAGCGCCATTGCCCGCGACTGCGCACTGCCAGACGCTGCGGTGTCAACTGACCCGACGCTGTCGCGGGCAAGCGCGCTCCTACGGGATCAAGCGGTGTGGATCTCCCGCATCGGCTTGCCCCGTACCGGCGCATCGCCGGCCACGTAGTAGGTGGCGGTGCTGCGCGGCAGAGGCTGACGACCGCGAATGTTGTCGGCGATCTTCTCGGCCATCATGATAGTCGGCGCGTTGAGGTTGCCGGTCGTGATGATCGGCATGATCGAGGCATCGACCACTCGCAGACCCTGCATACCGTGAACGCGACCCTGGCTATCGACCACGGCCATGTCGTCGGTGCCCATCTTGCAGGAGCAGGAAGGGTGAAACGCTGTCTCGGCGTGCTCGCGCACGAAGGCGTCCAACTGCTCGTCCGTCTGCACCTCGATGCCCGGGCTGATTTCGCGGCCCCGGTATTTGTCCAGCGCGGGCTGAGCCATGATTTCGCGGGTCAAGCGAATGCCGTCACGAAACTCCTGCCAGTCCTGTTCGGTGGCCATGTAGTTAAACAGAATGCTCGGATGTTGCCGGGGGTCCTTCGACTTCAGTTGCACCCGGCCACGGCTTGGCGAACGCATCGACCCCACATGAGCCTGGAAGCCGTGTTCTTTGACGCCATTGCTGCCGTTGTAGTTAATCGCCACCGGCAGGAAGTGGTATTGAATGTTCGGCCACTCGAACTCCTCTCGGCTGCGGATGAAGCCGCCGGCCTCGAACTGGTTGCTGGCGCCAATGCCTTTGCCGAGGAACATCCACTTCGCCCCGATTGCTGGCTGGTTCCACCACAGCAGTGACGGGTAGAGCGAGACGGGTTCCTTGCAAGCGTATTGCAGGTACATCTCCAGGTGGTCCTGAAGGTTTTCGCCCACGCCCGGCAAGTCGTGCACCACAGGAATGTCGAGTTTCTTCAGTAATTCGGCAGGGCCCACACCCGAGCGTTGCAACAGTTGCGGCGAGGCAATCGCACCGCTGCTGACGATCACTTCCTTACGTGCACGCGCTTCGATGCGGGTGTCGCTGTTGCCCACCAGATAGGTCACGCCCACGGCGCGCTTGCCGTCGAACAGGATGCGATCGGCCAGGGCATGGGTGACAATTGTCAGCGTATTACGCTGCTTGGCGACATCCAGGTAACCGCGCGCGGTGCTGGCGCGACGCCCATTGGGGGTCACCGTGCGATCCATCGGGCCGAAACCTTCCTGTTGATAGCCGTTGAGGTCGTCGGTACGCGGATAGCCGGCTTGAACCCCGGCCTCGACCATCGCGTGGAACAGCGGGTTGTTCCCCGCCTTGGGCGTCGTCACGCTGACCGGACCGTCGCCCCCGTGATAGTCGTTGGGGCCGATGTCGCGGGTCTCGGCCTTGCGGAAATACGGCAGACAGTCCAGGTAGGTCCAGTTTTCCAGGCCAGGCAGCTTCGCCCAACCGTCGTAGTCCATGGCATTGCCGCGGATGTAGCACATGCCGTTGATCAAGGACGATCCACCCAACCCCTTGCCGCGGCCACATTCCATCCGACGGTTGTTCATGTGCGGTTCCGGGTCGGTTTCGTAGGCCCAGTTGTACCGGCGGCCTTGGAGCGGGAAGGCGAGGGCCGCGGGCATCTGGGTCCGGAAGTCCGCGCGATAGTCAGGCCCGCCGGCTTCCAGCAGAAGCACCGTGACGCCGGGGTCTTCGGTCAGACGCGCGGCCAGTGTGTTACCGGCGGAACCGGCGCCTACGATGATGTAATCGTATTCCAAGATATTCCTCCTTCGGGGAGCTGCAAGCGCAAGCTTCAAGCTGCAAGAAAAAGCAGCGAGGCGGCGCCTGCCAGATTGATAGAGGGAGCGGCCAACTCGATCTGCTTGTGATCTTTCTTGAAGCTTGCCGCTTGAAGCTGATCGGCGGCCTTAGAACACCGAGCTGTATTCGCCCAATTCAACCTGGACAGACTTCAATCGCGTGTACTGCGCCAACGAACTGATCCCGTTCTCGCGGCCCACGCCCGATTGCTTGTAGCCACCGACCGGCATCTTGGCGTCGGACTCGCCCCAGGCGTTGATCCAGCAGATCCCTGCCTCCAATTGATGGATCACGCGATGGGCGCGATTCAGATCGCGGGTGACGATCCCGGCAGCCAGGCCGAATTCGGTGTCGTTGGCGCGGCGGATCACTTCTTCCTCGGTCTCATAGCTGAGGATGCTCATCACCGGGCCGAAGATTTCCTCCTGGACGATGACCATGTCATCCGTGCAGTCGGTGAACACGGTCGGTGCCACGAAGGCACCTTTGGCGAAGTCGCCCTCGGTGAGGCGTTCGCCGCCGATCAACAGGCGCGCCCCCTGTTCCTTGCCCTTGGCGATGTAGCCCAACACGCTTTCCATGTGAGCGAAGCTGACCAGGGGGCCGAAATTGGTGTTGTCATCCTGCGGGTTGCCTGCGCGAATGCGCTTCACGCGTTCGACGATCTTCGCCTCGAATGCGGTTTTCAACGCGCTCGGCACGAATACCCGGGTGCCGTTGGTGCAGACCTGACCCGAACTGTAGAAGTTGGCCATCATCGCGATGTCAGCGGCCCGGTCCAGATCGGCGTCGTCGCAGATGATCAGCGGCGACTTGCCGCCCAGCTCCATGGTCACCTCTTTGAGTGACGAACTGGACGCACTGGCCATGACTTTTTTGCCAGTGTCGGTACCGCCGGTGAACGAGACTTTCTCGATGCGAGGGTGCTCGGTCAGCCAGGTGCCGACCTCGCGACCGCTGCCGGTCAGCACGTTGAACACGCCATCGGGCACGCCCGCCTCGGTGTAGATTTCTGCCAGTTTGAGGGTCGTCAGCGAGGTGACTTCACTGGGCTTGAAGATCATCGCATTCCCGGCTGCCAGCGCGGGGGCGGACTTCCACAGCGCGATCTGGATCGGGTAGTTCCAGGCGCCGATGCCGACGGTCACACCCAGCGGTTCGCGGCGGGTATAGACGAAGGACGACGACCGCAGCGGGATCTGTTCGCCTTCGATGGCTGGGACCAGGCCGGCGTAGTACTCCAGCACGTCCGCACCGGTGACGATGTCGACGTATTTGGTTTCGGAAATCGCCTTGCCCGTGTCGAGGGTTTCCAGCTCTGCCAACTCGTCGTTGCGCTCGCGCAGAATATCGACGGCCCGACGCAGAATGCGCGAGCGCTCCATGGCGGTCATCGCAGCCCAGATTTTCTGGCCCTTTTCGGCGCTGGTTACCGCGCGTTCGACATCGGCCTGAGAGGCCCGCTGGACGAGGGCGAGCACTTCGCCGTTAGCCGGGTTGATGGCTTCGAACGTCGCGTCGCTGCTGGCGTCGACGTAACCACCGTCAATGTAGAGTTTTTGCAATTCGAAACGGGCCATAGTGTCCTCTCGTTTATCGGTGATTGGCGTTGACCGTTGCAGGGCGCACCGTGCCGGTCAGTGTTCGGCGGCGGTCTCAGCCCACCGCTTTCGCCAGTTGCAAATCCATGTATTCGAAGGCGATCTGCTGAGCCTGCTCGGTATCGAAGGCGTCTCCCGAAAGCGCACCGCGCAGCCACAGGCCGTCGATCAACGCTGCCAGCCCTCGGGCGGCGGTACGGGCGTCGTCCAGCGTCAAGACGCGGCGGAACTGGCAACACAGGTTCGAATACAGGCGGTGATCGTTGATGCGCTGCAGACGGTGCAGCGAAGGCGAATGCATGCTGGTGGCCCAGAAGGCCAGCCAGGTTTTCATCGCTGGGCCATTCACCTGGCTGGCATCGAAATTGCCCTCGATGATCACTTTCAGGTGCGCTCGCGGGCTGTCGTCTGTCAGCGCCTGACGGCGCTCGGCAACGTTGACGATCAGCGCGTTCATCAGGTGGCGCATGGTGGCTGCGATCAGACCGTTTTTGTCCTGAAAGTAATGACTGATGATGCCGTTGGAGACCCCGGCCAGTTTGGCAATCACCGAAATGCTAGCCTCGCCCATCCCGACCTGATCCACCGCCGTCAGGGTGGCTTGGATCAGTTGTTGCCGCCGAATGGGTTGCATACCGACCTTGGGCATCTCGCGTCTCCTTGGCTCGCCGGGTGATCGTGAATGACTGAAAACGGGCTCCAGTCTATTGCTTTTTGATTGAACGTTCAAACAACAAAAAACGATGGGCGTGCGGAAAAACCGCGAATATCCCCGTTCTAGAGCCTTGGATCGACACTCTGTAGGAGCGCGCTTGCCCGCGATCGATGATCGTTCCCATGCTCCGCGTGGGAATGCCGTGTTTGACGCTCCGCGTCACCCCATGGGGCGCAGAGCGTCCCGGAATGCGTTCCCACGCGGAGCGTGGGAACGATCACCTGACTTATCCGTGGTTCTTGCCCAGCAGTGCGTGGTAAAGCTCGCTGTCGCCGAGGATGCCGACCAACTGGTTATTCTCTTGCAGCACCAGCTTGTTGCCAGTGTGATAACGAATTTGCAGGGCATCGCGCATGCCGATGTTGGAGTGCACGACGGTGGGCTTGCGGCCAAGGTTTTCAACCGATTGACCTGGCTCCCAGCTCTGCAGGTCCACCGCCGTGCCATGCTGACGCAGGCCTTTGATGGTGTTGCCTTCGGCGAGGTCGATCCAGGAATCGTCGCCCGGGTCCAGGCATACCTGGGAGCCGTTGATGCGGGTGCAGTCATTGATCGAGCGCATCAGGCTGCGGCCGCACAGTACGTTCAGCGGGTTGGTGTGGGCAACGAAGGTGCGCACATATTCGTCCGCCGGGTTGAGCACGATTTCTTCCGGCACGCTGTACTGAATGATCTTGCCGTCTTTCATGATCGCGATTCGAGTACCGAGCTTGAGGGCTTCGTCCAGGTCGTGACTCACGAACACGATGGTCTTGTGCAGTTTTTTCTGCAGAACCAGCAGTTCATCCTGCAAGCCCTGGCGGATCAGCGGATCGAGTGCCGAGAAGGGTTCGTCCATCAGCAGAATGTCGGCATCCATCGCCAGCGCGCGCGCCAGGCCCACGCGTTGCTGCATACCGCCCGACAGTTCGTCTGGCTTCTTGTTACGCCATTGGGTCAGGCCCACCAGTTCGAGTTTTTCGTCCACCAACTGACGGCGTTCTTTCTCGGGGCGCCCCTGCATTTCCAGACCGAAACTGATGTTCTCGCGAACCGTCAGCCAGGGCATCAACGCGAACTTTTGAAACACCATCGCGATGCGTTTGGTACGCATCATTTTCAATTCGGCCGCCGAACAGTTGGCGATGTTGATCTGCTTGCCTTCGTGCTCGACGAACAGCGACCCGCGGCTGACCGTGTTCAGCCCGTTGATGCAGCGCAGCAGGCTGGATTTGCCCGAGCCGGACAACCCCATCAGCACGCAGATTTCGCCTTTGTTGATTTCCAGGCTGGCTTTTTCGACACCGACGATCTGGCCGGTTTTCTTCAGGATTTCTGGCCGCGCAAGGCCCTGATCCAGCAGCTTGAGAGCCTCGCGCGGGTCTTTGGAGAAGACGACGTCTACCTGGTCGAATTTGATGATGCTCATGCGTCGGCCCTCACTTTAGCGTCGGGTTGTTTGCAGATACGGTCGAGCATGATCGCCAGCAATACGATCGCCAGGCCTGCTTCGAAGCCCAGGGCGATATCAGCAGTGTTCAGTGCGTTGACCACGGGTTTGCCCAGGCCGTCGGCACCCACCAGTGCGGCGATCACCACCATCGACAACGACAGCATGATGCACTGGGTGATACCGGCCGCGATGCTTGGCATGGCGTGGGGCAGTTCGATACGGGACAGTAATTGACGGCGGGAGCAGCCGAAGGCCTTACCAGCGTCGAGGAGTTCCTGCGGGACATCGCAGATGCCCAGATACGTCAGACGGATAGGCGCGGCAATCGCGAACACGACCGTCGAAATCAGACCCGGCACGACGCCCAGTCCGAAAAGAGTCAGGGTTGGAATCAGGTAAACGAACGTCGGGACCGTCTGCATGAGGTCGAGGATCGGTCGCATGGCGGTGTAGAACCAGGGTTTGTGCGCGGCGACGATCCCCAGTGGGACGCCGATCACGACGCACACGAGGGTCGCGAACAGCACTTGCGCCAGGGTTTCCATCGTTTCCTGCCAGTAACCCAGGTTAAGGATCAGCAGAAAAGAGGCCACGACGAAGGCGGTCAGCCCCCACTTGCGTTGGATGTAGTGAGCAAGCAGAGCAATCAGGCCGATCAGAACGAATGGGTTGAACCAGGTCAGACCGGCGGTCAGTCCATGGATCATGGATTCGAGACTCGAGGCGATGGCGTCGAAGGTGCTGGCGCCGTGCTGCGTCAGCCATTCGACAAAACCGGCAATGTACTCGCCCAGGGGGATTTTATGATCAGTCAGCATGATATCGATTGTCCGCGTGCGGGATGAAAAGAGGACAACAGGCGGGCGAACCCGCCTGCCTGTCGAGTTACTTCGTCAGCTCGGCTTTAGCGGCGTCCAGGCCAGGCTTACCGTCCACTGTGGTGACACCCGCCAGCCAGGTGTCGAGAATTTGCGGGTTCTTCTTCAGCCATGCCTTGGCGGCGGCTTCAGGCTTCATTTTGTCGTCGAGGATGTTGCCCATCAGGCCGCTCTCCATCGGCAGGGTGAACGAGAGGTTCTTCAGCAGTTGGCCGACGTTGGCGCATTCGCTGGTGTAGCCCTTGCGCACGTTGGTGTAAACGGTCGCCTGGCCAAAGTTCGGACCGAAATAGTCATCGCCACCGGTCAGGTATTGGATCTTGAAGCGCGTGTTCATCGGGTGCGGTTCCCAACCCAGGAACACGACATCCGTCCCACGTTTGGAGGCGCGATCCACTTGCGAAAGCATGCCCGCTTCGCTGGATTCGACGACTTTGAAACCGGCGTCTTTCAGGCCGAAGGCGTTCTTGTCGATCATGCTCTGAATCAATCGGTTGCCGTCGTTGCCTGGCTCGATGCCATAGATCTTGCCGTCCAGCTCCTTCTTGAATTTGACGATGTCCGCGAAGTCGTGCAGGCCTTTGTCATAAAGGGCTTGAGGTACGGCGAGGGTGTACTTGGCGTTTTCAAGGTTGGCGCGCACGGTTTCCACGGTTCCGGCGTCGCGGTAAGCCTTGATGTCGTTTTCCATGGTCGGCATCCAGTTGCCGAGGAACACGTCCATATTCTTGCCATCGGCCAGTGATTTATAGGTCACGGGCACGGAAATCATGGTGGTTTTGGTCTTGTAGCCCAGCGACTGCAGCACCACGCTGGTCACGGCGGTGGTGGCCGTGATGTCGGTCCAGCCCACATCGGAGAAATTGACGGTCTGGCAAGCGGCGGGCTCCGCGGCCTGCGCTACCAGTGGCAGACTCAGCGCAACGCCCAGCAACAGCTTATGTGAACCTTTCATGGTTGGACTCCTTAGGTGTTTTCTTCTCGGCATCAGGCGAAGCTGACGCGTTTTCTGGTGTCGGCGAGTCAAGTAGGAAAACAGCTCTATCACTGCGTATGGCGATTGAGTCGCTAACGATCATGTAACAGGGAAAAACAAACGCCTACAGGGTGCGTCGTAACCAGTACAGAGGGGGTCGTATCCAGTGTCGGTGACGTCGCTTACAGCTTTTTTCCCCACCCGCCGACCGGTTTTCGAGTGTCAAAGCGGCAAAAAGTGTCGAAATCGGTGGCGCTGCTTCGGGGGCGTGGGTACCTGCTTATCACGGCGTTCGTGGACAAGAGTGAGTCGGTGTGAGACGCCGCCCTTCTGGATAAAAGGCTGATGATGCGGCTATCTCGACGGGTCGCAGCTTGAAGCGTAGCAGCTCCGTCGCCGGCCGCCTGGCGTGCCGGAAGCCCTGTTATTCGGAGGTTTGCGGTAAATGGCTATCAGCGTGTTCGACCTGTTCAAGATCGGAATCGGCCCCTCGAGCTCCCACACCGTCGGGCCGATGCGAGCGGCGGCCTTGTTCGTTCAAAGCTTGCGTGAAAACGACCGTCTGGCGCAGGTCGATCGCATTGAAGTCCGTCTATACGGCTCGCTGTCCGCGACCGGTGTCGGCCACGGCAGTGACAATGCGGTGATCATGGGCTTGATGGGCGAATGGCCGGATGCAATCGATCCTTCCCAGATCGGTCGTCACATTGCCGAATTGCGCGAAACCGAGACCCTGAAACTCAATGGTGACCACCCGGTGCCGTTCATCTGGCAGCGCGACATGCTGTTGCTCGACGAAAACTTGCCGTACCACCCCAACGCCATGCGCCTCATCGCCTTCGACGCCAACGGCGAGCTGCATCGCGACACCTATTATTCGGTAGGTGGCGGTTTCGTGGTGGACGAGGCACAAGCCGCCAGTGGTGTACTCGACGCCGATAACACCGTTCTGCCTTATGAATTCTCCAGCGCCGAAGAATTGCTCAGGCTGTGCAAGCAGCACAACTTGCGTGTGTCGGAATTGATGATGGAAAACGAGAAGGTTTGGCGCAGCGAAGGCGAAATTCGCGCCGGCCTGATGCGGCTGTGGAAGGCAATGCAGGATTGCGTCGAGCACGGCCTGAAAGAGGAGGGCGTCCTGCCGGGCGGGTTGAATGTACGTCGCCGTGCCGCACGGTTGCATCGCAGCCTGCAGGAGCTGGGCAAGCCGAACGTGATTGGGTCGACTCTCAACGCCATGGAGTGGGTCAACCTGTTCGCGCTGGCGGTCAACGAAGAAAACGCAGCAGGGGGGCGCATGGTCACGGCACCGACCAATGGGGCGGCGGGCATTATCCCCGCGGTGCTGCATTATTTCGTCAAGTTCAGCGATGACGTGAGCGAAGCCAACGTGGTGGATTACTTCCTGGGGGCGGCGTCGATCGGCATTCTCTGCAAAAAGAATGCGTCGATCTCCGGTGCGGAAGTCGGTTGCCAGGGCGAGGTGGGCTCGGCCTGCGCAATGGCCGCAGCAGGGCTGGCGGATATTCTGGGAGCGACGCCTCCACAGCTGTGCAACGCGGCTGAAATTGGCCTGGAGCATAACCTGGGGCTGACCTGTGATCCGGTGGCCGGCCTGGTTCAAGTGCCCTGCATCGAGCGCAACGCGATTGCCGCCGTCAAAGCCATCAACGCAGCGCAGATGGCCTTGCGGGGCGATGGCGAGCATTTCATTTCCCTGGACCGAGTGATTCGCACCATGCGCGACACCGGTGCAGACATGCACGACAAATACAAGGAAACCTCCCGCGGCGGCCTGGCTGTCAGCGCAGTGGAGTGCTGAACACCTCGTTACGATCTGACGCAGAACCTGATCGTGCCCACGCTCTGCGTGGGCATGCCTCCTGTGACGCTCCGCGTCACCCGTCGATGGACGCGGAGCGTCCTGAGCGGCGTTACCACGCGGAGCGTGGGAACGATCAGCTGCCGTTGAAGCGGTCTGTCGACACTGCTCGCTTTTCGATCACGCGCCAGACCTGCCGCTGCCTTTTGGCGCGTAAAGTGTGGGGGCATAGCGCAATGCCATGCCGCACGACGTTAGCCGCTTCTGCCGCCGGTCGGCTGTGCATGAAGTGACACTCGCCCCGGAGTGACCTTTCGCTGATTCGCGCGAGTGCTACCGAATTGCTCATCCCGCCCGCCATTCCCGCGGCTTCCCAATCGATAGGTCGCTAACGGAACAGCCATGTCGCTCCCGAATAGACGCTTCGCGACGTCGCAAACGAGAGTTATTGAATGCTCATTCAACTTTAGGCATGGCATTTGCGTTGCAATACACAAAGCTCTCCAGCGATGAGGGCGAAACAACAAGAGCCTCGACTTGGGGCCATCAACCGCTTTTCGTGTGAGGAGATACCGTGATGACTTCGTTCAACTCCGGGGCTCAACCCCAGAACCGTGCGCCTCAATCCATCGGCTTCCTGCTGTTGGACAATTTCACACTGATCTCTCTCGCATCTGCGGTTGAGCCACTGCGTATGGCCAACCAACTTTCCGGCCGTGAGCTGTATCGCTGGACCACGTTGAGCGTCGACGGCAACCAGGTCTGGGCCAGCGACGGTCTGCAGATCACCCCTGACGCAGCCATGCACAAGGCGCCGGTGCTGGACACCGTGATCGTCTGCGGCGGCGTCGGGATTCAACGCACCGTCACCCGTGAACATGTGAGCTGGCTGCAGAGCCAGGCCCGTCAGTCTCGTCGTCTAGGCGCTGTCTGCACCGGCAGTTGGGCGTTGGCATGCGCTGGCTTGCTCGACGGCTTCGATTGCAGCGTGCACTGGGAATGTCTGGCGGCGATGCAGGAAGCCTTCCCGCGCGTGGCCATGAGCACGCGTCTGTTCACACTGGACCGTAACCGCTTCACCAGCTCCGGTGGCACGGCGCCGCTGGACATGATGCTGCACCTGATCAGCCGTGATCATGGTCGTGAGCTGTCCGCCGCGATTTCCGAAATGTTCGTTTATGAGCGCATTCGCAATGAGCAGGATCACCAGCGCGTGCCGCTCAAGCACATGCTGGGGACCAATCAGCCCAAGCTTCAGGAAATCGTCGCGTTGATGGAGGCCAACCTCGAAGAGCCGATCGACCTCGATGAACTGGCCGTCTATGTCTCGGTGTCGCGGCGTCAGTTGGAAAGGCTGTTCCAGAAGTACCTGCATTGCTCGCCGTCGCGCTACTACCTCAAGTTGCGCCTGATCCGGGCCCGGCAACTGCTCAAGCAGACGCCGATGTCGATCATCGAAGTGGCTTCGGTCTGTGGTTTTGTCTCAACGCCGCACTTCTCCAAGTGCTACCGCGAGTACTTCGGCATTCCGCCACGGGATGAGCGTGTCGGCTCCAATACCGCGCAGCAGGTGGCGATGATGCCGATTCCGCAAGCGATGGTGCTGGCTCCGCTTTCCGGTCCGCTCTCGGCCTTGAGCCAGGCGCGCAACGAATCGACGTTCGCGAGTGTGAGGTTGTAAGCACTCACACCGTAAGGCCGTAGGAGCGCGCTTGCCCGCGAACAGGGCGTGTCAGCCGCCGTATTGGGTGCAGACACACCGTCATCACGGGCAAGCGCGCATCTGCAAAGATGAACGCTCAGTGCGCCTTGCTCTTGTTGTACGACGCCAGCGCCGGCAACAACTGTTGATCGATCGCCTGGCGCACGGCAGGCAGGATGGTCGCGCTGCCGCTGAGCATCTTCTCGACCAGCTGCCGCAATGCGCGGGCGCGGTCTTCATTGAGGCCGCAGACGGCCTGAGCGCACGCTTGCTCGGCCGTGGCACCTGACGGCATTTCAAAACCGATGGCTCTGAGTTGGCCGAGAAGATCGTCCTGGTCGATCAGGTCTGCATGCATCATGAGGCTCGCTCCTTTTATTGAGGTTGCACCGATTCTGGGAGCGCGCTGCGCACTCGGCAATACCTGTCGCAGGCGATGTCTGGCATGCGCAACAGGGTGTCGGTTTTAGCTATGTAACCGGTTAGTTCAATCCACATAATGGCTTCACTCATCATTGTCCGAAGCTTGGGTTGGTCACCTTCTGGCCCGGACAAATGCCTCGACCCCGGTTTCGTAACGGCTTGACCGGGGCTTTTTTTGCCCGTTGAAAAGACGCCTACCATTTCGCCTAATCGCGATTCGCTTTAATCATTACTTCGGATCGTTCCAAGCCCTGCGCTCCCGTTCGCTATCTTGAAAAAAGGGTCATATCGAGGTGGCCGCTAAAGACCTCATGGAGAAGCGCAATGCATAGTGAACCGTCTCGGGCGCCTGGCAGTGCAATGCTGCCTGTCATGTCTCATGTTCACATGCCTTGGCTGGACGGCTGTTCAAGCGGAAGAACCTTCTCAAGCGCCACGAGGCGAAATTGAGCTCGGCGCTGAAAATCCGGGCGTTTGGGAGCTGGCCAACATCGGTAATGGCTATTTTTAGATCAGAATCCACTCCCCCGATGGCAAGAAGATGCGCTGTCTAACCACGTTCAAGGGGAGTGACGAGGTCAAGCTTCGTGATTGCGAGGGCAACTTGGCAGGGCCTGCCATGTTGAACAACTGGAACTTCAATCAATTGAAAGCCGGCGGGTACGAGGTCGTGAATCGCTGGGCAGATTTCTACGATCATCCGGCGTGTCTGGCCGCGCCTTCCGGGACCGTCATGCTGAAACCCTGCCCCTTCAGTGTGGGGCGTGTGCGGTCCCTCGAAGGTGTCTCCAAACGGTATGCAGAGCCCGACGCACGTTAAAGGTGAAGGCGTTTGGCGATCAAACGTGACAGAGGAAGCGTCTGCCAAAACAAGCCTGGTTTGCTAAACTCCGCAGCCTTCCAGGAGCCGCCATGAACTACCGTCACGCCTTTCACGCTGGCAACCACGCCGACGTCTTGAAACACATCGTCCTGACTCGTTTGATTGCGCTGATGTCGCGCAAGGAGCAACCGCTCGCGTACCTCGACACCCACGCCGGCATTGGGCTTTACGATCTGCAAGGCGATCAGGCCACCCGCACGGGCGAGTGGATCGAAGGTATTGGCCGTCTATGGGACGCTACCGATGTGCCCGCCGTGGCGGCCGGGTATCTGGATGTGATCCGTCACATGAACCGCAAGACCGGCGAGTTGCGTTATTACCCCGGTTCCCCTGAGCTGGCGCGCCGCGTGACACGCGAGCAGGACCGCGTGCTGCTCAACGAGAAGCATCCGGAAGACGGCGTACTGCTCAAGGACAACATGAAGTATGACAAGCGCGTGGCCGTGCATCTGGGCGAAGGCTGGCATGTTCCGCGTGCTTTGCTGCCGGTGCAGGAAAAACGCGCGGTGATGCTGATCGATCCGCCGTTCGAGCAGTTGGACGAGATGAAGCGCTGCTCGGTAGCGCTCAAGGAGACGATAGGGCGGATGCGTCAGACCGTGGCGGCGATCTGGTACCCGATCAAGGATCCGCGCGCGCTCAAGCGTTTCTATCAGGAGCTGGCCGAGACAGGCGCGCCCAAACTGCTGCGTGTCGAGCTGCTGGTGCACCCGCTGGAAACGCCGAACAGCCTCAACGGCTCGGGCCTGGCCATCGCCAACCCGCCGTGGGGGCTGGAAGAAGAACTGCGTGAATTGCTGCCATGGCTGGCAGAAAAGCTGGCGCAAACCAAGGGTGACTGGCGGTTGGATTGGCTGATTGCCGAGGCGTGAGGCCGTGGCGGTTTGGAGAGGGGGCTATTGCTGGCAAGCCGGGCTGCTAAGGGGCATGAGGGTGTCTGAAAGGTTTGAGTTCGCCCCGCTCGATCTGTAGAAGCGCGCTTGCCTGCAACAATGGAGTATCAGTCACCCACGCTGTCGGGGTACCGACGCTATCGCGGGCAAGCGCTTCTACGGGATGATCAGCGATTCAGGCTCGGTGGCATGCACACCCCGGTTCCGCCAATGCCGCAGTAACCCTGCGGGTTCTTCGCCAGGTACTGCTGATGATAAGCCTCAGCGAAATAAACCGTCGGCGCCTGATCGATTTCCGTGGTGATTTGACCCAGGCCGGCTTTGCTCAATTCGGCCTGATACACCTCGGCGCTTTTCTTCGCAGCGTCCAATTGGTCAGGTGTGGTGGCGTAGATCACCGAGCGGTACTGAGTACCGATGTCGTTGCCCTGACGCATGCCCTGAGTCGGGTTGTGCAGTTCCCAAAACATCGCCAGCAGCGCTTCGTAGCTGACCTTCGCAGGCTCGTAGACCACAAGCACCACTTCGCTATGCCCGGTCAGCCCCGAACAGACTTCTTCATAGGTCGGATTTGGTGTAAAGCCACCGGCGTAGCCCACGACCGTGCTGACGACGCCTTCGCGTTGCCAGAAACGACGTTCCGCACCCCAGAAGCAACCCAGACCGAAGATTGCGAACTCCACGTCCTCGAAGAACGGTCCCAGTAGTGGACGACCGTTGACGAAGTGCGTTTCAGGGAGCGCCATCGGCGTTTCGCGGCCCGGCAAGGCTTGCTGGGCGGTGGGCATATCACTTTTGTTCACAAGAATTTCCGAGCGCAAGGCCATGAGGTCGATCCTCTCTGGACAGATAACGGCTAAGTGAAGTCAGAGGATTCTGATTCCGATCAAGGCGGCCAGTTTGCCGCACAAGGGCAGAGCAGGGAAGGGTTCAGCCGCGGCTGACGCGAGGGTAGCGACGCAAGGCGTTGATGAGGTCTTCGCCGGGAATGGGCTTGTCGAACAGATACCCTTGGCCGACATCGCAGCGATGACGGCGCAGGAATGCCAGTTGTTCGGCCGTTTCGATGCCCTCGGCCACCACCGTCAGCTTGAGGTTGTGCGCCATGGCGATGACCGCCGAGGTGATTTCCATATCGTCTTGGTCATCCGGAATGTCGCGGATGAAACTGCGGTCGATCTTGATCACATCGATGGGGAATTTCTTCAGGTAACTGAAGGACGAATAGCCGGTTCCGAAGTCGTCCATGGCCAGGGTCAGGCCCAGCGTCTTCAACGATTCCAGTTGTAGCCGCGTATCTTCCGTCGCCTCCAGCAGCAGACCCTCGGTTAACTCGAGTTCGAGCAATGAGGGGTCGAGCTGTTCCTCTCGCAGAATGTTGGCCAGCGAGCTGACCAGTTCCGGGTCCGAGAACTGTTTGGGCGACACGTTGATTGCCACATGCAAGTTACCGTAACCGGCAGCGTTCAGTTGCTTGCTCATGCGGCAGGACTGGCGCGCGACCCATTTCCCGATGGGGATGATCAGGCCGGTTTCCTCGGCCACGCTGATGAACTGATCCGGACGAATCATGCCCTTTTCCGGGTGGTTCCAGCGCAGCAGCGCTTCCAAGCCCAATAGCCGGCCTGTGCGAAGGCAGAGCTTGGGTTGGTAAAAGACTTCGAGTTCGTTCTGGGTCAGCGCGCGCCGCAGGTTGTTTTCGACGAACAGCTTGTAGCTGGCCTCTGCGTTGAGCGCCTCGGTGAAGACCTGAACCTGATGCTTTCCGTTGGCTTTCGCCTTGTGCAGCGCGAGCCCGGCGTTCTTCATCAACGTCTGTGGATCGCGGCCATGCAACGGCGCGCAAGCCAGGCCGACGGAGCCTGTGACACTGATCAGCTGATTGTCGACGAACATGGGCTTGTCGAGGGTCGTCAGCACCTGTTGTGCGATGCGCTGACCTTCTTCCGGTGCCGTGTCGTCCAGCAGCACGGCGAACTCGTTACTGGCGAAGCGCGCCAGAATACCGCTCGGGCTCAGGCTGTTGCGCAGGCGGCGCGCCAGGCTGATCAGCAGCTTGTCGCCCGTCTGATGGCCGAGGCTGTCGTTGATGCGCTTGAAGTTGTCGATGTCGACCAGCAACAGGCTGATCGGCGTTTCGACGTCGCGGGCGAAATGCTCGTCGAGGGTGCGAATGAATGCTGGCCGGTTGCCCAGGTTGGTCAGGTTGTCGGTATACGCCAGGCGCTCGATCCGTTGCTGGGAGAGCTTGGCCTGGGTGATGTCTTCGTAGATGCCGATGTAATGGGTCAGTTCGCGGTTATCGCCGTAGACCTTGGAGATCGAGAGCTGGCCCCAATAGGGTTCCAGGTTCTTGCGCCGACTTTTGAATTCGCCCTGCCAACTGTTGCCACTGACCAGGCTGGAATTGGCATCGAGCAGCAGCGTGTCGAGGTTCTCCAGGGCCGGCAACTCGGATAGGCGCTGGCCCTGGACCTCCTCGGCGGTGTATTGGGTGATTGCCGTGAAACTTGGGTTGACGTACTCCACCACGCCCTCGCGGTTCACCAGCAGGAACGCGTTGGCGCTTTGCTCCACCGCTCGCTGGAACAGGTGCAGTGCATTGGTTGCGGCGCGCCGGTTGTGGTTGTTGATGGCCTGGGCGAATTGATCGGCCAATTCGCCCGCAAAGGCGATCTCGTCCGATTGCCACTCGCGGGTGACGCCGGTCTGTTCCAGGCACAGCACACCGACTACATGGCCATCGATACGAATACTGGCGTCGAGAATGGCGTTGATGTCACGCGGGCCCAGACTCTCGGCCAGTTCGCGGGTGCGTGGGTCATGTTGCACATCGTGAGCGTCGATGGCGCGGCTGTTGTGCAGGGCTTCCAAGTAACTGGGGTAGCGGCTGATATCGATGGGCGCACCCTTGCGGTACTCATCGGCTGCACGGCTGTACTCGGCAATGGGCTCCAGCACCTGGCCGTTGAGATTCCAGATGGCTGCGCGGTCGATGTCGTAGATTTCGCAGGCGTTTTTGGTGATCAGCTCGGCCGCTTCCTGCAGCGAATCACTGGATCGATAACGATGGCGGGTCAGCCGCAAAATCAGGTTCTGCTGAGCACGCACGCGCTCCAAGTGCTGCAACTGTTCGTGCTGCGCCCGCTGGTTGAGCTCCAGCGCGATCTGTAGGCGCGAATTCTGGACTTCCAGGTCGGGGGAGAAGGCGAGCTCGCTGGGGTCGAAAACGTCGCTGACCACCATCAGGTAACCCCGCAACAGTTCCCGATTGTGCTGTCGGTAGCCTTCACCGATCTCCATCAGGCCCAGCGGCCCACGGGTGGTGTGTAGGGTATAGCGGATGATGTAGTGCGAGTGCTTGCTGAGCTGCGTCTGCACCGAGTCGTGCAACTGATAGCGTGCCTCGGGCTCCATGAGGCTGGCGTACGGCGCCCCGATCAGGGCGCACAGCTCGATGGCGGGCATGTCGAATTGCTTTTCGCAGTTGGGGTCCAGGTAAAGCATGGCCCAACTGGCTTCATTCAGCCGCTCGAAACGCAACATGCCGAGCCGCGAGGGCACCGGCAATTGCGTCACGACCTCGGCTGCCGATCTTGCGGCAGCATCAGGTTGGCTTTTCATGAAGGAACTCGCTTTGAGAGTACGGTCGCGCGTGGGCAGAAACCCATCGTTAAATCGCGTGTCGCAAGGTTGCATCATGGCGCACGGGCTGACAAGTGAGCGCGATGGCTTAGTGCTATAAATCTGTCGGCAAATCGTGGATTAACTAAAGGTTGTTGGTCGGAATTGTCGTAAAGGGCGGGTAAGTGGTTGTTATTCGTGAGTGTCGGCGACCAGCAGACCGCAGGAGCGCGCTTGGTCTGAGCCGCATCCGGACGACGGCGGTGGCACATTCACCGCTGTGGGTGGCAGGCATGCCCAATCGTCCGGATGCGGCCCGGACCAAGCGCGCTCCTACCATCTGTCATATCTTCGGCAAAAAAAGCCCCGCTGATTGAGCGGGGTTGAGGTACGAGCGTGGCGCTCGAAAACAGCCAAGGCCCGCTCGTGGGAGCGAGCCCCGTGCGACTTACAGCAAGATCGTCCGGATGTCCGCCAGCAGATCGCTCAAACGCTTGGTGAAACGCGCAGCCGCAGCACCATTGATCACGCGGTGGTCGTAGGACAGCGACAGCGGCAGCATCAGACGAGGCTGGAAGGCTTTGCCGTCCCAAACGGGCTGCATGGTGGCCTTGGACACGCCCAGGATCGCGACTTCCGGCGCGTTGACGATCGGCGTGAAGCCTGTGCCGCCAATGTGGCCGAGGCTGGAGATGGTGAAGCAGGCACCTTGCATGTCGTTGGCCGACAGCTTTTTGGAGCGGGCTTTCTCGGCCAGCTCGGCCGCTTCCGCCGCCAGTTGCAACAGGCTCTTCTGGTCGACGTTCTTGATCACCGGCACCAGCAGACCGTCCGGGGTATCCACGGCGAAGCCGATGTGGAAGTACTTCTTGCGAATGACCGCTTTGCCACTAGGGGCCAGCGAGCTGTTGAAGTCCGGCATTTCCTTGAGCAGGTGCGCGATGGACTTGAGCAGCAATGGCAGCACGGTCAGCTTCACGCCCGCTTTTTCAGCGACGGCTTTCTGCGCGACGCGGAAAGCTTCCAGGTCGGTGATGTCGGCTTGGTCGAACTGCGTGACGTGGGGAATGTTCAGCCAGCTGCGGTGCAGGCCGGTCGCGCCCAGTTGCATCAGGCGAGTCATCGGCACTTCTTCGATTTCACCGAAACGGCTGAAATCGACTTCCGGAACCGGAGGGATGCCCATGCCGCCGGTCGCGCCAGCAGCAGCTGGAGAGTCTTTGGCCTTGGTCATGATGGATTTGACGTACGCCTGCACGTCTTCCTTCAGGACGCGGCCGTGTGGGCCGGTAGCCGTCACAGCGTTCAGCTCGACGCCGAACTCACGCGCCAGTTGGCGAACTGCCGGGCCTGCGTGGACTTTTGCACCGCTTGCAGCCGGAGCAGCGGCCGGAGCCGGTGCCGCTTCAGCTTTTGGCGCTGGAGCGGGAGCCGATGCGGCGGCAGGGGTTTCAGCCTTGGCCGGGGCTTGAGCCGGAGCAGCGGCTGGAGCCGGTGCGGCAGCCGGAGCAGCGCCTGCGACCTTCAGTTTCAGGATCAGGTCACCAGTGCCGACTTCGTCTTCGACCTTGACGCTGATGCTTTCGACCACGCCTGCCGCTGGAGAAGGAATCTCCATCGAGGCTTTGTCCGATTCCAGCGTGATCAGCGATTGATCCGCTTCGATGCTGTCGCCGGCCTTGACCAGCAACTCGATGATGCGAGCTTTGCCCGACGAGCCGATGTCCGGTACATGGATATCCTGAACCGACTCGCTTGCGGCAGCAGCAGGCGCGGCGGCAGGTGCAGGCGCGGCTTCAGCGGGTTGCTCGGCGGCGGGCGCCGGGGCAGCAGGGGCCTGGGCAGCAGGTTCAGCCGCCGGTGCGGCGGCCGCGTCGCCTTCCACTTCCAGTTCCAGCAGTTCGTCGCCTTCTTTCAGACGGTCGCCCAGCTTCACTTTCAGTGCTTTGACGACACCGGCTTTCGGCGCCGGAATTTCCATGCTGGCCTTGTCCGACTCCAGGGTCAGGAGGCTTTGGTCGGCCTCGATGCGATCACCGACCTTGACGAACAACTCAATGACTTCACCGTCACCGCTGCCGATGTCGGGTACACGAATTAACTCACTCACAATGTCTCTCCTCAGGAGAACCTGTTCACTCGACTGCGCTGTTGCGCCAGCAACGAAACAGCCGGGGATGCTCATTTACCGAAGTAAATTCCGCATCGGCGGCTGTTTCGCGCATGCGTTCAGCGCTCTTCTCGACCTACGCTCAGCAGTCCAGCGGGTTGCGCTTCTCAGGGTCGATGCCGAACTTGGTGATGGCTTCCGCCACGACTTTCGGTTCGATATCGCCGCGATCAGCCAAGGCTTCCAGAGCCGCCAGCACGATGAAGTGACGGTCGACTTCGAAGAAGTGACGCAGCTTCTTGCGGCTGTCGCTGCGGCCATAGCCGTCAGTGCCCAGAACCTTGTATTCGTTGGTCGGAACCCACTGACGGATCTGGTCAGCGAACAGTTTCATGTAGTCGGTCGAAGCGATGACCGGACCTTTACGGCCGTTCAGGCACTCTTCAACGTAGCTCAGTTGCGGCTTCTGACCGGGTTTCAGGCGATTGCTGCGCTCAACGGCCAGCCCGTTGCGGCGCAATTCGTTGAAGCTGGTGACGCTCCAGACGTCAGCCCCGATATTGAACTGCTCGCGCAGGATCTTCGCCGCTTCGCGCACTTCGTTGAGGATGGTGCCGGAACCCATCAGTTGAACGTGATGAGCCGCTTCGCGCTTGTCTTCTTCCAGCAGGTACATGCCCTTGATGATGCCTTGCTCTACCCCGGCCGGCATCGCTGGCTGATGGTAGTTCTCGTTCATCACGGTGATGTAGTAGTAGACGTTTTCCTGCAGGGTCATCATCCGATGCGTGCCTTCCTGCATGATCACCGCCAGCTCGTAGGCATAGGCAGGGTCGTAGCTGCGCACGTTCGGGATGGTGCTGGCCAGCAGGTGGCTGTGGCCGTCTTCGTGTTGCAGGCCTTCACCGTTGAGCGTGGTCCGGCCGGACGTGCCGCCCAGCAGGAAACCGCGCGTCTGGGCATCGCCCGCCGCCCAGGCCAGGTCGCCGATGCGCTGGAAGCCGAACATCGAATAGAAGATGTAGACCGGCAGCATCGGGGTGTTGTAGTTGCTGTAGGCAGTACCGGCAGCGATGAACGAGGAGAACGCGCCCGCCTCGTTGAGGCCTTCCTGCAGGATCTGGCCGTCCTTCTCTTCGCGGTAGTACATCACCTGGTCACGGTCGACTGGCTCGTAGAGTTGGCCGACTGGGGAGTAGATGCCCAACTGACGGAACATGCCTTCCATACCGAAGGTACGCGCTTCGTCGGCGAGGATCGGAACGATGCGCTTGCCCAGTTCCTTGTCTTTCACCAGCGAGGCGAGGATGCGACCGAACGCCATGGTGGTCGAAATTTCGCGGTCGCCGGAGCCGTCCAGGATGGATTTCAGCGTATCCAGGCCTGGGGTCGGGATGCTGATGTTGCCGCGGTTGCGCTGTGGCAGCGAGCCGCCCAGTTTCTCGCGGCACTTGCGCAGGTATTTCATTTCCGCGCTGTCTTCGGCCGGACGATAGAACGGCAGCGACTCGAGTTCCGAATCGTTCAGCGGGATGTCGAAGCGGTCACGGAATTTCTTCAGCGACTCGATATCGACTTTCTTGGTGTTGTGCGCGGTGTTCTTCGCTTCGCCCGCACCGGTGCCGTAGCCCTTGATGGTCTTGGCGAGGATGACGGTAGGCTGGCCTTTGTGGTTGACCGCCTGATGGTACGCCGCGTAGACCTTGTACGGGTCGTGGCCGCCACGGTTGAGTTTCCAGATCTCGTCGTCGGAGAGGTTCTCGACGCGCTTGAGCAGTTCCGGATCGTCGCCGAAGAAGTGCTTGCGCACGTAGGCGCCGTCTTTGGCCTTGTAGTTCTGGTACTCGCCGTCGATGGCTTTGTCCATGCGGCGCTGCATGAGGCCATCTTCGTCTTGGGCGAACAATGGGTCCCACATGCGACCCCAGATGACCTTGTTGACGTTCCAGTTGGCGCCACGGAACACGCCTTCGAGTTCCTGAATGATCTTGCCGTTGCCGCGAACCGGGCCGTCGAGGCGCTGCAGGTTGCAGTTGATGACGAAGATCAGGTTGTCGAGGTTTTCACGACCGGCCAGGGAGATGGCGCCCAAGGTTTCCGGCTCGTCACACTCGCCGTCACCGATGAAGCACCAGACTTTCTGCTTGCCAGCCGGGATGAAGCCACGGTTTTCCAGGTACTTCATGAAGCGTGCCTGGTAGATCGCGGTGATCGGGCCCAGACCCATGGAAACGGTCGGGAATTGCCAGAAGTCAGGCATCAGGTGTGGGTGCGGGTACGACGACAGGCCGCCACCATCGACTTCCTGACGGAATTTGAGCATCTGTTCTTCGCTCAAGCGGCCTTCGAGGAAGGCGCGAGCATAGATACCCGGTGAAGCGTGGCCTTGGTAATAGATCAGGTCGCCGCCGTGTTCCTCGGTCGGGGCCTGGAAGAAATAGTTGAAGCCGATGTCATAGAGCGTCGCACTGGAGGCGAAGGTGGAGATGTGGCCACCCAGATCGGGGTCCTGCATGTTCGCGCGCATGACCATCGCCAAGGCGTTCCAGCGAACGATCGAACGGATGCGGCGTTCCATGAACAGGTCGCCGGGCATGCGTGCTTCGCGGGTAACGGGGATCGTGTTGCGGTAAGGCGTGGTGATGGAATAGGGCAGTTGCGAACCGCTGCGAGTGGCGAGTTCACCCAGACGGGTCATCAGGTAGTGAGCGCGGTCTTCGCCTTCTTTGTCGAGAACCGATTCCAGGGCGTCCAGCCATTCCTGGGTTTCGACGGGATCGAGGTCTTGCATGGCTTGCTCCAGGGCGGAAAGGCTTCCAGAATCGGTTGCCTGAGTTTGTTGCGACTGGCCTTGTGGGCAGACGACGTAAAATTCTTGGATGACCGGAGAGGTGTCCGGCTCCGTGTAGTTTTACTACAAATCTTTGGCTGTTTCAGCTTTTTGACTTGTATATACAGTAGTAAAACTACAGTTGGGCGATGTTTTCGCCCAAGTTTTGCGATGAATCAAATGAAAAATGTTGGTAGAAACCATAAAAAGATCAGCGGGCGTCTGATGCTGGCAATCAAAAACAGGCAAATACCAGCAATTTTTAACCTTTGTTCGACAGTCCGACCGGATGTTGCGGTACACCGCTGGTTCCGGGCCGGCCTTCGAACGCCGATCAAGGATAGACCATGAGCCTTCCTTCGCTGGCCGATCTGCCAGCCTCACTGCTGCCGCTGGTCACTCGTGCGCAACACACCGTCCGAGCGGCGCTCGCCGCGTTGAACGACGCGAGCCTGGCCGCTTTCGAGGCCTGGCCTGCCGAACGTCTGGCGGCTTTCGAGCGCGTCTGCGCGGCCAGCGACTTCGTCGCCGAACACGTCGGACGCGATCCGCAAATGCTGCTCGATCTCGCCGAATCCGGTGAGTTGGAGCGCAGCTTTGCGGCCAACGAGCTGCGTGAGCACATCGCCGCTGCGGTTGCCGAAGCGAACACCGACGATGAGCTGGGGCGTAATCTACGTCGTCAACGGACGCGGCAGCAAGTCCGAATTATCTGGCGCGATCTCACTCGCCAGGCCGACTTGGTAGAAACATGCCGCGACCTGTCCGACATGGCCGATGGCAGTATCGACCTCGCCTATCGGTGGTTGTACGACAAACACTGCCAGCAATTCGGTGTGCCGACTGGGCGTCGAAGCGGCGAGCCTCAGCAGATGGTCATCCTCGGCATGGGCAAGCTGGGGGCCGTGGAGCTCAACCTGTCGTCGGACATTGATCTGATCTTCGCTTACCCCGAAGGCGGTGAGACCCACGGAGTCAAACGCCCGCTGGATAACCAGGAGTTTTTCATTCGTCTCGGCCAGCGCTTGATCAAGGCGTTGGATCCAGTGACGGTCGACGGTTTTGTGTTCCGTGTCGATATGCGCTTGAGGCCCTACGGTTCGTCCGGCGCGTTGGTGCTCAGCTTCAATGCTCTGGAGCAGTACTACCAGGATCAAGGGCGCGATTGGGAACGCTACGCCATGATCAAGGCGCGAGTGGTCGGGGGCGATCAGGCTCGCGGCCGGGAGCTGCTGGAGATGCTGCGGCCCTTCGTTTACCGACGCTATCTGGACTTTTCCGCCATCGAAGCGCTGCGCACGATGAAGCAACTGATTCAACAGGAGGTCCGTCGTAAAGGCATGGCCGCCAACATCAAGCTGGGGGCCGGCGGTATTCGCGAGGTGGAGTTCATCGCCCAGGCCTTCCAGTTGATCCACGGCGGACGTGACCTGAGCCTGCAGCAACGCCCTCTGCTCAAGGTGCTACGCACCCTCGAAGGGCAGGGTTATCTGCCGAGTTCCGTCATCGCCGAGCTTCGCGACGGCTACGAATTCCTGCGCTACACCGAGCATGCAATTCAGGCCATCGCCGACCGACAAACCCAAATGCTGCCCGATGACCCCCGTGATCAAGCGCGTGTCGCTTTCATCATGGGGTTTGCCGATTGGAGCGCGTTTCACCAGACGCTGATGCACTGGCGGGGTCGGATCGAATGGCATTTCCGTCAAGTGATCGCCGACCCGGATGAGGAAGAAGGGCAGGCGTACGGCGGTGACGAGATCGTCGGCGGCGAATGGTTGCCGCTGTGGGAAGAATCGCAGAACGAGGAAGCCGCCTGTCGCCAACTGCAAGAAGCCGGTTTCGCCGATGCCCAGAAAGCCCTCAGGCACTTGAGCAATCTGCGCAACAGCTCACAACTGCGTTCGATGCAACGGCTGGGGCGTGAGCGCCTTGACGCATTCATCCCGCGCCTGCTGGCCCAAGCCGTCGAGCATGACAATCCTGATCTGGTGCTCGAGCGAGTGCTGCCTCTGGTCGAGGCAGTGGCTCGGCGCTCGGCCTACTTGGTCCTGCTGACCGAAAACCCCGACGCACTGCGCCGTTTACTGACCCTGTGCGCGGCCAGTCCCTGGATTGCCGAGCAGATCGCGCGCTTCCCGTTGCTGCTCGACGAGTTGCTCAATGAGGGGCGCCTGTTCAGCCCGCCAAAGGCGCTTGAACTGGCTGCCGAGTTGCGCGAACGCCTGACCCGTATCCCTGAAGACGATCTTGAGCAGCAAATGGAAGCGCTGCGTCATTTCAAGCTGGCACATCGTCTGCGGGTGGCTGCCTCGGAGATCACTGGCAGTTTGCCGTTGATGAAAGTCAGCGATTACCTGACCTGGCTGGCCGAGGCCATTCTGGAGCAGGTTCTGGCACTGGCGTGGCGACACACCGTTGCGCGTCACGGTGCGCCGCGCCGTCCGGATGGCAGTTTGTGCGACCCGGGTTTCGTGATCGTCGGCTACGGGAAGGTCGGGGGGATTGAACTGGGTCATGGTTCGGACCTGGACCTGGTGTTCATCCACGATGGCGATCCCCAGGCCGAGACCGACGGTCCCAAGCCCATCGATGGCGCGCAATTCTTCACGCGTCTGGGGCAGCGGATCATTCACCTGATCACCACGCAGACGAACTCGGGCCAGCTCTACGAAGTGGACATGCGTCTGCGGCCCTCGGGGGCGGCGGGGCTGCTGGTCAGTTCGTTGGGCGCATTTTCGCGCTATCAGGAAAACGAAGCCTGGACCTGGGAACACCAAGCCCTGGTCCGTGCACGGGTGTTGGTCGGCAGCGCGGACGTGGGGCAAGGGTTCGAAGCCGTACGCGCTTCGGTGCTGGGGCGCGAGCGCGATCTGGATACGTTGCGCCGGGAGGTCAGCGACATGCGCGCCAAGATGCGCGACAACCTCGGGACCCGCAGCACCGCAGCAGGCAAGGGCGAAAATGCCTTCGAACCCACGGCATCGTTCGACCTCAAGCAGGATGCCGGTGGTATCGTCGATATCGAATTTATGGTGCAATACGCGGCCTTGGCCTGGTCCAGAGAGCATCCCGCGCTGCTTCGCTACACCGATAACATTCGTATTCTCGAAGGGCTGGAAGCAGCAGGACTGATGCCCCCCGCAGATGCCAGCCTGTTGCGCGAGGTGTATAAAGCCTACCGTTCCGCCGCCCACCGACAGGCGCTGCAAAAGGATGCGGGTGTGGTCAGCGGTGATCAGTTCGCAGTCGAACGGCGTGAAGTGATGCGGATCTGGGGGCAGTTGGGGTTGAGTTGAAGCATGAAGGATTCTTCATGGAAGCCTTCGGCCCCATCGCGGGCAAGCGCGCCACCGGTACATCGCGTTTCTGCGGGAAATCGGGATTGATCGGGGCGCTGCGTTCCATTGTAGGCGCGCGCTTGCCCGCGATGGCGTCAGAACCAACGCCACAGGGTCCGAATTTGTTGGATTTATATAAAGCTATGACAGGGAGGCGTCAGGCTGTGTGGAAGCGTCACGCAGCCTGATCGGCCTCCCTGCTCGTTTCTGGTCGTTTTGGATTGAGCATGAGAATTCTGATCGTAGGGCCCAGCTGGGTCGGTGACATGGTGATGGCGCAAACGCTGTTCCAGTGCCTGATACAGCGACACCCGCAATGCCAAATCGATGTGCTGGCCCCTGAATGGAGTCGGCCGCTCCTCGAGCGCATGCCCGAGGTGCGCACGGCCTTGAGCTTTCCGCTCGGCCACGGCGCACTGGAGTTGGCAACGCGCCGACGCATCGGCCAATCTCTGAAGGGCCAGTACGATCAGGCGATCCTGTTACCCAATTCCTTGAAGTCGGCCTTGGTGCCTTTTTTTGCAGGCATTCCCAAGCGGACGGGGTGGCGGGGCGAATTTCGCTACGGCCTGCTCAATGACGTTCGCCTGTTGGACAAACAGAAATACCCGCTGATGATCGAGCGGTTCATGGCGCTGGCCTTTGACAAAGGTGCTGAAATTCCGCGTCCTTATCCGCAGCCGAGTTTACGGATCGAAGCCACCAGCCGCGATGCCGCACTGGCCAAGTTCGGGCTCACGCTCGACCGCCCGGTGTTGGCCCTGTGCCCTGGCGCCGAATTCGGTGAGTCCAAGCGCTGGCCTTCCGAGCATTACGCCAAAGTGGCTGAAGCGAAGATTCGCGAAGGCTGGCAAGTCTGGCTGTTCGGCTCGAAAAACGATCACGCAGTGGGCGAAAGCATCCGTGAGCGGCTGATTCCCGGCTTGCGTGAGGAATCGAGCAACCTCAGCGGCGCGACCTCGCTGGCCGAGGCCATTGATCTGCTGTCCTGCGCTGACGCCGTGGTCTCCAACGATTCAGGCCTGATGCATGTGGCCGCGTCGCTCAACCGTCCCTTGGTCGCCGTGTATGGCTCGACCTCGCCCAGCTTTACGCCGCCTCTGGCCGATCAGGTCGAAATCGTGCAGTTGGGCATCGAATGCAGCCCATGCTTCGAACGCACCTGCCGTTTCGGCCACTACAACTGCCTGCGTCTCCTGGAACCGGATTCGGTGATCCAAGCGCTGGCCCAGTTGAGTAGCACGCCGGTCGAGGTTGCCTGACTTGCGGGTACTACTGATCAAGACTTCTTCGTTGGGTGACGTCATTCACACCCTGCCTGCGCTGACCGACGCTGCCCGCGCCATTCCTGGCATTCAGTTCGACTGGGTGGTGGAAGAAGGCTTCGCCGAGATTCCTACCTGGCATCCCGCGGTGTCCGGGGTGATTCCGGTGGCGATTCGTCGCTGGCGCAAAAACCTCTGGCAGACTTTCAAGAACGGCCAGTGGCGCCAGTTCAAACAGCGCTTGCGCGATACCCGTTACGATCAGGTGATCGACGCACAGGGCCTGCTGAAAAGCGCGTGGCTGACCCGTTACGTCAAGGCGCCAATTGCGGGGCTGGACAAAAGCTCTGCGCGTGAGCCCTTGGCCGCGCACTTTTATGATCACCCGTATCCTGTCGCCCGCGGCCAGCACGCCGTCGAACGCTTGCGGCAATTGTTCGCCCAGGCGCTGGGGTACCCGGTACCTGTGGGCGTCGGCGATTATGGTCTGGACCGCAGCCGTCTGCTGAGTGGTGAACGCGGCGCGCCGTTCGTTCTATTCCTGCACGGCACGACGTGGGATACCAAACACTGGCCCGAGCTGTACTGGCGCCAACTGGCCGAGCGCATGATCGGGCAAGGCCTGGAAGTGCACCTGCCGTGGGGCAACCCGTCAGAGAGGGCGCGGGCTGAGCGTATCGCCCAAGGGCTTGATAAAGCAGTTGTGCTGCCCAAATTGAATCTGGCAGGCGTTGCTCAGGTTCTGGCCGGCGCTCAGGGCTGTGTGGCCGTGGATACCGGTCTGGGTCACCTGGCGGCTGCGCTGGACGTACCCACGCTGTCGTTGTTCGGGCCTACCAATCCGGGCCTGACCGGCGCCTATGGCAAATCGCAGGTTCACCTGGCGGCTGACTACCCGGCCTGTGCACCCTGCCTGCAGAAAAAATGCACCTATCGCCCCACCGCCGAAGACCGGCGTCAGGTCGATATCGAACGCGAGTGGCCGATGTGCTTCACTCGCCTGAATCCCGAGCGAGTAGCGAGCCGGTTGAGCTCGCTGTTGCCGGCAAAGGAACACCTGTGATGCAACTGGCATTCGTGCTCTATAAGTATTTCCCCTTCGGCGGCTTGCAGCGCGATTTCATGCGCATCGCCCTGGAGTGCCAGCGGCGTGGGCATTCGATTCGCGTCTACACGCTGATCTGGGAAGGTGACGTGCCTCCCGGCTTCGAGGTGCTGGTGGCACCGGTCAAGGCGATCTTCAATCACCGGCGCAACGAAAAACTCACCGACTGGATGAATGCCGACTTGGCCAAGCGTCCGGTGGACCGCTTGATCGGCTTCAACAAGATGCCAGGGCTGGACGTGTACTACGCCGCCGACGGGTGCTATGAGGACAAAGCGCAGAACCTGCGCCACGGCCTTTACAAATACTGGGGCCGCTATCGTCATTTCGCGGACTATGAGCGCGCGGTATTCGCCAAGGACGCCAAGACCGAGGTGCTGATGATCTCCGAAGTGCAGCAGCCGCTGTTCATCAAGCATTACGGCACGCCGCTGGAGCGTTTCCATTTGCTGCCGCCGGGCATCTCTCAGGACCGCCGCGCGCCGCCCGATGCAGCCCAGATCCGGGCTGACTTCCGTCGCGAGTTCGAGCTGGACGCCGACGATCTGCTTTTGGTGCAGATCGGCTCCGGGTTCAAGACCAAGGGGGTCGACCGCAGTCTCAAGGCGCTCGCGGCCTTGCCAGCGGACTTGCGCAAGCGTACTCGTCTGTTCGTCATCGGCCAGGACGACCCCAAGCTGTTCCAGATGCAGAGCACCGCGCTGGGCCTGACCGACAACGTGACGTTCATGAAAGGGCGCAGCGATATCCCGCGCTTCCTGCTGGGCGCCGACTTGTTGATTCACCCGGCGTACAACGAAAATACCGGCACCGTCCTGCTCGAAGCGCTGGTCGCCGGGTTGCCGGTGCTGGTCAGTGCGGTGTGCGGCTACGCCCATTACATTGCCGAGGCCGACAGCGGCCTGGTGCTCGATGAGCCCTTCGAACAACACCAGCTCAACGATTGCCTCGAACGTGTGCTCAAGGATGATGCCTTGCGTGCCGCCTGGGGCAGGAACGGGCTGGCGTTCGCCGACACGGCTGACCTTTACAGCATGCCGCAGCACGCAGCGGATGTGATTCTGGCGGAGCACCGCGGATGAAGCTGATGCTTGAAGAACCTTTCAAGAGCCTCTGGGCCGGGCGCGATGCGTTCGAAGCGGTCGAGGCGTTGCAGGGCCAGGTGTACCGCGAGCTGGAAAACCGCCGCACTCTGCGTACCGAGGTCAATGGCCGTGGCTATTTCGTCAAGATCCATCGGGGCATTGGTTGGGGAGAAGTCGCGAAGAACCTGCTGACCGCCAAGTTGCCGGTATTGGGCGCCGGCAAAGAGTTCGAAGCGATCAATCGCTTGAAGGCGGCTGGTGTGCCTACCATGACGTCGGTGGCCTACGGTGAGCGAGGAAGCAACCCCGCCGCCCAGCATTCTTTCATCATCACCGAAGAGCTGGCGCCCACTGAAAGCATGGAAGACGTCAGCATCGACTGGGTGAAAGTCCCGCCCGAGCCCCGAATGAAGCGGGCGTACATCGCCGAAATCGCAAGGTTGGTCGGCACGATGCATCGCGCGGGGGTCAACCATCGTGACTGCTATCTGTGCCACTTCCTGCTGCACACCGACACGCCGGTCACCCCGGACAGCTTCAAGCTGTCGGTGATCGATCTGCACCGCGCTCAGACCCGACCGCGTATCACCCGGCGCTGGCGTAACAAGGATCTGGCCGCGCTCTATTTTTCTGCGCTGGATATCGGCCTGACCCGCCGCGACAAGCTGCGCTTTCTCAAAGGCTACTTCCAACAGCCGCTGCGCAAGATCCTCGCCAAAGAGTCGGCGCTCCTTGATTGGCTGGAGGCCAAGGCCGAGAAGCTGTATCAGCGCAAGCTGCGATACGGGGATGCGCTCTGATGGCGGGTTGGAATCTGGAACCTGAGTACGCTGCACTGGCCGATGATTTTGGCTCGCTGGACGCGGTCTTCGCCCTGCAGGGAGAGCGCCTGACCCGCGACCCGCTGTCAGAAGTGATCCGCGTCGAGCGCGGCGGCATCCACTATTACGTGAAGCGCTACTCGGCTGCGGGTAAAGGTCTGCGACGCTACCTGGGGCGACCTCGGGTCAAGTCCGAGTGGCAAAACCTCAAGCGTTTCGCCAAGTGGGGCATTCCAACGGCCGAAGTGGTGGCCTGGGGGCTAGAGCGCAAGGGCGCCGCTTACGATCGAGGGGCGTTGATTACCCGCGAGCTGCCGCGTACCGAAGATTTGTCCGAGCTGGCCAAGCACCAAGACGAACGCCTGGCCGATCGCGCGTGGGTCGAAGGGATCAGCCAGCAAGTGGCGCGTTACACCCGCACGATGCATGACCATCACTTCACCCACAACGACCTGAAGTGGCGCAACCTGCTGGTGGACGATCAGTCAACGGTGTTCCTGATCGATTGCCCCAACGGCGCGTTCTGGGTCAGCTTCATGTTGCGTTACCGCATCACCAAGGACTTGGCATGTCTGGACAAGGTCGCCAAATACCACTTGTCCGCCACCCAGCGACTGCGTTTCTATCTGCAATACCGCGGGCGCCAGCGCCTGAACGATTCGGACAAGAAACGTATTCGCCATATCGTCAGCTTTTTCGAGGGGCGCGAATGAGTGTTTTTATTGCCGATGCCGACCGTTCGCTGTTGGAGCGCCACGGCCTGGCGGCCTTTGATCCGCTGTGGGCGCTTGAACTGGACGCCGTCGACGAGCCCAATACCGGGCGGGGCGGATGGAGCAGTGTGTTCCGTCTGGACCTCGAAGGAGCGGGTTTCTACCTCAAGCGCCAGAGCAATTACCTGACGCATACCTTGCATCACCCGTTCGGCGAACCCTCGTTTTCCCGCGAGTTTCGCAATATCCGTCTTTATCAGAAGCTTGGCATACCGGCGCTGCACGCCGTGTTCTACGGCGAGAAGAAGGTCGATGGCGAGCGCCGGGCTATCCTGATGACCCGCGCCTTGGATGGCTGGACCGATCTCGATACCCTGCTGACCCATTGGGGCGAGATGGCGGCCACTCAGCGCCTGGCAATTCTCCAGGCTTGTGGCCAACTGGCGCGTACACTGCACAAGGCGGGGCAGGTGCATGGTTGTTTCTACCCCAAGCATATTTTCCTCAAGGCCAATGGCGGCGAATATCAGGCGCAATTGATCGACCTGGAAAAGACGCGCAGAGCGATCTTTGGCCAACGCGACCGAGTCAAGGACATCGAGCCACTGCTGCGGCGCGCACCGATGTGGAACGAAGCGGAAATTCGCGAGCTGCTTGCCAGCTACCTGCAAGCCCCCATTGACAGCGGGCTGATCGATGCATGGTGGCAGCGGTTGGCCAGACGCGGCAGCCATAAGCGCAGCCATCGTTAAAACGTTCACCCCTGCGGGTGATGTTGTCTGCCAGATGAGCCATCTGGATCAAGCAAGATTGAAGAGGATGCCGATGCGTCTGTCTGAACTGAAAAACGCCGGCCGTACCCCCGCGTTGCCGATGAGCATCACTTTAGCGGATGCGGCGGGCCCTGCTGACTTGCAGTTACTCAGCCTGTTGCGTGTGCTGCCGGGGCAGCGCTATGTGGGCGCAGGCATATGGCGTGGGCGTCCGGTACTGGCCAAGTTGCTCGTGGGGCACAAGGCGCCGCGGCATTTTCAGCGTGAGCGCACAGGCGTGCAGTGGCTTGCCGATCAAGGCCTGGCCACGCCGAAGCTGCTGGCTGACGGGCTGCAGGAGGGCGAGGGCGGCTGGCTGTTGTTCGAATTTCTCGATCGCGCCCAATCCCTCGGCGATGCCTGGAAGGCGGTCGAGCACCTGCCCCCGCTCGCCGATGAGCAGACCGCCGTGCTCAGCGAAGCGCTCGGCGCCATCGGCCAGATGCACGCCAAAGGTCTGTGGCAGGAAGACTTGCACCTGGACAATCTGCTCCGCCAGAACGGCCATCTGTACCTGATCGACGGTGCCGGCATTCGGACCGAGGAGCCGGGCAAGCCGCTGTCTCGTCAGAAAGTGCTGGAAAACCTCGGGGTGTTCTTCGCCCAATTGCCCAAGGCACTGGAGCCCTTCACTGAAGAACTGTTGGTCTACTACCTGTTGAGCAATGGCGAACATGCCCTGCCGGTCGAGGCGCTACAGAAGCAGATCGACAAGGTCAGTCGGTGGCGCCTGGCGGATTACTTGATCAAGGTCGGTCGTGAGTGCAGTTTGTTCAGCGTCAGCGACGGCCCGTTCGGTCTGCGCGCGATTCGCCGCGAAGAAGAGGCCGCGATGGTGCCGGTGCTCGAGCAGGCCGATACGCTGATCGACCGCGGCCACCTTTACAAAACCGGTGGCGCGGCCAGTGTGGCCAAAGCCGACGTCGATGGGCGGGCGCTGGTGATCAAGCGCTACAACATCAAGAACTTCGCTCACTGGCTCAAGCGTTTCTGGCGCCCGAGCCGGGCCTGGCACTCCTGGCGCGAGGGCAACCGCCTGATGTTTCTCGGTATCGCAACGCCAAAACCACTGGCATTGCTGGAGCAGCGTTTTTTCTGGCTGCGACGCAAGGCGTACCTGGTGACGGAGTATTTGCCAGGGCCGGACATCATCGAACGGTTCGCGCCCTACGTGGCCTCCGGCGATGCGCCGGAAACCGAGTTGCAGGCGCTGGATCGCCTGTTCGCCCAGTTGGTGCGTGAGCGCATCAGCCACGGTGATCTGAAAGGGCACAATGTATTCTGGCATCAGGATCGCTGGGCGCTGATCGACCTCGACGCCATGTGCCAGCACAGCTCTGCAAGTGCATTCGCGGCAGCCTTTGCCAAAGACCGCGCCCGGTTCATGCGCAACTGGCCCGCCGACAGCGCGCTGCACCAGTTGCTGGAGCAGCGCCTGCCGAAGCTCTCGTGAGGTTCAAGTGGTGGCGCTGTATGGCCACCACTGTGGTGTAAACCTTACCCAACGCGGGTCAGGTTGATGTCCTCCAGTGCCATGATCAGCGCATCGATGTTGTTGTAAGGCTGCAAGTGCACGGCTGCCCAGCTCGGGCGGTCGACGAATACTTTGCCTTGAGCACTCACCTGCACAGGCGTGCGGTAAATCGCACGGTCCCGGGAACGATGGCAGATGAAATGCGTGTCACCTATCTGCTCTGTCACGAACTGACCCGGTCTTGCCAGACGCTGCTCCAGCGACATCGGCTGCGGTGCGCGCACGACCTGCGAGATGTTCAAATTCTCCATCTCCACCATGAAGTCACTTTTGACGAATTCGGTCTGATTACTCATCGGTCGGCGCAGGTCCTCTCCAGGGTCGATGAATACACCCCGTGACGTCCCGGCAGACACATCGTCCAGCCTCACACCGATAGCGCCCTCCAGCTCAGCGAGCCCCGGTACGTTTTTATATCGGTTGGCGTGACTGTTTCCGACCAGCGCTACCCACCTATGCTTACCCATCACTGCCTGATGCTGACGGATCGTGCGCGAAGCGAAGTAATTCATCATCTCCTGGCGCGTGGATGAGGTGGTTTCCGGCAGGCCTTTGAGGTGATAACTCGCGGCGCAATCGATGGCGCGTACCTCAAGACCGTGCTCCCGTGCCTTGATCACCAGTTGCTCAAAGTTGTAGACCTTTCTCGGGTCTGTTATGTGGCCGTTGTCGAGCGCCTTGAGACTGTGCAGCAGGCGCTTGGTCATCTGGCCGGTTTCGAAATAGCGATCCAGATCGGCTTGGTGCAAGTCTGTCAGCAGGTGCTCCAGGTACAGGGTTTTCACCTGTTGTTCGGCGAGCAAGGGCAGGTGGTCGATGATGAATCGCTTGCTGCCGACGGAGGCGTGATACTCGCCAACCACCATACCATCGGTGTGTTGGTACAGGCGTCGGATGAACTCTGCGTTGTCCGGCGTGGGTACCAGCGCGGGCATGGCTGGGCGTGGTGGCAGGTCCGCGGTCAGGATGGCGCGAGCGTCGTTGCGCAGTTTGGCTCGCAGGTCAAAGAACTTGTCCTGAACCACAGTCAACTCGTCATCGAAGAAGAAATAGTCGCTGTTCAGCCCCTTTGATTTGAAATAGGCGAGTTTGAACATCGCCTCGCGGTTTTCCCCAGGCATGTTATAGGCGGTGTCGAACAGGGAATGCTGGACAGCGGTCGGAGGGTGCTCGGCCAGCCACTGTTCAGAGGTGACGCGGCGCCAACCCGCAAATTCATCCCAGCGGAAGCCGATGTCTTCCGGCGAGCGAATGGCCGTCACCAGCGCGTCGGAATCGGGAGCGGGTAACGGGGTATTGGCACCCGCCGCAGGCGTGTCGGCGTAGCGGGCGTCACCGACTTCGATCTTGAAATCACAGGCTGTGCTGCTCGCGCTTGCGTCTACCAGCTCGGCGTTACGCTGGACGCGTGTCGCCAAGCCGTCTGGGGCTTGCTCGATGTGCGCGCTGATACACCCTTGCAACTGCGTCAGGCCGGGGACTTGATCGTGGGTTGTGGCCATTCTGGGGTCGACCAAGGCTACCCAGCGCTTTGCAGGATGGGCGCTGACGTCGCTGCTGATCAGCTTGTGGCCGAAGAAATTGCTCATTTTTTGACCCGCTGTGGCGTCTCCCCCGGCACTGGCCACCGGATGCATCTCCAGCGGATAGCTGACCGAGGAACTCAAGGGGCGGACTTCAATACCGTGCTTATGGGCCTGTTTGATGAGGTGGTAGTAATCGTACTCGCGGCTCAGATTATCCAGCGCCTTACCGTTCAGGTATTTCAGGTGGTATTTGATCTCATGGGAACCGGAGCGTACGCGCGAACCTTTGGCGTGATGCTTCGCCAGCTTGGCCATATGTTTGTCGGTGAACACGTGAGGGATGTACAGCACCTCCACGCGCTGATCGACCAGCGTCTGCATGTGGCTCATCAAGAGTTTTTTACTCGCGACGGACGCAGGCGCCTCACTGAGCACCAGGCCATTACTGTAATTGAAGACGTCTTCCAGAAAACCCGCGAAGGTGCTGACGTCGTCGACGGCCGGAAGTGAGGGGCGCGGCGGAATGACCAATGGGTTGGAGAAAAACGTATTTGCATCGCGGTAGAGGTTTTCCCTGAGCTGGGCAAACGTCTGACGGTATTGCGCAAATCGTTCAGCCAAATACACCTCCACGCCAAGTCCGACAGGGTCGAGCGAGGAGCCTGTGAGGATTTCGTCGAGGTACGGTTGCAGGTTTCTCGGCAACTCATAGGCTGACAGCCCTACGGGTACGGACTCGCTCGTCTGAGGGCTGTGCGGGGTGGCGCGGTCAGCACCACCACGCAGCCCCGGGCGTTCGACGGTATGCCACTGTCCTTTCTCGTTCAGCCGCACCGGCTGACGGCCGAAAAACGAGAAGGGGTTTTCAGGGTCCACGATGTGCCAACACATCAGGCTTGTGTCGTAATGAACCTGAAAGCTCGAACCGTTCATTTCGATGTAGCACTTACCGTTGGCCAGACTGACGCCTGCGGCATGGCCTTCGGTCGCTCGTGGCATGCCTTCCAGAGACAGGTCGACGGCGCGAGGGGCGCTGCGTTGCGTCGGGAGATCTTCTAGCGGCTGCCAGGTACCGGTGTTGTTGCGGGTCGCGTAATGACCGGTAGGGAACACCTCATCGGCTTCGAAGCCAGGGTTATGGTACACCTGCGCGTGTCCGTTCGCGTTGGGTTTGGCCACCAGGAACGGCTCGTCCCCCAGCGAGACAGGGTAGAGCTTTTCCGGTGCGCTCAGTCTCACGGCTTCGGGTTTAAACGCAGGGCCCATGCCGGGTCTGGAGTGTTTGCCAAGTTTGCGCAACACCCCGCCGAAGCCCTTCAACCCTTGATCGAGGTCACCCACGGCGCCGGCCATGTTGAGGATCGCCGCCAGAATCAGTTCGCTGGCGTCTTCCGGTGTTTCGCCCGTCAGTGCTTGCAGGGCGTGAAGACTGTCCCGAAGTGACAGCGTGACGCCTACCGCAAACGCAGCCAGAGGAAACGGCAAGGTGATGACGGTGGCAATGATCTCGACGCTGTTCCAGATCAGTTGGCTCAGCATGTCGCTACGACCTGTGGTGGTGTCTGCCACGTCTCGCAGCTTGCGCTCAAGGGGGCGGTTGAAACACGTCTGAGCGAAGTCCGAGATCGGGTTTTTTGGTACGAAGGGCGCTTTGTGTGCGTTGCCTTTTTTCATGTCGTTGAGGAAAAACGACATGACTCGACGGATGCCGATCCTGCAGCGGTCTTTGTAGTAGTCGATCATGCCGGGCTGCTCGAGCGACTCGACGAAGGAACTGAACAGACGAAATTCGATGCCGTCAGGCGTCTCGGGCGTGTACAGCAATGCCGAGTGGCGGGTGCCGGTAGGCAGCAGGACGTAACAGCCCTGGATGGTTTCGACGTGAATCAGGTGAGTGTCGGGGATGACCAACTGATCGAGCAGGTGCAGGCGTGACGCAATGAATGGCTTATCGATGTGTATCTGCAGCGGGTACACCGGGAAGCGCGTGCGCGTGTCGGCATCACTGCGCTGAACCTTGCAGATGATTGCGTCGAGCCACTGGTACTGCTCAGCGTCGATGTGCCCCTTGAGGTAGCTGCGCAGTGCAGCGCTTTGCATCTGCAAGCGGGTGATCGCCGTGCTGGTTCGGCGTCGGTAGTCATACCCGGCACTTTGCGGGTCGAGCAGCGAGCGTTGTACCAGCGCCGCATAGTCATCGGCCAGCCATTTACCACGCACCGACCCTGCAACGCGGGCGGGTGTCAGTGGGCTCAGGTCGACGCCTTCCGGTCCGCTGAACGTCGCCATGGTGTCAGCCGACGGGTTGATAAAGCCGATGCTGTCGTCGTAACCGTTGCGAATCATGCGGGTGTAGCTCAGGGTTTCCCGCTCTGAGTGGATGATGACGCTGTCCGGGTCGACGGTGCCGACCGGAACATTCAGCAACTGACTGATTTTCTCGCTGGCTCGCTGCCGAACGTAGTCCTCGAACGCCTGAACCTGAGTGTGCGGTTTGGCGGCATAGTTGCGAATCGCGCCAGCTGCGGCGTCCTCAAGGGCAACCAATTGCTGACGTTGGGCGGCCGTCGCGTTCACGTACCAATCCGGTGTGCGAGTGCACAGGTCAGACAGGTTCGTCTCGATGGTCTGCGTCACGAGGGTGCTCAGCGCCGTCTCGTAATTTGCCAGGCCAGTCAGGCGAAGGAACTGCGGCTCCGGCATCGGTTTAAGGGCGAGGGCGTCAAGTGATGCCTGGATGCCAGGACGCAGCTCGGCGGGCAACTGGCTGAGCAGGTATTCACGCATCTGCGGGCGTGCGGACCAACCGACCAACTCTTCCAGCAACTGAGTCTCGCTGGCGAAGCTGTAAACGCGGCGATCACCCGGCGCGTCTGCCGTGAACATGACCAGACGGCCCTGTTCGTTCTGCGTGGCCTGCTTTCTGAACAGCAGGATTCGTCCTAGGGTGGCGCTTTCATCGAGGTTCAGTTGCTGTACACACAAACCTGTTCCGTTGAGGTCGGAGGTCGTGCCGATGGTTTCGATGAGGGCGAGATCGGTTGCGCTGATGTGCCCCTGCATTTTGCCGGCCATCGCGGACTCCACGATCTGCAAGTGCAGCACGTCGCGCATGAGCTTCTGATGACCGGGTTTGGCGTACGCCGTTCGCTGGTGGTCGGCAAAGTGGATGCGCAGTTGCAGCTCGTCAATGATTCGGGCGAGGTAGGCGGGCGTCAGTGCGGCATGGTGGCTCCCAATCGGGGCGTCATTAAGACGCAGGGTGGTGTGCGTCAAAAACGCCGAGTCTTCCTGCTCATCGTTTGGGTGAAGACCGTGCAGCGCCAGTTCCGGCAGCGAGCGGGTGACGGTGTAGGGCTCCCCTGTGACAGGCAGTAAGCGCTGAGTGCTGACAGAAATCGTTGCGGGATCCAGGTCATAACCCAAGTCGTTCGCGAGTCGGGTGCGCAGGCTGATCTGCGCAAAGTCTTGGGCCGAGGTTGCTCCGTTCAGGGCGCTAGACAGCGCGTCGCGGGCCTGGTCATAGCGCTTGAGATGTCCCACGTAAGTTTGCAGGTCAGCGGCCGGAGCCATTTTGACCCAGTGCGGAAGCTTTGCGCGCAATGCGCTTTCGGCCAACAACCGTTCGCGTTGTTGCAGCATTGATGCAGGACCGAACAGGCCGGGCATGCGCATGGCGGCGGTGATGCGTTCTGCGTGACGGTCCGGATTTGTGCGTCGGCCGTCGCCGCATGCGTAAATGATGTCCTCACGCTGTTTCTCGAGCTGACGCTGCAACGCAAACCGGTAAGGCGCGCCGGTGATGACGTGGAGCACAACGTCGCGCTGGCCGAAGGGGCTCAAAAACAGATCCTGATCGTCGGCTACGCTGAAAACGGACGCTTGATGGCGCTGATCGGCGTTGATCAAGAGCACCCGCCGCAATGTCTCGTCGTTAAGCCACTCAACCAGCGTCTTCAGCAGCGCTGTCAGGGTTGGGAATTCACTCAGGCCGATGCCAGGCAAGGCGAGTAGCGTTGAGCCGGTCGGATGGCTCATCACCAATGCGCCTCTGATCTCAACGGTGGTTCGCTCGTCAAGCCGCACATGAAGCGAACAGGCTTGCGGCTGTTCGCGGGTGGCCTCGTTTTGCTGGGGGGCGGGCGTGGTGAGGGATTCGGCAGCGCTAGGCGTCAGACGTCCTTCATGGCATTTGAGGATGACCTCGTCACGCAAAGCGCTTTCCAGATGGTCGGTGAACAGTTGGCGACGACGCAGGCCAGAGTGGCTCGGGGCGTTCCACCACGTGTCCAGTCGTTGCAGAAAGTCAGCGGTTTCTTGCTCGATCAGCGGCGCGTCGTTGCTGTTCAGTGCATCGACCAAGGTCTGCGTAATCGTTGGGAGTTGCGCCAGTTCAGCTGACAACGCGCTATCCGACTGGCTCAGGCGTTGCAGCGCCTCGGTAGCCTGGCGGTGGGTAGCCTCGGGCGAGGAGGGGGCTGGGGTGATGCGATGCATGTGATTGTCTTCCTTGATAAGCCCTATTGATCTGAGGGCGGCAATGGCGGGGAGTCCCGCGTGATTCATTGGCCTAATCAATCACGGTTCGCTCACAGAGGCGCGATACATAGTTAACGCAGCACATTTCGGTCAGGGGGGAGCGGTCAGCGGGTTTCGAATCGAGCGGGACGGGGCGGTAAATGGCGCGCGGGACGGTTTTGTTCAGCCCGCGCCATATCTCACTTCATTACGCTATAATCCCGCCCTTTAGCTGCCCGCCGCACATTCGCGCCAGGCGCACCTTATTGATCAGGCGTACGACGCCTGTTGCAGACTTGAGAGGCTAGACCCTAGTGGCATTGACGATCCTTGGCCTGTCCGGCGCCCTTAGCCATGATCCTTCCGCGGCCCTGTACATCGACGGCAAGCTGGTCGCGGCGGCCGAAGAAGAGCGCTTCGTGCGCGACAAGCACGCAAAGAACCGCATGCCGTACGAATCTGCGAAGTTCTGCCTCGAGCAGGCGGGCATCAAGCCATCCGATGTTGACGTCGTGGCCATTCCGTTCGCCCCGATCAGCCTGTTTGGCGAGGCGCGCTGGCACTACGCCAAGCGCTACTGGTACGCGCCGGATCGCGCCCTCGACGCGATCCTGATGGGTAACCGCCGCTACAAGCGCTACCGTAACAAGATCGTGTGGTGCCTCGAACAACTGGGTTTCGATCCGAAAAAGGTCAAGATCGAGCCGGTCGAGCACCATCTGGCTCACGCTTCCAGCGCCTACCACTGCTCGGGCTTCAAAGAGAAGACCGCGATCCTCGGTATCGACGGCAAGGGCGAGTACGCCACCACGTTTTTTGGCTACGGCGAAAACGGCAAGATCCACAAGATCAAGGAATTCTACGATCCGGACTCCCTGGGCGGCCTGTACGGTGCTATCACCGAATTCCTCGGCTTTGAAATGCTCGACGGCGAGTTCAAGGTCATGGGCATGGCGCCGTATGGCGATGCCAGCAAATATGACTTCTCGCGGCTGGCCAGCTTCGAAAACGGCGAGCTGGTGATCAACACCGAATACGCCAACGTCATCGGCCTGCGCCGCTATAAAGAGAAGGGCAAAGGCTTCTATTTCTCGCCGAAGCTGATCGAGTGGCTGGGTCCGAAGCGCGAAGGCGACATCGCCGACGAGCCTTACATCCACTACGCGGCAAGCATGCAGGCGCTGTTCGAGAAGCTGGCGCTGCAGATGATGGATCACTACCTGGGCGACATCCTCAAGGAGACCGGCAAGATCGCCTTCGCCGGCGGCTGTGCGCTGAACGTCAAGCTGAACCAGAAAATCATCGCCCGCCCTGAAGTCAAGGAGCTGTTCGTTCAACCCGCTTCCGGCGACGCCGGTACGGCAGTGGGCGCGGCGGCTTACGTTTCGCATCAGCGGGGCGTTCCGGTGGAGAAGATGGAACACGTCTACCTAGGCCCTTCGTACAGCAACGAAGACGTGATCGCGGCCTGCGCCCGTCACCCCAGTCAGCCAAAATGGCGCAAGCTGGAGAACATGCCGGAGCAGATCGCCAAAATCATGGTCGATGGCAATCCTGTTGCCTGGTTCCAGGGGCGTATGGAGTTCGGCCCGCGCGCGCTGGGCGGTCGTTCGATCATCGGCTGCCCGAGCGTGAAGGGCGTGGCCGACCGTATCAACCACCAGATCAAGTTCCGCGAGCGCTGGAGGCCGTTCTGCCCATCCATGCTCGACACCGTTGCGTCTCAGATGATCAAGATCGATCATCCGGCCCCCTTCATGACCTTCACTTTCGAAGTGGCCGAAGAGTGGAAAACCCGTGTGCCGGAGGTTGTCCACGAAGACGGCACTTCCCGCGCCCAAGTCCTCAAGCGCGAATACAACCCGCGTTACTACGACATGATGAAGGCGCTGGAAAACCTGACGGGCAACGGCGTTTCGCTGAACACCTCGCTCAACCGTCGCGGCGAACCAATGATCTGCTCGCCCACCGACGCCCTGAACATGTTCTTTGGCTCGGACCTGCAGTACCTGATCATGGAAGACATCCTGGTGGTAAAAGACGGCGCGGACGCTTATGACACGCTCGGCTGAGCGGCATGTATTGCAGTTCTGCCACGGCTATGACGGGCCGTTTCTCGACTGTGCACGTCAATACGCCAGCCTGTTCGCCGGCAAGGGATATCGGGTTACCACGGTATTCCTGACCGGTGCGGCGGACCCCGATGTCGCTGCGGGCTGTGCTTCTGACGAAGTGCTGTTCATGGAATACAGCTCAAAGGCCGTTCGCGGCCTCAAGCTGGGCGCCATTCGAGACCTTCGCAAAATCGCTGCCTCCCGCTCTTTCACGTTCTGCATCGCGCACCGTTTCAAGCCCATCTACATTGCCTTGCTGGCCACTCGTTTGCCCGTGATTGGCGTTCACCACGCTTTTGGCGACTATCAGCGTCGCAGCCGCAAGCTGTTTGCGCAGCTGTTTCGCGCCCGCCTGAGCTTGCTGGGGGTGTCCGATGCCGTGCGAGACGACATGCGCAACTGCCTGCCGAACTGGCCGACCGGGCGGATCCAGACGCTGTACAACCGCATCGATGTCGATGCTCTCTCGCAGACTCAACTGACGCGTGAGCAGGCCCGCGAAGCCCTTCGTCTGCCACAGGACGCCTGGATCGTCGGCAATGTCGGTCGGCTGCATCCCGATAAGGACCAAGCCACGTTGCTGCGCGGTTTCGCACAGGCGCATCCCCATCTCCCTGCGCGCAGCGAGTTGGTGATTCTGGGCAAGGGGCGTCTGGAACAGGACCTGAAGGCGCTGGCGATGGAACTGGGTGTGGCTCAGCACGTCATGCTGCTGGGCCAGGTACCTCAGGCCAGCCGCTACTTCAAGGCATTCGACGCCTTTGCCCTGAGTTCCGATCATGAGCCTTTCGGCATGGTATTGCTGGAGGCAATGGTCGCTGGCGTTCCGGTCATCGCCACGGCCGCGGGGGGCGCCAAAGAGGTCGTCGAGGGCGTGGGAATCCTGTTTCCGCTCGGTGATGCCGAGCATTTGGCCCAAGGCCTGGTTCACCTCTCGCGGCTCGACGCCGAGCAGCGTCAGTCCTGCGCTGACGTGATGCTGAAACGCGTGCGCGAGCGCTTCTCCGACGAGTCTGTGCGCAGTGTCTTCTGGCGCTTGCCGCAAGTCACCGACCTGACGACGGAGTCCTGATGCTCAATCACTTTCAAGCCTGGCGCGAACGTGGCTGGACGGTGATCGACGCCTCGGCGTACGAGCAAGTCTGGCAGCGTTACGGGGGCAGCGTCGCCACGTACCCCATGGTGGTCGAGCGGCTTGCAACACTGGCCGGGCTTCCTGTGCGCTACTTGGGTTGGGAGCGCGACGGCGAATTGAAAGCCGCGATCCCGACCTGGGGGCGCTCGTTGGCGCTGTCCAAGGACGTATTGAAGAAAAACGGCAAAAAGGGCCTGTTCGATCTGGGCAATGCCGAGCTGATCCTGCCGGCTGCCTCGGATGCTCAAGTGCCTTTACGTCATCAGGCTCGCTACCTATCGGAGCTCAATCAGGGCCGTATCGCCACGCTCAAGCCGCAGGCCGAAGCCCTTGCCATGGCCCGGGCCCCCGAGGACCTGTCCAAGAAGTTTCGCTACAACCAGCGACGCGAATTGCGTTTGCTGGAAGAGGCGGGCGGCGTGGTGCGTCCCATCACCGACTTCAGCAGTGCCGACATCGCGCGCATGTACTGCGAGTTGTTCCAGCGCCGTTGGGGCTTCGCGGCAACCGGTGCCGAACGTATGGCAGACGTCATCGAGTTGCTCCGCGAGTTGCTGATCGGTTCGGTGGTGTTCCTGAACGACGCGCCGATCGCCATTCAACTGGTGTACCGCGTGGAAGCGTGCGAGTGGATCAGCGTCGAATACATCAATGGTGGCGTCGACCCCGAAACCCGTGATTTCAGCCCCGGCAGTGTGTTGAGTTTCCTCAATACCCAGAGTGCCTGGGAGGATGCACGGGCTCGTGGCAAAGCGCTGCGTTTTTCGTTTGGTCGCGCCGATCGTGAATACAAGGATCGTTGGTGCAACCCCGTGCCGGTATTTCACAGTTGAGTCGCAAACAGGAACTGCTCAAACGCCATCGTCGCAACAAACGGATGGCGTTGCTGGTCGCGCTGGTGGTGCTGATCCTCGTGGGGCTGCTGATTGCCTGGTGGCTGCCGTTCATCCTGGCGGTGCTGGGGTGGGTCGCTCACGAGGCCTGGTTCTCCGATCACCTGTTCTATTCGCCGCGTGACGACTACCAATATCAATTCCCGACAGGGCATGAGCTGGCAGGCGTCGCGTTGCAGGGCGATGTCCTCGCATGCGATCACTCGCGCGTCTTGACGGGCGATGACACGGTGGTCCTGGCGCTGTCGATAAAACGCTCCTGGCTGGGATGTTTTCTGGATCCCTGCATCGAGTTGAGTGCCGGCCCGTTGCACGACCGCCAAGCCTTCGAACGTGGGGTTGATGGCCTGCGCTACCTGAACCTGACCGGGTTTCACGCCGCACTGAACGAGGGCTCGCTTCGTGTGCGTGGGCGTTATTGCAGCATCGAAGGTCAGCCGCGGTTGTGGGCCTTCCGGCAGGACGATGCACGTCGGCAGCGGGTGATGGTCATCGCCCCGCACGCCGACGACGCGGAGCTGGCCGCCTTCGGGCTGTACAGCGAGGCAGACGAAAGCTGGATCGTGACGCTGACGGCGGGCGAAATTGAAGCCGAGCATTACCAGCGCATGGGCATGAGCCCTGCCGAAGCCGCCAGGACCAAAGGTCGCTTGCGCGCCTGGGACAGTATCGTCGTTCCACGTTGGGCGGGTGTGCCCGAGTCACGGTGTGTGCAACTGGGCTATTTCTGCCTTCAGCTCCCGGCGATGCAGGCCGCCCCCGATCAGCCGATTGCCTCTCGCGAAGCCGACTTGGCCGATACGCGAGTGTTCCGGCAGTTCAATACGATGCCGCTTCCTGGCGACGTAGACGGAGCGCCGACCTGGCACAACCTGATCGCAGATCTGCGGGCGGTCATCCTCCATGCCAAACCTCAGGTCTTGGTCATGCCGCACGCGACGATCGACCCCCATCCCGACCACGTCTGCTCCCAGGCCGCCGTGCTCGAAGCGCTGGACGGGCTTGCCTGGCAGCCGAGTGTGGTGCTGGGGTATGCCAACCATCTTCACGATAACGATCGCTGGCCGATGGGTGATGCAAAGACAGGTGTCTCATTGCCACCTGTGTTTGATGCATCCCAACCGCTGGTACCTTACAGTATCGAGCTTGGTGAAGAACAACAGCGAGACAAGGCCATGGCCTTGGGTATGATGCATGACCTGCTGCCCCCTCCGCCGCTCAAGCGTCGTGTGCGACGATGGCTGCAACAGCGCTTGGCAAGTCGACGGTGGCCTGCCGAGGGTGAAAACGAATTTTTCAGAAAGGCCGTGCGTCGACACGAGCTGTTCTGGCGCAGAGAGCTCTGATGGCCCTCGAAGTCCGTTTAAGGATGTGAGCGGGCCGGGCTGTGAGTGATCCGGTATTGTAAGGAAGCCGATGAAGGTTCTATTTCTTGTCCAGAAGGAGCAGCGCGCCATTCTGGACCGCCTCTATGAGGGCGTTGCAGCACACTGCGAATGCGACCTGCGTTGGCTGACCTCCGACGAGCAGCGCCACTTGCGCCGCTATTTCCGACAGCATGTCGATGTTTCGAAGTACGACCGCATCGTATTCTTTCTGCGGTTCAAGCAGGAAATTCGTCAGGCGAGCTTCATCCGCACGGTGCCCAACCTGGTGATCCTCGAACACGACGCCTACCAGAACTACATCCCTTGCAAATACACCGGCCAGTTCAGCGCCCATTACCGCAAGATGCCGTGGGTGCGCGTGCTCAGTTCGGGTTTCGTGGTCAGTGACCGCCTGCGCAGTGAAGGATTCGACGCCGTGTTCGTGCCCAAGGGGTACGACCAGACGTTGCTCAGCGATCAGCGGCGCGAGCGGGATATCGAGCTGGCATTCGTCGGCAGCACCAACAGCGTGGCATACAGCGGCCGCAAGGCGTTGCTCGACGAATTAGGGCAGGTCGAGAACCTGGTGGTCACCCGGACCAAGTCCGGCGAGGAATACTGCAACACACTGAACCGTATCCGTTTCTTCGTCAGCGCCGATGTCGGCATGGGCGAATACATGATCAAGAATTTCGAAGCGATGGCCTGTGGCTGCGTTCTGTTTGCCTATGATCAAGGAGAGGCGGAGAATCGCGCATTGGGTCTGCAGGACATGGACAATGTGGTGTTCTACCGTGATATTCCGCAGTTGCAGGCGAAACTCGCCATGTTGCGCCAGGATCAGGATCTGGCCGCGCGTATTGCGGTCAACGGGCGCAATCTGGCAGTGTCTCAGTTCAGTTTCGAGGCCATCGGTGCCCGCATCGTGCGAGAACTCGAACCTGCGCTTCGCCCGCAACCACCCATGAGCGGTTTCCAGAAGCTGCGCGCAGCACTGGGGATCTGAATTGAACGGCTTAGCCAGCGCCTATAACGACACTCATTTGAAAACAGACTGCCCTCGAACGTTTTTGCTGTTAAAGCCAGGTCGACGCGATACTGATCGCTCCCTGTGCATGCGGTCATCGAAGGTGTTATGCAGAGCCAAGGGTCAATTGCGGATATGAAATGGCCATTGGTCTCGATTCTGGTGCCGTGTTTCAACCACGAGTTGTACATCGAGGAATGCCTGCGCAGCATTCTGGCGCAGGATTACGACAATTTTGAGCTGATCGTCGTGAACGACGGCTCCACCGACGGCAGCGCCGCGAAGATCGAAGCGCTGCAGCGCTTGCACGGTTTCCAGTTTTACCAGCAGCCCAACATGGGCGTCAGTGCTGCACTCAACCTGGCGCTCAGCCATGCGCGGGGCGAGTTCATAGTTACCCACGACTCCGACGACATCATGCTGGCCGGGCGGATCCGCCGGCAGGTCAGCTACATGCAGGAACATCCGGAAGTCGGTCTGCTGGGTGCAAAGGTCATCTACATCGACTCGATTGGTCGTCCGATCAAGCATAAGGTCGCCCGGCAATCGTCCGTGCAGCGCTGGAGCTTCGACCAGTTGCTGGCGGATGCTTATGCGGTCGGGGCTCCGGTGGCAATGTACCGGCGTGAGGCGATCGATCATGTCGGTGGGTACGACCCGGCCATCAAGGTCCAGGATTTTCAGATGACGCTGAGAATCGCCCAGGCCGGTTATCAGGTCGACATTCTGCCTGATCGAGTCACGCTGTATCGCCGGCACGCCACCAACATCTCCAAAACCGCGTACAAAAGCCAACTCGTCTACGACCTGAAAGTCATCGAGGCCTACCGCGACAATCCGGCCTACGAAGCGGGGCGTCTGGCGATCATCAACAAGGCGTTGAAAGAGTCCGTCGTGACCGACAAGAAATTCGCCCGGGGCCTGTTCGCCAGCATTCCGGTTCATCGCTGGAATCGCCTGACATGGAAGAGATTCAGGCACTTTGTTTTCAAATACGGCAAACCCAAGGGTGCACAGTGAGTCAGCCTTTACAGGACAAGCGGTCGGTAAGCAGCGTTTATTCTCAGGTCACCGCGCAGTGGCGGGAGATTTCGAATCATCTGGGCCCTGGGGGCCTGCTGCTCGCATTGGGCTTGTTCTGGAGCGTCGCCGGTGTGCTGTTGACACCGACCATGAAGTTTTACAGCTGGCTGCTGACGGCATTCGTTTACCTGCCATGCCTGTACCTGATCGTGCGCTACTTCCACGAATTCCGTCATACGGTTTTGAATCGCCGTGAGCTCTGGCTGTTCTTGCTGCTGTTCGTCTGGTCGCTGGTGTCGCTGAGCTGGAGTGCCGATGCCGAGCGCTACCTGACCATCATCAAACGCGAGTTGTTTTTCCTCATGCTGATCCTTGGCTGGATCGTGTGGGGGCGCACATTCAACAAGCCGCTGCAAAGCATGATGATTCTCTGGGGCGCGCTTGCGGGGCTTTACTCCCTGGCCGCGCTGATCGCCTATCCGATGCGCGGGATCGACCGGATGTTCGGGTTTGGCGGCTTCATGGACAACCCCAACCCAGCCGGTTACACGATTGCAGCGCTGGTGGTGCTCAGTTGTACATGGTGGCCGCAACGGCTGAGTGCCCGTGTTGTTTGGGCAATCCTGCAGGCATGTTCAGTGGCGTTCGTGATCATGACCGGCAGTCGTGGGTCCATCGTGTCGCTGATTGCCGTCGCTGGCGTAGTCGTGCTGCTGGGCGGTGGTCGTTTCTATCGTGCGCTGGCGATCGTGGCTTTGGTGGCCGCGGCAGCCCTGGCCATTTTCGAACCTTCGATCGTGCAACGCGGCGACTCGGAGCGGCTGATCCTGATGAAAGGCGCTGTCGAGCTGATTCAGCAGCGCCCATGGCTGGGGATCGGCCTGAGCAGCGACTACGAAGTGAGCGCGGGCGGAGTGGTATTCGGCCATTGCCACAATCTGATTCTGGACACGGCCATTCAGTACGGGGTGCCCTTTGCCGCGCTTTGGATCTGGCTCTGGCTCTGGCTGGGCTTTCGGGCATGGCGTCACCGGACGGAAAGCCTGGGGATGGCGATTCTGATGATCTGGGTGTTCGCGACGGTGGCCGTGCAGTTCGACGTCTTCACCGTTTTCGGCCGTGCGCGTGCGATGTGGATGGTGGTCTGGATGCCGTTCGTGCTTTCGCTGTGTCTCGGTAAGTCGGAAAAAAAGGAGCGCTCGATCGAGCGTCAGACCTGATCCGCACGTGCTAGGTGCTCTACGAGTACCTGGCGTTCCCATGCGTGGGCGCTGTGTTCAATGTAGGCCTCGAAGAAGAGGTCGCCGTGGTTTTGCAGTAGCCACGCATGGTCTCCCTTATAGCGGCGCATGTGCTGGAAGTTGCGCAGGCACAGGCTTTTACGCAATGGGCGACGCAGCGTCTTCATGTCAGCGATGTCGATGAGGCCGAATTCGTTGTCCGGGGTCATGACGACGTTGCCCAGGTGCAGCGAACGGAAATAAATACCCTGATTGTGCAGTTCTGCGACGAACCGGCCGAACTTGCGCAGCAAAGCCTCATCGTTGAAATACCCAGGTTCGGCAATCAGTTGGCGAAGGGTTCGACCCGGCAGTGGCCGGTAATGAACCACGTCACGGGCTATTTCCCCTACCCGGTAGGTTTCCAGCACATCGGGGCAGGGAATGCCGCGCTTGTGCAGGGTCGACGCGTTGTTCGCGAAGCGTTTGGCGTAGGGGAACAGCGCAGCGGACGACACCAGTCGCTTGCGCCTGAACAGCTTCATGAAGTTGCCATCGGTCAGGCGCAAGACCTTGTCTCCAAAAGCATCGGCCTCGATGACTTCGGCATCTTTGCGTAAGGCTTGGTAGTCAGGGTAGGCGAGTGCGCGCATGCGGGCTCCTTCGAAAAAGGCCGCCATGATACCTCAGCCGCTCGCCCCAGGCCCAACGCTCTGCGCACGGGGCTCTTCAAATCGCTCGTTGCCGGGGCGGCCCGGTTGCGTAACGTTTTCACCTACCTTGCGTGTGGTAGTATTTCGGCTCTTCTAATCGTATCGATGACCATGAGCACGCCAGAGAAACGCGAATCCTCCAGCCTGAAAATCTATTTTCGACTGCTGACTTACGTGAAACCCTACGTGGGCATCTTTTTGCTCAGCATCGTCGGTTTCGTCATTTTCGCCTCGACCCAGCCCATGCTGGCGGGCATCCTGAAGTACTTCGTCGACGGCCTGACCAACCCCGAGGCCGTGCTGTTTCCCAACACGCCCTACCTCCGGGACGTGCAACTGCTGCAAGCGGTGCCTTTGCTGATCGTGCTGATCGCCGCCTGGCAGGGGCTTGGCTCTTACCTGGGCAACTATTTCCTGGCAAAGGTCTCCCTCGGCCTGGTTCACGATCTGCGGGTCGAACTGTTCAACAAGCTGCTGGTGTTGCCCAATCGCTATTTCGATACCCATAACTCCGGGCATCTGATTTCCCGCATCACCTTCAACGTCACCATGGTCACCGGGGCTGCAACGGACGCTATCAAAGTCGTCATTCGCGAAGGGCTGACCGTTGTGTTTCTGTTCCTGTACCTGGTGTGGATGAACTGGAAGCTCACCCTCGTCATGCTGGCGATCCTGCCGTTGATCGCGGTCATGGTGGGCAGTTCCAGCAAGAAATTCCGCAAGCAGAGCAAGAAGATCCAGGTGGCGATGGGGGATGTCACCCACGTGGCCTCGGAAACCATTCAGGGTTATCGCGTGGTGCGCAGCTTCGGCGGCGAAAAGTACGAAGAGGAACGCTTTAAAAGGGCCAGCACCAGCAATACCGATAAGCAACTGCGCATGACCAAGACCGGCTCGATCTACACGCCCATGCTGCAGTTGGTCATCTACACCGCCATGGCCGTGCTGATGTTCCTGGTGCTGTGGTTGCGTGGCGACGCGACGGCGGGTGATCTGGTGGCGTACATCACCGCCGCGGGCCTGTTGCCCAAACCGATTCGCCAGCTCTCGGAAGTCAGTTCGACGATCCAGAAGGGTGTGGCGGGCGCGGAGAGCATTTTCGAACAGTTGGATGTGGAGCCGGAAATCGATACGGGCACCGTCGAGCGCGAGCGTGTCGAAGGCCATCTGGAAGTGCGTAATCTGAGTTTCGCCTACCCGGACACCGATCGAACAGTGCTGCATGACATCAGTTTTTCCGCCTCGCCCGGTCAGATGATCGCGCTGGTAGGGCGTTCGGGCAGCGGCAAATCGACCCTGGCCAACCTCATTCCTCGCTTCTACCACCATTCATCGGGGCAGATCCTGCTCGACGGTGTCGAAATCGAAAACTATCGGTTGCGCAACCTGCGCCGCCATGTGGCCCAGGTGAATCAGAACGTGACGCTGTTCAACGACTCCGTTGCCAACAACATCGCCTACGGCGATCTGGCCGGTGCCCCCCGCGCGGATATCGAGGCTGCCGCTGCCGATGCCTATGCCAAGGAGTTCGTCGATCAATTGCCGGAAGGGTTCGACACGCAGGTAGGTGAAAACGGCGTGCTGCTCTCCGGTGGTCAGCGGCAGCGATTGGCGATTGCCCGTGCTCTGTTGAAAAACGCGCCATTGCTGATTCTCGACGAAGCGACGTCGGCACTGGACACTGAATCCGAGCGGCACATTCAGGCCGCGCTGGATCACGTCATGAAGGGCCGTACAACGCTGGTCATCGCGCACCGGCTGTCGACCATCGAACGGGCCGACCTCATTCTGGTGATGGATCAGGGGCGTATCGTCGAGCGAGGTACCCATCCTCAGTTGCTGTCCAAAAATGGTTATTACGCGCGGCTGCATGCCATGGGGCTCGACGAGCCGGCACCGGTCGGGGCGGTCTGATCCTTTTCGGACGATTGCGCTCTGACAATTGTCGAGCGCCCGAAACCTTGTAGGAGCGCGCTTGCCCGCGATTGCGATTCATCAATCAAGGTCCATGTGATTGATGCACCGTAATCGCGGGCAAGCGCGCTGCTACAAGTGTAATTGTCGTCAACGGTCCCACTCACTTTTCCCCAAGGCATCAAGCCTTCGCAAACCCTGTGCTAAGATTCCGCCCCTGTTCATTTTCAGTTGCGGGTTGTTCGATGAAGTTGTCCATGCCACGTTTCGATCAGGCACCAGTTCTTGTGGTGGGCGACGTCATGCTCGACCGCTATTGGCATGGCGGCACGTCGAGAATTTCCCCAGAAGCCCCGGTCCCGGTGGTGAAAGTCGATCAGATCGAAGACCGGCCGGGCGGTGCCGCCAACGTGGCGCTGAACATCGCCGCGCTGGGAGCCAAGGCGTCCCTGGTTGGCGTGACCGGTGAGGACGAAGCCGCCGAGAGCCTGGGCAACAGCCTCAAGGCCGCGGGCGTCACGGCGCGCTTCCAGCGCATCGCGCAACAGCCTACGATCGTCAAGCTGCGCGTCATGAGCCGCCATCAGCAATTGCTGCGCATCGATTTCGAAGAGCCTTTCGCTACAGACGCCGATGCGCTGGGCCGTGAAGTCGACGCCTTGCTCGACGGGGTCAAGGTGCTGGTCCTGTCCGATTACGGCAAGGGCGCACTGAAGAATCACCAAGTGCTAATCAAGGCCGCGCGCGACCGGGGTATTCCCGTGTTGGCCGACCCGAAGGGCAAGGATTTCGCGATTTATCGCGGCGCCAGCATCATCACCCCGAACCTCAGCGAATTCGAAGCCATTGTCGGCTCCTGTGCCGATGAGGCTGAACTTGTCGCCAAAGGCGCGAGGCTGATGACCGATCTGGAACTGGGGGCGCTGCTGGTGACCCGTGGCGAACACGGTATGACGTTGTTGCGCCCCGATCAGCAAGCCCTCCACCTGCCTGCACGTGCCCGCGAAGTCTTCGACGTGACCGGCGCCGGTGACACCGTGATTTCCACCTTGGCCGCGGCCATCGCTGCCGGTGAAGAATTGCCCCACGCCGTGGCACTGGCCAACCTCGCGGCCGGTATCGTCGTCGGCAAGCTAGGGACCGCGGCGATCAGCGCCCCCGAGTTGCGCCGTGCCATTCAGCGTGCCGAGGGTTCCGAGCGAGGGGTGCTGAGCCTTGATCAGTTGCTGCTGGCGATCGAGGACGCCCGGGCGCACAACGAAAAAATCGTCTTCACCAACGGCTGCTTCGACATCCTGCATGCCGGCCATGTGACCTATCTGGAGCAGGCCAGCGCCCAAGGGGATCGCCTGATCGTTGCGGTGAACGACGACGCCTCGGTCAGTCGCCTCAAAGGCCCCGGCCGCCCAATCAACAGCGTCGACCGTCGCATGGCCGTGCTGGCCGGCCTGGGCGCCGTGGACTGGGTCATCAGCTTTTCGGAAGGCACCCCGGAGAACCTGCTGAGTCACGTCAAACCTGACGTGTTGGTGAAGGGCGGGGATTACACCGTGGACCAAGTGGTCGGGGCGCAGATCGTGCAAGCCTATGGGGGCGAAGTGCGTGTGCTCGGGTTGGTTGAAAACAGCTCCACCACGGCCATCGTCGAGAAAATTCGCGGCCAGTGAGTGATCGCTCCACCCGCTCGACAAGCGCCTGTAGGAGCGCTTGTCGGCAAGCGGTGGCAGTCAGGCTCAACACCCTCATGAGCGCTCTTCTCTCCACTAGGACTTGTGCAACTTGTGCCGCGCCATGCGCAGCAGTTGTTTGGCACCCACTTTCAATCGCCGCTTGATCCCTGCCTTCTTCGCCTTAGGCGGCACCAGCCCTTGCTGCACCAGCCAGTCTTTCCAACGAATTCGCTCGTCCCGCACCACCCAGCCATCCTGGGCTGCAAAACTTTCGGCCAGGTACAAACCGCGCGTGCCCGCAGGAGACAACTTGTCGTTTTTCAAGGTGTAGAGTTCGGGCAGCGGTTTGCCATTTGCCAAAGGCATGAGATACAGGTCAGGCTTGCTGCGGTTGAGGCGTGCCACCAGTTCATCTTTCTCCAGCGCCTCGTCGACGTGGAACAGACTCAAGGGACGGGCTTCCTTCGGCACCTCAAGGCGCAGGTCATAGATCAATTGCAACGATGCCGTCGGCAGATGGACGTAGGCGCGAGGTCGCTCGATCAGGTTCATGCTGCCGCAACGCACCGGGCGCGCCGCCCCTGAAAGCGGGCTCAAGCGAAAGGGCATCGCCTCGCGGTAATGCAACGCTGACGCGTAGGGTGTCGGCAGCCACGTGTCATTGAAGCGGCCGCTGAGCCACCCCTGTGGCGTTTCGATCAGGCATTCTTCGGCGACCTCCTGAATGGCGGTCAGCAGCGGCAGGTTGAGCTCATGTGCCGGCACGTAGCCGGAGATCAGCTTCAGCACCACATCGCCGCGGTCCTGCCGCCGTTGCCGGACCAACACCCAGTAGTCGCGGTTCTGCCAGGTGAGGGTGAGGCGAACCGAGACCCCCAGATTGGCCAGTTCGGTGGAAAAGCGTTCGCTGTTGTCCACTTCGATGTTGCGACGACGTTGCAGGGTCTGGGAAAAATTGAGCGGCATCCCGACACTCTGGTAGCTCAGGCCTTCGGGTGTAGCTTCGACGAACAGTGGCAGGGTTTTGAAATTGCTCGGGTTCTTGCGGATCAGCGTTCGCGGCATATCGGCTCCTTCTTGCGTTGGGGTCGGCCGCGGCAGTCAGCGCCGTTGACGGTACTGATGGTCTAGCACGGCAGCGGCAGTGGCCACGTTGTGGGACAGGTGCAATGGATTGATCGTTCCGACGATAGCACCGGTCACGCCAGGATGCTCGAACAGCAATTCAAAGCTGGCCTGCACGGGGTCGACGCCGGAACTCAGGCAGGCGTGCCCGCTGGCCAACGCCTTCTTGATCAAAATGCCTTTGCCGTGCGCGGCGGCGTAATCGAGCACCGGCTTTTCTGCTTGTTCATTGAGGTTGTAGGTGACCATGGCGCAATCACCGTGTCGCAGGGCCAGCAGCCCACCTTCTACGGTTTTGCCGGAGAAGCCCATGCCGCGAATCTTGCCTTCGCGTTTGAGATCGGCCAGGGTCTGGTACACCTCGCAATCGTTGAGTACGTGCAGGTCATTACCGTCCGAGTGGACCAGCACCAGATCAATGAAGTCTGTTTCCAGACGCTTCAGGCTGCGCTCGACCGACATCCGTGTGTGCGCGGCGCTGAAGTCATGGCGTGACTGGCCGGCTTCGAATTCCTCACCGACCTTGCTCACGATGACCCAGTCATGGCGTTGGCCACGCAGCAGTGGTCCCAGGCGCTCTTCGCTACGGCCATAGGCGGGGGCCGTGTCGATCAGGTTGATGCCCAGATCACGCGCGAGCTTGAGTAGCCTGCGTGCTTCGTCGTCATCAGGGATGGTGAAGCCGCTGGGGTATTTGACGCCCTGATCGCGGCCCAGCTTGACGGTGCCCAAGCCAAGCGGCGAAACGTCGAGGCCCAGATTGCCCAGTGGGCGGTGCCAATCATGCAGGGTCTTCATGGCAGCAATACATCCCATACCGGTTTAGCCAAAGGCGGCTTGGGCAGGTCGGGGTATTTCGGCTGTGGTATCGGATGAATGGCATCGCGGGACAGCGAAGCCAGGACTCGGTCGGCGAAGTCCGGGGCCAAGGCCAGCTTGGTTGGCCAACCCACCATCAGACGGCCCTGGACATCGAGAAAAGCGTTGTCGGGGCGCACGAGGCCGGATTGCATAGGCTCGGCTCGGTCGACACGCAGTGTGGCGAACTGCGCCTGGCTCAGGTCGACCCATGGCAGCAATTGGGCGAGTTCCTTTTTTGCCGTGGCGATCTGTTCAGCCGGTTCACGGGCCACGCCATCGGCCTCGGAAAGGTCGCCGCCGAGGTACCAGACCCACTCGCCATTCGCCGCAGGGTGCGTGGTCACGGTGATGCGTGGCTTGGGGCCGCCCCCCAGGCAATGCGCGTAGAGTGGCTTGAGTGTCGGCCCTTTGACCATGACCATGTGCAGCGGACGACGCTGCATCGCGGGCTGGTCGACGTTCAGCATTCTCAGCAGGTCGTCCGTTCCGCCGCCCGCGCTCAGCACCACGCGCTGGGCATGAATATCTCGGCCGTCGACCCGCAGCCCGACCACTTCCCCTTCATCGAGCAGCGGCTCGATCTTCTCGCCTGCCAATAGGCTGTCGCCAGCCAGGGCTGCCAGATTCTCGATCAGGCTCGGAACGTCGATCACCAGTTCCGCAAGACGGTAAACCTTGCCTTTGAAGCGCGGGTCTTGCAGGGCAGGGGGCAGTTCCGCGCCCTTGACCTGATCGACGCGACCGCGCACGGCCTTGCTGGCGAAGAAGCTGGTGAGGTTGCCCGCCAGCGTCCCTGGCGACCAGAGATAATGGGCTTCGGAAAGCAGCCGCACACCGGAGAGATCCAGTTCACCCTTTCCCGAGAGCGCGTCGCGCCAGCGACGGGGCATGTCGGCGATGGCCTCGGAAGCGCCGGACAACGCGCCGTGCAGCGCGTACTTGGCCCCCCCATGGATGATGCCTTGCGACTTGACGGTCTGCCCGCCACCCAGGCTGTCGCGCTCCACGACCACTGTCGAAAAGCCCTGTCGACGCAAGCGCGCGTTGAGCCAGAGACCGGCAACGCCTGCGCCGACAATCAGGACGTCAGTGGAGATAGCAGATGGCATGGAAACCTCAAATGGCGAAACGAATCGCGCCATTATGCTGCTTTTCTGGGCCGCTTTTAAACGATTGCCTCAATGGCCGGCCGTTTTCGAGAACAACTGAATCACCACCACGCCAGCCACAATCATCGCCATGCCCCCAATCGCTGGCAGGTCGAGCTTCTGGCCGTAGATGATCAGCGCGGCAATGCTCACCATCACAATGCCCATGCCTGCCCAGACCGCGTAAGCCACGCCCACTGGAATCGTGCGCACCACCAGCGTCAGCATCCAGAACGCCGTCGCATAGCCCACAATGACCAGCAGCAAGGGCAGAGGGGTGCTCAGCCCCTTGACGGCTTTCATGGAAACGGTCCCGATGACTTCTGCACAAATGGCAATCGCGAGCAGGTAATAGGCGGACATGGTGAAAATCCTCTTGGCAAATACACCCTTCGATGGCTGAGGATTTTAGAGGCTGTATAGATGGGGTAAAGTCATTACCTATCTCCCGAATCGATAGGTTGAGCGACATGCAATGGAGTCTGGAGCAGATCCGGTTGTTCGTCGGCGTAGCCGAGCAACGCTCGTTCTCGGCCGTAGCGCGTGATGCGAAGCGCGCCCAGTCAGCGGTCAGCAGTGCGATTGCCCTGCTGGAAACCGATTTGGGCGTCAGCTTGTTTGACCGGAGCAGCGGCCGTCAGCCCCGATTGACCGAGGCGGGCAGCGCCCTGCTGGAAGAAGCGCGGGAATTATTGCGCCAGTGTGATCGGCTGGAAGGCCGGGCGTTGGCGCTGATGCGTGGGCAGGAGGCGCGTCTGCGCCTGGCTCACGACGAGGCGATGCCCTATCAGCCAGTGCTCGATAGTCTGGACAAATTGGACCAGCGATTCCCCAGCGTCGAGGTGCAACTGGCCAGCGGTGCCCAAGGGGATGTGGCCCGCAAACTGGTGGAGCGTCGCGCTGACCTCGGTCTACTGTTCCATCATGAACAGATGCCGGATGCGCTCGAGCGTCGGGTGCTGGGCAGCGTGGAAATGGTCACGGTGTGCGCCACCAATCACCCCCTGGCCCACGAGCCGATGGTCACTCGCCAGCAACTTGCCCGGCACCGTCAATTGCTCATCGCCCCTCAGCAGAGTGGTTACCCTGGCGGGGAGCCGGTCAGCCCGCAGATATGGCGCGCTGACAGCTTCTACGTCATGGCCGAATTGCTGATGCGTGGACTGGGCTGGGCCTGGTTGCCGCGCCATGTCGTTCAGTACCCGGCGTATCAGAATCAGATGATCGAGTTGAGCAGCGAATGGACACCTCCGGCGTTGGTGGTCGAAATGGTCTGGCGCCGCGATGAGCCATTGGGGCCTGCTGCTCAATGGCTGGCCGAATGTTTCACCCATCACCTGAAGGCCATTGGCTGATAGACTCCGCGCCCATGAATAGAACGCTCTACACACTGCTGTTTCATCTTGGGCTGCCGCTGATTGCCTTGCGTCTGTGGCTTCGAGCCCGCAAAGCGCCCGCTTACGCGCAGCGTATCGGCGAGCGTTTCGCCCGCGGACTTCCAATGATGCAGCAGGGCGGCATCTGGGTTCACGCCGTCTCGGTGGGCGAAAGCATCGCGGCGGCACCGATGGTGCGCGCGCTTCTGGCGCGTTATCCACACCTGCCGCTGACCATTACCTGCATGACACCCACAGGCTCGGAACGCATCCGCTCGATGTTCGCCAACGAACCCCGAGTGCAGCACTGCTATCTGCCCTATGATTTTCCCTGGGCGGCCGCCCGATTTCTCGATCACGTACGGCCAAAGATCGGGGTGATCATGGAGACCGAGCTGTGGCCCAATCACATTCATCAATGCGCCAAGCGCGGCATTCCCACCGTGTTGGCCAATGCGCGTCTATCGGAGCGCTCAGCACGGGGTTACGCAAAGTTCGCGCGGCTCACACGGCCCATGCTGGCAGAAATGAGCCTGATCGCCGTGCAAACCGAAACCGAGGCGCAGCGTTTTCGCGACCTGGGCGCACATCCGGAATGCGTGCAGGTCACGGGTTCGATCAAATTCGATCTCACCATTGACCCGCAATTGCTCAGCCGCGCCGCCCGGCAACGCGCCGATTGGCAGACCCTCGATCGCCCCGTCTGGATTGCTGCGAGTACCCACGCCGGTGAGGATGAGGTGGTCTTGTCCGCCCATCGCCAAGTATTGGCGCATCATCCAGACGCGCTGCTGATACTGGTGCCGCGCCATCCCGAACGCTTCGACAGCGTGTATGAATTGGTCCGCCAGCAAGGCTTTACCGGCGTGCGTCGATCCTCCGGTGAGCCGGTCACCCGCGAGACAGCGGTGCTGGTCGGTGACACCATGGGCGAATTGCTGTTTCTCTACGCACTGGCTGACATCGCCTTCGTGGGTGGAAGTCTGGTGCCTAACGGTGGGCACAATCTCCTGGAGCCTGCTGCGCTGGACAAGCCTGTCCTGAGCGGTCCGCACCTGTTCAACTTTCTTGAAATCGCCGCGTTGCTGCGCAATGCGGGGGCTTTGAAGGAGGCGAGCGACGCGGTGGGCCTGGCAGCGGCGGTGCAGGGTTTGATCGAGCAGCCCGACCAAGCGAAGGCGATGGCGGATGCCGGGTTGGCGGTGATCAAGGCCAATCACGGGGCGTTGAGCAAGCTGCTGGACGGCATCGGCGGCCTGCTGCGCTGACGATCGGTTCGAATGTCAACGCCCTGAGGGCCGCTCGAAATTCTTCGCCGCCTCTTTCGCCAGGTCCGGGGGCAGGAAGTCCTTGTCCGGGTTGTAATCGGACTTCAGATAGCGCGCCAGGTCCTGAAGGTCTCCCGGGCTCAACGTCCCCGCTGCCTGCTTCAAGCGCAGGTTATCGAGGATGTAGTCGTAGCGGGTGTTGTTGTAATCACGCACTGACGCATAAAGCTGGCGCTGCGCGTCGAGCACGTCGACGATGTTGCGCGTACCGACCTGATAGCCGATTTCCGTGGCTTCCAGCGCACTCTGGTTGGAGATGATCGACTGCTTGCGCGCCTGCACCTGCTCGACGTCGGTGTTCACGGCTCGGTGCAGGTTGCGGGTATTTTCCACCACCTGGCGGCGCAAACCTTCACGCTGTTGTTCGGTCTGGCCGAGACGAGCGTACGCCTCGCGCACTTGCGAGCTGGTCAGGCCGCCACTGTAGATCGGAATGTTCACCTGCAGGCCGATGGAGCGCTGTTCAACGCTGCCATGGAAGTCCTGCCCGGTGTAGTTCGGGTTGGTGAAGCCCAGCGGGTCGTTATCGCCCTTCTGATACTGGGCGACAGCGTCGACGGTCGGCGCGTGGCCGGCCTTGCGCTGGCGCAGTGTCTCTTCGGCAGCACTGACAGCGTAATTGCTGGCCAGCAGATTGAGGTTCTGCTGCGAGGCGGTATCGACCCAGGACTTCGCGTCGTTGGGGGAGGGCGCCAGCACCGGCAAGGTGTGCACGATGCCCTCGATGGAGTTGTACTCGCGATTGGTCAACGTGACCAAGGCCTGGAAGGCATCATCCACTTGGCGTTTGGCGACGATCCGCGCAGCGCGGGCCGTGTCGTAGCTGGCCTGGGCTTGCAGCACGTCGGTCTTGTCGGACAGGCCCACGTCAAAGCGTTCGTTGGCTTGATCGAGCTGACGTTTGAAGGCCGCTTCCTCGGCTTTGGTCGAGGCCAGGTTGTCTTGAGCACGCAGCACCGAGAAGTAATCTTCCGCGCTCTGCAGAATCAGGTTTTGTTCGGTCGCCGAGAGTTGCAACAAAGCCTGTTCACTGACGTCCTTGGCCGCCTTGAGCTGAAACCAGCGATCTGCGCGGAAGATCGGCTGGCTCAAGGTGGCGCGGTACACGGTGCCGCTGCGGTTGATAACGGCAGACGGTTCGTCGATCTTGGTCCGCGTGCTGTTGATGTCGGCCCCGCCGGAGAGGTTGGGCAGCAGACCGGCACGGGCCTGAGGCACGATTTCCTTTTGCGCGTCATAGCTGGCACGGGCGGCGGCCAGGTCCGCGTTGTTGTTGACAGCTTCCTGGTACACGCTGACCAGTCCGGTTCTGGTCGGTAGAGGCAAGTCCGCTGCACCCGCCATTGCGTTCGAGGCACATGACACGGCAATGGCCAATGAGATTTTGCGCAGCATAGACAGTCCCTGGTAATGGTTTCGCCAACATTTACACCGACGGCTTTGGCGTCGCGTAGCGAGTGTAGTTCCGTCGGATCGCTACAACAATCGGACAGAACCGCCATTTAACGAGCGTTTGAATTCCCTGCTTGGCGTTTATCGGCTGTCGCGTCTAGACTGACGCCGTTCTTGTCGGGGTGCCTTGCTATGAGGCTGAGATCGGATAATCCGGATCCCGTTGAACCTGATCAGGTTAGCGCCTGCGTAGGGAACAAGATTTCTCGTCTCCCGGCGAGTCCTCTTGAGTGTCGTCCGGGGTGTCTTTGTTCATATTTTGAACAGTCCTCGTCGTTCGACTCTCAGCATCCGTCTTCTCAGGGTGCCTCCGTCCGTTCCAATCAGGCTCAAGCTCCGACAATTCCATCCGCTGCAGGATGATGTCAGGAGAGCCCGTGATGAGTACAACACTAAAAAGCGCCAATCTGAGTGAGTCCGCCCAAGTCGATTCGGGGTCGGTTCAGCCGTTCCCCCGTTCGCAGAAAATCTACGTTCAGGGCTCGCGTCCGGACATCCGCGTGCCCATGCGCGAAATCAGCCTGGACATCACGCCCACCGATTTCGGCGGTGAGATCAACGCGCCGGTGTGCGTCTACGACACCTCAGGTCCTTACACCGACCCGGATGTGGTCATCGACGTGCGCAAAGGCCTGGCCGATGTCCGCTCGGCCTGGATCGACGATCGCGGCGACACCGAGCGCCTCGCCGGCCTGAGTTCGGAATTCGGCCAACAGCGTCTGGCGGATGCCGAGCTGACCAAGCTGCGCTTCGCCCACGTGCGCAACCCCCGTCGTGCCAAGGCGGGTGCCAACGTCAGCCAGATGCACTACGCGCGTCAAGGCATCATCACGGCTGAAATGGAATACGTCGCCATCCGCGAAAACATGAAGCTGCAAGAGGCGCGGGCTGCCGGCCTGTTGAAACAGCAGCACGCGGGGCACAGTTTTGGCGCAAGCATCCCGAAAGAGATCACCGCCGAATTCGTGCGCGAAGAGATCGCCCGAGGCCGCGCGATCATTCCCGCGAACATCAACCATGTCGAATTGGAACCCATGATCATTGGCCGTAACTTCCTGGTGAAGATCAACGGCAACATCGGCAACAGCGCCCTGGGCTCGTCCATCGAAGAAGAAGTGGCGAAGCTGACGTGGGGCATTCGCTGGGGTTCGGACACCGTGATGGACTTGTCCACCGGCAAACACATTCATGAAACCCGCGAGTGGATCATTCGCAACTCGCCAGTCCCGATCGGCACCGTGCCGATCTACCAGGCGTTGGAAAAGGTCAACGGTGTCGCAGAAGACCTGACGTGGGAGCTGTTCCGCGACACGCTGATCGAGCAGGCCGAGCAGGGCGTCGACTATTTCACCATTCATGCTGGCGTGCTGCTGCGCTACGTGCCGCTGACGGCCAAACGCGTGACCGGGATCGTCTCCCGCGGCGGCTCGATCATGGCCAAATGGTGCCTGGCGCACCACAAGGAAAACTTCCTCTACACGCATTTCGATGAGATCTGCGAAATCATGAAGGCCTACGACGTCAGCTTCTCGCTGGGCGATGGCTTGCGCCCCGGCTCGATTGCCGATGCCAACGACGAAGCGCAATTCGGCGAATTGGAAACCCTCGGCGAGTTGACGAAGATTGCCTGGAAGCACGATGTGCAATGCATGATCGAAGGCCCCGGCCATGTGCCGATGCAATTGATCAAGGAGAACATGGACAAGCAGTTGGAATGCTGCGACGAAGCGCCGTTCTATACCCTCGGCCCGCTGACCACCGACATCGCTCCAGGCTACGACCACATCACTTCCGGCATCGGGGCGGCGATGATTGGCTGGTTCGGCTGCGCCATGCTCTGCTACGTCACCCCGAAAGAGCATTTGGGGCTGCCAAACAAGGACGACGTCAAGACCGGGATCATTACCTACAAGATCGCCGCGCACGCGGCCGACCTCGCCAAAGGCCACCCCGGTGCACAGATTCGCGACAACGCACTAAGCAAGGCTCGCTTCGAATTCCGCTGGGAAGATCAGTTCAACCTTGGGCTGGATCCGGACACGGCACGCTCGTATCACGACGAAACCCTGCCGAAGGATTCCGCCAAGGTGGCGCATTTCTGCTCGATGTGCGGCCCCAAATTCTGCTCGATGAAGATCACTCAGGAAGTCCGCGAATACGCGGCCAACCAGAAGATCGAGGCGGTGGACGTTTCGGTAGCCGAAGGCATGCGTGAACAGGCTGAACGGTTCAAGCAGGAAGGTAGCCAGCTTTATAAAAAGGTCTGACCGATCTTGATTGATCGTTCCCACGCTCCGCGTGGTAACGCCCTGGCTGACGCTCTGCGTCAAATGGGACGCGGAGCGTCCGGGGCGGCATTCCCACGCGGAGCGTGGGAACGATCACCAAGGTGGCGCATTTCTGCTCGATGTGCGGCCCCAAATTCTGCTCGATCAAGTTCACTCAGGAAGTTCGCGAATACGCGGCCAACCAGAAGATCTTGATCGTTCCCACGCTCCGCGTGGTAACGCCCTGGCTGACGCTCTGCGTCAAATGGGATGCGGAGCGTCCGGGGCAGCATTCCCACGCGGAGCGTGGGAATGATCACCAAACCCAATAACAATGCTCCTCTGAGATCACACACTGTGAACACACCCGGCACCTACTCCCCCGACATCCCCGTTCCTGCCGCCAAGCGGGTCTTCGGCGGGCGCGATCTGTTTTCCCTGTGGTTCTCCCTCGGCATCGGCCTGATGGTCCTGCAAACCGGCGCATTGCTCGCGCCGGGGCTGGGCATGTCAGCTTCGATGCTGGCGATTGTTCTCGGCACCTTGATTGGGGTCTTGCTGCTCGCGGCGGTTGGCGTGATCGGCAGCGATACGGGCCTGTCAGCCATGGCTGCGCTCAAGCTGAGCCTCGGGACCAAAGGCGCGACAGTGCCGGCGATCCTCAACCTGCTGCAATTGGTGGGCTGGGGTTCGTTCGAAATCATCGTCATGCGCGATGCGGCCAGTTTGCTGGCTGCCGGGGCGTTCGCTGAAGGCAGCATTTGGACGAGCCCGTTGCTCTGGACGCTGTTGTTTGGTGGGCTGGCCACCTTACTCGCCGTCAGCGGTCCGCTGGCTTTCGTGCGCCAGATCTTGCGCAAGTGGGGCATTTGGCTGCTGCTGGCCGCGTGCGCATGGCTGACCTGGAACCTCTTCGCCAAGGCCGATCTGGCCGCGCTGTGGGCGCGCGCCGGGGATGGTTCGATGCCGTTTGCGGTGGGTTTTGACATCGCCATTGCCATGCCGCTGTCGTGGCTGCCACTGATTGCGGATTACTCCCGGTTCGGCAAAGGTGCGACCGGTGTGTTCGGTGGCACCGTGCTGGGCTTTTTCATCGGCAATTTCTGGTTGATGACCTTGGGCGTCGCCTACACGCTGGCGTTCGCGCCGAGCGGCGAAGCCAATGCGTTGTTGCTGGCGCTGGCCGGGGCAGGGATGGGCATTCCGTTGCTACTGATTCTGCTCGACGAGTCAGAAAACGCTTTCGCCGATATCCACTCGGCGGCGGTCTCCAGCGGGATTCTGTTAAAGACCAAGGTCGAGCATCTGGCGCTGGTCATCGGCGTCATCTGCACGCTCATCGCCTGTTTCGCGCCCCTGGCGCAGTACCAGAACTTTCTGCTGCTGATCGGTTCGGTATTCGCGCCACTGTTCGGCGTCGTGCTGGTGGATCATTTCATCCTGCGTCGCCGCCGCGAGGGGGCGGCAACTGTGGGTTTGCGGGGGATGACATTGCTGGCATGGCTTGGCGGCATCGCCACCTACCATATGCTGGCTAATCTTTATCCAGATGTCGGTGCGACACTGCCAGCGCTGGTGGTGGCAGGTGCGTTGCACTGGGTGTTGTCGCACATCCAAGGCCACCCGCAGCCCGATATTTCGCCCAGCTGAAGCATTGCGCGGCTAAGACATAATGAATTGAAAAGAAGAACGGAGCGCCTCTAGCTGTACAGAGGCGCTACACCGTCAAAGCGAATCCAGATTCGGGAAGCCCCAGTCTCTCAAAGGCGATAGCTGAGAAAGAAAGGTCAAGTGTTCGACAATTTTGACTTTTTGCAGGTGGTCTGGATCGCTCGGCCCTCCTAGTACGAGGGCAGGGACGAAACCGTACATCTCATCGGGTTCCAAACGACCGAGTTTTTTCAGCGCTGCAGTGAAAAGATCATCGAAATCATCTGTATCGCGATCTTTATTCATGAAAAAAACTTCGACATGGTGATTCGCTTCAGCTTTTGACATGAGCGGGCGCGCGCTCAGCGAATAGCGCGCGTATACAGAATCGATATTTAAAGTGCTTCCTGTACGGCTTTGCCATAGATAGAGGTCGCCAAATGCACTGCGAGCCACGACATGATAAGTGTCAGCATCCTGAATGCCTGATGCCTCCAGCCACGTCCTTACAGTTGCATCGTAATCGGCCGGGTTGACCGTCCAGAAAATGCCGTCGCCATAACCGCTCCAGCCGTTCTCTCCCCAGAATTCAAGCAGCAGATCGGGCAGATCGCCTCTGTAGCATTCGATAGATGTCGCGGGTGCTTCACGCCGATGGATGTCAGGTCCCATGTTGTTCAAAAAATACGAAAAGTACTCGTTCATAGTGCGCCTATGTGAAATTTCCAGGCTTGCATTGGTTTTTGTTGCGTGGCGATCTGCTTCGTGGACGTTTTAAAGTTTCCTCGAACGTGTCTATTCGGCCTTCACACCGCGCGCTCAATTGATTTCAATACCAGAAAACGCCCAAGGCATGAGCGGCATGAGTTGGGATAGAAACGTAAGGTGTTCGATCGTTTTTAACTTCTCAAAATTCTCCAGGCTTGTCGAACCGCCTAGAGCTAGCGCTGGCACAAGCCCGTACATTTCGTCGGTTTTCAATTTTCCGAGCTTAGCCAAAAGAGGGTAGAAAATGTCGCAGAAGTCATGGTGATTCTTTTTCACGAAAGAAAAGAAAGCTTGCACCCCGAGATCCATGTGTACACCAATCAGCTTGGAAGTCCGCAATGAATAGCGAGCAGTAAGGCTGAATACAGTTAGGCAGTGCCCCTTCTTCTCTCCCCATAGATAAAGATCCCCAAACGCGCTTCGAGCTATCACGTGCAGCTTCTCGTGTGCAAGTTCGGGAATTGCCGAAACCCAGGCGTCTACCAGGTTTTCATATTCCTGAGGATCAACGGTCCAAAATAGTCCGTCTACGTACCCACACCATCCGTACTTTTCCCAATACTCCAGAAGCTGGCTGGGAAGTCTGCTTGCATAGCGTGTAAGGGTAGAGTCTGGAGCCTCTCGACGGTTGAATCCAAGTCCAAATTCTTCAGTGAAAACGTTGTAGTGTTCGTCCATGATGTATTCTTGATATTTAGCATTCAAATGTCCGGGAATCCCCAGTCAGTCAGGGGATCGAGTTGATACAAGAACGTTAAGTGCTCAACTGTCTTGACTTTTTGCAGGTGTTCTAGATCGCTCGGCCCTCCTAGTGCGAGGGCCGGGACGAATCCGTACATTTCTTCAGGTTGCAATGGGCCCAGCTTGCTCAGTGCCTTCTCGAAAAGACTATCGAAATCATTATGTTCACGGGCGGATGCCACAAAAAATGACATAATGAGGATGTCTGCTTCTCTAAGTGAAGACGCGTTTTTTTCTAACATGCTGTATCGGGAGTAAACCGAGCATATTTTTATGTAGCTGCATGTCTTCTCCTGCCAGAGATAAAGATCTCCAAATGCACTTCTTGCGATGAGATGGAAAGTACTGGCCTCTGCAATCTTCGACCCCAGTAACCAAGAATGAACGATACCCTCATATTCTTCCGGATTGACTGTCCAAAAGATTCCATCTCCATAGCCCGCCCAGCCATAATTTTTCCAATGTGTAAGCAGCCGCGAAGGAAGGATATTTTTGTATTTGTCGAGCGATGATGTTGGCACTTCCCTCCTGAAGCATGCATCACCCACTTTTTCCGTGAAAATTTCGAAGTACTCTTCCATCCATTCGCTCATTTGCATCCCTCCAAACGTGCATTGATTTTTATTTCGACTCGCTCTGCATTCACGGTGAAGTTATTCGGGCCGTTGTCCTGCACCCAAGCCCCATGCGCCAGCTTATTACCCGTGACTGTGTATACCGCTGATGGCTGCGTACCCACCAGCCACCAAGTCTTCAAATGTCTGGAAATCCCCAGTCGGTGAGGGGGGTGAGCTGAGACAAGAACGTTAGATGCTCGATGGTTTTTACTTTTTCCAGGTGTTCCAGATCGCTCGGCCCTCCTAGTGCGAGGGCCGGGACGAAGCCGTACATCTCGTCGGATTTCAGCGGCCCTAGCTTTTGAAGTGCTTTTTTAAAGAGGCCATCCAAATCGTTACTCGCATAGGTCACAGAAGCGAAAAAGACGCGAACGGCGAGATCGATTCTTCCCTTGGTTGGGTCTAAAATGTCGTGCGAGTAGCGAGAGTAAACGGAGTCAATTTTAATCAATTCCGACGCACTGTTTTTCCAGAGGTAGAGATCACCGAACGCGCTTCTTGCGATGACGTTATAGCTCGAGGCGTTTGGAATCCCTGAGCACTCCAGCCATTCCTTAATAATGCCTTCATATTCGTAGGGGTTAACAGTCCAGAAAAGACCGCGTGCGTAGCTGCTCCACCCATGTTCCACCCAATACGCAAGCAGCTGTCCAGGTAATTTTCCTCTGTATCTATCTATTGATGAGGCTGGCACTTCCCTCTTCTCGGAGGGTGGCCCAAATTCGTCAATGAATAACTTAAAATCTTCGTCCATTATATTTTCCTACTGACATCGTACCAATCTTGCATTTATTTTGGTCGTGCTTGCTCCGGCGCTCTTCAATCTTCTAACTGCTTCATCCAAGCCTAGGATCCTTCCACGCCACTGCGATCCTATACTGGAATTTACCCGGCGGTCACCGAAGTCCGCAATCGTATCTTTGCCTCCTGCGAAAAGGTCTGGATTGTGCAGCGCGGCAAGTACGGCCATTTTTTCTTTTGCCAATGTTTTGGCCATTTTCGTTGCTTCGCTGGCAGAGTGTTTTTGGCTTTCTAACTCTATCCTTAGCTTCCTTATAAAATCCTCC
>NZ_QARE02000057.1 GCF_003052515.2 Pseudomonas sp. RIT409 | reverse complement strand
GGAAACCGCTTGCTCCTGGTTTGGCCCGGCTGCGCCGGGTTCCCTCCTTCCGGCGCTGCTCCGGGGGCACGCCGCGGACGGCCATCCATGGCCGCGCGGCTTTCGCGGCTCCCGGCCGCTCAACCCACTGCGCAACGCCTCCACTCGGCCGACACCCAAGTCGCGGTCCGCGGTGTCTGGACTATCGCGCACCAAAAGCAAAAGCGAGGCGAGGCGAGGCACGATCAACCTATACCCTGAACCATTCGCTCTTGATCTTCCCTACACAAACAGCCCAGCCACCGCCGAACGCGACTTGGGTGCAGGCTGAGCGG
>NZ_QARE02000056.1 GCF_003052515.2 Pseudomonas sp. RIT409 | reverse complement strand
CCACCATGTCTCCGGTCTATACACCAAGACAAATGGGGCCGCTGTAAAAGCGGAACAGTGAATCGGCGTCACCCTCGCCAATGGATCAGCTCTCGTTTTCGGGACCCGTATAGCCTGGTTATGGGCGCCGCTGAGATCGGGGGCAGATCCGTTTGCGCGTGGACTGGGACCCAGATTTCGCTCCTTACGAGCGACTCCATTTTGTCTTGGCAAAATGGAGGAAAACCGCTTGCTCCTGGTTTGGCCCTGACTGCGTCAAGGTTCCTTCCCTCCGGCGCCGCTCCGTGGGCACGCCGCGGACGGCCATCCATGGCCGCGCGGCT
>NZ_QARE02000055.1 GCF_003052515.2 Pseudomonas sp. RIT409 | reverse complement strand
GCCTGCACCCAAGTCGCGTTCGGCGGTGGCTGGGCTGTTTGTGTAGGGAAGATCAAAAGCGAAAAGCGAAGAGCGAAAAGCGGAGCGTCGTTTGGTTCAGGGCATGGGTTGATCGTGCTTTGCTTTGCTTTGCTTTTAGTGCGCGACAGTCCAGACACCGCGGACCGCGACTTGGGTGCAGGCCGAGTGGAGGCGTTGCGCAGTGGGTTGAGCGGCCGGGAGCCGCGAAAGCCGCGCGGCCATGGATGGCCGTCCGCGGCGTGCCCACGGAGCAACGCCGGAAGGAGGGAACCCGGCGCAGCCGGGCCAAACCAGGAGCAAGCGGTTTCCCCCATTTG
>NZ_QARE02000054.1 GCF_003052515.2 Pseudomonas sp. RIT409 | reverse complement strand
CACTCCACGACACCTCCGCTCAGCCTGCACCCAAGTCGCGTTCGGCGGTGACTGGGCTGTTTGTGTAGGAGGATCAAGAGCAAGAGCAGAGCGTCGTTTGCGTCACCCTCGCCAATGGATCAGCTCGCCGACATCCGGACACACGGCTCAACTGGATTGCTGAAGCTGGCGTGGCTGGAATCGGGGGCAGATCCGTTGGCGCGTAGGCTGGAAGCTGGGGTTTCGCCCCTTACGGGCGACTCCATTTTGTCTTGGCAAAATGGAGGAAAACCGCTTGCTCCTGGTTTGGCCCGGCTGCGCCGGGTTCCTTCCCTCCGGCGCCGCTCCGTGGGCCCGCCGCGGACGGCCATCCATGGCCGCGCGGCTCTCG
>NZ_QARE02000053.1 GCF_003052515.2 Pseudomonas sp. RIT409 | reverse complement strand
ATTCAGGGCATGGTGGATCTTGCTTTTGCTTTTGCTTTTGCTTTTGCTTTTGCTTTTGCTTTTGCTTTTGCTTTTGCTTTTGCTTTTGCTTTTGCTTTTGCTTTTGCTTTTGCTTTTGCTTTTGCTTTTAGCGCGCGACAGCCCAGACACCGCGGACTGCGACTTGGGTGCAGGCCGAGTGGAGGCGTTGCGCAGTGGGTTGAGCGGCCGGGAGCCGCGAAAGCCGCGCGGCCATGGATGGCCGTCCGCGGCGTGCCCACGGAGCAGCGCCGGAGGGAGGGAACCCGGCGCAGCCGGGCCAAACCAGGAGCAAATGGCTTTGGTTACTTTCCCCGAAAGGAAAGTGACCCGCTGTAAAAGCGGAACGGTGAATCAG
>NZ_QARE02000052.1 GCF_003052515.2 Pseudomonas sp. RIT409 | reverse complement strand
GGCTCCCGGCCGCTCAACCCACTGCGCAACGCCTCCACTCGGCCTGCACCCAAGTCGCGGTCCGTGGTGTCTGGACTATCGCGCACCAAAAGCAAAGCCAAAGCCAAAGCCAAAGCCAAAGCCAAAGGCAAAGCAAAGCAAAGCAAAGCAAAGCAAAGCAAAGCACGATCAACCCTTACCCTGAACCGAACGACGCTCCGCTTTTCGCTTATCGCTCTTCGCTTTTGATCTTCCTACACAAACAGCCCAGCCACCGCCGAACGCGACTTGGGTGCAGGCTGAGCGGAGGTGTCGTGGAGTGGGTTGAGCGGCCGGGAGCCGCGAGAGTCGCGCGGCCATGGATGGCCGTCCGCGGCGTGCCCACGGAGCGGCGCCGGAGGGAAGGGACCCT
>NZ_QARE02000051.1 GCF_003052515.2 Pseudomonas sp. RIT409 | reverse complement strand
CATTTTGCCAAGACAAAATGGAGTCGCTCGTAAGGAGCGAAACCCCAGCTCCCAGCCCACACGCCAACGGATCTGCCCCCGATCTTAGCGGCGCCCTTAACCAGGCCATACGGGTCCCGAAACCGAGGGCTGATCCATCGGCGAGGGTGACTCCGATTCACCGTTCCGCTTTTACAGCGGCCCCATTTGTCTTGGCAAATGGGGGAAACCGCTTGCTCCTGGTTTGGCCCGGCTGCGCCGGGTTCCCTCCTTCCGGCGCTGCTCCGTGGGCCCGCCGCGGACGGCCATCCATGGCCGCGCGGCTTTCGCGGCTCCCGGCCGCTCAACCCACTGCGCAACGCCTCCACTCGGCCTGCACCCAAGTCGCGGTCCGCGGTGTCTGGACTGTCGCGCACCAAAAGCAAAAGCAAAAGCGAAGCGAAGCGAGGCACGATCAACCTATACCCTGAACCAAACGACGCTCTGCTCTTCGCTCTTGATCTTCCCTACACAAACAGCCGAGCCACCGCCGAACGCGACTTGGGTGCAGGCTGAGCGGAGGTGTCGTGGAGTGGGTTGAGCGG
>NZ_QARE02000050.1 GCF_003052515.2 Pseudomonas sp. RIT409 | reverse complement strand
CCCATGATTCAGCTACCACAGGCAGACGATCATAGTGAACAGCGAGTCTGCGCGCCCGATCATTCCAGGCATGTGTTCGCTCAACTACCCAACGCTTAGGTTGTGGTAAAAAGCCATGACTGTCGGTGGTTACGGTGAACAGATCAGGTTGTTCCGGGCGCACCCAGCGCCCCACGTTTTTGTTGGCCGGATGCCTCACGACTTGAACGCGAACACTATGGCGCTGTGAGACGATCTGTGAGCATTGCCCCGCATAGGCACTGTCTACAAACAGGGTATTGAGACTGGGGTACTTGGACATTCCTGCTGCTACAAGCGGATATGCGCCGTCACGGTCTTGGACGTTTGCTGCCGTAACGACGACGGCCAAAAGTAGTCCGAGCGTATCGACCAACAGGTGACGTTTGCGTCCTTTTACTTTTTTGCCGACATCCAGCCCTGTTGCTCCTCCCTGAGCTGATCCTCGGGTCGACTGCGAATCCAATACCGCGGCAGTAGGGTCTGCTGAGCGCGCCTCTCGCTCACGCCACTGCCGACGCAAGCGATCATGCATCTGTTCAAACTTACCTTGCTCGCTCCAGCGCCTGAAGGTGCGATAGACGTTCTGCCAACGAGGAAAATGGCTTGGCAACATCCGCCACGGGCAACCGCTACGCACTACATAGCAACAAGCGTCCACCAAGGTGCGTCGACTCACTTTTGGAGGAAATCCACGACCACCTTGGTTCTCGAAAATATCCTGCACCAATTTCCACTCAGCATGGCTCAAGCTGCTTGGATAAATCTGTTCAGGCTCCTGGTGGCGATGTGTGTCTGTGTAGCCATATCGAGCTAAAGCAGGAGGTGCCATCTCGATAGTTACCGCTTGGTAGCTAGGAACGAGCTTGATGCCTTGACGATTAAGCGCCGCATAAAGAGCATTTTTGCTGATCTTTTTTTGCGTGATGCGCGCAAACTCCGTACGGATCTCAAGCGCGGTGGCAGTTGGATTTTCCTGGACGATTTTCGCCAGGGTCTTCTCGTCTTCCTCCGTGTAGATCTTGGGTCGCCCAGCCTTTGCCATCGT